>CASDZK010000001.1 GCA_949286165.1 uncultured Alistipes sp.
GAAGCCTTTGCCGGACATTGCTTCATATCCAATATAAAACCGGATAATTGCGTTTCATCCAATGCAATGATCCCCTTGCCGGAATCATTGAAAGCAACATAAGAACGCACTAAACAGGCCGATCCGTCCCGACCTGCAATCTCATTAAGGCCCGGAATATCCGAAGCAATAAGCGGAATCCCGTTCCGCATCATCTCCAACGTCACATACCCGCCCTGTTCCACCAAAGAGGGGATTACGCCCATATCGGCGATTCGGTATAATTCAGCCAAACGTTCTTTCGACAAATTCCCCATCATGACAATCCGACCGTAATGCCGGTCGATAAAATTCAAGAAGCTACCGAAATCTCCGGTTCCCGCCAACACCAACTTTATATCCCTGTCGACATCCGCCGCACGCAAAAAAGCATTCGCCAAATACCCCACTCCTTTATAACGATTGATTCGTCCGACATACAATAGGATATAATCTTCGTTACCGAATCCGAACGACCGGCGTATATCACGCTCCCTTGCCACAGGCAATGCGGAATCGTAACCGTTATACACCCGCACCAATTTTTCAGGAGCAATTCCGTCCACCGTTTCCAAGCAAGTCTTAGCAAAATCGGTAACGCAAATGATTTTATCGCAAATCGCTTTCATTTTTTCGGACAACACAGTTTTTACTGTCGTTGTTACCGACGTCGTATTTATTTTAGTCCAAGTATGCCGAATATCCAAAAAATGGAGAGTTACGACAACACGAGCCGAAAAACGTTTTTTTACTTCCTCCGCAATAGAATCATGTAACGGAGTATTAAAATGGAAAACAAGGTTTTCCGAATGAATCCAAGGCGACAATAAATTCACAACGATTTCGGCCGGCAAATCATCTTCGTTCTTTTCGGGAAACAAAAAACGCCTTCCTTCTCCAGAGGCGGAAACAGAAGATAAATCTTCAATCGTAAAAACCGACACATCCTTGCAATTCAGACATACTTCCTCCACGGCAATACCTTTACATTTTCGCAAATAAGACAGCAACTGCAAAGAATATGTCCCCGCCCCGGAATAATCATATGTCACATAAAACAGATGTATCATAACAACCCATATACTTCATACTCCTATACGCTTCAAATATATAAAAAATATCCGAACAAACAAATAAAAATAAAAAAAACAAGTATTTTTTTATCTACAACTAAAAAAGACGTTTTATTCCAGTTCAAGTTGATCCTTGACCAAGTTAAAATAATCGCTCCGGTTTTTCAATAATTCTTCATGCGTCCCTTTTTCCGCTATCTTTCCGTTTTTAAGGACTACAATACAATCGGCCGTTCGCACGGTACTCAAACGATGAGCAACGATAACGACCGTCTTACGATAAAAGAAACGCTGCATGTTATGCATAATGACTCGTTCGTTTTCCGTGTCCAGCGCATTCGTAGCTTCATCGAAAAAAATATATTTCGGATCTTTATAGACGGCCCGAGCAATTAATACCCGCTGTTTCTGCCCCATACTCAAGCCATGCCCTTCCGCTCCGATACGGGTATTGTAACCTAAAGGCAGATTCTTCACAAAACTTTCAATATTGGCAATGCGGACAGCCCTTTCCAACCTCTCTTTATCGGGCAGTTCATCCACAATACCGATATTGTTTCCCAAAGTATCCGAAAAAATAAACCCTTCCTGCATGACTACTCCGCAGGAACGACGCCACCGACTATCGCTAAACCGCTGCAAAGGCATTCCGCCCAATGTAATTTCCCCTTGGACAGGCCGATAAAAACCCAATAACAGTTTCAATAAAGTAGTTTTACCGCTTCCGCTCATTCCGACAATTGCGGTTACCTTATTCGCTTCGATTTTCAAATCGATATTATTCAGAACATATTCGGAATGAGGTCCCTCGTATTGAAAACTCACATTTTTTAATTCGATATCGGCAAAAGCCGGTATCTCTTTGATCTTTTCTCCTTCTGCAGCTTCTTCGTCCTTCATTCCATGAATTTCGCCCAAACGCTCCATACTGATTTTCGCATCTTGAGCGTCCTGAATAAATCCGATAAACTGGCCGATAGGCGCATTCAACTGTCCTAAAATATACTGCATGGCCATCATCATACCCAAAGTCATATCCCCGTCGATAACAGCCTTCGCCGCCAAAAAAGAGACCAAAAGATTCTTACTCTGATCGATAAACAATCCGCCTATCCGCTGTACTTGCCCCAATGACATGGCTTCGACACCGACTTTAAACAGGCGGGCCTGAATCCGTTCCCATTCCCAACGTTTCTGTTTTTCGCAATTATTCAATTTTATCTCCTGCATGCCATTGACAAGCTGCACCAAATTGCTTTGGTTGGAAGACGACTCCTGAAACCGCTTATAATCCAAATCTCTCCTTCTTTTAAGAAACGATACGACCCAAACGCCATACAGCAAACTTCCCGACAAGAAAATGATCAGAATATTCAAATGATAATAAGCCATAATAACGGCATAAACGACAAATGTAACCGCAGAAAAAATGATTCCGATCAACGCCCCGGTCAAGAAAGACTGAATCCGATGGTTATCCCCTATTCGCTGCATGATATCGCCTACCATTTTCGTATCGAAAAAAGCAATCGGCAAATGCATCAACTTATTCAAAAAATCGGCAATGAATGCAATGCTTACCCGAGTCGTTACATGCAACATCAACCAACTGCGTATCAAATCGTTCGCCGTTTGTCCAAAGGTCAGGACCATTTGAGCGACCAAAGCCATAACGACAAAATGCAAATCGCTTCCGTTAATTCCGTAATCCACGACAGCCTGCGTAATAAACGGAAACAGCAAACTCAAAATACTCCCGACAATCATGGCCAGAAACAGTTGCACTATATAGCGGGTATAAGGCTTCAAATACCTCAACAAATAAGATAACGTCAATTTTCTCCGGCCGTTTTCTTCAGAACGGATATAAAAAGACGGCGTCGTTTCCAGTTCCAATACAGAACCATAATGGCCATCCTCATTTTTATCGGCAATCCAATGCCGAAGGAATTGTTCCCGGTCATACCTCAACAATCCGTGAGCAGGATCGGAAACGTACACCCAATCGTTTTTTTTCCCTTTTTTAATGCGATATACGACTACGAAATGGTTTTGATTCCAATGGGCTATGCAAGGAAACACCACATCGTCGCGCAACTGTTCCCAAATCAATTTCACACCGTTCGTACGAAATCCGATCGCTTCGGCCGCTTCGCTAATCCCCAACAAAGAAACCCCTTCCCGGGTAATATAACATTTTTCCCGAAGCGACTGCAATGAATATTCCTGCCCGTAGAATCGGGCTACGATACGCAAACAGGCAGGACCGCAATCCATCGTATCATATTGCTTATAATTCGGAAACGCCATTTAAATAAAATTAAACCACAAGGATTTTTCACAAAGATATTCATATTTATCACTTATATCCCCTTATAAGGCACAAAAACAGATAAAAAATCTGTTTTATCGCACTCTATTCATTACCTTCAAACCGTTCCGACGGATATTTTCCCGATTCATTTTTTTGACTGAAAAACTTGAAACTTCCTCATAAAATTCTATATTTGTACATGTTACCGTTCCATGAAGGATATTTTTTTCTATTAATCAAGAATCGAAACAATTTCCTTCCGCAAAAAAGGCTAACAATATAAGGAATAAATATTAAGATTTAAAACAGGAAATGACGCAAGAGGAACTTTTTAAGAAATTGATCGCTCACAGCAAGGAATACGGATTCATATTCCCTTCCAGCGAAATATACGACGGACTCAGCGCCGTTTACGATTACGGGCAATTGGGAGTCGAACTGAAAAACAATATCAAAAAATATTGGTGGGATGCCATGGTGCGGTTGAACGACAACATCGTCGGCATCGATTCCGCTATTTTCATGCATCCCCGCATTTGGGAAGCGTCCGGACACGTCGGAGCTTTCAACGATCCGTTGATTGACAATAAAGACTCCAAAAAACGATACAGAGCCGACGTACTGATTGAAGAATGGCTGGCTAAACAAGACGAAAAAATAGAAAAAGAGATTGCGAAAGCCCGAAAACGTTTCGGAGAAAAATTCGACCGTCAGCAGTTCGTGGAAACATCTCCCCGGATAAAAGAGATTTCCGAGCGCCGCCATGCCGTGAACGACCGAATGGTCAAAGCTTTGACTGAAAACAATTTAGATGAGGTAAAAAAAATCATAGAAGACTGCGAAATCGTATGTCCCATTTCCGGCACTAAAAACTGGACGGAAGTACGGCAGTTCAACCTGATGTTCGAAACGAAAATAGGCTCGGTTTCGGAAGGCGCCAACACCATTTATCTGCGTCCGGAAACGGCGCAGGGCATTTTCGTCAATTTCCTGAACGTACAGAAAAGCGGACGCATGAAAATCCCGTTCGGTATCGCCCAGATAGGAAAAGCCTTCCGGAACGAAATCGTTGCCCGACAGTTTATTTTCAGAATGCGGGAATTCGAACAAATGGAAATGCAGTTTTTCGTCCGTCCCGGCGACGAACTCAAATGGTTCGAATACTGGAAAGCTTTCCGGATGAGTTGGCATCGCGCCCTCGGTTTCGGCGACGACATGTACCGTTTCCACGATCATGAAAAACTGGCGCATTACGCCAATGCGGCTACCGACGTGGAATTCAGGTTTCCTTTCGGATTCAAAGAAGTGGAAGGCATACACTCCCGTACCGACTTCGATTTGGGAAACCATCAAAAATTCTCAGGACGGAAAATACAATATTTCGACACGGAAACCGGCGAAAGTTATGTGCCTTATGTTGTGGAAACCTCTATCGGCGTGGACCGCATGGTGTTGCAGGTATTGTCCGCCGCCTTCAAGGAAGAAGAGCTGACCAAAGAAGACGGCAGCAAGGACGAACGGGTCGTATTGTCGTTCCCTGCCGCATTGGCCCCTGTAAAAGTCGCCGTATTGCCTTTGGTAAAAAAGGACGGTCTGCCTGAAATAGGACGGGAAATACTGAATGAACTGAAACTCGACTACGCCTGCCAATACGATGAAAAAGACAGCATCGGAAAACGCTACCGGCGACAAGATGCCATAGGAACCCCGTTGTGCGTCACGGTAGACCACCAAACGGCGGAAGACCGGACCGTTACCGTACGGTACCGCGACACTATGGCCCAAGAACGCGTAGCCATCAGCGAACTTCCGGCCCTGATTGAAAGAGAAGTCAGCATGAAACAGTTGTTCAAAAAAATAACCCGGTAATAAACATCCGGAAAATTCAAAGAACGAAAACGTTACGGTCCGGAAAATGCATTGACTATTCCGGACCGTTTTTTATCCATTTTTCATTTCAACGCCATGAAATTCCGAATCAGTACCCTTGGATTATTGCCCCGCATCATTATCGCAATCGTCGCCGGGATCGTTTGCGCCTGGTTTTTCCCCGTTTGGAGCGTACGAATTTTCGTTACCGTGAACGGCATTTTCGGAAATTTTCTGGATTTCATTATCCCTCTAATCATTCTGGGATTGGTTGCTCCCGGCATCGCCGAAATGGGGAAAAATGCGGGTCGTTTATTAGGCATTACCGCTTTATTGGCTTACGGTTCTACCCTTTTCTCCGGATTCATGACCTATTTCGCCTGCCAATGGGCATTTACCGACCTGTTGCGAATACAATCTTCCGGATTGACGGAAATGACCTCGGCCCATTCGGGGTTACTCCCCTATTTCTCTATCGACATGCCACCGGTCATCGGAGTCATGAGCGCTTTATTGTTGGCGTTCGTATTGGGCTTAGGAGTGTCCGTCTCCTCCGGAAACACCATAAAACAGGGATTTTCCGAATTTCGGGAAATCATCATGAAACTGATCTCATCCGTCATTATTCCCTTTCTTCCTTTTTATATTTTCGGCATATTTCTGAAAATGGGAGCAGAAGGGCAAGTGACCGGCATTTTGACCCTGTTCGTCAAAGTCATTGCGGTCATATTCATTCTCCACATTCTGTTGCTACTCATACAATACCTGACGGCAGGGATCGTTTCAAGAAAAAATCCGTTCAAATTATTAAAAAACATGCTCCCGGCCTATGTGACCGCCTTAGGAACCCAATCGTCGGCAGCGACCATTCCCGTCACATTGGCGCAAACCCGTAAAAACGGGGTGCAGGAAGAATTGGCGGGATTCGTCATTCCCTTATGCGCCACCATTCATCTGGCCGGCAGCACCATGTACATAACGGCATGTGCCATGGCCATTATGTACATGAACGACATGACCGTATCTTTAAATATTTTCACAGGTTTTATTTTCATGCTGGGCATCACGATGGTTGCAGCCCCGGGAGTTCCGGGCGGGGCTATCATGGCCGCACTTGGATTATTGTCTTCCATGCTGGGATTCGACGAAACCTTGCAGGCGTTGATGATCGCTTTATATATTGCCATGGACAGCTTCGGCACGGCCTGCAACGTTACGGGCGATGGCGCGTTGGCTGTCATCATCGACCGAATCAACCGCAAAAACAAATACAAAAAAAGAGCGTAGCTCTTATCCTTTCAGGCTACGCTCGATATACGACCGATAATCCTTAACCTCCCGCACATATTCGCCTTCGAAAAAGGGCGAAGCGATCAAGAAATCCGCAGTCGATCGATTGATGGCCATCGGCACGTTATAAACGGTCGCCAGCCTCATCAACGCCTTTACATCCACATCATGCGGCTGCGCCATCATCGGGTCCCAGAAAAAGATCAAGGTATCCACCTCTCCTTCGGCAATCATGGCACCCAACTGTTGGTCGCCTCCCAACGGGCCGGACTTCAGAAAAGTGATATCGAACCTGCCGTGTTCGTTTCCCCGCCGGTCCATTAAAGTCTGGGCTACCATTTTCCCCGTAGTTCCCGTACAGATCAAATGATGTTTCAGCAACACTTCCCAATTCCAATCCACCCACGCCGCCAGATCGCGTTTCATATTGTCATGCGCGACGAGAGCGATTCTCTTTTTTCCTAACATAATTTATTTACATTTATAATTCAACACCTTTCACATAAGCGATAAAAGGATCGATTACCAACGTGCGCTTATTATAAGCGATATCTTCTCCGCCGATATGTTTTACCGTAGCCTCCACGGCATTGGCTATAGCATGCCCCGCCGCAATGTCCCAATCGAACACGGAAGTCAGCCGAATGTAAACATCCGCTTTCCCTTCCGCGATATAACAAAACTTCTTGGAACTGCCGCAATGTATTTCCTCTACCGGACCGAATTTTTTACGCAAGTCATCGATGAACTCTTCCGTTTCATGCGTCATATGCGAACGAGTGACGATTACGCGCAAAGGACGGGAAGCGTCCCAATTGTGAGGAGCCAAACGAACCGCCAAAGCATAAAGCGCGTTGATCTGAAAAGCTTCTCCCCGTTTTTCCGCAGCGTGCTCGATCAGAAAAGCGCCGCGATCCGGATCGGAAAAATAAAGTTTGTCTTCCGCCGGAACGTAAATAACGCCGAACAACGGTCTGTTATCCGTCATCAAAGCAATGCATACCACGAATTCGTCGTTTTTGTTCACGAATTCCCGCGTACCGTCGATCGGATCGACCAACCAATACAGATCCCAACGATAACGTTCTTCAAATAGCATGTTTCTGCCTTCCTCGCTCAACATGGGGACCCTCGTCTGCGAAAGATACTTTTTAATCTTCTCATGCGACACCCGGTCGGCCTCGGTAACCAGCGTATTGTCGGATTTTATATTGACATCGAACTCGGTATGCGCGTTATATATTTTCATGATATCCACACCGGCCACTACCGCCGCATTGCAGGCATTGATCAATAAATAATCCGTTAATTCTCTGTTTATCATAACTTTAAGCAGGACCTATATTCTTATTACATTTTACAAAATAAGTTATATTTTTTCAAATATAAAAAATTAGAAACTCTATTTTACAATATCCGGTTTGCAGATTTTCTGCCAATGCCGGTTATTGCCCCGTCTTGCGCAACCTCTCTTTTACCTGTTCCTCATCCGCTCCCGCAGCAAGCGCCTTTTTCCAATACAATACGGCATTGAACTCTTCCGAAAGCGCGTACAAAATATCCCCGTAATGCAACAACAATTCGGCGGAAGCATTCGATTCGAAAGCGATAGCTTTCTGCATCGCGGCTTTCGCCTCTTTATAACGGCCCATTTTGTAAAGCACCCACGCATACGTATCGATATAGGTAGGGTTGGACGGTTCGCTGGTCATGACCAACGAAACCATAGACAGGGCTTTGTCCAGCTCCTCCCCCGCCACGCTCAACGCGTAACTGTAATTATTGAGCGTTACCACGTTATTCGGATTATACTTCAACGATTTTTCATAATATTTATAAGCCTGTTTCGGCTTTCCCATTTCATTGTAAACGTCTCCGACAGTACAGGAATAAATGCTGCGAAGAGAATCCTGCGGCAATTTATTAAACGTTTCGTCCAATACTTTCAAGGTTTCATCGTACCGCTTTTCCGACAACAAAGCACCGGCATACATCAACGGCAAATCATAGTCATCGGGAAACAACCGCACGGCCTCTTTCGCATAATACAACACGGAATCCGTATTTTTCTTATACGATTCTATACCGATAATATGCTGATACACATCAAGGTCCGGTACGGAATCGGTCAATCTTGCCTTATACAATTCCAACGCGCCGTCCGTATTGCCTATATTGATCAAATGCTGGGCATACAATTTTCCCGCTTCGGGATCGTCGGGGTACTTGACGGCGATCGTCCTGGCCAGATTATCGATATAACCGAAATAATCGACATAAAACCGGCGGGTCTTCAACACTTCATTGAAGTAATTGATTTTTGCGGAAAGCGGAATCTGGTCGGATGAAAAAACATTCCCGAGCATCGACAGATATTGCGCAGTCATACCGTTCGCCTGATAATAATCGCAATAAGCCAGCTTCGTATTGACATCGGTAGAATCGAGCGCCTCCGCCTGACGCAAATACCGAAGCGCCGACGTATCCCTCTTCCGGATCCGGGCATACGCCATATACAACGGATAATGACTGTTTTGAGGATCGAGCGACATCAACAGCTCCGCATTGGTTTCGGCCCGATCCAAGATATTGGCGTTCAACAGTATTTCCTGTTTGGCTTCCAATAAAGACAAATCGTTTCCGAACAAAACCAACGCGCTGTCCAAAACGGCCAAAGCGGCGTAAGGCTGACGATCCCCTTCATACAATGCCGCCAAATAACGGTAAGTCTGCAAATCGTTATTTTGAATTTTCAAAGCCGCCTTGCAAACTTCTATGGCCTCTTTATAACGGTTCGTACGCCCCAACAATTGGGCGTACTGATACCGATACCATTTATTGGTACTGTCGGTTTCAGCGGCCCTTCGACCAAAAGGCAACGCCTTTTCCGCATCGTCCAGCAACAAGGAAAGTTGATAATTGGACGGCGCATGCAGCGAATCCTGTTCCAATACGGCATTAAACCAGGCAATGGCCTGCTCCCTGTTCTTGTCCACCAGCAATGCGCGCATGCCGGACATATAAGCGGCTGTCTCCTGTTTCTCCGGACCGATCTCTTCCGTCTGCTCAGACTGTTTGTCTTTTACATTTCCGCCGCGCTTCTGGGACCATCCCGAACCTACGGTCCATCCTACCAGCAAACCTACTACACAACCCGCCCGAACGGCATTCCTTATTTTCATATCATTCGTTTTCCAAAACTTTAACTCCTCCGGTAGAACCGAAACCTCCGGTTCCCCGATCCGTTTCAGTCAATGCTTCCACAGGCTCCCACTCCGCCTGTTCGCAGCGGCAAACCACCAACTGCGCGATTCTTTCTCCGGGAGACACTTCGAAAGACTTGTCCGAAAGATTGACCAGAATAACCTTGACCTCTCCCCGATAATCGGCATCTATCGTTCCCGGCGCATTCAAAACCGTAATGCCGTGTTTTGCCGCCAGCCCGCTCCGAGGACGTACCTGCATTTCATACCCTATCGGCAATTCCACGAACAGTCCCGTAGGAATCAACGCCCGCTCCAGCGGGTTCAACAGAATCGGTTCCGCCATAGCGGCCCGGACATCCATTCCTGCCGCACCGGCCGTTTCATAACGCGGCAAATCGAATGCCGAACGATTGACAACTTTTATCTTTTTCATATTCTATCTTCCTAAATTAAACGAATTTCCTTATTTTTTTAGTATAGAATGCAAATCGATCTTTTCCCGTCGTACGAAAAACGCTAAAAAAGCCCCCAACAACAACGTATTAAACAACAATCGGGGCACAACCGCCGGAATATGCACCCCAACGGATACCCCGTACAAAGCCGCGGCCACCAAGGCATACAACCCTATCGTCTTCAGATCGTACGGCACGGGATAGTATTTTCGGTTCAGGAAATAGCACAATAAAACCATAGCCGTCTCGCATCCCAAACGGGCATAAGCCGCTCCGACATATCCCATCGACGGAATCAGAAGAATATTGAGCAACAAGGTAAACACTACGCCGGTAAAAGTAATGAGAATCGCGAAATAAGTCCGTTCGGTTACCTTGAACCAAAAGGACATATTGAAATAAATCCCTACCAACATGTTCGACAACAGCATCACGGGCACGATAAACAATGCCTCGCGGTATTCTTCGCCGGATACCAGAAACTGGAAAATATCCATATAAAAGACGATAACCAAAAAAACCGTCATGGAAGCGATCGTAAAATATTTCAACCCTTCGGCATTGGCTTTTTTAAAATCCTCTTTTTTTACTTCGGACAGGAAAAACGGCTCCGCCGCATAACGGTACATTTGCAGAAACAACGTCATCAACGCGGCTATCTTCATCACGCCCGAATAAATTCCCACCTGTTCCATCCCTATTCCGGGAGGCAACAGATAAACCAGCAACTGACGGTCGATGAATTCATTGATCGTTCCCCCGAAACCGCCCAGAAACAACGGCAAAGAAAAAACGAATATCCGCTTCAACAACGTTTTGTCGATTCCCCACTCCACATGCCTCAACATCGGAGACAACAACACGAAATTGAACATGCTGGCCAATAAATTGGCCAATAAAGCATACCCCGCTCCGTAACCGTCTATCCACATCCATCCCAACCCTGCCGAATCTCTGAAATGGGGCAACACGGAATAAAAAAACAGACAAAACCCCACATTTACCAACACGTTGGCTATTTTCGTCGTAACGAACAACCGCGTATTCGATTCCGCCCGCAAACGGGCATAAGGCATGGCCAACACCGCATCCAACGCAATAATGCCGGCGACAATCGGAATCAACGACGGATGCCCGGCCTCGTATGCGTTGAGATGTTTAAAAATCAAAGGAGAAAAAGCGGAAACCAATATAAAGAACGACAATCCGGCTACGGTAACTGCCGACAACACGGTAGCATACAATTTTTTTCGGTCCTCCGCCGTATCGCATTTACTTAAAAAACGGAAAAAACCGTTTTCCATGCCCGCCGTCAATATGACCAATCCGAACGGAATAAGTCCGAAATAATAGCTGTAAACGCCATACTCCGCACCGGACAGTTTCAGCGTCAAATACGGGGTCAAAGCAAAGCCGATAAACCGCGCCACAATCGTGGCTACCCCGTATGTAGCCGTTTGTCCGATCAGTTTTTTTATAATCACTTCGCGCCGTCCTTTAAAACTTTTCCCGACAAATTTAATCTTTTTTACGACAACGAAGAATCCCCAGCCCCGAAAAATCAGACGAATCCCATACCTCGACGCCATCCGCAACAAAATACGCCGTTTCAATCATAATCGCTGCATTTTACCCGGCTCTTTCCGGCTTATTCGTATCAAATATGTTTGCAGGATAAACCCTCATACGGGAACCGGACAGTCAGGAAACGGAGAGAAGCTTTCGTTTGCGGCATTGCGGAATATTTTCGTATCTTTGCGGCATTCAAACTTATTTATAATCGATTAAAAAATGGCTAAAGAGCTGAAGGAAGTTGTCAACCGCGAAGAGAATTATTCGCAATGGTACAACAATCTGGTCGTAAAAGCGGGATTGGCTGAAAATTCCGCCGTGAGAGGCTGTATGGTTATCAAACCGTACGGTTATGCAATATGGGAAAAAATGCAAGGCATTCTCGACAAGATGTTCAAGGAAACCGGGCATCAAAACGCCTATTTTCCGCTCTTTATCCCGAAATCGTTTTTCAGCAAGGAAGCCAACCATGTGGAAGGTTTCGCCAAAGAATGCGCCGTCGTTACCCACTACCGGCTTAAAAACAATCCGGACGGAAGCGGCGTGGTAGTAGATCCCGACGCCAAACTGGAAGAGGAACTGATCGTGCGCCCCACTTCCGAAACCATTATCTGGAACACGTACAAAAACTGGATACAATCCTATCGCGATCTGCCTATTCTTTGCAATCAATGGGCCAATGTGGTGCGTTGGGAAATGCGTACGCGGTTGTTCCTGCGTACCGCCGAATTCCTGTGGCAGGAAGGGCATACAGCCCACGCTACCCGGGAAGAAGCCATGGACGAAGCCCGGCGGATGATCCACGTATATGCCGATTTCGCCGAAAAATACCTGGCACTGCCGGTAATCATCGGACATAAAAGCGAAAACGAACGTTTCGCCGGGGCGGAAGATACCCTGACGATCGAAGCGTTGATGCAGGACGGGAAAGCCCTGCAATCGGGGACCTCTCATTTCTTAGCGCAAAACTTCGCAAAAGCGTTCGACGTCACTTTTACCAATAAGGAAGGGAAACTCGACTACGTATGGGCTACCTCATGGGGGGTTTCCACCCGTTTGATGGGCGCGCTCATCATGGCTCATTCCGACAACAACGGATTGGTGCTTCCGCCGAAACTCGCTCCCATACAAGTCGTCATGATTCCCATTTACCGGGGCGAAGAACAGTTGCGGGAAATCAATCCCCGATTGGACGAAATCGCCGCCCGACTGAAAGCGAAAGGCATCAGCGTCAAGATCGACGACCGTGACAACGTCCGTTCCGGATTCAAATTCGCCGAATGGGAACTGAAAGGGGTTCCCGTACGGTTGGCCATGGGACCGCGCGATTTGGAAAACGGAACGATCGAACTGGTTCGCCGCGACACGCTCGAAAAAGAAACGGTTCCCCAGGAAGGCTTGGTCGATAGAATCGAAAAGTTAATGGAGGAAATACAACAGTCCATCTTCGACAAAGCCGCGAAGTTCAGGGAAACCATGACTACGAAAGTAGATACCTACGACGAATTCAAAAAGGTATTGGACGAAAAAGGCGGATTTATCTTAGCCCATTGGGACGGGACCGTGGAAACGGAAGAACGGATCAAGGACGAAACCAAAGCCACGATCCGGTGCATCCCGATAGATGCCCCGGAAGAAAAAGGCGTTTGCATGGTTACAGGCAAACCTTCCTCCCGTCGCGTCATTTTCGCAAGGGCTTACTGATATTCCATCATTAAAACCATACGGCTGCGGATGAACGGATCCGCAGCTATGGTTTTAATGTTCCGGGAAAGAACGGAATCATTTCGTGGCATCGCACACGCCTCGCAAATAACCGATCGATTCGGCCACCCCCGGATGAGGATTGCCGGGATTCTTCTCGAACTCAAGCGACACTTTTCCCCGGTATTTTATTTTACGCAAAGTCTCGATAACCGGCTTGAAATCGATCACGCCGCGTCCCATTTCCCAAGTCTGCCCTTCTTTGGAAGCCGCGGTTTCATCCTTGATATGAATATCGTAAATCCACGCTTTGTAACGCTTCATATCTTTCACAATATCCTCGCCCATACGCACGGAATGGCCGAGATCCATGCAACAACCGACACCGAGTGCCGGATCTTTTACCATTTCGACCACTTTTCGAATATTCGGGAAAGGCGCCCCGTCCGGACCGTGAGTATGAATGGCTACCTTGATTCCCGTTTCCGCCACTTTTTTAATCGTATAATCGAGCAATTCGTATTTGGGCACACCGATAAACATATCCGAACCGTAACGTTCGGCATAGGCAAACGCACGATCCACTTCGGCCTCGCTATTCATATAGATAGGTCCGAGAATATAACCTTCAACGCCGTATTCGGCGCATTTGGCCTTAAATTCCTTCATCTGTTCTTCGGTAGCATCCAACGGTAGCCACCAATCCTTGACCGAAAAATATTTTACCCCCATACTTTTAAGGTATTGAAGAGTTTGGTCAAGCGTGAATTTACGATACGTATATCCGGCCACGCCGATTTGAAAGTCATCCGATCCGCGACTTCCCGTTACCAACTGCGCGTCGGCCGGTATTACCGAACTTCCCCATAAACACAGGGCGAATATCAAAAAACAGAATTTTTTTTTCATAAGTTTACCGTATTTAATTATTTAAAGTTTCATCGGTCAAATTTTTCGACTTTCCAGGCACAGTATTCCGGACTACTCCCTCCCCAAAACATTCTCCGTTCGGCAACGGCATCGTCCCAATCCGTACTGCATTTCGTAAAATTTCCGTATGTTTCATCTTGTTCACGAAATTATAAAAAACTTCCAATCTTATACGATATATTCGTAAAAAACTCCTCAAACCGGAATACACCCGCCCGAATTTCAACCTTCTTTCTCCTCCATACGGTTTGAAACCTCCGATATCCCGACCGACGCGTTTTTACTGCTCCAAAAACAAAACCTGACCGCCCTCGAATACTTTCGTTCCGCACGATTCCCCGAACCGTTCACGACAACCTCCATCAGGTTCGTTCCCAAAATCGCTACCGATTCTCTCCAGAATGTATCCGTTTTTGACAACAAATAATTCCATAAAAGTAACATCATTTGGAAAATTATATTTATATTTGCATAAAACCACAAAAAGAAACAAAAAAGAAACAATTAAACAACACAAAACAAAACATAAAGAAATAACAACTACCTTACAACTACCTATTATGACTCAACCGAAACGCATCTCCAATGCAGCAAGACATGGCAATATATGGCTATGCCTGAGCTTTTGTCTGTTTTCGGCCTTTCGATTGTCCGCATCCGTTCCCGACAACGACAAACATTGGCTGAACCAGTTGAAAACGACTGTGGACCAATGGTCCGCCGATTGGGAAAAGCAAAACCCGAAACCTTCCGGAAACCATGCCGAAACCCTCCGGAAAAGAAACGAGAAATACGATCGGGACTACCGGAATTTTCTGTCCGAAACGTTTCTCAATTTCAGACACAACCTCTATCCCTCCTGTTCGGAAGACATCGCGTTGGAACAGGAAAACCGTATTTGGGACGGTTACACTCCGCGGAAAGGCTACGCTTATCTATATGGACAATATGCCGACCGAACGGCTTCGGAATTGCGATCGGACTTTCAGGAAACCGATTCCATCACAGGTCTGTTGCAAAGAAGGGAAGCGTTCAGGCTTACCCGGCAAATGAAAGACCTGGCTCTACAACTCCGGTTGAAACAACCGGAAGCGCTACGCAATGTCATTCGGCACATGGAAGAGGTACTGAAAGCCGAAATTCCTGAAAAAAACGCCTATCTGAACGCAGTAACCCGCCTGGAACAACGGAAAAGGGCCTGGCTAGACGCGTTGGACAGAGGCAACGTAACCATATACAAAGAGGTAAAGCAAACGCTCGACCTGTTAGACAAAACGCTTCTCGACAATCCCCTGTTAGCGACCGACCGGCTGTTGTACCTGCGCAGAGAGATCAAAGACGCCCGAAACAAATTTCCGGAACTGATGGGTTTTCCGTCGCTGAATTCCCATACCAATACCAACATCATCAACAGCGGCGCGAACTGGTATAACGAAATCGGCATATTGACCGATCTGGACGGAAAACGGAGCCAACAGACCTTGTTCCGTCCGGAAAAGCCCGTCTTGATTTCGGATTTGGAAATCAGTTTCGACGCCTCGAAAGTGTTGTTCTCGTCGATCGGGACTCATGACTGCTGGCATGTATTCGAACAAAAAATAGACGGCGGAACGGCGGAACAACTGACCTCCAAAGAACTTCCCGACATCAATCATTTCGACGCCTGTTATCTGCCCGACGGCAATATCATTTATACGGCCGACGCAACCTATCAGGGGTTGCCCTGCGAAGGCGGCAGCCGCCCTATGGCCCTACTGTACCTGTACGACCGAAAAACGGGCGAAACCCGTCAGCTGACCTACGAACAGGACAGCGACTGGTGTCCGACCGTACTTAATAACGGGAAAGTCATGTATCTGCGGTGGGAATACAGCGATATTTCCCACTATTTCAGCCGAATCCTTATGACCATGAATCCGGACGGTACCAGCCAAATGGAATATTACGGCAGCAACAGCTATTTTCCGAACTCTTACTTCTATGCCCGGGCCATTCCCGAACACCCGACCAAAGTGGTAGGAATCGTCGGCGGCCACCACGGAATCTCCCGGTCCGGACGTCTGATGATTATCGATCCCCAACTGGGACGAAGGGAAGCTGACGGAGTCGTGCAGGAGATTCCGTACCGAGGCAAAAAAGTGGAACCCATCGTCAAAGACATGCTCATCGACGGCGTATTTCCGCAATTCCTGCATCCTTATCCGCTAAGCGAAGACTACTTTTTAGTATCGGCCAAGATGAGTCCGGAAAGTTTGTGGGGGTTGTATTTAGTCGATACCTACAACAACATGACATTAATCAAACAGGAAGAGGGAGCCGCCTATTTCGACCCCATTCTGCTGAAACCGCAACCCACCCCGCCGGTTATCGCCTCGAAAATAGATCCGGACAGCGACCAGGCCAACGTATTTCTGAGCGACATTTACGCAGGCGAAGGACTCAAGGGCGTTCCCCGCGGCACGGTCAAAAAGCTGCGGCTGTTCAGTTACCATTTCGCCCACATGGGTTCGGGCGGACACAATACGGTCGGGATAGAAAGCGGCTGGGATATCAAGCGCATCCTGGGGACCGTAGATGTGGAAGCCGACGGTTCCGCCTTCTTTACCGTACCCGCCAATACGCCCATCGCCGTTCAGCCGCTCGATTCGAACGGTTGCGCCCTGCAACTGATGCGCTCATGGTTCGTAGGCATGCCGGGAGAAACGGTCTCTTGCGTAGGTTGCCACGAACAGCAAAGCACGGTCGTCGCCAACAAATACACGCTGGCTTCGCGCAAAAAACCCGCTCCCATTACGGAATGGTACGGCAAAGCGCGTCCGTTCTCTTTCCGGTACGAAATACAACCCATCCTCGACCGGAAATGTTTGGGATGCCACAACGGAGAGAAACCGGGAAGGCCCGATTTCCGGAAACAGGATACCGTCCGGTACGAAGGCTACTCCAATACGGACGCCCTGTTTTTCAACGAAACGGGCTATCTGAACCTGCACCCGTACGTCTATCGTCCCGGTCCCGAAAGCGATAACCGGGTAGCCTATCCGTTGGAATACCACGCTTCGGTCAGCGAATTGGTTCAACTGCTGCAACGCGGGCACTACAACGTTACCCTCGACCGGGAAGAATGGGAAAAACTATACGCATGGATCGACCTGAACGTGCCTTACCGGGGCAAATGGTCTCCGCCCGAATTCCGTAATTTCGATCAGGACTCCCGCAGAAAAGAGCTTACCGAAAGATACGCCCGCGTAAAAACGGATCCCGAGGCCGAATTCGACGAGCTGGTCGCCCGGTTTGAAAAACAAAAAATAGAACCGGTCATGCCCGCTCCTCTGTCGTCCACGGATCCGACAGCAATTCCTTCCGTAAAAGGATGGCCGTTCAGTGCTGAAGAAGCGATTGCCAAACAGAAAGCCGAAGGAGAAACCGGCAAAACCATCGATTTGGGCGGAGTACGTCTTGAACTGGTCCGTATTCCCGCCGGAGAATACGTCAGCGGAAGCGATACGGGCTACGACGACGAACGGCAACGCAAGATCGTAAAGATAGACCGCCCGTTCTGGATGGCCAAATACGAAATCAGCAACGAAATATACGAATTGTTCGACCCTTCGCACGACAGCCGTTATATCGACCAGCACTGGAAAGATCATATCAACGCAGGATATCCGGCCCACGGCGCCAATCAACCCGCTATTCGCATCAGTTATGAAGAAGCGGAGGCCTTTTGCAAATGGCTGAGCGAAAAAACCGGACTGAAATGTTCCTTGCCCTCCGAAGAACAATGGGAATGGGCTTGCCGGGCGGGATCGGACAAACCGTTCTGGTTCGGAGAAACGGACAGCGATTTCTCCGCATACGAGAACCTGTCCGACCGGTCGGTAAGAAAATTCGTCGTGGACTGGAATGGGGCGGGAAACCACCTCAGATACAGAGGCGACAACGATCCCATGATGAAGTATTACGATTTCATTCCCCGCAGCCAAACGATTGACGACGGCAACATGATCGTTTGCGACGTCACGGAATACCAACCTAATCCGTGGGGGTTGCACAACATGCACGGAAACGTCGCGGAATGGTGTTCCGGCAGTTACCAACCCGGCGCGAACGACATTGCCGACCGTTTCTACACCGGGGACATGAAAGTAGCCCGCGGAGGTTCCTGGCGCGACAGGCCGCAACGCGCATCGGCTTCGGCCCGCCGTTTTTTCAACAACTATCAGAAACCTTTCCTCGTAGGTTTCCGCATCATCGTAACCGACTAATCTACCCGAACATGAAAAAAAACCGATTTCACATATTTACGGTCCTTTTGCTCTCCGGCCTTTTGTCACTGACCGGCAACGTCCATGCCGGCAACTATCTTTCTCCTTCCCGCACGGTCGCCGTTCCGGGAGAAGAAAAGATATGGGTCGTGCTTTCCACGGCGCCGGCCCTGCTTTTGCTGGATCTGGCCACGGAACAACCGGAACGGCGGATCGACCTGGATTTCCAGCCGTCCGACATGACCGTTTCCCCCGACGGGAAAACGTTGTACGTTACCGAATACGGCACTCCGGGCAAATTGCATGCAATACAGGCTGACAACGGAAAAATCAAACATTCGATTACCGTCGGCGATTACCCCTCGGCCGTCTGCATCAATCGGAAAGGGGACAAGATATGGACAGCCAACCGATTCTCCAACGACATATCGGTCGTCAACCCGAACAAAAAAACGGAAACCGCCAGGATTCCCGCCGTACGGGAACCGGTCGCGCTCGCGCTTTCTCCCTCCGAAGAGACGCTTGCCGTAGCCAATCTCCTGCCGTTCCAATCGTCGCTGGACCGGTACATTTCCGCCCGCATTACCCTGATCGATGCCCGGAACGATCAGGTCGTAGAAAACATCGCTTTGGCGAACGGTTCGCAGTCGATAGAAGGATTGTGTTTTTCGCCTGACGGAAATTATCTGTACGCCACGCATGTCCTGTCCCGTTTCATGTTTCCCACGACACAGATAGAGCGGGGTTGGATCAACACCAACGCATTGTCGATCATCGACATGCAGGACAAGCGATACTACAATACCCTGCTGCTAGACCAAGTGGACAAAGGCGCCGCCAATCCGCGAAGCGCGACCGTATCCGCCGACGGCAAACGACTGTATATCGCATTGTCCGGAACCCATGAACTGATGTCGATCGACCTGCCGGGCATGCACGAAAAGCTGGAGTTGCTGAAAACCGGAAAACTGCCGGACGCGCTGACCTCTTTCGAAGAGCTGCCGGACAATCTGAGTTTCATCCATACCGAACAGAAACGCATTCCCCTGCGCGGAAAAGGTCCGCGCCACGTAGCGGAATACAACGGGCAGATATACCTTTCCGACTATTTTTCAGGAGGACTGGACGTTATCGATCCGGACAAGGCGGAAAATTCCCGTTTTATCGGTTTGGGCGAAGAGCCCGAACCGGATGCCGCCAGGAAAGGCGAACTGTATTTCAACGACGCGGCTTTTTGCCTGCAACATTGGCAAAGCTGCATCAGCTGCCATCCGGACGTACGCACCGACGCCTTGAACTGGGACCTGATGAACGACGGTCTGGGAAATCCTAAAAACACCAAAAGCCTCGTATTGGCCCACGTCACTCCGCCCTGCATGATTACCGGAATACGGAAAAACGCGGAGATAGCCGTACGGGCAGGAATCAAATGGATACAGTTCGCGGAACGCAGCGAAGAAGAAGCCGCCTGCATCGACGCCTATCTCAAATCGCAGACTCCGCTTCCCAGTCCGCATTTACAACAAGGGAAACCGACCGCAGCAGCGGAAAAAGGCAAACAGGTGTTTGAAAAGGCGGGATGCGCGGAATGCCACAACGGTCCGCATTTCACGGACCAAAACAAATACGACGTAGGAACCGGAGAAGGCGAATATGCCGGAACGGCTTTCGATACGCCCGGTCTGCGGGAAATCTGGCGTACCTACCCCTACCTGTACGACGGACGGGCAAAAACGCTCCGGGAAGTCCTTACCACATTCAACCCGGAAGACAGGCACGGAAAAACTTCGAACCTGACGGAAGAAGAAATCGACGAATTGACCGAATACCTTCTGTCGTTATAAACAGTTTCTATCGTACTGCACCCCCTCCCGCACTTTCTCAGATGCGGGAGTTTTTTTTAGAGATTTTATTGAAACGATAAAGCCTGTTTTATTGTTTGGTATTATCTTCGCAAAGAGAAAGACAAACCCAAAAAGAGCTTATGAAAATCCGATTCTTTTTATGTTGTTTGCTATTCATTACCCTGCATAACCTTTTAACGGCACAAACCATGAAACCACTCACGGAAGAAGAAAAACGCGTAATCATCGACAAAGGGACCGAAGCGCCCTTCAGTGGGAAATATTACAAAACCGACGCGCCCGGCACATACATCTGCCGGCAATGCGGCGCTCCGCTGTACCGGTCGGCGGACAAATTCGATTCAGGTTGCGGTTGGCCCAGCTTCGACGATGAAATCGAAGGCGCCGTAAAACGCGTGCCCGATGCCGACGGACGACGGACGGAAATCGTATGCGCCCGGTGCGGCGGACATCTGGGACATGTATTCTTGGGCGAAGGACTGACGCCTAAAAACACCCGGCATTGCGTAAACTCGATCTCCATGCTGTTCGTTCCCGAAGAATCCGTCCCCGTTCAGGATACGGCCATTTTCGCCGGCGGCTGTTTCTGGGGAGTGGAACATCTGATGCAGCAGCAACCGGGAGTATTGTCGGTCGAAAACGGATATATCGGAGGACACAAGAAAAACCCGACCTATCAGGAGGTATGCAGCCATACCACAGGCCATGCGGAAGCGGTAAGGGTAATATTCGATCCGAAAAAAACCGATTACGAAACTTTGGCAAAACGTTTCTTCGAAATCCACGATCCGACGCAAACGGACGGTCAAGGTCCCGATATAGGCGACCAGTACCGGTCCGAAATATTTTACAACTCTCCGGAACAAAAAGCGACCGCAGAAAAACTGATCGCGATACTGAAACAGAAAGGTTACAAAGTAGCGACGAAAGTGACGCCGGCCACAACTTTTTACCCTGCCGAAGCCTACCACCAGGATTATTACGAAAGAAAAGGGACGCAACCCTATTGCCACAGTTATACCAAAAGGTTTTGACCGGGCATAAAAAGGGACGGAAAAATTTTCCGTCCCTTTTTATGCCCGATAACACCCCGTTATTCCCAGAATAACAGCACGTCATCCACCGGTTTGCCCGCAAGGACTTTGACCGGCATGGTTTTAACGCCAGACGCAGTGACGTACTCGATTTTATACGTTCCGGGAACCGGCGCATACAATGTCAGATAATAATTCATATCGGAACGGGGAGAAACGGTCTTTCCTTCGCTGACCGCTTTTCCTGCGGCATCGTAAAGTTTCACATCGCTGATAACCCTTTCCTCGCTGCTGGACAAATCGGATCTCTTGTTCCTGTACATCCTTACCTTGATCGGCGTCCCTTTCTTGGCCGCCTCGTCCGCCAACTTCCGCGCTACTTCGATATAACGGTCCGTAACATCTACTCCGGCGATACAGGTATCCTTCGGATTCCAAACCATCGGGAAATTCAATCCCGTAGGACGGTAGGAAGTGGCGTAAATGCAATGGATAGGTTTGGATTTATCCGCCATGCCCGCCTTTCCGATAAACCAGCAATCATCGAGTTTATTGAACATATATTCGGTAAAGTACCATCTGCCGTTCAACATTACTTCGCTCCAGTTATGATTTCCTTCCATCGTTACCCACATCGGCGTACCGGCAATGCGGGACGGAATCCCCATGGCCCGGAAAGCGTCGGTCAGCAGAATGGAAAGGCCGGAACAGGAAGCCATGTTGATTTCCATGGATTCGGATGGCGACTGGTTCGGTTTTTTACGTTTGGTATTGTACTCCACCTTGACCAAATCGCGCAAAGACTTGTTGATGGTATCGATGGCCTGTTCCGCCGTAGTCAGGTCCTTTACCAACGGGTAAAGCATATCGAAAAACCCAGGGCGCCAGTTTTCCCGCGTTTCATCCATGGAAGCGTAAGGCAACACTTCGTTATAGAAAATTTCTTTATCCAACGCCTGAGTCCACGGAAAAGTTTCCAATGCCTTATATCCGTAAGCCACATTTTCCTTCAGCATATCCAGGTTCAACGTCTCAATATCGCAGGCCGGCATATAAGCGATCAAATAGGCCATACCTTCCCGCTGCTGTTCCGGCGTCGCTTTCAACAAATCGATCAAACTGTCCCGACGGGCTTCGTTCGGTACGTTTCCGATCCTGGACGCAGCGACATCGGCAATTTGCGGATCGACCCCCTTGTAAGGGTTACTGCAAGACGCCACGAAAGCAATAACACCTGCCGCCATAAAAGTAAAAACAGTATTCTTCATCATTATTCTGGTATTTTAATTACAGTCAAAGCATGCCGAATGCGGCGCAACGTTTCTTCCCGGCCAATCAATTCGATAATATCGAACATGCCCGGTCCCATGCTTCTTCCCACAACGGCCAGCCGCAAACTGTTCATGACCTGTCCCATAGGCAGCGATTCCGAAACGATCCAGTCGTGAACCGTCTGTTCCGCCCGCCGGACATCGAAAGGTTCCGTGCATTCCAGCAATTCCGCGATATGCGCCACTCGCGCCGGATTCTCCCCTTTCCAGAATTTCCGCACCGCTTTTTCTTCATACTCCTGCGGAGCCGCAAAGAAATACGAAGACAAATCCCAGAAATCGGAAACGAACGTGGCCCGGTCCTTAATCAACCCGCAAATCCGTTCCACTTTGTCAAGCGGAGCCTCGACACCCCGCTTTTGCAGTTCGGGCAGAAAAAGTTCGGCCAACTCCCGGTCGCTTTTCCGTTTCAAATGCTGGGCGTTGAACCAGCGGGCCTTCTCCGGATTGAACCGGGAACCCGATTTTCCCACATGTTCGATGGAAAAAAGTTCGATCAGCTCCTGCATGGAAAAAATCTCCTGTTCAATGCCCGGATTCCAGCCCAACAAAGCCAGCATATTGACAAACGCTTCGGGAAAATAACCGTCTTCCCGGTAACCGCGCGCCGTTTCCCCCGTAGGAGAAACCCAATAAAGCGGAAATACTGGAAATCCCAACTTATCCCCGTCCCGTTTCGATAATTTCCCCTTGCCGTCGGGTTTCAGCAACAGCGGCAAATGGGCGAACAACGGTTGGGTGTCGCTCCAGCCGAATGCCCTGTATAACAGATAATGCAACGGGAGGGAGGGGAGCCATTCCTCGCCGCGGATCACATGGGAAATTTCCATCAAATGATCGTCCACGATATTCGCCAGATGATACGTAGGCAACCGATCCGCCGACTTATACAACACCTTGTCGTCCAGCGTGGAAGTGTGAACCGTTACTTCGCCGCGCACCAAGTCGTTCATACGGACCGTTTCATTCTCAGGCATCTTGAAACGGATGACCCAAATGTCTCCGCGCGCTATGCGCGTTTCGACCTCGTCGGCAGCCAGCGACAACGAAGTGGGCAATTTTTCCCGCACTTCGTAATTATAGGCGAACGTCTTGCCCTGAGACTCGTACTCGGCACGCAAAGCGGCCAGTTCTTCCGCCGTATCGAAAGCATAATAAGCCCACCCTTTTTCTACCAGTTCCTGCGCGTATTTCCAATAAATCTCCCGCCGTTCGCTCTGACGGTAAGGCGCATGGGGACCTCCCACGGAAACCCCTTCATCGACCTCTATCCCGCACCATTTCAACGAATCGATGATATACTGTTCCGCACCCGGCACGAAACGTCCCGAATCGGTATCTTCGATGCGCAACAGAAAATCGCCGCCGTTTTTCCGGGCGAACAAATAATTGTAAAGGGCCGTGCGCACCCCGCCCATATGCAAGGCTCCCGTAGGACTGGGAGCGAACCTGACTCTGACTTTTCTTTCTGACATAGCTTCTGCAATTACTACACGTTAAACCGGAAATGCATGATGTCGCCGTCCTGAACGACATATTCCTTGCCTTCTACCGATATTTTGCCGGCCTCGCGGCAAGCCGCTTCCGACCCGTAACGAATATAATCCTCGTATTTGATCACTTCGGCCCGGATGAACCCCCGTTCGAAATCGGTATGGATAATCCCCGCCGCCTGCGGAGCCTTAGTTCCTTTCACGTAAGTCCACGCATGCGTTTCCTGCGGACCGGTCGTAAAATAAGTTTCCAGATTCAGCAAAGCGTACGCCGAACGGATCAGCCGGCTGACTCCCGACTCTTTCAAACCGATCTCTTCCAGAAACAATTGCCGTTCCTCATACGTTTCCAGTTCGGCGATGTCGGCCTCCGTAGCCGCCGCCACGATCAGCAGTTGGGCGTTTTCATCCTTGATGGCTTCGCGAACCGCATCTACATAGGCGTTTCCGGAAACCGCGCTTCCTTCGTCCACATTGCAGACGTACAATACGGGTTTATCCGTCAATAAATGCAGGTCATATACCCATTTTTTCTCGTCTTTGTCCAAAACGACGCTGCGGGCGGATTTCCCCTGTTCCAACGCCTCTTTATACCGTACCAATAACTCATGGACCTTTTTAGCCGTCTTGTCTCCGCCCTGCGCCTGTTTGAAAACTTTGCCGATACGCGATTCCACGGTTTCCAAATCCTTCAACTGCAACTCGGTGTCGATAATCTCCTTGTCGCGGACCGGATCGACATGTCCGTCAACATGGGTAATATTGGAATTCTCAAAACATCTCAGCACATGAATAATAGCGTCCGTCTCCCGGATATTGGCCAAAAATTTGTTGCCCAGCCCTTCTCCTTTGGAAGCTCCTTTGACCAACCCCGCAATATCTACGATTTCTATGGTTGTAGGAATCAATTTTTTAGGATGGTCTATTTCCGCCAATTTAATCATACGGTCGTCGGGCACGGTAATAACTCCCACATTGGGTTCGATGGTGCAGAAAGGGAAATTGGCCGCCTGCGCTTTCGCGTTCGATAAACAATTAAAAAGCGTGGACTTGCCGACATTCGGCAATCCCACTATGCCACACTGTAATGCCATTCGATATTGTCTTAATATTTTTGTGCAAAGATAGGAAAGATACCGGGAATTACAGCACTTCTACCTTCAATTCGGCATAAGCCCGCTCGGCCTTCGCGCGCGCTTTTGCCACCGTTTCGTCGGCCGCCAGAATCACAGCCATCCGGCGGTGTCCCTTGACCTCCGGCTTCCCGAAAATACGTATCGCAGTATCGGGTTCGGCCAACACTTTTTCCAGACGGTCCAACACGACCTCCCGGCTGTCGCCTTCCACGACTACAGCCCGCGAAGCGGAAGGACCGAGAAAACGAATGGCGGGAACCGGCAACCCCAATATGGCGCGCACATGCAAAGCGAATTCGGACAACGGCTGGGAAATCATGGTAACCATGCCCGTATCGTGAGGACGCGGCGACACCTCGCTGAAAATAACGTCATTCCCCTTGACGAACAGCTCCACCCCGAAAATCCCGCGGCCGCCCAACGCATCGGTAATTTTTTTCGCGATTTCCCGCGCCTTTTCCAATGCCACGGAACGCATCGGCTGCGGCTGCCACGACTCGCGATAATCCCCGTTGACCTGACGGTGTCCTATCGGTTCCAGAAAAGAGGTCCCCCCGATATGGCGGACCGTCAGCAAGGTTATTTCATAATCGAAATCGACGAACCCTTCGATAATTACCTTTCCGGCCCCGGCTCTTCCGCCTTCCTGCGCATTCCGCCACGCCTCATCGACATCTGCAGGAGTACACACCGTGCTTTGTCCGTGTCCGGAAGAACTCATGACCGGTTTCACGACACAAGGCAACCCGATTCTTTCGATTCCCTGCCGGAACTCCTCGTACGTCTCGGCAAAACAATAAGAAGAAGTCTTCAGGCCCAACTCCTCCGCTGCCAACCGGCGTATCCCTTCCCGGTTCATGGTCAGCGAAACCGCCTTTGCGGAAGGCACCACGCAATACCCCTCCTGCTCCAATTCCACCAATACGGAAGTGGCGATAGCCTCTATTTCCGGAATGATATAATCGGGTTTCTCCTTTTCGATAATTTCGCGCAACCGCTTGCCGTCGAGCATCGAAAGCACGTACGACCGATGCGCCACCTGCATGGCCGGCGCGTCGGGATACTTGTCCAAAGCCACGACCTCCACGCCGTAACGCTGCAATTCGATAGCCACTTCTTTTCCCAATTCGCCGCTGCCGCACAGCAACGCCTTCTTTCCTGACGCCGTAAAAGGCGTACCTATCCGAGTCATATTCTTCAATTATAAGTTTGGTTTCAGTCTGATCATAGCATTGCACAACGCCGTATTTTCCCGGGTCAACGAAAACACGAGCGTTTCTTCCTTTCGTTCGCAGGCGATATTTACGACGGCGCCGAACATCGATTCCCGCATAAAATTGATATCGAGACGGTCTATCGTTTTCTCCTTAAATTCTTCCAACGGCAAAGTGTCGAGCATCCACCCGATATACCGGGTGGTATTGGCATGACCGTTGAAATCGATGTCGGTATAAGCCACCCGGTGCATGCCGGCCGGCTCGGGACGTACCGGTCTTACCCGCACCGGTTTGATGGACAGCGCTTCGCCCGTGACGCACTCCAGATATTTCGGGAAACCGGTCAGATCCTTTACGCGCCGATCCCGGATATCGATTACCGACCAGTAAGTACAAGCCTCGGCCAATACTCGGTCTTCTGCATCCCGGACGATGAAATTCCGGACCGTATGCAACTTTTCTACGCTTTCCACCCACGTTTCAATGTAGAAACATTCGTATTGATCGGGATAACGCCGAATCTCGACAGCCATGCGCGAAAGAACCCATGCTGCATGTTCCCGAATCAAATTCCGCAAGCCGAACCCCAGGGCATCGGCATCTTTTCCCGCGCTTTCCAAAATATAATCGCATAGAGAAACCAATGTGGCGCGACGCGAAAAATCCACATCCCGGGGAGTGATCGTAAAATCATAACGATTAGCCATATCTCTCTGTTCTAATTTATCAAACCGGCTCCGCCGCACGGAATACCGGATAAGAATGTTGCTGCCGCCTGTCGTATCCGAACCAATAAACCGTCTCCGTTCCCTGCAAGCGATACAGGCGCATTCCGGAACAATACGTTCCTTTTTCGGCCGTCGCTTTTCCAGGCAATTCGCCACGATACGCAACCAACGACGCTCCCGGCCCTTTCCGCAAGGACAAACCGGCCTCGACCCATGCTACGGACAGATCCGTCAGATAAGTTTCGTAAGAACGGGTACGGCAAAAATCATACAACAACATTCCCCTGCGTTCCATACTCAACGGCTGTTCCAACACATCTTTGTCCCAAAGATAATACAAATAATCGTGCAAAAATCTTTTTTCCTTCCGAATCAAGCGGGAAAACAACGGCCGCCATTCCGGCACATTGTAATAAAAGTCCAGCAAACGGGACAAGAGCGCCGCCTCGTGCAAATCCGCCGCGCTCATTTGAGGGGTCCGCAACACTTCATAAGGAGGCAACGGAGCATAGATGATGCCCCATTCTCCGGCCCGGCGACGCATATCGGTTCCCGGCAACAACTTCAAGAGTTCCAGTTGAATTTCCCCCACGCCGATCTCCGCCAAAGTCACGACATCCCCGTAAATCATTTCCAAAGAATACAACGGAAGACCCGCTATCAAATCAGCATGGGTCTCCACCGTATCCAGCGACGCCAGGAAACGGAGTCCCTCCAGACTTTTTTCCAGCGATCCGACCCGTCCGCAAGCCTGCAATACTTCTTCCCGCAGGCTCTGAATTCCGGCTTCCAGATGCAGCAATCCCGCAGGCAAAGCACGCAATCGTTCGCGAACGGCCGGAGGAAGCAAGGCCGGATGAACCTCCAGATGAAACCGCAACCGTCCCGCATACTCGCCGAACAAATCGAGCATCGCCGCAGCCCGGGAAACGGAACCGTTGAACGTGCGGTCCAACAGCCGGATATCCCGAATGCCGCGGTTCGCAATCCCGTCGATCCGCCGGCGAACCGTTTCGAGCGGCAATACCCGCACGGGCTTATCCCTCCCGCTGACGCAAAAAGCGCAGGAGTTGAAACACCCTCTCGCCGTTTCCAGTTGAACGAACGGCTTCTCCCAATTGAAAAACAGGCTGTCCTGAGGATCGTTCAGTCCGGCGATATCCGCCACCCGGGACAACCCGTTGTCCGCATAAACTCCGTTTTCATCGATATAGCAAAGTCCCGGAATGGTTTTCCACCGGGACTTGTCCGTATATACATCCAACCAATCGTGAAACGTCTCTTCCGCTTCGCCCCGGAACAGAACGCTTGCATACGTCCGCAACGGAGCGTACTCTTCATTGTCTCCCAAAAATTCGGGACCTCCTTCAACGATAACCGTTTCCGGCAACAACCGGGCCACCCGCGACAACACCTCATCCACATACCGATGAGTAAAAAGCCAGACCGAAACGGCAATGATGTCGGGAGCCGCGGCCACAACACGCGAGACCAACGACTGCAAAGGCGTGGACAGAGTCGCACTTATTACCGACCATTCCACGTCGGTCCGCCGTTTCTGAGCCTCGATAACCGGCAAAGCCAACGACGAATGGGCATATGACGAATTGACATCCAGCCACACCAATTTCACGTTTCCATTATTCGGCATACCCTACCCCGTTATTTTTTCTTTCCGGTCAGTCTGTCCTTCCCGCAACAACCGCAGCCGCAACCGCCTTCCTTATTCCGGAAAAAACGAATGGCCCTGTAAACGCCCCATCCCACGATAAGCGTTACCGTAAGCAAAGCCAGGACATGTTGTATCATGTTATCCGAAAATTTGATATACGATAAAACTAACGATCCAGGCCAATCCCGTAGTGTATCCGACGGTCAGCAAGGCCCATTTCCACGCGCCCGTTTCCCGTCGGATCGCCGTAACCGCCGCCACGCAAGGGAAATAAATCAGCACGAACATCAAAAACGAAAACGCCACGGCTTTATTGAATACCTTTTCGCCTTTCCTCGGGCCATAAGTATAGACATCTTCCTTCAACCGGTTCTCCAACTGGTACTCGGTATCGTCTCCTTCCATATCCACTTGATTGATGACTCCCAGCGTCGAAACGACGATTTCCTTGGCGGCAATCCCCGACAACAGCCCTACCCCGATTTTCCAGTCGAAGCCGAGCGGAGCGACCACGGGTTCGATAGCTTTGCCGATACGGCCCAAATAGCTGGCGCTCTGCTGTTCAGTCATCTCTTGCAAACCGATCGCATGCAACAGGCTGTCGCGCTGCCGTTCCGCCGTTACAACCGGCACGCCGGCCTCGACCGCACGGTCATACGTCTGCGCAGCCTCCGTTTTCAACGCACGGTAATGATTTTCCCGGCTGCTGTCGGGACGCGGATAATAGCCCAGCACCCAGATAACGACCACGGCGATCAAAATAATTCCCCCCATTTTCTGCAAATACTGCGACCCTTTCAGCCACATGTGTTTGACCGTCGTCAAGGCCGAAGGGACCCGATACGGAGGAAGCTCCATGACAAAAGGTTGGTCCTGTCCCTTAAACAACACCTTTTTGAACAACAAGGCGGTAAAGATCGCCAACAATATCCCGATCAAATAAATGACGAACAACATATTTCCCGCATGCTCCGGGAAAAACGCCCCGATAATCAGGATATATACCGGCAACCGGGCGCTGCACGACATGAAAGGCGTGATCAGTATCGTCAGAATACGGTTCGTACGGTTTTCGATGATACGCGACGCCATAATGGCCGGCACGTTGCAACCGAACCCCATGACCAAAGGGATGAACGATTTGCCGTGCAACCCGATCTTATGCATCAGCTTATCCATGATAAAAGCCGCCCGGGCCATGTAGCCGCTGTCTTCCAGGATGGAAATGAACAGAAAAAGCAACAAGATATTCGGCAAAAAAACGATAACGCTGCCGATTCCGCCGATAATGCCGTTTACCAGCAAATCCTTGAACGGACCTTCGGCCATCGCGTCCGAAAGCCATCCCTGCAAAGCCCCCACCAGATACTCGATTCCCATCATCGGATATTCCCCCAACGTGAACGTCGCGTAGAATATGATCCACATGATAAAAATGAAAATAGGGAACCCCCACACCTTATGGGTAATGATGGTATCGATGATTTCCGCCTGTTTATGCCGGATTTTGTTGTGGACATAAGTTTCTTTCATCGCTCCGCTAACAAAACCGTAACGGGCGTCGGCGAAAACGGTCTCCGGATCGTCTCCGTACTCTCTCTTTATCTGCGCCCGGATATCGTCGACCAACGGTTGCACATTGTCCATATCCGGTATGTCGCGCGTGATTTCGCGATCGCCCTCCAGCAGTTTTATCGCCGTAAAACGAGGCGTAAACCGAAAATCGATACCCGAATCGAGTTTGTTTTCCAACATCTCGATCCATTGTTCCAAATAAAGTCCGTAATTGATGTCCACCCCTTCCGACTTTCCCTTCGCCTGCGTGTCGTTGAAAACCGTCACGATCTCGTTCAACAAATGGGGAATGCCGCGACCTTTTTTCGCCACGGTAGGAATGAACGGAATGCCCAGCAATCCCCCCATCGCCTTATAATCGAACCGGTCTCCCGATTCCGCCAGCTCGTCGAACATATTCAACGCGACGACGATCCGCTGTCCCATGTCGATCAATTGCGTTGTCAGATAAAGATTGCGCTCGAGGTTCGAAGCATCCAACACATTGATAATGATGTCCGGCTTATTTTCAACGATGTACTCCCGCACATACAGCTCTTCGGGCGAATAAGCAGACAAGGAATAGGTGCCGGGCAAATCGGTCAAGGTAATGCGGTATCCTTTAAAACGGATCGAAGCCTCCTTCTTATCCACCGTCACACCCGAATAATTCCCCACATGTTCGTTCAACCCCGAAATATAATTGAACAGCGACGTCTTTCCGCTATTGGGGTTGCCGATAAGGGCCACGTGAATATGCGTATCGTCGTCCCGGTTGTCCGTCAAAATAACCGAAGGAGTTACCAATGGTTCCGTTCCCGGCATGCCGGGAAGCGGTTTTTCCTCAAGCCCGGGCTCTACCGTTATCAATGCCGCTTCGGCCCGTCTCAACGAAACATTATACCCCATGATTTCATACTCGATAGGATCTTTCAACGGGGCGTTCTTAATGGCCGTAACCCGCTTACCTTTGACAAATCCCATCTCGGACAAACGTTTCCGAAAAGCACTGTCCCCCTCCACTCTCACAATAATGGCGGAATTTCCATTCCCAAGTTCAGACAACCGCATGAATATATGCTTTTAAACAGATAAATTAAAGATTATCAATTCGTTCTATTTTGAGCAAAAAAATGAAGACAAAAACGTTTCTTCTTTTGTAATTGCAAAGATAGTCTTAATTTTGTTGTCGGATACAAAATCTCCGTATTCTTCCGCCGGATTATCCAATTATACCTAATTGTAGGTATGTAACATAACCGCAAACCACCGTTCCATGAAAAATTTATTCCTGATATTATGCTGCGCTGCATGCTTGAGTTCATGCAGCAACAACCGAAACCCAGTTCCGGACATTATTCCCCAACCGGCCCATCTGTTCATGCAGGAAGGTCGATTCTCGCTGACGGACAATGCCGTTATCGGCTACCCGAAAGAAAACGAAACGCTGAAACAATCGGCGGAAATGTTGGCGGAAATGCTGGGTAAAGCCACTTCTCTGTCGTTCCAAACGGTTCCCGACGAAGATCAATGCCAGATCGCCCTGGTTCCGCAAGATTCGGAAAACGGGGCGGAAGCTTACAGTCTCAGCATAACCCCGACTCAAATCATCATTTCCGCAGACCGGTATAACGGTGTATTTTACGCTTTGCAAACTCTGTTTCAAATGCTGCCTCCCGAAGTTTATTCCGCCGAAGGAGCCCGGCAAACGAACTACGTTTTGCCCTGCATAGAAATATTCGACTATCCCCAATTCAAATGGCGGGGGCTGCATTTGGACGTTTCCCGCCATTTCTTTCCCAAAGAATTCATATATAAGATCATCGACCTGCTGGCCATGCATAAAATGAACGTCTTTCACTGGCATCTGACCGATGACCAAGGCTGGCGGCTCCAAATCAAAAAATATCCGTTATTGACGGAAATAGCGGCGTGGCGGGTAAACAGAGAAGATTCGACCTGGAATGCCCGTCCTCCCATGAAACCCGGAGAAAAGCCCTCTTACGGAGGTTTTTATACACAGCAGGAGGTAAAAGACATTGTGGCTTATGCCGCCCGCCGCGGAGTAACTATCGTTCCGGAAATCGAAATGCCGGGACATTCGGCCGAAATATTCGCCGCTTATCCGGAACTTTCCTGTACGGGCAAACAACAGACCGTCCTTCCCGGCGGAACGTACCCCCCGGATTACGCCACGTCGTTATGTCCCGGCAACGAAGAAGTTTACCGTTTTCTGGAAGGGGTACTGGACGAAGTACTGGAACTGTTTCCTTCGGAATACATCCACATAGGGGGCGACGAAGCCTCCAAAAAATTATGGGAAACCTGTCCGAAATGCCAGGCCCGGATGAAAAAGGAAGGTTTAAAAAATACGGACGAGTTACAGGGTTACCTAATCAAGCGCATCGAAAAATACCTGAATGGAAAAGGCCGCAAACTGATCGGCTGGGACGAAATACTGGAAAAAAACCTGTCGCCTGAAACCGCCGTCATGTCCTGGCGCGGAATGGCAGGAGGCATACAGGCCGCACAATCGGGACACGACGTAGTCATGTCTCCGGGAACCCACCTTTATTTCGATCATTACCAGAACACCCCTGAAAACGAACCGACAGCCATCGGCGGCTTCTCTACCGTGAAGAAGGTATATGATTTCAAGCCCATTCCGGACCTGTTGGAACCCAACGGTTCGGAAGCCAAACATATTCTGGGAGTACAGGCCAATACATGGACGGAATACATCGCAACGCCGGAACAGGCGGAATACATGATCGTTCCCCGCATCAGCGCATTGGCGGAAGTGGCCTGGAGTCCGGATTACACGCGGGACTGGTTTCTGTTCATGAAACGGCTGCATACGGTTCAAATGGGCAGATTCGACCAAATGGGCATCCGTTACCATCAAGGAGCGGACTACGTGCATTTCATGGCATTGCCCGACCCGGAAAACGAACGGTTCATGATAAACATGGAATCGGAAATTTACGGCGTTCAGATACGTTACACTACCGATAGCAGCGTCCCCACGCTGAAATCCGCCCTGTTCAAAGGGCCGATCGAAATACAGGCCCCCACATTGCTCCGGGCGATCGTAGTCAAAAACAACACGATCCTATCGAAAACCCCTTCGGAACGCTACGTCGGTATGCACAAAGCCGTCGGGAAACCGGTTCTTTACAAATCGCCCTTCAGCTCCCAATACAGAGGGAAGGGAGCGGAAACGCTGAACGACGGATTCACGGGTTCCACCGACCTGAATGACATAGAAAACCAAGGAATAGCCAATCGGGATTTGGATATCGTTTACGACATGGGAGAGCCTACCGAATTTTCTTCGGTAAAAGGTTCCTTTTTGCAGAGCATAGGAGCATGGGTCTATTTCCCATCAAGCCTTGTCGTGGAAGTTTCAGACGACGGAAAAAACTTTACGGAACAGGGAAGAGTGGAAAATCCGTTCGACAGGAATTCCCAGGTAGCCCGCAAAACGTTGGAAATCACGGGAAATTTTACAGGCAGATATATTCGGATAAAAGCTGAAAACCCGATAACTCCCGAAGGACTGCCCGGCGCGGGCCAGAAAAACTGGTTATTCGTCGATGAAATATTCGTGAACTGACAAAACCGATTTCCGGACACTGCGAAAACGGTCCTCCAAGTCACATCTTTCGTGCCGTTGCTTTTCAAACGATACGGCCGCGTGCTTTAAATCAAAATTTTGCATCCCAACAATTCTCCGGAAGATACAAGGGACTGTCCATTTTACTTTTTGGACAGTCCCTTGTATCTTCCGACGCAACAAATCAAAATTCTCAATTTTTATATCAATTTTATGACAAAAGTAATCGGGAGCATCGTTATATTTGTCAAATAACTAATCTGAACTTTCATGAAACTTTTCCGCATCGTTTTTTCCGTATTAACGATTACCGTATTTTTCGGATGCGCCCGTCAGCCGGATGCTCGTCCCGGCTATCCGGAACGGGACGCTTCTTTCGACGTCCTGCCCGGCTTCAAAAATCCCCCGGCCGGCTACGGCGAAGTTCCCTTTTATTGGTGGATGGGAGATACGCTTACGCGGGAACATCTGACTTGGCACCTCGACCTGTTGCAAAAACGGGGAATCAGCAGTCTGCAAGTCAATTACGCCCACAGCGATAAAGGCGGCAGGTCCTGGGGACTGACCTTCAAGTCCGAACCGGAACTGTTCAGCGAAGAATGGTGGGAATTGTTCGGCTGGTTCATGAAAGAAGCGAAAAAAAGAGGGATGACCGTCAGCTTGAGCGATTACACGTTAGGAGTAGGACAAGAGTCTTACGTGGATGAAGCCTTGCGCGAACATCCTGAAGTGACGGGACACGAGCTGCATTTCGAAAGCAGGGAATTTACCCGCGACATTCATTGGGAATTTACGGAAACGCCTTTGTCCGTCGCGATCTACCGGCTGGATAAAAACGGCAAAGTCCTCAACGACGGCGCAATCGACTTGCCCGACGCCGCAGGCAAAGATCTGGCGTGGAGCGCTCCTCAAGCGGGAAAATACGCGGCATTCGCCGTATTCAGCCGAAAGAAAGACCCGTCGTTCGACCCGATGCACCCGATAGCGGGGAAAATATATATCGAGCATTTTTTCCAAAAATTCGAAGACCGTTTTCCCGAACTGTCCAAAGGCGGCATCAACTTTTTCTTCTCGGACGAACTGAATTTCCAATTAGGGAACCTGATCTGGAACGACATTTTCCGGGACGAATTCATCAAACGCAAACAATACGACATCGTTCCCTATTTGGCGGGATTATTTACGGACATCGGCGACATGACCCCGAAAATACGGTTGGACTACAACGACGTCATGGTATCGCTGAGCGAAGAAAATTTTTTCAAACCGGTGTACGAGTGGCACAGCGAACGGGGATTGATTTACGGCTGCGATCACGGCGGCCGGGGACGCGACGTAACGGAGTTCGGCGATTATTTCAGGACCCAGCGATGGAACCAAGCGCCGGGTTGCGACCAGCCGCGACTGGGGCGCGACATCATTAAAAACAAAGTCGCCTCTTCCATCTCGCATTTGTACGAACGGCCCCGGGTCTGGCTGGAAGGGTTTTACGGCAGCGGTTGGGGAACCGGCTCCGATGCCCTGACGGACGCCATCTTCGCCAATTTTACCATGGGACACAATCTGTTGAGCCTGCACGGACTGTATTACAGCACGCCGGGCGGATGGTGGGAATGGGCGCCGCCATGCAATCACTTCCGGATGCCTTACTGGACAGTCATGGAACCGTTGCTGCGTTGCTCCGAACGGCTGAGTTTCCTGCTTTCCCAGGGAATACACCGCGCCGACGTAGCGATTCTCTACCCCACGGAAAGCGTAGTGGCGGGATACGGGCAACAGGCCGTCCAGACCGCATTTTCCCTGGCGGAACACCTTTATCTGCAAGGCATCGATTTCGACTTCATGGATTATGAATCGCTGCAACGAAGCGAAATAAAAGACCGTTGCCTGCATGTGGCCGGAGAACGGTTCAAAGTATTGGTCATGCCCTCCATGAAAGCCATAAAACAAGCCTCTCTGGAAAAAATCGCCGCTTTCCGGGAAGCGGGCGGAATCGTCATTTGCCTGGGAGACGTTCCCGAAGCCACCGACCGGAAAGGGAAAGGAGACCCGGAAGTCGCTTCCCTGATCGATCGTATCTTTTCCGGCCCGGCCCTTCCCGGGCAGGGTATCCGGGCCAACGACAATCCGTCGGTCGCAACGCATATAAACAACGCTTTCCCCCGCGACTTCAAGATTTTATCGGCCCCTGCCGTAACGCCTTACGTATATCACCGGCAGATCGGCCCGAGAGACCTATACGCCGTGTACAACGTGCCGCAAGGAACCGAATGCTTTTTCCGGAATACGGGCGGCGCAGAACTATGGGATCCCTGGACAGGCGAAACCCGTCCACTAGCCGTCGAACAGGTCTCCGATTCAGGAAGCGTTATCGTCATGCCGCTGACGGAAAAGGAACTGCACCTCATCGTATTCAATCCCGACCGGCAACCGCTCACGACCTCCGACCGCACCGACGCGGTTCCGGAAAAGCGCATGACGCTGGACGGACCGTGGACTTTCGAACTGAAACCGGTATTGGACAACCGGTTCGGGGATTTTCATTGGCCCGCTACCGACGAACTGATCGGGGCTGAAATCAGGCACTTCGACTATACCGACGATCCGGACCGGGGCGAATGGAAAAAACAGACCGTCGGATACGGGACCAAATTCCGGATACTGGAAGGATTGCCCCGGCCTCTGGATGAAGCGCAGTTGCTCGCCGACCCAGAAAGTTTCGATTGGCAACCCTACGAATTTTCATGGCGTTGGGGCGTGGAAAACGACTACGGACATCAAGGATACCACGGATTGAAAGCGGAGATGTACGACGATTTCATCCGCTTGGGCGACATACAGCAACAAGCCACTCAAAAGGTCAGAATCGCCAAACCGTCAGGCAACCATTATTATCTATATACGCAACTGATTGCTCCGCGGGACGGCGACTATACCGTGCGGACCGGCACGCTGAAACCGGCAACTGCCTACATCAATGGAGAAAAACTGACGGAAAGCCAACGAAACGTAACGCTGAAACGGGGAGCCAATCCGTTGTTGTTGCACTACGATACTGCCGGAACCACCTATTTCGTCGTTTCCGACCCTGAGAAAGAGGGCGAATACGAACCTGAAGCACTGGCCGAAAGGCCTGTATCGATGCGTTGGAACGGCGATTTGTCCCTGCTTCCTTTCGATGCAGGAAATCCGGAAAACGGACAAAACGCCCATATCCGATTCCGCGCCGCTCCGGGCATTCAACAGCTGACGTTCCGGGCTTACGCCGAAGCCGCCGAAGTCAAGGCGAACGGCACGACCTGCCGCGTTACCGCCGCCGCATCGCGGACGGACGGTCTGACCGCCTTCGAAGCCGTTCTTCCGGAACCCTGTCCGGAAGGAGCCGCCATCGACATAACATTGCGAAATCCCCTGCCCGGATACGCCGGAGGCGCTTTGATTCCCTACCCGATCGCGGAACATTGCGGACCGGGGCGAATGACCTGCGGAGACTGGAGCCAATGCGACGGACTGCTTTCTTATTCGGGAGGAGCCGTTTACAGCCAAGAATTCGAGTGGAACGAAAGGAAACCGGGAAAAGCCGTACTGGACTTAGGCGAAGTAGCTTCCGCCGCCGTGCTTTCCGTAAACGGAAAAGAAGCGGGAGTGCGGTTATCGCCGCCGTATTCCTTCGATATTACCCGGCACTTAAAACAAGGGACCAACCGCATAGCCGTCACGGTATACAACACCGCGGCAAACCATTACACGACGATCCCCACCGACTTCAGAGGCGATATTCGTTCAGGGTTAATCGGACCGGTCATTTTGAAAACAACAAACGACGAATAAACGCGATTTTACCGAATGAAAACGATAAAATACATGATTCCGTTGCTCCTTTTCTTCGTTATGACGGGAAAAGGCGTAAACGCGCAGGCCCCGGACGCATACGAACCGTGGCGCGCGGCCTGGCTCCGGAAAGCGGAACAAGCCAAACCGACCCTCATCTCGCGGATATGCAAGCCGACGGCAAAAGCGGAAGTAGTCAAAGACTCGGCCTCCTACCAGGGATGGAAAGTCGTAAAAACGGATTCTCCCGACCGGCTTTACCGGGTTTCCCTGAAAGAGACGAAATCCATGATCGCCGACTTCGGAGAACATATTACCGGAACATTCTCCTGCGTTTTCGACACTTTGGGGAACATATCGGACGCGCCGGTACGCCTTCGCCTGACCTTTGCCGAAATGCCGGCGGAACTGGGGGAACCTTTCGATCCCTATTCCGGCGGACTCAGCCGGGCCTGGCTGCAAGACGAAATCGTAACCATTCCCTATCTGCCCTACACCCTGACCCTTCCGCGACGGGTTTCCTTCCGGTACCTGAAAATCGAACTGCTAGCTTCCTCCTCCTATTTCGACCTTTGCATCGCCGACATGCAAACGACGGCCGTCTCCTGCGTTTCAACGCCGGAAATCGAACCGGCCGCAGAAACGGACAGTCTGATCCGAAAAATCAACGACATCGGACTGGCCACCCTGAAAGAGTGCATGCAAACGGTATATGAAGACGGCCCCAAACGGGACCAACGGCTCTGGATAGGCGATCTGTATCTGGAATCTCTGGCCAACGCCTATTCGTTTCGGAACGACAGCCTTACGAAACGGTGCCTGTACCTGTTGGCGGGTCTGGCCCGGGAAGACGGCACGCTCAATTCCAACATCGCAGAAATGCCTACGCCCCGGGCGCAAAATTCCGTAACGTTAGACTATTGTCTTCTGTATAACTGTGCCCTGCTCGAATATCTGAAAAACACCGGCGACCGGGAAACGGCAGCCGACCTGTGGCCCGTCGCTTTGAACCAAGTGCGGCTGGCCCGGCATTACCTCGACGATTCCGGGCTGTACGATACCTCTGTACAGCCTCAGTTATGGCTGGTATTCGACTGGAAAGACAATTTCGACCGGCATGCCAGCATACAGGGATTGATGACCTTCGCATTCAGCGAGACCTGCCGATTGGCCCGGCTATTAGGCAAAGAAGCCGACGTAAAGGAACTTCCCGCGCTCATAAAAAAAATGAAAAAAGCCTCCCGCGACTTTTTCTATGACCCGAAACAAGGGGTGTTCGTCAGCGGAAACAACCGGCAAATCTCCTACCTTTCCCAAGCGTGGATGACTTTGTCGGAAACGCTTCCTCTTCGGGAATGCGCCCAAGCCCTGTCGAAAACCATCCGGAACCCTGAAGCCTGTTATCCGGGTTCCCCCTACGGTTATCATTACGTCATAGAAGCGTTGATCAAATGCGGGCTGCATGCGGAGGCCAAACAAATGCTGACCGGCTATTGGGGCGGCATGGTCGAAAAAGGCGCCGACACGTTTTGGGAAGTTTACGATCCCAACGACGACCGCCGGTCCCCTTACAACAGCCATCTGGTAAACAGTTATTGCCACGCATGGAGTTGCACGCCCGTCTATTTCATCAACAAATATCCCGAAATCTTCCAACGCTAAAAGAAGAGGAGACTATTTAAGCCTCCTCTTTCATACTTTACCGACAGGCGACGGTTCAAAAAGTCTTTATCCGCTGCGTTACAGCTTTCCAAAGCTTCGGTCACGCACGTCAGCACGCTCCTCATCCTGGAAAAGCAAAACCTGGCGCCTGAAACCTTTTGGACTACTTTTTCCAAACTTTCAACCTGCCTTTTGAAAGTTCACTTTCGGACGGTTCTATTTCAACTTCGACAAAAAACGTTCCCGGTCCACCACGAACCGGTCGTGTTCCGCCCGGCCGATTTCTCCCCGGCTGTCGCAAGCCGTTATTTCAAAGGATATTCTACGTCCGTCCACTCCCGTCACGCAAGCTTCGGCATACACTTCGTCCCCGATAGCGGTAGCCCGCGTATGTCGGCAATTCACAAAAACGCCTACGCTGGATTCCGTCGCTTGCAGGTAAGGAGCGACCGCCTTCATGGCCGCCTGCTCCATCAAAGCGATCAGGGCCGGCGTGGCCAACACGGGCAAATCCCCCGATCCCATCCGTTCCGCACTCTGCTCCGCAGTCACTTTCAGAACGGCTCTATACGTAATTCCCGTTTTAATCATGATGTTTCAAACTTAACGCCATTTGCTCGGCTATCGCATCGCACGCTTTCAGTTTTTGCGCGTCGGGGACTCCCAGGATATCCGCCGGATCGGCCACCAACGTCCAACCGCAATTTTCGGCGAACCCTTTCAGGTTCCGGACGCCTCCGCCGTTCCAACTGTACGAACCGAACAATCCCAGCAACCTGTTTTTCACGCCGTAATGCGACAATTCCGTCGTCAGATGTTCCATATTGGGATGCATATAGGTATTGTAAGCGCAACTGCCCAAAACGATTCCCCGGCAACGCCATACCTCGTTAATCAGGTAGGAAACATGGGTTTTGGAAACGTCGTACACCCGGATATCCCGAATGCCCCGTTCCGCCAGTCCCCGCGCGATATAATCGGCGACTTGTTCGGTATTTCCGTACATGGAAGCGTACATGACGGCAACGGCGTCTTCCGCTTCGTAACGGCTCCAACGGTCGTACAGTCCGATGACCCGTCCCGGATTTTCGCGCCAGACGGGACCGTGCAGCGGAGCTATGATCCGGATGTCCGCACCGGCCAACTTGGCGAAAGCCTTCTGCACCATATTGCTGTACTTTCCTACGATATTGGAATAGTAACGACGCATTTCGCTTTCATAATACTTGTCGAAACAAATTTCATCGTCGAACAATCCGCCGTTCAACGTGCCGAACGACCCGAAAGCGTCTCCGGAAAACAAAATGCCGTCGGTCGTATCGTAGCTCATCATGGTTTCCGGCCAATGCACCCACGGCGTAAAGACGAATCGAATGACGTGATGTCCCAACGACAACGTTTCCCCGTCCTTTACCTCCTGAAAATTTTCAAGCGTTCCCAAATAGCCTTCCAGTATCTTGGCCGTCTTGCCGTTACCGACCAATTTGACATCGGGATAGCGACGCAACACGTCCCGGATTTCTCCGGAATGGTCGGGTTCCATATGGTTGATAACCAAATAATCCAACGCCCGTCCTTTCAATACGGATTCCACCCGGGAAACAAAATCGAAATCGCTGCCCGTCTCCACCGTGTCGAACAAAGCCGTTTTTTCATCGGCAATCACATAACTGTTATAAGCCACACCGTCAGGCAAGGGCCACAGATTTTCAAACAAGTGTTTCTTGCGGTCATTGACACTGATGCAAAAAACTTTTTCTCGGATCTGAATGTTATTGTACATATAATCGTTTTTAATAATTGACAATCAGCACATACGGACCTTCTTTACCCCCAAGTCCCTATTTTTACCGGATTTCGAAATCCAGCATTTTCCGGTCTTCCAGATACGCCTCCAAACGATCGCCCGGATGCACGGGTCCCACCCCGGGCGGAGTTCCCGTAAAAATCAAGTCCCCGATTCGCAACGTCATATATTGCGCAATATAAGCGATCAACGTATCCACATCGAAGATCATATCCGCCGTACATCCCGCCTGGCGGGTTTCTCCATTGACATCGAGCCTGAAATGAATTCGGTCGATACCGGGATAATCGCTCAAAGGGAAAAACGTATTGGGCAAAGGAGCCGACTTGTCGAACGCCTTGGCCACCTCCCACGGCAATCCCCGGGCGACACACTCGCGTTGCACGTCCCGTGCCGTAAAATCGATTCCCACGGCAATTTCGTCATAACACCGCGACGCGAATTTCCGGTCGATCGCCTTCACGATACGGTTGATTCTGACCACCAGTTCGGCCTCATAATGCAAATCGTTGCTGAAATCGGGGATGTAAAACGGATCGTTGTTCCGCAACAACGCCGTATCGGGTTTACAGAAAAAAACGGGCGTTACCGGCTCTTCATGCCCCAATTCGCGGACATGTTCGCGATAATTCATTCCCACACAAACAATTTTCATATTCGGTCTCGATTACGGATGTTCCACATAAATTTCCGGAGGATAGACCACATCGGTCAGATAAAGTCCTTCGGCCGGAGCCGAACTGCCTGCCGAACCGCGATTCCTCGCCTCGATAATCCCGGCGAAATCGGCCACCGACCGTTTCCCTCGCCCGACATCCAGCAAAGACCCCACGACGGCCCGTACCATATTGCGCAAGAAACGGTCGGCCCGAATGACAAAAACGAGCTGTTCCCCTTCCTCCCGCCATTCGGCGACCGTTACCCGACAAATATTCGTTTTATTGTCGGCATGCAGACGGGCGAAGCTGGTAAAGTCGGCGTTCCGCAACAACAGAGCCGCGGCCTCGTTCATCCGCGTCACATCCAGCGGGTAGGAGAAAAAAGCGGCCAATCCCCGGCAAAAAGGATTTTTACGCCTCGAAACGTAATAGGTGTATTCCCGTTCGACCGCATGAAAACGCGCGTGGGCGTCGGGAAGGACCTCCCGGACGGAAGAAACGGCGATATCGTAAGGCAACAGGCAGTTCAAATGATAAATGAAGTCAGGTGCAAGGACCTTGGGGCGGTCGGACGCGTCGAAATGCGCGACATAATAACGGGCATGCACGCCGGCATCGGTACGGCCCGCCCCCACCACCGGACATTCCTGCGACAACAGCACGGCCAGCGCCTTTTCCAACGTCTGCTGCACGGAAGGCGCGTCAGGCTGAACCTGCCATCCGCAGTACCGGGTTCCGTTGTAAGCCAGCTCCAAAAAAAATCTTGCCATCGCTTCGCAGAATGATTACCTTTGCAAAGGTAAGAAAAAATAAAACAAGCAAAAAAGATGAAAGCAGCACTGATAGGGTACGGAAAAATGGGCCGGGAAATCGAAAAAATACTGTTGGAACGCGGTCATGCCGTTCCGGTAATCATCGACATAAACAACCTGGAAGATTTCAACCGGGAAAATTTCTCAGGCATCGACGTCGCCATCGAATTTACCGCACCGAACACCGCATACGACAATATCGTGAAATGCCTGAACTTCGGGGTCCCCGTAGTTTGCGGGACGACCGCATGGCTGGATCGTTTTCAAGAAGTGACGGAATTGTGCAAGGCCCGGAACGGCGCCTTCTTTTACGCCTCCAATTACAGCATCGGCGTCAATATCTTTTTCGCCGTCAATAAATTTCTCGCCAAGCTGATGAACGGATACCCTTCCTACGACGTTACGGTGGAAGAGGTGCACCATACGCAGAAAAAGGACAGTCCCAGCGGAACGGCCGTAACCATCGCCGAAGACATTCTGGCGAACATCGACCGGAAAAACAAATGGACGAAAGAGACCACGACCGATCCCGAAACGCTGGAAGTCATCGGCATCCGCCGCAGCATCGTGCCCGGAACGCATACGGTAACCTGGGAAAGCGAAGCGGACCGCATTACCATAGAACATTTGGCGAAAGGACGTCAGGGATTCGCCTTAGGCGCCGTAGCCGCCGCCGAATTCCTTTGCGGAAAAACCGGCGTTTACTCCATGAACGACCTGTTGAAACTGTAAACGAACCTTATTAATACAGAACGAAGAGGCGCGGAATCCGCGGATTCCGCGCCTCTTCGCATGCATACGGATTACCGCGCCTGCGGCCGGTAACGCAACGTCTCGCCCGCCTCGGAAAGGGAAGGAGGCACGCTCTCGTCGGACACCGCCCTTTCGAAATTGGGACGATCGCTCATCACGAAATGGAGCTTCGCCCCGTTCCGGATATCGTCGTAGGTAATATACGACTTATCGTATTCCACGCCGTTCAAGAACATTTTATCGATATATACGTTTTCTTTCGACCAGTTTTCGGTAGTTACCTCCACCTGTTTGCCGTTGCTCATGGTCATATTCACATATTCGAGCGTCGGCGAACCGATATTGTAAACATTGCTGGAAGGCGCCGTCGGATAAAATCCCATCGCATTGAAGATATACCAGGCCGACATCTGGCCGCAATCGTCGTTGCCGCTGAGCGAACCGGGTTCGTTGCCGTAAAAGGCGTCGGACACCGTACGGATCCATTTCTGGCATTTCCACGGTTCTTTCAGATAATTATACAGGTAGATGACCTGATGACAAGGTTCGTTGCCGTGCCAATAGGCTCCGATACGTCCCTGAATGTCATGCGCGCCGGGAATATCGTCGGGCAGTTCCACCGTAAACATGGAATCGAGCCGCGCCGCGAACAACTCGCGTCCCGCTTCATTGATATATCCCTGTACATCCTGCGGAACATACCAGGTATATTGCATGGTAAAGCCTTCGGTTATGTCTCCCCAGCCGTTTACGGAACCGGGCCCCTGATAGGCCACCGGAGCGAACGGAGTCCGCCAGTTTCCTTCCGAATCGCGTCCCCGCATGTACTTGGTTTCCGGATCAATCAAATTCTGGTACGACAACGCCCGGTTCAGAAAATACTCGTAATCTTCCTGTTTTCCCAACTTCCGGGCCGCCATGGCTATACAATAATCATCATAAGCGTATTCCAACGTTTTGGAAACGGACTCTTTCTCCTTGTCGAACGGAACCCAGCCCAAACGATCGTAATCGGGCAGGCAATCGTAATTCGGATTCATGGCCGTACGTTTCATCGCTTCGTAGGCCCGTTCGTAATCGAACCCGGGAATATCCTTAACGATCATGTCGGCCAGCACGGATACGGCATGATAACCGATCATGCACCAAGTCTCGTTGCCGTAGAACGACCAGATCGGCAACATGTGTTCTACGCTTTTATCGTAATGCGCCAGCATGGAATTGGCGATATCCGCATTCAATTCCGTTTGCACCAGATTGAACAGCGGATGCAAGGCGCGGTAAGTATCCCACAACGAAAAAACCGTATAATTGGTAAAACCCTCCGCCTTCTCGATATTCTTGTCCAACCCGCGGAAACTGCCGTCCGCATCCTGAAAAACGAACGGGTGCAAGAACGTGTGATAAACGGACGTGTAAAACGTTTCCTTCTGCCTGTCGTCGCCTTCGACGACAAATTTGGACAAAGCCTCGTTCCATATCTTCTCGCCTTTGGCCCGCAAAGTATCGAACTCCATTCCGTCCAGCTCTTTCAGATTTTGCAAAGCCCCGGCCGTGCTGACGCCGGAAACCGCCGTTTTCACGCAAATCGTCTCTCCTTCTTCCGTAGCGAAACGCATCCACGCCTTGATGTCTTTTCCCCAAGCTTCCATGTGACTGCGAAACCTTTTCGTATTATAAAGAACGGGAATCCCGTCCTGCATAAAACCGAACTCGGACAACGGTTCGGAAAAAACCGCGGCAAAATAGACATGCCGTTCCGGCCCCCATCCCTTTACCAGTTTATATCCGGTCAAGGTGGAATCGTTCTCCATCCGGATATTCGCCCATTCGCACGACTGCCACAACGTATGCTTCAGATCGATCAGGATAAAGGCGCTGTCGGATTTCGGATAAGTAAACCGGAAAATGCCGCTGCGAAGCCCGGAGGTCATTTCCGCTTTCACCCCGTAATCCGTCAGTTCCACCCCGTAATAATTGGGCGAAGCCCATTCCCTGTCGTGGGAATAGCGCGACCGGTATCCCGAATCGGGCGATTCGTGCGTGCCGGGCGTAAACCGGATAGACCCGGTTCCGGGCATAAACAGAAAATCACCCAGATCGGGAATGCCTGTTCCGCTCAAATGCGTCAGACTGAACCCCAACAAAGTAGGGTGGTCGTATTTATACCCGGCAGCTGCATCGTAATCATCGAAATCGGTATCGGGACTCATCTGAATCCCCCCGAACGGAATCTGGGAGCCGGGATATACATTGCCGAAACCGGAAGTTCCCACCAACGGCCGGACATACCGGGTCAGATTCTCCTTCGGGCACGCCGCTTCTTTCTTCGGTTCCCCGGAACGGCACCCCCCAAAAAACACCATTCCCCACAGACAGGCCGCATACCGGGCAGACCTGGATAACAAAACACAATATTTCTTCATTTTTGTTTATTCTTAAAAAACTTTACAAAGATAGTAAACTTATTTAACCGTTCGACATGAAATTACGAACCGGGGCGAATCTGTCTATATTAAAATCCTTTCCGCTTTCCTCAGGTAAAAGAAACTGCATGGCTTGCATTACCGAAACGGCACAAACAATATTCTACTTTAAATCAACAAATTGCACCCTCGTATTTCACTATGATCCAATCGGCCTTCCACCCGGAAGGAACCATCGGGGAAGGCGATTCCCACGTCGTCCGTTTGCAGAAACGAACAGGAATGGCGATTCGCCAGATCGACGATATTCACGCCCCCCCTTCGGCCGGGTCTTACCCAGGCGAAAGGATCATGCAAATCCCGAATCATAATGCGCATCCAAGGCGGAGAAAAAAACAATCCGTTCCCTGCCGAATACGACTGACTGAGACATTCGCACATGCCGTATTCGGAATGGACGGACCTTACCCCCAACCGGTCGCATAAAACCGCATGCAGTTCTTCCCTCGGTAACTCCTCGCGCCGCCCTTTCATTCCGCCGGTTTCCATAACGACGGCATCGTCCCCCAAATGCAACTCGTACTTCTCCGCCAGATCGAGCAGCGCGAAACTGACTCCGAACAACAAGACTTTCCGGCCGGGCTCGCGCCGCTCCAATCTACGGACCAACGCCTCATGGTCATACAGAAAAAATCCCCCGTCATGGCTTCGGTCGATCAACTTTTCGACCATGTAAATCAAAGACGACCCTTTCCGCTCCAAATAAGCGGGCAACAAAGCGTATATGTCCCAATCGGCAGGATTCCCGTAAAACAAAGAAAACGCACCTAAAAACGATTTTTCATACAAAGACACATCGAATACCGGATGCACCGCCTGCCTCCCGCTCCCCGTGCCGCTGCTGGTAAAACAGATATCGGCATGCGGCCGGCAATTGATCCGGTGGGTCTTGAAAAAACGGACCGGCATGAACGGAATGTCTTCCAAACGGTTTATCTCGTTACAATCCGTTCCGATGTACGACAAATACCGGGCGTACGGCTCGCAGGCAACGGCCTGATATTTGAAATGATGCAGGGCTAAGGATAAAAAGTCGCTTTCGGAAGCAATATCGGTTATTTCCATAAAAATTTATTCTCCAAACGATAAAACGGCTCGATTTCGGCAGAATCTTAATATCTTTGTAAAATCGATTTATAAGGTAAATATACAAACAAAATTAATAATGACTGATTATAAAAACGACAAACGTGTCGTCATGACGCTTGACGCAGGCGGAACCAATTTCGTTTTTTCCGCCGTTAAAGGATGCGAAGAAATACTGGCCCCGATTACCCACCCCTCCAATGCCCACGATTTGGACAAATGTCTGAAAGGCATCGTGGCGGGATTCGAAGAAATCCGGTCTTTGTTGAATGAGCCGCCGGTAGCCATCAGCTTCGCGTTTCCCGGTCCCGCCGATTATCCCAACGGAATTATCGGCGATCTGGCCAACCTGCCCGCATTCCGCGGCGGCGTGGCTTTGGGTCCCATGCTGGAAGAGACTTTCGGATTACCGGTATTCATCAACAACGACGGCGACCTGTACGCTTACGGCGAAGCCATCGCCGGCATGCTGCCCTGGGTAAACGAACAACTGGAAAAAAACGGCAGTCCCAAACGATTCAAAAACATTTTGGGGCTGACGCTCGGCACGGGTCTCGGCGGCGGCATCGTACACGACAGCCACCTGTTGATCGGAGACAACTCGGCCGGTTCAGAAGTATGGGCCATCAGCAACAAATACGAAACCGCACACAACATCGAAGAGTTAGTCAGCATTCGTGCCGTCCGGCGCGAATACGCCACCATTTTGGGCATTGATCCCTCCGACTCGCCCTCTCCGAAAGACATATACGAAATTGCGTCAGGCAACCGGGAGGGCAACAAGGAAGCCGCATTGGAAACTTACCGGCGCATCGGCCGCGCGTTGGGCGACGTACTCAGCAACCTATTGACGGTAGTGGACGGCATAGCCGTCATCGGCGGAGGCATAGCCGGAGCCAAAGAACTTTTCCTGCCTTCCATGCTGGAAGTCATGCGGGGCAAACACGGCAACGGCAATCCCCGCTTATGCCAGAAAGTATATAATCTCGAAGACCCGCAGGAATTGGTCGATTTCGCCCGGGGTGAGGCGAAAACCGTCCGAGTTCCCTTTTCCGAAAAAACCGTCGTTTACGACACCCTGCCCCGCATCGGCGTAGGCATTTCGAAAATAGGAACTAGCAAAGCCATCGCCATCGGAGCCTACGCCTATGCCGTGAAAATGTTGGACAGAGGCTAACCGGTCGTTATGGAATCGCTGGTCGAATACGGTTATATCGGGCTTTTCATCGGCGCCTTTCTTGCCGCCACCGTCATTCCGTTCAGTTCGGACGCCTTGATGGTGGCGTTGCTGGCGGTAGGGGGCGACCCTTTCGTTTGCGTAACGGTAGCTACCCTGGGTAACTGGCTCGGCGGACTATCCTCTTACGGATTGGGGTACCTGGGAAAATGGAGCTGGATTGAAAAATACTTGAAAGTGAAAGAAGAAACACTGGTCAAACAGAAAAAAAGAGTCGACAAATACGGCGCATCGCTGGCCTTTTTCTCCTGGTTGCCCGGCATCGGCGACGTGCTGGCCCTCGCTCTGGGCTTTTACAAAGTGTCCTTCAAAAAAAGCGCCGTATTCATGCTGATCGGGAAAGGAGCCCGGTTTGTCATGTGGGCCGTCTTGTTTTATTATGTAAAACCCTTGTTCCAATGACGAATCTATCCGAAGCGGAACGGCTGTTGGAATGCGTTCCCAATTTCAGCGAAGGCAGAAACCGCAAGGTCATCGATGCCATTGCAGACGCCATACGCGGCGTAAGCGGCGTCAAATTGCTGCATGTCGATACAGGAGCGGCGGCCAACCGTACCGTAATGACATTCGCCGGATTGCCCGAAGCCGTATGCGAAGCGGCTTTCCGAGCCGTGAAAACGGCAGCGGAACATATCGACATGAGCAGACATCGGGGGGAACATCCGCGGATAGGCGCCACGGACGTATTGCCGCTGGTTCCCGTAAAAGGCGTATCCCTGGAAGAAGCGGCCGCATACGCCCGGCATTTGTCGCAGCGAGTGTACGACGAATTGAAGATTCCGGTATATTGTTACGAAGCGGCGGCTTTTTTCCCCGAGCGGAAAAATTTGGCGGTCTGTCGGTCAGGAGAATACGAGGGATTGCAGGAAAAACTGTCCCGACCGGAATGGAAACCCGATTTCGGACCGGGCAAATACACGGAACAGGTAAAAAAATCGGGACTGACCGTCATCGGCGCCCGCCCGTTCTTAATCGCCGTCAATTTCAACCTCGACACAGACTCGGTAAAAACGGCCCAAGAGATAGCCGGAGAAATCCGGGAAAGCGGACGATTGCAGGTTTCGAACGGAGAAAGGTACAGGATTCCCGGCCTGTTGAAAGGCGTGAAGGCCATCGGATGGTACATCGAAGAATACGGCATAGCCCAGGTATCGGTAAACATTACCGATATGGAACAGACGCCGCTGCACATCGTTTACGACACGATACGGGCCAAAGCGGAAGAAAAAGGGCGGCGAATAACCGGCACCGAAATCATCGGACTGGTTCCCGAACGGGTTCTGACGGATGCCGGCCGGTACTTTTCAGACGATGAAACGCCGAATGATAAAGATGTATGGATAGAAACTGCCATACGCAACATGGGATTGAACGATTTGAAACCCTTCGATCCGGCCGAAAAAATATTGGAGCGCTGCATGAATGCATGCTCCGGATTATCGGACCGATAAAAATCGCCACTACCGGAGACAGCCGTTTTCACACTCCGCCGAACTCAGGTTCCTCCTTTAATATAAGCTGAAAAATCGACAAATTCGAATACGCGAGACAAAGAGCTGTCCGGGAAATGAAATACACCCCAAACTTTTGGGGTGTATTTCATTTCCCGGATCGTTCCAGAATTATATACATAAACGATCAGACCGATTATTTTTCCAACAACAGGAACAACCCTCTGTTTCCTTCCATATCCAGACGGCTGTCGAGGTTCAAACCAGATTTTTCCTCCTGAATATTTTTCAAAGCCGGAGCCGTAATCTTTCCCGGCACGAATCCCAATTTCTCCCGGTCGATGACCAATCTACACGACTGTTCCCGATCGGTCCAGTTCGCCAGAACAACGAAAGCACTGTCCGCTTTCTGATATACCGTGGCATAAACGTTCGGATTATCGGTCTTTACTGCACAAGCTGCATCCCAATAGCCATGCATGGCCGCATCCCGTATGCCGAAACGGTCGAATATGCCCCACAAAGACGTAGGATCGCCGCTCCACGGCAAACGGGGCGTCATGCAATAAATCATTCCGCGCCAATAGTTATGCGAATTGAGCGTTTCGCTCAACAATCCGAAAGGAATGCCCGACATTTCCACCAGCCAGAAATCCGGCGAACTGGCCGGAGAAAACCCTTCCCCGATCCACAGACGATCCACGTACGGGAACAGGTCGTTGTAAATCAACAGGGAATTGGCGTACCCCGCCCACTGGTTCATGTGGTTCCAACTGTGCATATCCACATTACGGCGGTTTCCGTCCGCATCCAAAATACGCCGCCCCCGCTGCAACGTTTTCCGGTCGAGTGCACTGTCGTCGATGTATATGCCGTCGATTTTCAGATGATCCACCATCCATTTCAATCCCGCCAGATAGTAGTTGTTCCATCGGGAATCGGGCGTCGTAATGACGGATATATCCATGTCTCCCTTGTATTTTCCTTCATTGAAGGCGTTATACCAGGCCGGGATGAAATGATCCTTAAAATGTTCGTTCAGCCAGGGATTAGGCCCGTTTTGATGAATCAATGTCCGGGTATCCTTCCCCGGTCCGTCGAAAATGACCTCTCCGCCCAAATTGCGCAAGGCCCATATTTCCGGAATCTTTACCGTCAGTTCCCGGGTCGTATAGTAAGTCTTTACCTTGATTTGCTGGCGATGCGCCTCTTCCACGAACCGTTTCAGGTCCGCTACGGATTCGTCTGAATACGGATAGTTGATGAACGGATAAATATCTTTCTTATGATGGATATTGATGATATTGGCTCCGTTTTGTTTCGCCGATTCGATATATTTCGCGCTCAAATCCGAATTGGAATGATAGAACCGTTCTTCCGTATGCGTCGCCATATCGATCGGTTTCACGGGAGTAATCAGCATATCGAAACAATAAGCCTGCGTTTCTCCCGCCGCCAGCGTACGTTTTCCGCTGTACGCCGTAACCGTCTGTCCTCCGTCCGGCCGAGAAGCGAAACGGATGCCTCCTTTGTTTTCGTTTCCCCAAGACTCCGGCAGGCGAATCCGGCCCAACGCATAATAGACATTGACCAACGGGCGTCTGTAATTGTCGTCCTTGAACTTTATATGCAATCCGGAATTGACATTCCCCATCCAGAATTCATCCTGCCGTTTCAGGGTATCCCACTTCCAATCCATCTGTTCGAATTTCCGGAAACCGCCTTTTTCGCCCAATCCCATAAAATATTCGGAAGCGTATGCCGAATAGGGTATATTCAGACGGATATCTTCGATTTGCACCCGTTTCTTAGCCGTTACGTCTATCCGGACATCCGAAAAACCGTCGAAATCGAATAGGCCGGAACAAGCCACCGTCAGATTTTTTCCGGACGACCGGTTTTCCCACCGGACTTTTCCCGAAGAAAGCCTTTCGATTTTCGTCTTTCCGCTTTTCAGCGTTTCCACGCCTTGCGGCGTTTCTATCTCCAGTTCCATGCCGCCGGCCAAAACCTCCTGTTTCGCTTCGGGATTCAGGGCGATACCCTGCGTATAATGAGTGACGATCTTTTCGGGCAATCCGTTGGCGCCGATGCTGACTTCGCCCCCCAAATAACCGATGGTATTCCCTTCCACCGTCAACGGGATATAAGGCTGCGTCGGCTCGTCTCCCGCTCCGGCCCTGCTGTCCAACCACCGCAATCGGGAATGTCGCCATCCTTCGTTATCCCCCGAATCGGCAACCGCGTCGCCCTTGACCTCCAATACGATATCGATCACGGAAGGAGCGGCATTCGCCGGGCGAACCGTTACCTGCCCCCGATATGTCCCGCGCGCGTCCTGCGGAACGGGCAGTCCGATCCACAAAGCCTGCAACGCACCTTTCGGGACATCCACCGTCTTAATGAAGTCCTTCCCGTAAATATCCGTTCCGCCCGTATTGAAGCAACGGATCTCTTTCGCGGAAACCGCAGGCGTCCCGGCATCGCTCTTCAAGTCGGAAAATTTCAGCTTGACCTCTTTCAACTCCTTACCGGCCGCATACAGGCCGAGTTGGTACGTATAAAATTCTCCCGGCTGCGCCTCGCCCTGAAAACAGGAAAGCTCCTTTTCGGTAAACGACATCCACCGTTTCGGCAGAAAACTCCAATGCCGAATGGCATACGACCGGTTTTCCGGGAAACAAAAATACCCGCAGTCAGGCATATTTTTACAAAACGAAGCCACTTCTTCCTCCGTAGCGGGGACCGCCATGGCTTCCTCTTTCGTTTTCATCTCCCCCTTCCGGTTCAAATCGTCAAAGGCATTGGTAATATCGTCGTCCTGAGCATAAAGGACCGATACAGCTCCCGTCAGCAAAACGACGAACAACAGGTTTCTCATTTTCATATTCATTCGAGTTACATTATTTGGACAAATTTAACAAAATAATCCAGTAGAGAAACAAGAATAAACACTTATTCTTTTCAAGGTTTCGATCTATTTTTTCAAGTTTTATCCCGCAAAAACAAATTATATATATTTTTTCGCAACCGATGAGACAATCGCCCGTTTTTTTCTTACTTTTACATTTATTTATAAAAAACAACCGCCATATCCATGAATAAGAAACCGTTTTTTACTTTACTATTGTTATTGTCATCCGTCGTTTTATCCAACTGCAAAGTGTCCGAACCGAAAAAGGACGTTCCGGATTCCGTATCCGGCATTTACCCGCATTTAGCATATTACAACAATGAAGGGGAATGCGGAACCGGAGCCGTCGTTCCATGGGCCGACCGGTTATGGATCATTACCTACGGGCCCCATTTGCCGGACGGTTCTTCCGATAAATTATACGAAATAACACCCGACCTCCGCCAAATCGTCAGAACCGAAAGCATCGGAGGCACGCCGGCCAACCGCATGATCCACAAAGAAAGCCGTCAGCTATTCATCGGCCCGTACGCCATAGATTCTTCCGGACAAGTCAGAACCATACCTTACAGCATCATGCCGGGACGCCACACGGGAAATGCCCGGCATTTGACGGACCCTGCCCGTAAAATCTATTACGGCACGATGGAAGAAGGTTTTTACGAAGTAGATGTCAATACGCTGGAAGTAAAAGAACTGTACCGGGACGGAAACAAAAAACAGGAAACGTCCGACGGGGCAGGACCGATAAATTCGCTTCTTCCCGGCGTTCACGGCAAGGGATTGTATTCGGGACAAGGCGTATTGGTTTTCAGCAATAACGGCGAAGGTTCCCGGGAAGCGTTACGGAAGTTCGATGTGGAAGCCGGCGTATTGGCGGAATGGAACGGAAAAGAATGGAAAGTGGTTCGCAGAAATCAATTTACCGAAATTACCGGACCAGGTGGAATTTACGGCAACGAAGATCCGGAGAACGATCCTTTGTGGGCGACCGGCTGGGATCACAAATCCGTCCTGTTAGGGGTTCGAGATGCAGCGCACGGATGGTCCTTTTTCCGCCTGCCGAAAGCCAGCCACAGCTACGACGGCGCCCACGGATGGAATACCGAATGGCCCCGAATCCGTAACATAGGAACGGCTTCTGACCCCGACTATCTGATGACCATGCACGGACTGTTCTGGCGTTTTCCCGGCCGATTCGCAGCCGACAACAGCGGAGGAATACGCCCGCGTTCGGCTTACTTGAAAGTAATCGGAGATTATGCCCGCTGGAACGACCGACTGGTGTTCGGATGCGACGATTCCGCCCAAAAAGAGTTTTTGAACAAACGCAAGGCCAAAGGCGGCATCGAAGGTCCGGGACAATCCAACTCCAATTTATGGTTTACCTCTTTGACCCAACCCGACGAACTCGGACCCGCCACCGCCGAAGGCGCCGTATGGATCGACGAACGGATAGACGCCCAAGAATATTCCGAACCGTTTCTGTTCGCCGGATGGAAAAAACGATGCGGATGGATCAAAAACAGCAGCGGAAATCCCGTCACTTTCACATTCGAAACGGACGATTCGGGAAACGGCAACTGGAAACCCCTGAAATCCGTTACCGTAGCCGCTTACCAAGATATGAACGTTCCCTTCGCTCCGACCGATCGGGGAGAATGGATCCGCGTAAAAAGCGACCGTCCGGTTTCCGCTACCGTAAGCTTCTCCTATACGAGCGAAGACAACAGAGACACGACGGCCGATGCCATATTCGACGGTCTGATCCCTGCCGATCAACCCCAAACCACGGGCGGCTTATTATACAGTCTGGGAAATAACCGGCGATCGTTAGGGGTATTAGCCTCTGCGACAATCGACGGCAAACGTGCGGAAACCGGATATTACGAAATGGGGGAAACGTTGGAACTGAAACCCCAAAAAGACCCGGAAACCGCCGGTTTCATCCGGTCGAAATTCGAAATTCCGCAACAGGTCGTTTCCATAGAAAACGGTTCAGTGCTGATTATCGACGACAGCGGACGCAGATGGCGACTGCCCTTAGGCGACAAGGCGTATAAACCGATGACCGACCAAGGATTGTTACGCGTATGCCGGGAAGTGGCGACAGAACGCGACCTGTTCAGCTGCATGGGAACCTTTTACGAATTGCCGGCGGAAAATGCTGACGGTTACGCCAAGATACGCCCGATCTCCACTCATCGCTACCAGATTCAGGACTACGCTTCCTATCGCGGCATGCTGTTACTGACCGGAGTAAATCCCCGAGAAGGCCGCAACAACCCGCATATCATCGTATCGGAAGACGGGAAAGCTGCCGTCTGGGCCGGCGTTATCGACGATTTGTGGAAGCTCGGCAAACCGCGGGGCGAAGGGGGCCCCTGGAAGGAAACGGCAGTAAAAGCCGGGCAACCATCCGATCCTTATCTGATTGCCTTTTACGATAAAAAAACATTGACGCTGTCCCACCAAGCGAACAAAACCGTCAATATCACGGTTGAAGCCGATCCCACAGGCAACGGGGATTGGATGAAATACGCCGTTTACGCCGTTGAACCGGGAGAAACCTTGACCTATTCGTTCCCCGATTCGTTTCAAGCCCGCTGGATCAGGTTTTCGTCGGATACGGACACAACCGTTACCGCATGGTTGAAATATGAATGACCGACTCGACGGGGAATTATCCCCGATACGAGAATCACACAAAAAAGGCCGGTATAATTTTCATCATACCGACCTTTTTTCAACACCTTTTAGAAATAAATCCTATTCCTGAACCGTTTCCGGCTGCTCAACCACAACAGGAATTTCCTCCTCTATCGGCAGACCTTCAAAAGTCGCATTATCCGCACCGAAAATCCAACCGTATATCAACACCAAAATAGTCGCAATAATCGCTATGATGGCAATAATAAATACCATATCGTTGCCTTTCTTCTTGCCCGTATTGTTCACAGGTACGCGGCGCCCTTGTGTCTGTGTCCGAGGAGTACGGGTCTGAGGTGTTCCCGTTTCGGGAGCAACACCTGGTTTGCTGGGGGCGGCAGGAATCGTACCGTATAAATTGGCCGTACGCTGTTGCATACCGCTCCGATGAGACTGAGGAACTTTCGGTCTTTCAGGTCCCGGCTGATGCTGTGACGAACCGTTCCCGTACAAACTGTTGATCGTTTGCCGACGCGATTCTCCGACCGGAACACCGACAGGACGTTCGGAACCGCCCGCATCGCTTCCAGGAACGGATGCAGACTCTTCTCTCGGCGAAAAATAACGGACCCCGATACCGCTGTTCCTCGTATTCGGCTGAGGAGGATAGGAGGATTGTATATTACCTTGTACCGGAGCGTGCGGCTGCGATACGGGAACGGCTTGCCCCTCCGGTTCCGCAGGAGAAACGGGAAAAGGCGGAATATTTTGTCTCAACACTCTCGGCTGTTCCGCAGGGACGGAAGTTGCCTCTCCTGTCAGTTCGGGAACGACCGCTTTTTCTTCCGCAACATTCGGTTTTTCCGGCCGCGGTTCGGTCTTCGCAGGTTCTTCCTGAACCGCTTCACTTTCTTTGGCCAGATAAATTACCCGATTCGCATCGTATTTCAACACACCGACCCCTTCTATTATATATTGTCCCCGTTCGTTCAACGATTTCCGGATATATTCGACATACTCTTTCAGGATAACCTCCGCTTCCTCTTTCTCTACGCCGGCCCAACTTTGCAAAGCAGACAGCAATACACCGTCGTCCTTATTCAAAAACGGCACGAATACCAATATGATTCCCACGCCATCCACATTTTTACGGATAAAAGCACCCAATCCGGGAATAATCAGCCGTTTATTACGTTGCAGACATGTGATTAACAATTTGTTTATCATAATCGTAGCAAATAAATTAATCCGATGAATAAAAACGGGTCGTATACAAAAACAACTCCGCAATATCAATTAATTTTCAAAGATATAAAAATTTCAGATACGGACACGCATATTCCTCTTTTTTCCAGCCGAATTTCCTTTCGGATTCGGCAATATCCGTTTTTCCGAAAATTCACGATCGATTTTGCAGCCCTCACGAACGTCGTTTCAAGAACCGTTCTCCTCCGAAACAAGAGATCCGATCGCCCCTGGAATACAACAGTGATCACGACGGACAAACGGCCGGGACCATCCGATTCCGTTCGGAAAAAAGAACGCGGAACGAAACAAAAACGGGACAGATTCCGCCCGCTCGAAAAATCCCCCGAAAATCCCCTTGCGTTCTGATTTTTTATCGTACATTTGCACCATTCACAAAAGTATGTATACGTACCCGGTTTAATTTTAATCGCCGAATTAAAAATGAAGAACAAATACATCGATTTGATTGAACAGACTTTTGAATTTCCGCAAGAGGAGTTCGATGTTACCGACCATGAACTGAATTTCCATCACGTACCGTTGATGGACATCATCAAGCAATACGGCACTCCGTTGAAAATAACTTATTTGCCCAAAATATCCTCCCAGATACAACGGGCCAAACGCCTGTTCAACGTAGCGATGGCGAAAGTGGATTATAAAGGCTCCTACAACTATTGCTATTGTACGAAAAGTTCCCATTTTTCATTCGTATTGGAAGAAGCGTTGAAAAACGACATCAATTTGGAAACGTCTTCCGCCTATGACATCTTTTTAGTCAATGCCCTGTACGAAAACGGGGTAATAGACAAAGACACCTATATCGTATGCAACGGGTTCAAGCGGCAATTGTATGTGGAAAACATAGCGGGACTCATCAACAACAATTTCATCAACACGGTCGCCGTCCTCGACAACAAAGAAGAGTTGTCGGCCCTCGACTCGCTGATTGACGAACACAAAAAGGCCAAATTAGGCATCCGGATCGCCGCGGAAGAAGAGCCCAAATTCGATTTTTACACTTCCCGTTTAGGCGTACGCTACAACGACATTATCGATTTTTATCTGGAAAAAATCAAGAATAACCATAAATTCGAGTTGAGGATGCTGCATTTCTTCATCAACACCGGCATACGCGACACGGCGTATTACTGGAGCGAACTGAACAAATGCATCAATCTCTATTGCCGACTGAAAAAAGTATGTCCGGAACTCGACTCCCTGAATATCGGCGGCGGATTCCCGATCAAAAATTCGTTGGGGTTCAACTACGACTATGAATACATGACCGAAGAAATCATTGCCCAGATCAAGAACATCTGCCAGCAGTACGACGTGACGGAACCGAATATTTTCACGGAATTCGGGTCGTTTACCGTAGGAGAAAGCGGAGCTACCCTATTCTCGATTTTGAACCAGAAAAAACAAAACGACCGGGAGCTATGGTACATGATAGACAGTTCGTTCATGACTACCCTGCCGGATATATGGGGCATCAACCAGAAATACATCTTGTTGGCCATCAACCATTGGGATCGCGAATACCAACGGATATTCCTGGGCGGGCTGACCTGCGACAGCGAAGACTTTTACAATGCCGAAGCTCATTCCAACGCGATTTACCTGCCTAAAATAGAACCGGGGGAAACCCAATATATCGGATTTTTCCATACCGGGGCTTACCAGGAATCGTTGGGCGGCTACGGCGGCTTGCAGCACTGTCTTATTCCCGCTCCGAAACACATCATCATAGACCGCGACAAAGACGACAACGACTATTACACCCGCCTGTTCGCCAAAGAACAAAGTTACCGGTCGATGTTGCGCACGCTGGGATATTGAATTGTACGGGGTTTGCATCCCCGCTTCCGAACGACGAGAACAAACCAACGGCTGTTTTTCAACAGCCCCAAAAAAATATTTACATTATGTCGGAATTTAAATATCAGGAACCGTTTCCTATCGCAGAAGACACGACGGAATATCGTCTTCTGACCAAAGAGTACGTACATTGCTCCGAATGCAACGGACGTAAAATATTGACCGTAGACCCGGAAGGATTGACGGTATTGTCCAAAGCGGCTTTTTCAGACGTATCGTTCTATCTGCGGGCGGCGCATCTGCAAAAGCTGGCCGATATACTCAAAGATCCGGAAGCCACGGACAACGACCGTTTCGTCGCATATACCATGCTGGCGAATCAAGTGGTGGCGGCCGAAGGGGAACTGCCGACCTGTCAGGACACGGGCACGGCGATCGTCATCGGGAAGAAAGGCGAAAACGTATATACCGGAGCATGCGACGCGGAAGCCCTCTCCAAAGGGGTTTACGAAACTTACAAAGAACGCAACCTGCGCTATTCCCAAGTCGTGCCATTTACTATGACGGAAGAGAAGAACAGCGGGAACAACCTGCCGGCGCAAATCGACATTTACGCTACGCAAGGGGCCAAATACGAATTTCTGTTCATTACCAAAGGCGGAGGATCCGCGAACAAGACTTTCCTGTACCAGCAGACCAAAGCCTTGCTGAACGAAGAATCGCTGACCAAGTTCATCAAAGAAAAAATCAAGGATTTGGGAACGTCGGCCTGCCCACCCTATCATCTGGCCATCGTCGTCGGCGGGACTTCGGCGGAAGCGAATCTGGCAGCCGTAAAAAAGGCGTCGGCCGGCTATTACGACCACCTTCCGACGCACGGCAACGAAGGGGGACAAGCGTTCCGCGATCTCGAGTGGGAAGAAAAAGTATTGAAAATTTGCCAGGAAAGCGGAGTAGGCGCGCAGTTCGGCGGCAAATATTTAGTACACGACGTGCGTGTTATCCGGATGCCCCGCCATGCCGCATCCTGTCCCGTAGGTATCGGAGTCAGTTGTAGCGCCGACCGGAACATCAAGGCAAAAATCACGGAAGAAGGCATTTTTCTGGAAGCCCTTGAAAAAAATCCGGCCCGGTTCCTGCCGAAAGAAGCGCCGATGTTGAAACCGGCCGTGGAAATCGATTTGGATATGGGCATGGACAAAGTTCGCGAAGAACTCAGCAAACATCCCATAAAAACGCGTCTGAACCTGAAAGGGACGCTGATTGTTGCCCGGGATATCGCCCATGCAGAAATCAAAAAACGCATTGACGCCGGAGAACCGATTCCCCAATACATGAAAGACCATCCCGTTTATTATGCGGGGCCGGCCAAGACTCCGGCCGGCATGGCATCGGGAAGTTTCGGACCCACCACGGCCGGACGGATGGATCCTTACGTCGATCTGTTCCAAAGCCACGGAGGATCTATGGTCATGGTAGCGAAAGGCAACCGGTCGAAAACCGTAACGGACGCCTGTGCGAAACACGGCGGATTCTACCTGGGCTCGATCGGCGGACCGGCGGCCATTCTCGCCAAAGACAGCATTAAGAGCGTGGAAGTGATCGATTTTCCCGAATTGGGCATGGAAGCCGTTCGGAAAATATATGTGGAAAATTTTCCCGCTTTCATCATCGTGGACGATAAAGGCAACGATTTTTTCGCCTCTTTGTAAACCCGATCGTTTCGATCCGATAAAAAAGGCCGGAATCATCCGGACTTTTCAATTCGTCCGGAACTTTCCGGAAACGGGACTTCGTCCCGATGTCGCAAACCTATTCCGATTTTCTGACAAAAACAATAAAAAACGATAATCCGCCGTTTATGGAAAATGGTATTGTCCATATCGGTAAAACAGTTATTTTTGCATAAAACAAAAACAGTATAGAAAAAATGATGAATGAAGGCTTTTTCCTGATTATCGCCGTGATGCTTATCGGCCTGTTGGTACAGGGCAAATTGCAATCGGTATTTAAAAAATATTCTACTCGGTCCTTTCCCGGACACCTGACCGGAAAGGACGTAGCGGAAAAAATGTTGCGCGACAACGGGATTTACGACGTTAAAGTTATCAGCACGCCGGGACAGCTGACCGATCATTTCAATCCCTTGAACAAGACGGTCAATCTGAGCGAATCGGTGTATGCTTCCTCATCCATCGCCGCGGCGGCTGTCGCCGCACACGAATGCGGGCATGCAGTACAACACGCCAGGCATTACGCACCGTTGAAATTGAGGTCGGTATTGGTTCCCATCGTACAATTTTCATCCATGTGGGCGCAAATCATCATCCTTATCGGAATTTTTACCATTACCACTTTCCCCGCATTGTTCTGGATAGGTATAGCCATGTTCGCTGCCATACTCCTGTTCAGTCTGGTCACGTTGCCCGTGGAATACGACGCTTCCAGAAGAGCGCTGGCCTGGTTACGCAGTTCGGGAACCCTAAGCCAAAGCGAAATGTCGGGGGCCAAAGAAGCGCTTTCCTGGGCTGCCAGAACTTATCTGGTCGGAGCTCTCAGCGCTTTGGCCACGCTGGTTTATTATTTGGGGTTCGCCCGCCGCGATTAAATCTATTACATCAATTTTAAATTATACGAAACGACCGACGAGAGACGATAATCTCCCGTCGGTCGTTTCGTAAATCTTTTTCTCCTTAAAATTCATTTTTCCGACCGGTTCCGAACTCCCATTCAAACTTGTTTCCGATAACTCAAAACCGCCCATGTATTGAACAACACGGCAAATCCGGCCAATGCCGCGTAATCCCTCCATAAATCGGTAAAAACGGCTCCTTTGAGATAAACGGCCCGCATAATGCCGATAAAATAACGAGGCGGCAAAACGAACGTAATCCGCTGCGCCCACTCGGGCATCGATTCGACCGGGGTAAGCAATCCGCTCATCAGGATAAAAATCATGACGAAAAAAAACATTCCGAAAATCGCCTGCATCATGGTGGAAGAATAATTGGCGGCTACCACGCCGAACCCCGACATGACCAAAACGAAAAGCATGGCCGCCAGATAAATAGCTCCGAACGAACCGGCAGGGACCAACCCGTAAACGATCCATCCGAGCAACATGGCCAGCGTCAGGACGACGAACCCGACGATCCAATACAACATCAGTTTGGCCAACGTAAAATGAAACTGGCTGACGGGCGTCACATTGATCTGCTCTATGGTTCCCTTCTCCTTTTCGCTGACTATATTCAAAGCCGGTAAAAATCCGGTAATCATGATCAACAGCATAATCATCAAGGCCGGAATCATGTAATAACGGTATTCGAGTGTCGGATTATAGCGGTTTTGGACAACCACCGGAACGGTCGGAGGCTCCCCTCCCCGCTCCCGTTGCAACTCGGCAATCGTCGCCGAAACCGTCTGTAGCAAATACTGCATGCCCAAACTTCCTTTCATGGCGTTCACGCCATTGGCGGAAATGCTGACCCGCTTCGACGATCCTTCGGCCAGCGCCTCTTCGAAACCATCGGGAATCTCCACGATAACATCCACATCGCCCGTTTCCAAAGCCCGAAGCGACACACCGAAATCATCCGATATCCCGTGTAGCGTATAATAATCCGACGCCCCGATTTTCTGCACGATACGCCGCGACGCCTCCGTCCGATCGTTATCAACGACCGACACCCCGACATGGCGGACATCCATCGTCGTTACCCACGGAAAAACGAGCATGACCATCATGGGAAAAACGATTACCATTTTCGGCAGAAACGGATCGCGCAGAAATTGCAAAAATTCCTTTTCGAGCAATACCCTAAGCATTCGCATAACTATTCGAGTCTATCGTTGAACTTTTTAAGCGCCACGCCGATTAAGACAACGGTCATGGACACCAGAATCAAAAAATCGTCGAGTACGTCGGCAAACGGCACTCCTTCGATCATCAGTTTCCGGATGGCGTCGATATACCAACGGGCCGGGACAATACAGGAAACCGCCTGCAAAATACCGGGCATATTCTCGATCGGAAAGACCATACCGGAAAGCATAATCATCGGCATCAGCATCAGCATGGCGGAAATAAGCAAGGCCGTTACCTGCGTATTCGCGATAGTGGAAATGAAAAGTCCGAGCGCCAAAGCCAAAACCAGATAAAGCAAAGACACGCTGATAATGCTCCCGACGCTTCCCGACATCGGAACCTCCAGCACGTAACGGGCCAGCAGCAGAATAGAAGCGAGATTGAGACAGGAAAGCGCGAAATACGGAATCATTTTCGCAAAAATAATGCGGATGGGACGTACAGGCGATACAAGCAAGACCTCCATCGTCCCCGTTTCTTTTTCCCGCACAATCGAAATGGAGGTCAGGATAGCACATATCAGAATGAATATCAATCCCATGATTCCCGGAACAAAATTATAGGCGCTTTTCATTTGAGGATTGAACAGCAAATGGGTTTCCGGAGCCGAAAAGCCGGCCATGCCTTCCGTCAGAACGCTTTGCAGGTAGCCGGCACCCGCCGTAGCCGTATTGGTATTCGAGGCATCCATTATCAATTGCACGGGCGGTTCAGCCGGCATCCCCGCCGCCAAAGCCGCCATGCGCCGGTCGTAATCGGCGGCGAAAACCACCACGGCATCGGCCCGGCCGGAACGCAGCGTTTCATCGATCTGACTGCCGTAAAGAGTGCCCTTGAAGGTAAAATACGGATTGGCTTCCAAACGCGACACCGCCTTCCGCACCGCTTCGGTAGCATGCGGAACGACGACCGCCACGTTGATATTGTTCACTTCCGTGGAAATGGCGAACCCGAAAAGCAGAATCTGAACGACGGGCATCAACAATGCGATCAGCATCGTAACAGAATCGCGCAAAATATGCAGCGTCTCTTTCTTGACAAACGACAAAAATCCTCCCATGGCTATTCGGCCCGTTTTGCGCCGCGGGCCAAGGTCCGAAAAACTTCGTCCATCGTTTGCGCGGCATATTGTTTTTTCAGTTCGGCAGGCTTCCCCAACGCACGAATCCTTCCATCGACCATAATCGATACGCGCGAACAGTACTCCGCCTCGTCCATATAATGGGTCGTCACGAAAACAGTGGTCCCCCCGGCCGCCGATTCGTAAATCAGTTCCCAGAACTGACGGCGCGTCACGGGATCGACCCCGCCCGTCGGTTCATCCAGAAAAATCACTTCGGGACGATGCAGCGTAGCTACAGAGAAAGCCAGCTTCTGTTTCCAGCCCAACGGCAGAGCACCGACCAACGTGCGGCTTTCCGAACGAAAATTCAAACGGTTGAGCACGACGACCGCCCGACGAAGGATTTCCCGGCGGGAAAGGCCGTAGATTCCTCCGTACAGACGGATATTCTCCCATACCGTCAGATTATCGTACAACGAAAAACGCTGGCTCATGTAACCGATGCGGCGTTTGATCCGCTCTCCCTCCCGCATCACGTCGAACCCGGCGACGGTTCCGCTCCCCGACGTAGGATAACTCAGTCCGCACAACATGCGCATAGCCGTTGTCTTACCGGCCCCGTTAGCGCCGAGAAATCCGAAAATTTCGCCTTTCTCTACCTCGAAAGAGATTCGATCGACAGCAGTGAAATCGCCGAATTTTTTGCTTAAATCTTTTACGGATATGATCGGATTATTCATAACGCATCCATTTCATAAATACATCTTCAATACCGGGTACAACCGGCCGTATTTCGATATGGCGGAATCCCTGTTCGGCCAGGTCGCGAACGAACCGGTCCGGATCGAATCCGGGATCGACGATCGCATGATGGGTTTCGCCGAACGTATAACATTCGCGGACTCCCGCCGAACGGCGGGCCGCCGACAACAGTTCGTACATGCGCTCTCCCGACAATGCATAAAGCGGTTCGTCGAACCGCGCGACAATTCCTTGCGGGGTATCGACTCCCAATATTCTGCCTCTATCGCAAAGAGCGATACGGTCGCAACGGTTCGCCTCATCCATATAAGGCGTCGAAACGAGCATCGAAATTCCTTTTTCCTTCAATTCGGCAAGCATATCCCAGAATTCGCTGCGCGATACGGCGTCCACTCCCGTAGTAGGTTCGTCCAACAACAATACCGACGGCCGATGAATCAAAGCGCAACACAAGGCGAGTTTCTGTTTCATACCACCCGACAATTTACCGGCCCGCCGTTCCCGAAACGGTTCGATCTGCCTGTATATCGGCGCTATCAAATCGTAATTGCTTTGCAGTTTTACCCCGAACAAAGCGGCGAAAAAGGCCAGATTTTCCGCTACGGACAAATCGGGATAAAGAGAAAAACGTCCCGGCATATACCCTACCCGTTTCCGAACGGTCCGATAATCGGCCACGATATCGGCCCCATCGACCGTAGCCCGCCCGCCGTCGGGAACAAGCAACGTGGTAAGCAACCGGAAAAGCGTGCTTTTCCCCGCTCCGTCGGGGCCGATCAAGCCGAACAATTCGCCTCTCGCCACCTCGAACGACACGCGGTCCAGCGCCGTCAGTTTTCCGTAATATTTAGTCAATGCCTCGACTTTTATCGCCGTCTTCTTCATAACCCGTTCGTCTTTCATAACCACAACCCCTTCGAATCAACGCAGCCGTACTTCCCCGTACATGCCGAGTTTCAACCGTCCATCGTTTTCCACGGCAATCTTCACGGCATATACCAAATTGGCCCGCGTATCGCGCGTTTGAACCGTTTTAGGGGTAAATTCGCTTTCGGAAGCGATCCAAACGATGCGTCCCGGATAATCGTACTGTTTGTCCCCGCCGAAATCGGCCGTAACGGTCATATTCCGACCGATTTGCAAATCGGCCAACTGATCCGACGTAAAGTAAGCCCGCAAATAAATCCGATTCATATCCGCTATTTTGAACAAAGGACGTCCGACAGAAGCCAATTCTCCCGTTTCGGCATATTTCGCCAATACGGTTCCTCCGATGGGCGACACGATACGGCATTTCAGAAGTTTGTCTTCCACCTGGGCAATCTGCACGTCGATCGACGAGACATTTTCATCGATCGACGCCGCATCGTTCCACAAAGTGGAAAGTCGAGCCTCCAACTGCCGGTTCAAAAGATTCAATTGCGCATCGATATCGTCGAGTTGTTTGGTCGTGGCCGCATTGTCCTTCAACAAGTTTTCCACTCTCCGGCGTTCGGTCCGTTGCTTGTCGATCTGCTCCTGCAGCGACGCCACCTGTTTGGCGATATCGGGACGATTCGCTTTCAAGGAAGCCCTCTGGCGTTCCAACTGCAATTTCTGCAAATAAAGTTGCACAGTATCGATAACGCCGACCTGAGCGTATGTCGAAAGCGTATCCCCTTCCTCTATCGAAAAATCGAGTATGCGTCCGGCCGCCTCGGCCGAAACGGTTACCTCCGTAGCCTCGAACGTTCCCATCGCGTCGAAATCCTCGTCGCGTCCGCACGCAAACGCCAGCAGCATCACGACCCCGCAAATAAAAATCCGTTTCATTGGTTCATCGTATATTTTAATTCGTAAATCGCTTTGACCAGCTCTATTTCGCGGGCATTCCGCGCCGCAAGCGCCGCATCCTCCTCCGTAATCTTCTGAAGCAAATCGTTCATATCGATAACGCCGTTGCGCAATTTCGATTCCGCGGCTTCACGTACCGAACGGCGCAGCTCCACAATGCGGTTATCCGCAGCGATCGCTTCCCGCAAACGGACGATCTCTCCCCGTTCCTCCGTAGCTTCCAGCCGGTTATTGAACAAAAAAACGTCCCTCCGGACATCGATCTGGCGTTTGGCCAGCTCCAACTGATTCAAAGAATTGCGCCGGGTATAATAACGTCCGAAATTCCAAGACATCCGTACTCCTACCGCAGCGTTCCATGACCAATCGGAACTCATCATGCTTTCGAAATAATCCTGCCCCGGATAACCATAATATCCCTGGGCGAAAAGGTTAAAGCGGGGATGCGTCAATGCTTTGACCCGCTGTTCCTGTACCGAATACTTATCGATCTGCGCCTCGAAAAGCGCCAGTTCGGGACGGGTGGACTCGGAAGAAAGGGGCTCTGCGACATCGGGCAAAAGCAACTTGTCCCCCTCCAAATCCCGGCCGATAAAAATCGAAAGCATCCGGCGGTAACTGTCCCGCGACGCCTCTTCCTGCGCAAGCCGCTGTCCCACCGACAACCACTCGGCTTCCACGGCATCGGCGTCGCTCTGCATGGCTTCCCCGTTCTTCTGCAAAGCACGTATCTTGTCAAGATTGCTACGCAGCAAATCCATAGTCAAGCGGGTTTGCTCGATACGTTTGTCCAACAGCAAAATACCGAAATAAAGGTCGTCTACGCGCTTTTCCAACACATAAAGGTCCACATCGACCGAACGCTGCGATTCCTTCTCTTCCGCTTCGGCCAATCGTTCATCAACCCGCGATTCGCCCCCGTCCCAAAGGGTCTGGTTCAATTCTAACTGCACTTTATATTGATCCTTATTCAATCCCGGAATATCCAGTCCCTGCCGGGCAAGAAACTCCGTCATTTGTTCGGGAAATCCAGGTACGGCCGTCTGCCAGGTAGCCTGGGCCGAAAGCGAAAACTGCGGCAGCCATGCGCGCTTGGCATTCGATACGGAATATTCGGCTGTACGCCGGATCAGGTCGTACCGACGAATTTCCGGATAATGCTTCTGCGCCAACCGACGACACTCATCGAGCGTAGGCTGGGCGAAAACGGCCGGCATCCCGCATAACATGCCGCACAAAACCAACAATCGTTTCATGGTTCACACTTTTTTATACGTCGCATAATCGTTTCGATAGTCTCTTGTTTGCGCATCTCGAAAAAACATTCCCGATTTGCCGTAAGATCGCCCAAAATCGGTTCCACGACCGGAAAAGAAATGAACGGAAACACATTAAGCGAAATCACGTCGAGCAGCAACATACGAATATCGATCCATTCGATCTCCCCGCGTTCCGCCGATGCGTCGATTTCCCGCTGTACTTCCCGGATCAAGAAACGGACCGCATTCTGAATGCTTTCCCGCATAGTTTCATACCGTTCGGGACGGGCGAACACCTCGTTGAGAATGAAACGCGGCAAATCGGGATTGGCCGCTATAAAATCGAAATGGCATTCAATGCCTTTTTTCAACCGCTCCGACAACGGAAGGCCCGGTTCTCCGAACGCCGCTATAAAAGAACGACTCATCAACGACACTTTCTCGTCCAGAATTTTTTTGAAAAGCTGCGCTTTCGTCCGATAATAATAATGCAGCATGGCATGTGTCACTCCCGCCGCTTCAGCGATTGAAACGGTCCGGGCTCCGTCGTACCCTTTGGTCAGAAATTCCCGTTCGGCCGCCTGCAATATCGCTTGTTCCTTATTCTGCTCCGACTTTGTTTTCATATCGGCAAACATTTTTATCTAACAATTTTGTTATTGCAAATATAGACATTAAAAATCACGCACAAACAATTTTGTTAATTTTTTTTGTTAAAATAAAATCCGAATAATTTGCAGGACCTGTTCTCAAACATAACGGAAGACAATTCAACCGGAATTTCCGGTTTCACGCAAAACGAGCGTATTCCGCAACGACATCGCACCCGTCGATCGCACAATCATTGAACATATCCAACAAACAAATGGGAAACCGGTTTCTACGGCCTCGACGAAATTACCGGTTACGGTCGCGGCAAAAAGAGACGAAAAGAGCGCCCAAACGGTTGCATTCCCCATGCAAAACGGCGAACCGAAAACTCCGGTCGATACGTAACCCTTCTATTTCGACAACTCTCAAACGTCCGGAAGCCAGCTCGTCCGAAACGGCCGCTATCGAAAGGAATGCAAAAATACCGGCGCTGTACAAATAACGTTTGATACCTTCCGTGCTACCCAACCGAATTTCCGCCTGCAACGCATTGCGTGCAATTCCCTTCGCGGACAAGGCATGTTCCACCACAGACAAAGTTCCCGAACCGTTTTCCCGCAAAACCAACGGCAACCCAACCAGCTCGGACAGTGCGATCTCTTCTTTAGGAAACCGGATATTATTGGCCGTCGTGACCAATACGATTTCGTCTCGCCGAAAAAGGGTATAATGCAGAGAAGGGTGTGTTGCATCTCCTTCGATCACTCCAAGATCCACATCGCCGCTGGCCACCCATGCCTCGATTTGTTCCGTATTTCCGTTAAAGACCGTGATACGGATACGAGGATACAATTTTTTAAAACGCGCCAGACATTCCGGCAACACATACTGGGATACGGTAGTGCTGGCTCCGATCCGCAGGGTTCCGGCAAACGAAACGTCCGTTTCGGCAAATGCCTCACTCATGCTTCTGTACGAGGCGAGAATCTCCCGCGCATGCTTCAACAGCAGTTCGCCTTTTTCGGTCAATGCAATACGTCCGCTGCTCCGGACAAACAACGCTCCGCCTATCTGCTTCTCCAACTCCCGGATATGTTTGGTCACAGCCGGTTGAGAAATGCACAACTCTTCCGCAGCCCGAGTAAAACTGAGCCGCTCAGCCACGGTTTTAAATACTTGCAATCGAAAATCCGTCATTCTATCTCTCCCTGCCCAAACCCTTTTCCGAAAAAGGTCAATTGAATATGACCGTTTTATTCTTATACGTAAGTATTTTTCGTTCAATATGTTTCCGCACGGCACGGGACAGGACGATTTTCTCCAAATCCTTCCCCTTGTTAATCAGTTCTTCCACCGAGTCTTTATGCGTAATCCGCACGACATCCTGCTCGATGATCGGTCCGGCATCCAGTTCCGTCGTCACGTAATGGCTGGTAGCCCCCACGATTTTCACTCCCCGGGCGAACGCCGCATGGTACGGCTTCGCCCCTACAAAAGCCGGCAAAAACGAATGATGAATATTAATGATGCGGTTCGGATAGGCCTCGATCATTTTCTCCGATACGACTTGCATATAACGCGCCAGAACGATGCAAGAGATATTGTATTCCGCCAACAGTTCCAACTCTTTCCGTTCCTGCTCCGCCTTGTTCTCTTTCGTCACGGGAAAGACATAAAACGGTATTCCGAAACGATCGGCAATATGCTTTAAATCCGGATGATTACTGATAATCAACGGAATATCCACTTCCCACTCTCCTGCCGTATAACGGGCCAGCATATCGTACAGGCAATGCGAAAATTTCGAAACGAAAATAGCCATGCGCGGCCGGATATCGGAAAAATACAAACGCAAATGCATATCGTATTTTCGGGCGAACAATGTTTTAAAATAATCCTCTATCTTCTCCCTGGGAATCAGAAATTCATCCAATTCCCATTCGATGCGCATAAAGAAAATATTCTCTACTCGGTCCACATACTGGTCGAGATACACGATATTCCCTTTATTTACGGTAATGAAATCCGTAATTTCAGCTAAAATACCCGGTTTATCCGGACAATGCAACAACAGTCGGGCAGTAATCATAATATTTCACTATTTCGAACGACAAAAATAAAGAATAGAATTCAACCTGCAATAAACCCGGGTCTGACAGATACAAGAGATCCTTTCGTTCCCTGTATTTTCGGCGAATACGACTACATGTTTAAAAATCGTTATATTTACCGAAACAAAAGCGAAAAAACTTCGTCATGAAAGAGTTTGCAGCCATCGATTTCGAAACCGCCAACGGAAAACGAACCAGCATATGCAGCGTAGGAATAGTAATCGTACGCAAAGGGGTAATCGAAGAAAGACTTTACAGTCTGATCAAACCGTACCCGAACTATTACAGTCCGTGGACTACCCGCATACACGGACTAACTCAGGCAGATACCGAATCGGCGCCGGAATTTCCGGAGGTATGGGAAAAAATAGCCCCCAAAATCCGGAATCTTCCGTTAATAGCCCACAACAGTTCTTTCGACGAAGGTTGTTTAAAAGCTACCCTGGAACGATACGGAATCGATTATCCCGGCAATATTTTTTATTGTACGTTGCGTACCGCCCGACATGCGTTGAAAGGATTGCCCAATTATCAATTACAAACCGTATCCGCCTACTGCGGATACCCGTTGGAAAAACACCACCATGCTTTGGCCGATGCCGAAGCATGCGCCCATATTGCTTTACGTCTTTTTTAACGATTTTCTCCCCGGTTTCCTTTTCCGAAACCGTCTCTCGGTTTTCCGGCAATCGACAATTGATTCTACGGCGCGTACCACCAAACCGATTTATCGCTATTTTTGTTTCGTACTTCGGTTTTTCGTCAAAGGATATTTTGACGAATCGGCCGCCGATCAATCGAATAGTTCATAAAAACAAAATTTACCATGTCAGAAACATCTCATGCCTGCGCTTCCTGCCGAATACGAAAAATGGCGGATAAAAATCCCCGGTCGATCTTTGCCAAGATTTGGCGTTGGCATACCCGATTTTGTCCGGGCTGGAAATCGTATCAGAAATTTTTAAAAGAAAAACAACAGGAATAACCGCCCCGCCTCCTCCTCGCGAATCGCTAACGAACGGCAAAAAATACGAATCGAATCTCTTTTTTTCGAATTATCGCTACTCGGTCATCCCGGTATTTTTACTTGCCGCAAAAGCATTTACGCCGGAATAAATTTCCGGCGCGTCCCTTCCTTTTCCGGTTATGTTTATTATCTTTGTAGCTTAAAACCAACTCGAACACGATGATTAATAAACATTTTATTTTAGCTCTTTTCGGCGTATCCGCCTTGCATGCGGCAACGGCGCAAACCGATTCGGCACTGCCGGCTGAAATAACGTCGGTAGCGACGGCTTCCGTAAATAAAGAATACCCCAGAGCCGTCTTTATGACTTACAGCAAAAAAGACGACGCGCTGGCCGACAATTACGCCAAATCGAAATTCTATTCATCGCTCGACGGCAAATGGAAATTCAAATATCTCACTTCCCATACCCAAAAACCCGAGAACTTCTACGATCCGGCTTACGACGTATCGTCATGGGGAGAAATCGAAGTGCCGGGAAACTGGGAAACTCAAGGATACGGAGACGCCGTATATACGAACACCGTATATGACTTCATGCCCCGGAATCCGCAACCGCCCGCCTTGCCCGCCGACATTCCGGTCGGACTGTATCGAACGACTTTTACCGTTCCCTACGACTGGGCGGAACGCCAGGTGTTTCTGCACATAGGGGCCATCAAGTCGGGTTCCATCGTTTACGTGAACGGACAAAAGGTAGGATACAGCGAAGACTCCAAGAACCCCGCGGAATTCGATATTACCCCCTACATAAAAGTCCAGGACGTCAATACGCTGGCCATCGAAACCTACAAATGGAGCACCGGTTCATATCTGGAATGTCAGGATTTCTGGCGGTTATCGGGAATCGAGCGCAGCGTATATATCATATGCCAACCGAAAGTACGGGTACGGGATTTTCTCATCGACACCCGGTTGGATCCGACCTACACGAACGGAACGCTGGATCTGGGCGTAATCATCAAATCGCATTACCTCAACCCCAAGGATATCCGGGTTTATTACGACCTGATCGCTCCCGACGGGAAAACCACGGTCAGCTACGAGAAAAAGATGACCAAAATGAAAATGCGGTTGGAAGACACGGTGTTTTTCAGCATTCCCGTTCCTAAAGTGGAAAAATGGAGCGCGGAAAATCCGCAGCTTTACACGTTGCTGATCCGGACACAGGGAGAAGACGGCCGCTTCATGGAATACATCACGCGGAAAGTCGGTTTCCGCAGCGTCGAAATCCGCGGCAATCAGGTACTGGTCAACGGGCAACCGATTCTGATCAAGGGAGTGAACCTGCATGAACATCATCCTTACCGCGCCCATGTCGTGGACGAAGCGACCCTGCGGAAAGATTTCGAGTTGATGAAAAAAATGAACATAAACGCCATACGTTGCAGCCATTACCCCCAACAGCCCCGGTTTTACGAACTTTGCGACGAATACGGGTTTTACGTGTGCGACGAAGCGAACATAGAATCGCACGGCATGGGGTACGACCTGCGGAAAGGACGGACTTTGGGAAACAACCCGGCCTGGCTGAACAAACACGTGGAACGCACGCTCAACATGTACGAACGCAACAAGGCGCATGCCTGCGTCATTTTCTGGTCGTTGGGGAACGAAGCCGGTAACGGATACAATTTTTACAAGACTTACCAATTATTGAAGTCGAAAGAGACCCAGCGGCCCGTACAATACGAACGGGCACTGCTGGAATGGAACACGGATATTTTCTGCCCGCAATACCCCAGCGCAGCGGATTTCGAAAAATGGGGACAATCGAAGACGGACCGGCCCTACATCGCCTCGGAATACGCCCATGCCATGGGGAACTCGACCGGGAACCTGAAAGACCAGTGGGATGCCATATACAAATATCCCAATTTGCAGGGCGGGTTCATCTGGGACTGGGTGGACCAGGGACTTTGGACCGACCGTAACGGAGGATTCTGGGCGTACGGAGGAGATTTCGGAGAAAAGAACTATTCGGACGGCAATTTCCTTTGCAACGGGTTGGTATCGCCCGACCGCACTTTCCATCCGGGCGGTTACGAGGTCCAGAAAATTTACCAAAACATTCATTTCGCGCCCAAAGATTTGACCCGCGGAGAAGTGGAAGTGAAAAACTATTTCTCTTTTACCGACCTGAACCAATACCGGACGTATTATACCGTTACGGGGAACGGACAAGTCGTAGCCACAGGCGATTTATCCGGTGCGCTGGCTCCGGGAGCGTCGAAAACGGTAACCGCGGACTTGTCGGCGATCAAGCCCGTGCCGGCTACCGAATATTTCCTGAACCTTTACGTAGCGACCCGCACAGCGACGCCGTTACTGGAAAAAGATTTCGTCATCGCTTCCGAACAATTCAGGCTGCCGATAGAAACGAAGAAAGAAAAATACGCCCCCCGCTTGAGCGAATTGACGATTCGAGAGAACGGAGAGCAAATCGTATTCTCTTCTTCGAAACTGAATTTCGTTTTCAACAAAGCCAAAGGTTACCCGACTTCGTACCGGGTAGCAGGCACGGAATATATCCATGACGGATTCGGATTGCAGCCGTTGTTTTTCCGTCCCGCCACGGACAACGACTACGGAGCGGGACTTCCAAAACAAACCGTAGCCTGGAAAGAAGCCTCCTACGATTTCAACATTGTCGAAACGAAAGCGGAACCGTCGGGAGAAGGACGCGCCGTCCTCACGGTCGTTTACGATCTTCCGTCCGTGGGTACCCGTTATACGGTAACCTACGACATCGACTCGGAAGGCGTGATTTCCACGACAGCGGCATTATCCCCGTCGGCACGGGGAAAATTGCTGATTCCCCGGATAGGAATGCGCATGCGGCTACCGTCCGACATGGAAACCCTGACCTATTTCGGACGCGGCGAACATGAAAATTATGTGGATCGGAAAGCGTCCGCTCCCGTAGGTCTGTATCGTTCCACCGCCACCCGGCAATATTATCCTTATGTCAGACCCCAGGAAAACGGACATCATACGGACACCCGTTACCTCGTGTTGAGCCAGGGAGAAGGAGTCGGACTGGCCGTCATCGCCGATTCCCTCTTCGAGTTCAATGCGCTGCGCAATAGCGTCGAAGATTTCGACGGAGAAGAAGCGGCCGACAAGCCGTATCAATATTCGTATTTCAAAGACGGAGAATCGGATGAAGCCTTTAAAAACGCCAAACCGCGGCAGACCCATATCAACGATGTCAAACCGAGAAACTACGTGGAGCTTTGCATCGACCATGCCATGATGGGGCTGGGCGGCGACGACAGTTGGGGAGCGCAACCTTATGAAAAATACAAATATTTCGCGGACAAACCGTACGAGTACAGGTTCACGTTCGTCCCGTTGGCTTCGGTAAAAAAAGAAATGGATAAAAAGATCGGCTTAACTTATTAAAACCATGGGAACCATACTGTATTTCACTTTTCTATGCCTGTTTCTTCTCGTCTATTTCCCGATATTCGCCCTGATTTGGCTGGTTACGCTGCCGTTCGACAAAAAAAAGGTGGTTCTGGACAAAGCCTCCTACTTTCTGTCGATGATGATTATACGGATCTGTCCGGCCTGGAAAGTAGAGGTCCGGGGCAGGGAATTTGTCGATAAAGCGCAAAATTATGTCATTACCTCCAACCACCAATCCATGCTGGATATTCCCTTGATGGCGAACATTCCGCTGAATTTCAGGTGGGTTGCCAAGAAAGAAGTCTATAAAATGCCCATTTTCGGATGGGTATTGTGGTTGAGAAACGACATAGGCATCGAACGCGGCGGATTGTCCAGCACCAAAAAATTATTGAAAAAAAGCCGGGAATTTCTGAAATTAGGACTATCCATCGCCATTTTTCCGGAAGGAACCCGTTCCCGTACGGGGAAAATCAACGCTTTCAAGGAGGGCGCCTTCATCATCGCCAAAAGTTCGGGAACTCCGATATTGCCGGTCGTCATCGACGGGACGTGGATCGTAAGCAACCATCTGGGATTCGGACTTAAAATGCCCACCCGGCTGCGTTTGACCATTCTGGAACCCATTCCGGCTTCCGAAGTGAAAAAACTATCCCTGAAAGAACTGAGCGAACTGACACGGAACCGGATCGTATCGGTCTATGAACAGTTGGCTCCCGAACACCATCAAACGAACAACGAAAAAGCAACAGAATAAACGGACCGTTTCGGCAAATCGGGCGCAACGATTGCCGAAGCGGGAAAGGATCGAAGAAATTTCAACCATAATATGTCGGAACAAGCTGTAAACTACGACGAAAGCAACATAAAAACCCTCGATTGGAAAGAACACATCCGTCTGAGACCGGGCATGTATATCGGCAAGCTGGGAGACGGTTCTTCTCCGGACGACGGCATATACATCCTCATCAAAGAAGTATTGGACAACTCCATCGACGAGTACATGATGGGGCACGGGAAAAACATAGACATCCGGTTGCAGGACGATTACGTGACCGTACGGGATTTCGGCCGGGGCATTCCTTTGGGCAAACTGGCCGACGTAGCCTCCCGCATGAACACCGGAGCCAAGTACGATTCGAAAGCCTTCAAAAAATCGGTAGGGCTGAACGGTGTCGGAATCAAGGCCGTCAATGCGCTTTCCTCGGATTTCATCATCAAAAGCGTACGCGAAGGCAATGCCCGTACCATCGAATTCAGCGCGGGAAACATGATTTTGGACCGTACGGAAAGCGGCGTATCGGAAAAGAACGGAACTTCCGTATCGTTTCTGGCCGACCGTACCCTATTCGGAACATACAGCTACAATACCGAATATATCGAAAGCATGATCAAGAACTACACCTACCTGAACACCGGGTTGGTCATCAAGTTCAACGGCGTTTCGTATTCCTCCAAAAACGGATTGCTGGATCTGCTGAACGACACCTTGACCGAAGAACCGCTCTACCCGCCCATACACCTGGTCGGGAAGGATATAGAAATCGCCTTGACCCACGGGACCGGATACAACGAAAGTTACTATTCTTTCGTAAACGGCCAACATACGACGCAGGGCGGAACCCATCAAACCGCTTTCCGGGAAGCGATCGTAAAAACCATCCGGGAATTTTTCAAAAAGGATTACGACGCTTCCGACATCCGGACGTCGATCATCGCCGCCATCAGTATCAAAATCGAAGAGCCTGTCTTTGAATCCCAGACCAAAACCAAGCTCGGTTCCAAGGACATGAGTCCGGGAGGAGGCGTCTCGGTACGGAACTATGTCATCGATTTTCTGAAGGAGCATTTGGATAATTTTCTGCACAAGAACCCTTCGACAGCGGAGATTATCAATAAAAAAATACAGGAAGCGGAAAAAGACCGCAAAGCCATTTCCGGAATCCAGAAAAAAGCGCGGGAATTCGCAAAAAAAGCCAGTTTGCACAACAAAAAACTGCGCGATTGCCGCATACACCTGACCAGCAAAAGCGAACGGGCCGAAGAAACCACGATCTTCATTACGGAAGGCGACTCCGCCAGCGGCTCCATTACCAAAAGCCGCGACGTGAACACGCAAGCCGTATTTTCTCTGCGGGGGAAGCCGTTGAATACATACGGATTGACTAAAAAGATCATTTACCAGAATGAAGAGTTCAATTTGCTGCAAGCGGCGTTGGATATCGAAGAAGACATGGACAACCTGCGGTACAACCGCGTTGTGATTGCGACCGATGCCGACGTGGACGGCATGCACATCCGGTTGCTGATGATTACGTTCTTCCTGCAATTTTTCCCGGACATCATCCGAAGAGGACATTTGTACATCCTGCAAACCCCCCTGTTCCGGGTCCGGAACAAAAAAGAAACGCTTTACTGTTACAGCGAAGAAGAAAAAACGAAAGCGGTCGATACCCTGAAAAACAACGTGGAGATTACCCGGTTCAAAGGATTGGGCGAAATATCGCCCGACGAATTCAAGGGATTTATCGGAGAAAACATCCGTTTGGAGCGCGTCCGGCTGACCAACGAAGATTACATACACGACCTGTTGGAATTCTATATGGGCGACAACAGCACGGAACGGCAGGATTTCATCATAGAGAATCTGCGTCTGGTAGAAGATCTGGTGGAAGAAGAGTTGGTTTAAACGAACCGAAAAAACGTTCCGGCAACGGATATAAAATTTTGTCAATACATCATGAGCACTGAAATAGAACCTACCGAAGAACATTTCGAAGCGCAGGAGCCTGCCGTTCCCGAACAGGATACCCCTCAGAAAGACGGCGGGATCAACCAGCACAAATACACCCATTTAACGGAAGAAAGTCCGAGCAGAAAGAAACTGACCGGCATGTACAAAGACTGGTTTCTGGATTACGCCTCCTACGTCATTCTGGAACGGGCCGTACCCTATCTGGAAGACGGGCTCAAACCGGTGCAGCGGCGCATTCTGCATGCCATGAAACGCATGGACGACGGACGCTACAACAAAGTGGCCAACATCATCGGCTTTACCATGCAGTACCACCCGCACGGCGACCGTTCCATCGGAGACGCGTTAGTCCAGTTGGGACAAAAGAACCTGTTGATCGATTGTCAGGGCAACTGGGGGAACATACTGACCGGCGACAGCGCCGCCGCTCCCCGTTACATCGAAGCACGGCTTTCCAAATTCGCGCAGGATGTGGTTTTCAATCCCAAAACCACCGAATGGATGCTTTCCTACGACGGACGGAACCAAGAGCCGGTCACGCTGCCCGTCAAATTTCCGCTTTTGCTGGTTCAAGGCGTAGAGGGAATCGCCGTAGGTCTGACTTCCAAAATCCTGCCGCATAACTTCGTCGAATTGATCGACGCCTCCATCCATTATCTGAAAGGGGAACCGTTCGAACTGTTTCCCGACTTTCCCACCGGAGGCATGATCGACGTATCCCGTTACAACGACGGCATGCGCGGCGGCCGAATCAAGGTGCGGGCCAAAATTGCGAAAATCGACAAAAAAACCCTGGCGATTACGGAAATACCGTACGGACGTACCACGTCGTCGATCATCGAATCGATCATCAAAGCCAACGACAAAAATAAAATCAAGATCAAGAAAGTCGATGACAACACCGCCGAAAACGTAGAAATCCTGATTCATTTAGGCAACGACGTATCCGCAGACAAAACGATAGACGCCCTGTACGCATTTACCGACTGCGAAATTTCCATTTCGCCCAACGCCTGCGTGATCATCGACAAAAAGCCGCACTTCATGTGCATCGGCGATATTCTGAAAGCCAGTGTGGAACACACCAAAGCCCTGCTGTTGCGGGAATTGGAAATCAAATTGGCCGAATTGCAGGAAGAATGGCATCACTCCTCGCTGGAACGAATCTTCATCGAAAATCGGATTTACCACCAGATCGAAGAATCCGCCTCCTGGGAAGAAGCGCTGCAAACCATCGACACCGCCCTCGACCCGTTCAAACCGAAACTGATGCGCGAAGTGACGGAGGAAGATATCGTGCGTCTGACGGAAATACGCATCAAACGGATTTCGAAATACAACTCTTTCAAAGCCGACGAATACATCAAAGGATTGGAAGAGGAGATGGAAACGGTTCGGGACCACATCGCCCATCTGACGGAATATGCCATCCGGTATTATGAAAACATCCGACAGAAACACAAGGCGGGCCGGGAACGGAAAACGGAAATCCGCTCTTTCGACGCCATAGAAGCTACCCGGGTAGTCGTGGACAACGCCAAGCTGTATGTCGAACGGAAGGAAGGGTTCTTCGGAATCGGAAACTCCATGAAAAAAGAGGAGTTCGTTTGCGACTGCTCCGACATTGACGATGTTATCGTGTTTACCCGGAAAGGGAAATACATCATTACGCGGGTTTCCGAGAAGGCATTTTTCGACAAAGATATTTTGTACATCGGCGTATTCAACAAGAACGACGACCGCACCATCTACAACATACTGTACCGCGACGGCCAGAAAGGAGCCGTCATGATGAAACGGTGCGCCATCAAAGGAATTACCCGGGACCGGGAATACGACATAACCAAAGGCACTCCGGGCTCCGAAATTTTGTATATGAGCGTGAACTCCAACGGAGAAGCGGAGGTATTGAAAGTTTACTTCAAGCCTCGTCCCCGCCTGAAAAAACTGATTACCGACCTCGATTTTTCGAACATCTCCATCAAGGGACGACAGTCCCAGGGCAATCTGTTTACCCGTTACGCCATTCAAAAAATCGTTCTCAAGGAAAAAGGGATTTCTACTTTGGGAGGACACAATATCTGGTTCGACGCAGACATCAACAAACTGAACACCGAAGGCCGGGGATTGCTGCTGGGAGAATTCAAAGCCGATGAAAAAATCGTCGCTTTTACCAAAAACGGTTGTTATTTCACGGCAGGATACGATATCTCGCAATATTTCCCGGACAATGTGCTGAAGGTAGAAAAATACGATTCGCAACGCGTCTATTCGGTCACGTATTACGATGCCAATCAGAAATATTTTTACGTCAAACGATTCATGTTGGAACCTTCCGAAAAGCCATTGTCGTTTATCGATGAAAGCGAAGGCTCGTATCTGGTGGAAATCAACGAAGACCTTTACCCGCAACTCCGGTTGCAGTTCGGAGGAGCGCAAGCCGGCCGCGGGGACGAAACGATAGACGTCGCCGAATACATCGGCATCAAAGGTTTCCGGGCGAAAGGGAAACGTCTGACCGTTTATGAAACGTCCTCCATCCGGTTCATCGAACCGCTTGAAAAAGCGCAGATAGAGGAACCGGTTCCGGAAGAAACGGCGAGGGAAAACGATTCCGAATCCACGGAAAGGTCTCTCGAACAACCGGAAAACGGCAACGAAGGAGAGGAAGTGTTCAGCCTTCCTGAAGAACCCAGTTTGTTCGACGACTTATAAACCGAAAAGATGAAAATATTTTTAATAGGTTATATGGGGTGCGGGAAAAGCACTTTAGGCAAACCGCTGGCCCGAAAATTGGGGTACCGGTTTATGGACATGGACAGAGAAATAGAAAAAAACAGCGGATTGAGCATTCCCGAAATTTTCAATCGATACGGCGAATCGGCTTTTCGCGAGATGGAACGGGATTTTCTGCGAAATTTGAAACACGAAGAGAATTTAGTAATTTCGACCGGCGGAGGGGCCCCTTGTTTTTTTGACAACATGCAAACGATGAATCGGTTGGGAACGACCGTTTACCTCCGGGTAAACGAAAGCGTATTGGCCTCCCGACTGACGGAAGGCCGTCAGAAACGACCTTTGCTGGCCGGGAAAAACCGCGAGGAACTGGAATCGTTCATCCGGAAAAGCATATCGCAACGGGAACCATTCTATACGCAGGCGCAACATACCGTCGAAGGTATCGGCATTCAAGTAAACGACATTATGAACGCAATAAATTCAACACGATGAAAAAACTGATGACCGCCGCTTTATTCGCGGCTATCTTTACCGCTTGCCAAAAAGAAAAGCCGGTTTATTGGGATAACATAGAAATCGTCCGGGAAGAAGCGGGAGTAACCGCATCCCTGAACTATCCTTACCGCTTCGGCGGCACGGACAGCGTAACGACCAAAATCAACAACCGGATCGAAACTTTTTTAAAGACGGGCATCAACGAAGAATGTGCGGAATGCTCGCTGGATTCGGCTCTGACCGTATTGATCGCACAAAAAAAACAAGACACCGTATTGTTCAACATCCCTTACGATTTCAATGCGGAAGGTTCGGTCTTTCAATACGGCAACGTAACCTCGGTGCGGTTGATGAAGACCTATTATACCGGCGGAGCCAACTATAACATGGAAGTAACGTTTCTGAACTTCGATTCCGATACGGGGGAACTGCTCGAATTGGAAGACATCGTAAACGATGTTCCGGCGTTGACCGAACTAGCCCGCTCCACCTTTTTCTCCCAACAGCAAATCACTCCGGAATATTACAGAGACAGCATACGCATTACCGGCATGCCGGAAGAATTGCCTCTTGCCGCTGCCGTAGGACTGGACCCGACGGGAATCGTCGTATTCTACAACTTATACGAAATAGCTCCCCGTTCTTTCGGAGCAACGGAACTGAAACTGCCGTACAGTGAAACGGAAAAATTATTGAAAATCAAAAAAGACGACCAATAACGCAATTATTCCATAACGAACGGGGGCTGTCCAAAATAAATCGACAACCCCCGTTTTTACATTTTTCAGCCCATTGTTCTCCCCCAATGTCCATACAAAAAACCTCTTGATTTACAAAACAAAGAGACGTACGAACACTGAAAACAGAAATGCAGTAAATGAACCTCTTTATCCTTTTGCATTTTCAGACAGGTTTCCTTTCAGACAACCGACTGTTCCGAAATACGGCACGGTCGTTTCATTTCCGACACAAATAAGCACAAATACCTACTGAAAATAGGTACATACCCTCCCGATAAAGCAACCGCAATCCCGTACCTTTGTTCTGAAATTTCAAGCGACACGATTCATGGGGAAATACTTCGACAGATTAAAAGAGGATGTGCGTTTTCAGGAAGGGCTTTCCGCCTGCATGAATTGCGGAGTATGCACGGCCGTATGTCCGGCCGCCGAATTTTACAATTACGATCCGCGGCAAATCGTAGATACGGTGCAAAGCGGCGACGACCGAAAAATAGAAGAACTGCTCGCCGGAGAACAAATATGGTACTGCGGCGAATGCATGTCCTGCAAACCCCGATGTCCCCGCGGCAACACGCCCGGTTACATCATACAAGCCCTGCGGACCTTGTCCCAACAGACCGGATTGTTCGTAAACAGCGAAAAAGGTCGGCAACAACTGGTCATTAAGAGGACCGTCGGACAAAACATCCTCGATTTAGGATATTGCATCCATCCCACCCGCATCGATCCGGAAAAGCATCCGGAACAAGGGCCGGTATGGGCATGGATCAACAGCCGTCCCAAAGACGTATTCGACCGCTTCGGAGACGGCTACGACAGCGGCAATCCCGGAGCCATGCGGAGGATAGACGACAAGTCCTTAGAAGAGATTCGCCGGATATTCGACGAAACGGGAGGTTCCGACTTTTTCGAACTGATCGAAAAATACTCGGCCGAAAGCGCCGCCCGAATGGGGATGACGGAAACCGTAAACGGGAAGGAAAGAGCCTCGGACGAATACGCCGACATGGTCTTTACCGCCAATAACGGAACCCACTCGCTTTAAAAATGTTAAAAATGAGAACGATAAACAACAGATATTCCTGGGAACGCTATCAGAAACAAATTCCCGACGACCATTTCTATTACGCCCGAAGCTGTATCCGGCAGAATTTCTTTCCCGGTTCGGAAGCCGCTTTTCTGAAAATCATGCAGGACGAACTGGGGCTGGATGTACTCGACGACGCCAAACACACCAGTTGTACGGGCATCGGTTACCATGCGGATATTGTGCCGTTGGAAACCATCATGACCGTAGTCGCCCGTCAGTTTTCCCTGATGACCGAAGCGGGTTACGAAAATCTCGTCTCTTCCTGCATTACCTCTTTCGGCATCTATACGGAAATACTGGCCATGTGGCATCACTTCCCCGAATTGGAAGCGAAAATACACGAACACCTGAGAAAAGCCACGGGCAGAGAGTTCGTAAAACCGAAAAACGTCATCCACACGTCCGACCTGGTATTTCATTTCCGGGACCGGATCGCGGCGAAAGCCAAATACAAACTCTACGACGTCATCAACGAAAAGCCGTTGAACGTCGTGGAACACATCGGATGCCATTACAGCAAGATATTTCCGACGAACGGCATCGGGGGCGCGGAATTTCCGTACGTGTTGGCCGGCATGATCGAAAGTTGGGGCGGACAGGTCATCGACTATCCCGAACGCCGCCACTGTTGCGGGTTCGGATTCCGGAATTATCTCGTACAGGCCAACCGAGGCTCCTCCATCGCCAACTCCAAACTGAAATTCGAATCGATGGCCCCGTACAAACCCGACTTCATCGTCGCCAACTGTCCCGGCTGTTCCATGTTCCTCGACAAATGGCAATATACGCTGGCCGAAATGGAAGGCGTGACCTACGGCCCCGATCATCAGGCAATTCCCGTGCTGACCTACGAAGAGATGGCCGGTCTGGTCTTAGGATACGACCCGTGGGACTTAGGTTTGCAAATGCACCAGGTAGATGCGGAACCGCTTTTGCAAAAGATGGGCATAGAATACGACTACACGAAAAAATATCTGGGAAAAAACGGAAAATACATCGGTTCTCCGAAACCCTGCAACTGTTTTTAATTCATGGCAAAAAGAGTAATCATCATAGGCGGCGGCGTAGCCGGTATGCAAGCCGCCATTACCCTGAAAAAGCTGGGCTGCTCTCCCCTTTTGATCGAAAAAAGCGTGGAATTGGGAGGAAAGCTCAATCATTGGGACCGTTTGTTCCCTTCCGGGATGAAAGCGAAAGAGTTGATTCAAAACATGGTGGACGAAATCGCTTCGCTCAACATAAAAATCATGTTGTGCAGCGAAATATCGGAAATCAGGCATGAAGGCGAACGGGTGGAAGTCGGTCTGACGGATGGAAACGCTTTCGAAGGCGAAGCTCTGGTCATCGCCACCGGATTCGAACTGTTCAACGCCTCCGTCAAAGAAGAGTACGGATACGGCATTTACGAAAACGTCATTACGTCGGCCGATCTGGAAGCCATGTTTTCCGAAGGAACGGTATCGACAAGCACGGGCCTGCCTCCCCGGTCCGTGGCTTTCCTGCATTGCGTAGGTTCACGCGACCTGCAAATCGGCCAGCCGCACTGTTCCAAAGTATGCTGCATTACCGGAGTCAAACAGGCCATCGAAATCCGGGAGCTGCTGCCAGAATGCCAAATATATAATTTCTATATGGATATGCGCATGTTCGGTTCCGGCTACGAAGAACTATACAAAAAAGCGCAGGAAACTTTCCGCATCAATTTCATTCGGGGCCGTATCTCGGAAGCCAGCGAAACGGCGGACAGACAGATCCGGATCAAGGCGGAAGACACTTTGCTGGGACGGCCGTTGAAGCTGACCGTAGATCTGTTGGTGCTGATGATCGGAAAACGGGCCGCCGTCTGCAACAAAACTTTTGCCGATAATCTAGACATTCCCCTGAACGAAAGCGGCTTTTTGCAGGCTAAAGACGACTTTTACAACAATACCGCCACCCGTCACGACAACGTATTCATCATCGGAACCTCGCTGGCTCCGAAAACCGTAGGAGAAGCGTTGAACGACGCCTCCATGGCCAGCACCCGCATTTACGACTATTTAACCCGAAACGAACGACAGCTATGAACAAATGGGGGTTCGGCATTAACGAAAAGAGGAGCATAGACCTCGACAAAAACAGTCCGGACATCGCCGACCGGGTATTGCGGGACGAACCGTCCCTGCGGCTGTGCATCGGCTGCGGAGGATGTACGGCTACCTGCTCGGCGGGCAATCTTACCCGCTTCAACTTCAGACGGGTACATCATCTGCTCCGGCGGGGGGAATATGCCGCATTGTCCGGCGAAATCGACAAATGCATGCTGTGCGGGAAATGCACGCTGGTATGCCCGCGCGGCATCAATACCCGAAACGTGGTTTTAAGCATTCGAAAACATTTAAGCGTATGATGAACCTGTATTTCGAGCCGTTTATCATTCCTTTCTGTATCGGAGTGGTCGTCCTGTTCGGCGTCATGTGGACCAAATTCATTTCATGGATCAGCCGTTTGCCCAAAACGGATAAACGATTGATCCTGAAAAACGCCGTCTCCTCCGCTACTTTCGCCGCCCTGTGGGAAGTCATCCGCGAATGCCTGCTGCATATGCGCATACGTCGGGTCAATCTCCGGTTGTGGTATATGCACATGAGTCTGGCGTTCGGATGGTTTCTGTTGATCGTCGTAGGCCGGATAGAAGGCGGCATCGCCTTGGGCAGTCTCATGAACCCTCCTTATGTCGATGTTTTTTTCCGGAAATATTTTCCTTACATACATATTCCCGGTTTCGGGTTCCTGATGGACCTGATTCTGTTATTTATCCTCTCCGGTCTGGGACTGGCCGTTTACAAACGGTTCAATTCCCGGAAGCTGGGCATGAAACGGACAACTCGCCTGAAACGGACCGATCGGGTCGCCCTGATCTCCTTATGGTGCATTTTCCCGGTCCGGTTATTGGCGGAAAGCTTCAACTCGGCGCTGTTCGAAAGCGGCAGTTTCCTGACCGGCAGTTTGGGCGATTTGTTCGCCCTGATCTTCCCGACGATCGCCCTGTACTATATCAATAACCTGCTATGGTGGTGTTACTCCGTCGTATTGGGAACCTTCTTCATCATGTTGCCTTTCTCCCGCTACCTGCACATTTTCGCGGAAATTCCCCTGATTTTCCTGCGGGCGTACGGCATCCGGGCCAAAGCCAACCCGACCACGTTCAGCAAATTGCAAATCGCCGCCTGTTCCCGTTGCGGCATCTGTATCGACCCCTGCCAATTAGCGCAAAACAACCTGACGAACAATACACAATCGGTCTATTTTCTCCGCAATATCCGCGACAAAGAACAATCTCCGGACATTACCGACCACTGTCTGTTGTGCGGACGATGCGAGCAAATCTGTCCCGTGGGCATCGAACTGAACACCATCCGCATTTCGAGTCGCCATCTGCAACGGGCCGGCGAAATCAGATTCGATTACAGTTATTTCAGGGGTACGGACCTTTCGGCCGGAGAAGGGAAGGTAGGCTATTTTGCCGGGTGCATGGGACAATTATCGCCTAAAACCGCGGCCGCCATGAAACGGATATTCCAAGAAAGCGAAACCGACGTATGGTATGCCGATTCGGAAGGCAGCGTCTGCTGCGGCCGTCCTCAAAAAATGGCGGGAAATCTGGATGCCGCACGGCAAATGACGGAATACAACACATCGCTTTTCGAAAAACACGGCATACGGACGCTGGTCACGTCCTGTCCCATCTGCCTGAAAACTTTCCGCGAGGATTACCGGTTACCGGATATCGAAGTCCTGCATCACAGCGAATACATCGCGAGGTTGCTCGAAACGGGCCGTTTGAAACGGAATCCCTCTTCGAAAATACTGACCTACCACGATCCCTGCGAACTGGGCCGCGGTTCAGGCATCTACGACGATCCCCGCAAAGTCATTTCCCGTATCGGCATACTGAAAGAAGCTCCCGATAATCGCGAGCATTCATTGTGTTGCGGTTCTTCATTAGGGAACACCCGGTTAAGCACTCCGCAAAAAATACAAATCGCGAAATCCGTTACCGATACCTATGAAAAAACCGGAGCCGAATATTTGGTAACCTCCTGCCCTCTGTGCAAAAAAGCGCTCGGCCGAACCAGCCGGATTCAGGTTATAGACTTATCGGAAGCCCTGTTTCTGGAATAGTTCCCGTTACTTTGCAAATAACCTTCCGGCAAACTGTTCAAAAAGGCTTCATCTGCTGCGTTACTGTTTTCCAAAGATGAGGTCACGTACATCAGTACATGATCTCATCTTTGGAAAGCAAAGCCTTACACCTGAAGTCTTTAGGGATAACTTTTTTGTAAATCGGCCATTCCCGCACGAGGTCCGATTTTACCGCCCCCTTTTACAAACAGGGATTTCATTACCTACTCGACTTTAATGGACCGGGAAGGGTTGGCATTGGCCGCATGCCAGGACTGAACGGAGACCGTAACCACGGCAATCGCCAACACCGCACCTATCGTAATCCAAATATCCGACCAGGAAACCTCCACTCGATATGCGAAATTGGACAGCCAATCCGTTCCCAACCCATAGGCGCAAGGTAAAGCGACCGTCAAAGCGACGGCTACCCATAAAATAAAACGGAGGCACAGCCGTACCATGACCTGCAATGAAGTAGCCCCGTAAATTTTCCGGACAGCGATTTCCCGCGTCCGCTCCTGAACGGTGTACCAGGATATGCCGAACAATCCCAACGCCGCCAAAAATATGCTGACGGTCATGAAGAACAGAACCGTCTGCTCCAATCGGTGCTCTTTCAGATTAACGGTACTCCGGTAATAGCGGTCCACCCGCTCGAAAGTAAGTCCCGCCGGATTTTCCTTTTCATAAGGGACCCACTGTTCCCTGACATCATCGATCAGCCTATCGATATCTCCGTCCGTTTTCAACACGATTAGATTCCGATATGCTTCCCTCTGACTAATAAGCAAAGGTTGTATCTTCCGGGACGCCTGGTCCGTCATATAATCCCGGATTACGCCTACAATCCGCAAATCTCCGTCATATCGTTGTCCTACTCCATGGTCCCATCCTTTCCGTTTCACGAACGTCTCATTGACCACGATGCAATCCGACTCTCCTGACTGCGGAAAACGTCCCTCCACCAACTCCACACCGTAAAAATCGAAATAATGGTCATCGGCTACGAGTTCCGTACAATTAAAATCCTCTGACGCATAAAACATCGTCGGAAGAAAAGGCGACTGCGTATAATCCCGAACGGCAGCCAAAGACTTTACTTGATCGACGAAAGACAACGGAAATTCCTTTTCAGACTTAACCATCAACATTTTATCGGTTCCCGGCAAAGCCCGAGAAACAAAACGCATTTGCCGTTCGACAGTCAGGCTGAAAACAATCAATACCACGGAAACGACAAACTGCAAAACCACCATAGCCCGTGCCATCCGCATCTTGTTTCCTACCGGATTCCGGAACATCTGCAACGGCCGGCCCGTCTGCATTTTCAATAAAATGAACGACGAAGAAACCGCTACAACCACAACCAACAGCAAAAACATGACCGATAAATTCCGGACGGTCCAAAAATCCCGGAAAACCAGCGACGAATCCATAAATTCGCTGAAATAAGGCAAAGCGCCGTAAATCAAAAGCAACGAAACACCGAACGAAACCAGCGTAAGCAAAGCCGTATCGCAGATAACCTGCATCGACACGCACGCTCGGGAAGCCCCCATAATGCGTTGTCCGGAAATATTTTTCAACCGGGAAGCGGAACGGGTCATCGTGATATTGACAAAGTTGAAAATACCGATGACCAAAACAGCCAAAGCGATGCCCAATCCGATAACCAAAAGAGAACGGTCCCGCTGTTTGAACAAAACATCCTTTTCCGTTTCAAAATAAATATCGTCGATCGGCGTGAACCCGATCCACCGGTCCTCTCCGTCCAGATGAAGCCGATCTTTCAAAAACGAGGTATCCGAAACGACCTTCCGTTCGAAATCGGTATTGGAAACATCGGGCACGAGTTTGAAAAAGGAATACGTGTATCCCATTTCTCCCGGAATCTGTTTTCTCTCCCGTTCCATCCGCTCCATCGACAAACCGGTAAATCCGTCGTAAGTCAGCGGCAACCTGTCCGGATCCTCCAGCAACGTCGTAACCGTAAAAACCGTTTCCCGCTGGGGAGTCGGCCCTTTCTGAGTATAATACACGCTCGACTTCATCCTGAACTGCCGGTTCATCGGGTTCTCTTCCCCGAAAATCCGGAGTGCGGCCGAACGGGTCAGGGCCACCTCGTCCGGTCGCGAAAGCGTCCGGACCAAATTTCCTTCCGCTACCGGAATATTCAAAAAATCGGGCAAATTCGGCGAAGCGTAAAAAAGACGCGAAGGCATCGGCCGGTTTCCATACTCCTTCCCCCAATGATAATCGAGACTCCGTATCAACATCAGATCGGCTACTTCGGGAAACCCGTTCTTTATTTCCAATGCCCTGTTTCTCGACGACGAAGTCTTTATGACACTCTCTCCGCCCCCGTAAAAAGCGCTTTTTTCCCGCATGATATACACCGGTTCCCCTGTCCCCAAAGCCCCGGCTACATCCCGTTCGTTCAACACGAACAACAACAGAACGGAAGAGCAGGCCAAACCGAGCACTAAACTGACCACGGAAATAAAAGTACTCAGTAAATTACGTTCCCACCCGCGCAAGATAATCTTCAGTTGAGTCAGTAAAATCATAATCGTATATATTTTCGAAATATCATGCCAAACTCGTACCAAAACAATCAATACAATGACAATCAATATCTTAAAAAAATCACACACGATAAATACTGTCTATTTTTTAGACAACGCATGTCTAATTTTTTGACAAACGACCCTGATGAATATGTACTTACAATTTGTAACTTAGCTCACAAATCATGAAATATTCCATCTTTATCGACAAAATTTCTATTTATCATTATTTTCGCAAACACGAATTTTGTAACAATCAAACCTCAAACAAAAATATGGAAAAGATCACGGAATATTTGATTCAGGGGCGGGTATCCGATTCCCGCGTGGAAGCATGGGAAGAAGAAATCCTGTTGCCGACTTACGAAATAGGAAAAGACGAAAAGAACCCCGTCTTTCTGGAAAAAAGGGTGTATCAGGGCAGCAGCGGTTCCGTTTATCCGTATCCCGTCGTAGAAAAAATATTCGATGAAAAAAAAGAAAAGCCTTACCGCGCATTGTTCATCGAAAACGAGTACATCAAAGTCATGGTATTGCCCGAACTGGGCGGTCGCATACAAATGGCGTACGACAAGGTCAAAGGACGCCATTTCATTTATTACAACCAAGTCGTCAAACCCGCGTTGGTGGGATTGACCGGGCCGTGGATCTCCGGAGGCATCGAATTCAACTGGCCGCAGCATCATCGTCCCAGCACGTTTCTGCCTACCAGCTACTCGATCGAAGAACACGAAGACGGCAGCAAGACCATCTGGTGCAGCGAAGTGGAACGGATGTTCCGGACGAAAGGCATGCACGGTTTCCGCCTGTATCCGGGCAAAGCCTATATAGAAATCAACGCAAAGGTGTATAACCGGACCTCCATGCCCCAGACCTTTCTCTGGTGGGCCAATCCGGCCGTCGTCGTCAACGACGATTACCACTCCGTCTTTCCCCCCGACGTACACGCCGTTTTCGACCACGGCAAACGCGACGTGTCCAACTTTCCCATCGCCACCGGCATATATTATAAACAGGACTACTCCGCCGGCGTAGATATTTCCAAATACAAAAACATTCCCGTTCCCACCTCCTACATGGCCATCAAGTCCAAATACGACTTTGTCGGGGGATACGACGAAGGTGCGAAAGGCGGCCTGCTGCATGTGGCCGACCACAACGTGTCGCCCGGCAAAAAACAATGGACGTGGGGATGCGGGGATTTCGGACGCGCGTGGGACCGGAACCTGACCGACGAGGACGGCCCGTACATCGAACTGATGACCGGCGTATATACCGACAACCAACCCGACTTCAGCTGGCTGCAACCCTACGAACAGAAGTCGTGGACCCAGTATTTCATGCCGTACGCCGAAGTGGGCTACGTGAAAAACGCCACCCGCGAAGCCATCCTGAACGTGGATGTCCGGGGCGAACGAACGGCCGTACTGCTCTATACCACGGCGGAATACCAAGGCGTCAAAGTCGTGTTGCGTTCCGCAGAAGGAAAAGTCTATCTGAACGAGACCATCGGCATTTCGCCTCGGAAACCGTTTGCCCGGGAAGTTCCGACCGACGGGCTGAAGCCGGAAGAACTGATTTGTACCGTATCGACGGCCGACGGCCGAAAATTAGTGGAATACCAGGCCGAAGCGCCGGAATTGAAACCCATTCCCGACCCGGCCAAAGCCGCCAAAGACCCGAAAGATATTTCCAGCATCGAGCAACTGTACCTGACGGGCCTGCATCTGGAACAGTACCGCCACGCCACGTACAATCCGATGGACTATTACCGGGAAGCCTTGGAGCGGGAACCCGGCGACATCCGCTGCAACAACGCCATGGGACTGCTCTACATGCGCAAAGGCATGTTCGCCCTCGCCGAACCCCATTTCCGCCGGGCCATAGAAACGCAGACCGAACGCAACCCGAACCCGTACGACGGCGAGCCGCTGTACAACCTGGGCCGCTGCCTGCAATTGGAAGAACAGTACGACGAAGCGTACGAATCCTTCTTCAAAGCGGCATGGAATGCGGCATGGCAGGATGCCGCCTATTTCGGTGCCGCACAAATCGACTGCATGAAACAGCGTTACGAACGGGCGCTCGACCAAATCGATCGATCCCTGCTCCGCAACTGGCACAACCACAAAGGACGCCAATTGAAGGCTTCCATCCTGAGAAAACTGGGACGGAACGAAGCTGCCGCCGCACTGATCGCCGACTCGCTACAAATCGACCGGTTCAACATCGGATGCCTGTACGAAAAATACCTGCTCACGAAAGACGAAACCGTTGCCGGAGCCATCCGCAACCTGCTGAACGGGCGCGTACACGAATATATCGAATATGCGTTGGACTTCGCTGCGGCGGGCCTGTACGACGAAGCCGTCGGCCTGTTGGAGCTGTATGCACGGGATGCCGCCTCCGTATATCCCACCGTCTATTACGCCGTCGGCTACTTCCACGAAAAAGCGGGCCGGACGGAACAGGCGATGGAATATTACCGGAAAGCGGAACAATGCGCCCCGGACTACTGTTTCCCGAACCGGGTCGAAGAGGTAAACATTTTCCGGGCCGCTATCGCCATGAATCCGTCGGGAGCGAAAGCCTACTACTATTTAGGCAATTTCTTCTATGCCGCCCGCATCTACGACGAAGCCATCCGGAACTGGGAAAAATCCATCGAACTGGACGACACCTTCCCCACGGTACTGCGGAACCTTTCATTGGCCTGCTACAATAAAACGGGAGAAAAAGAACGGGCCGTCGCTTTGCTGGAAAAAGCGTTTTACCTGACGGAAGACGACGCCCGTATCCTGATGGAACTCGACCAACTGTACAAGAAGTTAGGAAAAGACCACGCAGAACGGCTGGCTTTGCTGGAAAAATACCAAACGCTGACCGATTCGCGGGACGACCTGCAAATCGAACGCATTACCCTGTACAACCAATTAGGAGATTACGAAACCGCCGCCCGCCTGACCGCCGAAGGACGCTTCCATCCGTGGGAAGGGGGAGAAGGCAAGATTACCGGACAATACCTGATCAGCAATATCGCCCGGGCCAAACGAGCCATTCGGGAACAGCGGTACGAACAAGCCGTCGAATTGCTGGAGCGTTCGAAAACCTATCCGCATAACTTGGGCGAAGGAAAATTGGAATGTGCGGAGGAAAACGACATCGATTATTACCTGGGCGTAGCTTACCGCGGCATGAACGAGCCAGAAAAAGCGCGTTACTATTTCGAACGGGCCACCATAGGCTCTTCGGAACCTACACAAGCCTTTTTCTACAACGACCAGCAACCCGATAAGATTTTCTATCAGGGATTGGCGCTCCGGGCCTTAGGCCGGGAGGATCAAGCCCGAGGACGATTCAACAAATTGATCGATTACGGGAAAAAGCATATCTTCGACCAATGCCGCATCGACTATTTTGCCGTATCGCTGCCCGACCTGGCCATCTGGGACGACGACCTGAACAAGCGGAACGCCATTCATTGCAACTATGTCATGGGGTTGGGCTATTTAGGTTTGGGCGATAAAGCGAACGCCGAAAAATACCTGCGACACGCTTACGAAGCCGACATCAACAACCAGGGCGTAGTCACGCACCTGGAAATGGCCGGCGAACAGGCATAGCGTTTTTCCGAATATTCCGGTATCCCGACGATAAATAAATCGCCGGGATATTCTCATATAAAAGAATTTATAATAACCTGTAAATCATGAAGAAACTTGCCGCATGCATAGCATGCCTTTCATTGGGATACGGACCTGCCGCGGCCCAAACCGAATTCACGGACCTGAGCGGAACCTGGGAAGTCGTTCTGGACCGCAACGACCGAGGCATATCCGAAACCTGGTACTCATCCGGGTTTTCAGAAACCCGAACGGTACGATTGCCGGGTTCCCTGAACACGAACGGCATCGGCGATCCCGTAACGGTCGAAACGCCCTGGGTGGGTTCCATAAACAGCCGGGCCTGGTACGAAGACGAATCCTACGCCCGGTACCGCACGCCGGAAAACACGAAAGTCGTATTCTGGCTCTCTCCGGACAAATATTACAGCGGTCCGGCCTGGTATCGCAGAACCTTCGTCATTCCCGACGCATGGAAAGGGAAACAGATTTCATTGGTTCTGGAACGTTGCCACTGGACCACCTCCGCCTGGGTGGACGGCAAGCCCGCGGGAACCCGGAACTCCCTCGGCACGCCCCATCGCTACGACCTTACCGGGCTGGAACCGGGAACCCACGAGTTGTGTCTGCGTGTCGATAACAAAATCCGCGACATCGTACCGGGTCCCGATGCCCACAGCGTTTCGGACCATACCCAAAGCAACTGGAACGGCATCGTAGGGAAAATCGGGCTGGAAGTCCGACCGCTTTTGCGTATCGCCAATGTAAAAATCACGCCCGACGTATCCGGGAAAAAAATTACGGCCGCCATGGAAATAGAGAACCGCACGGGCGAAGAGGTTTCCGGAACCCTAACCCTGCAAGCCTCCGGCGGGCCGGAACGACTGGCGGAGAAAACAATCAATTACCGGTTGGACACCGGCATCCGAATACTGGAAATGGAATACCCTATGGGAGAAAAACCCGCCTTGTGGGACGAATTCGCTCCGAACCTTTACACCCTGCAAGCCGTTTCAAACAGCAAGTTCGGTTCGGACACCGTTACGGAAACATTCGGCATGCGGAAGTTGGGAAAACGGGGAACGCAGATCACGGTCAACGGCCGTCCGGTATTTCTCCGGGGAACGCTGGAATGTTGCATTTTCCCCGAAACCGGTTATCCGCCTACCAACGAACAGGCTTGGGAACGGATCATGAAAATCTGCCGGGCGCACGGACTGAACCACATCCGGTTCCACTCATGGTGTCCGCCCGAAGCCGCCTTCAACGCGGCGGACCGGTTAGGCTTCTATCTGCATGTGGAGTGCGGAGGTTGGACGACGCTGAATCTCGGCGACGGTACGCCCATCGACCGGTTCATCCGGGACGAAAGCGAACGGATCGTCCGGGAATACGGCAACCATCCTTCCTTCTGTTTCCTATTGTACGGCAATGAACCGGGAGGGAAAAACTACATTCCTTACCTGACCGATTTCGTTCAAACCTGGAAAGCCCGCGATAACCGGTTTCTGTATTCCGCCGCGGCCGGTTGGCCGGCCATTCCGGAAAGCGACTGGCTCTGCCTTCCCTACCCCCGCATACAGGGATGGGGCGAGGGAATCAACAGCATCATCAACAGCGCCGATCCGGGCAGCGGCTACGACTGGACTTCCCGCATTTCTCAAACGCAACCGACCGTCAGCCACGAAATCGGACAATGGTGCGTCTATCCCGACCTGAAAGAACGCAGCCGGTACACGGGTGCCTTCAAAGCTAAAAATTTCGATATTTTCGAAGACCGGCTGCGGGAAAACGGACTTCTCCCGTTAGCCGAACAATTCCTGATGGCCTCCGGCAAACTGCAAACGCTTTGTTACAAAGCCGACATCGAAGCCGCCCTGCGTACCCGGGGATTCGGCGGTTTCCAACTGCTCGACCTGCACGACTTTCCCGGACAAGGCACGGCTCTCGTCGGCGTCCTGAACCCGTTCTGGGAAAGCAAAGGATACGTCACGCCCGAAGAGTACAGCCGGTTCTGCAACGCCGTAGTACCGCTTTTGCGGACGGAACGGTTCATCCTCAACAGCGGAGAAACGCTGAACGCGACCGTGGAAATCGCCCAATATTCGGCCGAAGACCTGCAACGGGCGGAAACCCGCTGGCGTTTGAAAGATCAACAAGGAAAAGTCGTGGACGAAGGCCGTTTCACATCCGAACGGATTCCGACGGGTACCCTGACCGAAGTGGGGAAAATATCCCGCCTGATGGAAACGGATGTTCCCGTACAATATAAACTCGAAGTTTCCGTCGGCGAATACTCCAACGACTGGGATATCTGGGTATATCCCCGGACCCGGGAACCCGAAGGAGAAGTGCGGATAGCGACCGAACTGGACGAGACCACCGAAAAATGGCTGCACGACGGCGGAAAAGTACTGCTGACACCCCGGTTCGGCAGCCTGAAAAACGAAGGCAAGGATTCGGTGGCAGTAGGATTTTCCACCGTTTTCTGGAATACGCTCTGGACCCGGGGACAAGCCCCGCACACGTTGGGTATCCTCTGCGATCCGAAGCACCCGGCCCTTTCGCTCTTTCCCACCGAATACCACAGCAACTACCAGTGGCAGGACGCCATGTCGCACTGCAACGCCATCCCGCTGAAAAAACTGGGCGACGGCATCGAACCCGTCGTGCGCATCATCGACGACTGGTTTACGGCACGGCCGTTGGGGATGATCGTCGAGCTGAAAATAGGGAAAGGAAAACTGCTGCTTTGCAGCGCCGATCTGACCACCGATGCAGAAAACCGTCCCGAAGCCCGGCAACTGACCAACAGCCTGCTCCGGTACATGAACGGCGATTCGTTCGATCCCCGGCAAAGCAGTACGGCAGAAGCCGTAAAAAGCCTGTTCCGACAATAATCCATCCGACCCAAAGAAGGAGATGTGTCCCATGACCAGAACCCCGAAAGTTTTTTGTCCGACTTTCGGGGTTCTAGTTACCCAAGGACACCCTCTTTCGTTTTAATAATCTGAAAAAACAAATAAATTATACGATTATTTCACACGAGCAGACACGATTTTGCCCGACAAAACGTCGGATTTTCTACCATGTCTAAAAACGTCTGTCTATTCATATTCCCCGATCAACGTCCGGATCGCCACCGAAGCGCACGCGCATCCGAAAACGGCGGGCATATACGAAATCGTTCCTACGTTGGACTTTTTATTCTGCTCATTGCACAGAATCATCGACCCTTCCCGGACCGGTTCGGCCGAAAACACCACCTGAAAACCGGAACGAATTCCTATCTTATGCAATCTTTTACGCAGCATATGCGCCAACGGACAATGGTGCGATTTACCGATATCGGTAATTTCCACCCGGGTAGGATCGAGCTTGGAGCCTGCCCCCATGGAACTGACCAGCGGAATATGCCGCTTCATCGTTTCCGCGATAAGGCTCACTTTCGGAGCCAACGTGTCGATGGCATCCACCACGAAATCGAATTTATCTTCATCCAGCAACCGGGGAATCAGCTCGTCCTGCAAAAACACTTTATGGACGGTCAGACGCAATTCCGGATGGATGTCGGTCAGGCGTTCGGCCAGCACGTCCGTCTTGTCGCGTCCTACCGTGGAACGCAAAGCGATCAACTGGCGGTTGCAATTCGACAGGCTGACCGTATCGGCGTCCACCACCGTCAATCCCCCTACTCCGGCCCGCACGATCATTTCCGCCGCATACGCTCCCACGCCTCCGGCTCCCGCCACCAGTACGCGGGACGAAGCGAGTTTCTCCATCAATTCGGACGATAATAACAATTCCGTTCGTTCCAGCCACTCTTTACTCATTTCCGAACACTTTCAAATAATTTTCGAATACCCTTTCCTTCAAATCTTCCTCCGTCATGCCCCGCAACCGGGCGAAACCGGCATAAAGCCCGGGCATGTCCGTCTCCCTGTCATCGCTTTCCAAAAACAGGGACGACAGCGGCATCCGGCGAAAAGCTTCCGTCGTCTTCGACGACCTCAACGCCCGTTCCCCGAAAGAAAGCATTCCCCCTCTCCTGACATATTCTCCGGCCAGTTCCGGACTGCCGATAAAACCGTGCACGATAACCGCCGGAATTCCCTTCCCGTATCGGTCCAGCATGGCCAGTCCTTCGGCATGGGCACACACCAGATGTAACATGACCGGCAATGAACGTTCCCGCGCCACAGCCAACTGACGTTCGAACCATTCGGTTTGCAAAAACCGGTCGGGCCGGCCGGGAAGAAAATCCAGCCCGATTTCCCCGATACCGGCCGCAGGAACGGACCGCAAGCCGTCAAGACACTCTAAAAGCACCCGATCCGCATCCCAGGGATGCACCCCGCACCAATACGGCCCCACCCCAGGCAAAGATTCCGTACCGAACCGGCAGGAATAAAGGGAAAACACCCCTTCCGGCGCCGGGAAACGGTGCGTATGGATATCGACATAAGGAATTTCGGAAAGCGGCTTCATTCGAATACTGATTAAATTGACTATCTTGCGGCAAAAACAACCCCCGATATGCGCGCATTGCTTTTCTCGCTCTTGTTGCTATTTTCGTGCAAAGATAGGACAGAAGCTCCGAATAACCGCGTATCCGCCGCGGATACGTCCGTCATCGCTCCGCCCGATTCCCTGCTGCTGCTCTTCACAGGCGACATCATGCAGCATTTGCCGCAGATAACGGCCGCTTACGATTCCGAAAAACAGGATTACGATTACACGGAGTGTTTCCGGTACGTGCGAAAACATTGGCAACAGGCGGACTGGGTCATCGGCAATCTGGAAACGACGCTCTGCGACCGGAACTTCAGCGGTTACCCCCTTTTCGCCTCGCCGTGGCAATTGGCACGCGACCTGAAACGGGCCGGCATGGACGTACTGGTCACGGCCAACAACCACTCCTGCGACCGGGGCGCCTCCGGCATCCGGCAGACCCTGCACTATTTGGATTCGCTCGGAATTTGGCACACCGGGACTTTTTCCGATTCTACCGATTGCCGGCCGTTGATATTAGATAAAAACGGCTTCCGGTTAGCCCTTTTGAATTATACGTACGGGACCAACGGTATTCCCGTCCCGAAAGGGACCGTCGTAGCATTGCCGGATACGGTCCGGATGCAACGCGACATCGACCGGGCCAAGGCCGACTCCGCCGACCATATCATCGCTTTCGTGCACTGGGGAGACGAATACAGTCATCTTCCCGGGAAACAACAAAAAGAATGGGGAGACTGGCTGGAAAGCCGGGGAGCGGACATCGTCGTCGGTTCCCATCCTCACGTAGTGCAAACCATGCAATACCGCACGCAAGGGCAAGATACGACCGGTGTGCGGATATACTCGTTGGGAAACTTCGTATCGAACCAGTCGAAACCCTATACCAACGGCGGCGTATCGGCCGCCCTGTTGCTGGTGCGCTGTCCGGACCGTTCCGTGTCTTACCGGCTGCAATACATCAACCATATCGTATGCCGACCGTTCCGAAACGGGAAACGCATCTATACGATAGTGCCGGAATGCGACCGGGGCGTCATCGACAACGAACGGGAAAAAACGCTTCTGCAACATTTCGTCCGCCACACTCGTCATATCATCGATTCAACCGTAGAGAAAAACAATGACTGGAACATTCGATAAAAAAGAGCTGACCGCCCTGTTGGACTTGAGGGGAGCGGAACAACGGAAATTGTTGAAACGGGCACGGGAAGAACGAGACAAGACCGTCGGAAACGCCTGTTATCTGCGGGGATTGATCGAATTGTCGAACCGCTGCCGGAAAAACTGTCTGTATTGCGGCATACGGAAAGGGAACAATGCGGCGGAGCGATACGCGCTGTCCGACGAAGAGGTATCGGCCGCCGCCCGATTCGCTTTCGACAACGGATACGGCAGCATCGTCATCCAGGCCGGAGAAGACACGTCGAGAGCTTTCATCCGCCGGATTACCGGACTGGTCGGCGACATCCGGGAGAAATACGGCGACGGCCTGCATATTACCCTCTCCCTCGGCGAACAGTCCCGGACGACTTACCGCGAATGGTTCGATGCCGGCGCTTCGCGCTACCTGCTCCGGATCGAAAGCTCCGCACGTTCCCTGTACGAACGGATACACCCCCGCGACGCCCTGCACCGCCACGACCGCCGGATAAAAGCCCTTCAGGACCTGAAAGAAACGGGTTATCAAGTCGGGACGGGCGTCATGATAGGCTTGCCTTTCCAGACGACGGAAACATTGGCGGAAGATCTGCTGTTCATGCGACGGTCGGATATAGACATGTGCGGCATGGGCCCTTATCTGGAACATCGACAAACGCCATTATACGCATACCGGAACGAAATTCCACCGCTGTCGGAACGCCTCTCTTTGGCTCTGAACATGATCGCCCTGCTCCGTCTGATGATGCCCAACATCAACATCGCCGCTACCACGGCTCTGCAAGCGATCGACGAACAGGGCAGGGAAAAGGGATTGCAGGCGGGAGCCAACGTGGTTATGCCCAACATCACGCCCGAAAGGTCCAAGAAAAATTACAACCTGTACGAAAACAAACCGTTGTCGGAAAAAGAAAGTTCGGGAAGAAGCCTGCTCGAACGCATCGAAGCGGCCGGATGCCGGGTAGCTCTCGGAGAATCGGGTACCTCCCGCCGTTTTCTCGACCGAAAAAAATAACCGCCGCCCCGCAAAAATTTCAAAGGAACAGTCTAAAATTCAATCGCTGTCTTATTCCGAATGCCTTTTCGCATAGCGGGACCATGCGACCGAAAAAGGAAAAATAAAAGGATTGAAAAGAGACTCCAGAAAAAATGCGGGGCAAAACGAGCCGGTTTCTCAGAGTGTTTCCTATTTTTGTAGTGGCAAAACAATGACAAAAAACGCAATGACAGAACAAATCGCCCAATGGAACAGCCGCTTCAAAACAGCTCCGGCTGAAGAAGTCATCGGCTTTTTCCTCGAAAAATATGCCGGAAAAATCGCTTTGTCTTCAAGCCTCAGCATCGAAGACCAAGTGCTTACCGATATGATCTGCAAAACGGACAAACGCACGAAAATCTTTACGCTGGACACGGGGCGTCTGTTTCCCGAAACCTATGAATTGATCGACCGGACTAATAAAGCATACGATATTCGCATACAGGTTTATTTCCCCGACCATGCCGAAGTGGAAAACATGGTCGCAGAAAAAGGGATCAACCTGTTCTACGACAGCGTGGAATCGCGCAAACAATGTTGCCGGGTACGGAAGCTGGAA
>CASDZK010000002.1 GCA_949286165.1 uncultured Alistipes sp.
CTCTTTTATCTTTAATGCTTTCAATGAACTTATGCGCCTTACGCTCCATAACCAAAAAAATCATAAACAAAGACGCTTATTCTTCCTTTTTGGCGGGGACAAAATTAGTGATTAAAACACAATTCTCAAAACTTTTTCTCGATTTTTTTCTATCAAACTCCCTTAATCTATACTTTAATCGCTTTAAATCAAACGGTTGCTAACAAAAAAAATTCTTCTTTTTCAAAAAAGCTCCGAAAAACAACAGTTCCTGAGACATTATTCGTCCCCCATAAAGCAATATCTTCCTTTTCATAAATTTTCCGCAATATCATCATCCCCCGATCAACGAATTCCAGAAACACGAACAACCCGTCCCTATTCCAGAAAACCCATCACACGGATAAAATTATGAAAAGACTTTTCTTGCCGGACTAAACTCCGTCCGAAAAACAAAAATATGCCGGAAACGTGTATTCACGGCATTTCCGGCATATTTCTAAACGACAAGGCAACGACAGACGCCCCGCCGTCGAATATTAAAACGGGAACAACAAAGGCAACACCAACACCATAACAATCCCCATAATGATCTGCAAAGGCAACCCGACTTTTATATAATCCCTGAAAGTATATTGTCCGGCCGGCATGACCAATGCGTTAGGAGGCGTGGAGAAAGGCGACGCAAAACACATGCTCGCTCCTAACGTCACGGCAAACAGAAAAGGAACCGGACTGGCTCCTATCTGAACGGCGCTCTGAAGGGCAATCGGCGACATCAACACCGCGGTAGCCGTATTGCTGATAAACATAGTCATCAAAGAGGTGGTAAAATAAACTCCCGCCATCAACGCCAGCGGGCCATAAACCCCCAAGCCGCTGACCAAACATCCCGAAAGATATTCCGAAGCCCCGGTCTTTTCCAAAGCCAACGACATGGGCAGCATAGCGGCTATCAATACGATACTTTCCCAGTTGATGGTTTTATAAGCCGCTTCGACATTACGGAAACATCCGGTCAATACCATAAGAATACCGGCGATCATGACCGCCGTAACCGGAGCGACCGGAATAAAATCGAACACCATCATCGCGATCATCATCAACATAATGACGGCAGCAACCGGCGCTTTATAATCCAACGTAACCCGGGTGGCTTCATCCAACGGCTGTCCCAACACCACCCAATCGGCATCTTCCCGGCTCAAGCGGGAAATATTGTCCCACGTCCCCTGTACCAACACAACATCGCCGGCATAGATACGTTCATCTCCGAGGTTTTGCAGCAAATAGTCCATTTTACGGCGGATTCCCAACACATTTACATTGAATTTATCCCGGAAACCGACCTCCTTGACCGTACGATTAATAACGGAAGACATCGGCATCAACAAAATCTCAGCGATTCCGATATCGTAGAAATCCAGCGAAATATCGGTCCGGTCGGCCTCTTCCGTCGCATGTTCGTCCAACATCTCCAAACAATAATCGTTGGCCAGTTGCTTCACGCGATCGAAATTTCCTTTGATATACAAAATATCTTCGGCTTCCAATACCGTGTTCGGATCGGCCAACTTTTGAGTGATCGTCTTCAAAAACCGATGTTGGGAAACGTCTCCCCGGCGCACTTCCAGAATATTCAGGTCGTATTTGCGGCGAATATCGAGTTCCACAATGTTCTTACCTTCCAAAGGAGCGTTTTTAGGGACTTTCAACCGGAAAAGATTGCTGGACAAACCATACTCTTTTACCAACTGTTTCAGGGACTTGCCCGCATGCGCATTCCTTTTCCCTCCTCCGTTGCCCCGTTTGGAGAGGAACCATTTGCTAAGCGGCAACAACACGAGGGTTCCTACCGCCACGCATATAAGGCCGACCGGAAGAAACGAAAAAAAGGACAACGGCTCGTAACCCGCATCGGTCAATGTGTTCTGGATAACCAGGTTGGGCGGAGTCCCGATCAACGTCATCATTCCCCCCATACTGCTGGCAAACGCCAACGGCATGAGTAACCGGCTGGAATTGATATTGGCACTCGCGGCCAGACTGACAACGATGGGAAGCATCAAGGCCACAGTTCCGGTATTGCTGACAAATGCACCGATAGCCGCAGTTACCAGCATTACCAATACAAACAACCGCAATTCGCTTTTCCCCGCCAGGTTCAATATGCGGGAACTAATCATTTTAGCCAATCCCGTCTGAAATATGGCTCCTCCCACTACGAAAAGGCCAACCATCATAATAACCACGGAACTGGAAAAACCGGACAACGCCTCTTCCGGCGTCAATACATGAAAAATAAGCAAAGCAACCAACGCGCATAAAGCAACGATATCGGAACGGATCTTGCCGTTTACGAAAAATACGGCGGCGAGCACTAAAATAACAACTGTCGTAATCAACATATCAAAACCTTCAATTATACTATCCCGGAATCCGTGATTCCATCATCAATTTTACCCCAACCATTCCATCGACCGGAAAAATTCCGGTCCACTATCATTAACCGCCATCATAACCCGACGGCGGCTCAATCATCTATTTTATGCTTTTTCCTTCCAACGTTCACGGTTGCTGTCAATGATCCGACCGTTCCCGACCGGACAACAGATAACCGCTTCGAACTCGATCCACCGAATAAAGCGAATCCGCCCGTCGCAAAACAATTGATTCCAATTGCAACATACCAGAATCGACTTTTATCCGCAATAGATCGGGATAAATCGAACGGGGTATGGAATCCCCTAAATCTACTCCGGCTTTCTGCAAGCGGTCCTGCAAAAACTGCCGCATATCAACTGCAGCCAACTCCTTGTCTCCCCGATAAAGCCTCAAGATATCGTCGTTAAAATCGGACCATAATCCATTGTCCGAATATCCTCGAACAACTTCCAAACGATCGAAACCGGCAATATCGACAACCGTATCGTTCTCCACGGTCAGATAACGTTCCGCCACCTCCTCTTCTACCACAACCCGATCTTCCGGTTCGCGTCCCCGCTGCGACCATTCCTCAATATCTCCAGCAGTCCATCCCGGTATATAGGTAATCAACGACACCGAACAGACGGCAATGCAAGCCACGTACAAATACCTCCCCGTACGCTTGCTGAAAAATAACAGAGCCGTCGCCGTCAAAATCCAACCGATCAATACCAAATAAACCCGAGGTTCGGTAAACCCGTATTGATGAATCCGGTAACAGGCTCCTACCCAGTACAAAATCAGAGTAGGCAAAACGATCAGGCTAACACGCTTAAAAAACCAATCGTAATACCGACGGCTTAAAAAAACCTGCAATCCTTGCAACAAATAAGCATAAGCGACAAAACCGGCCACAATATAAGCGACCCCTCCTTTGGGCAAAGAAACGGAAACCGCGATTTTGGCCAGATACATATAAAGAATAACCGCATAAGCCAATAAAACGGGCACCAGAATATAATTCATCAGAATATCGAACGACCGGCTCGGTTCCACGGCTCCCTCCGTCCGTCTCGGCCCGAACGTCAGGAACAACAAAGGGGTCAGCACCATATAGATCGCAAATGCGGAATAAACCATGAACCGCTCGACCGTATCTTCGCTCCATACATCGAAAATATACCGGACGGAAAAATAGACCGAAAGCACCAATAACCAAGCGATGACGGAAATCACTACGGCCGACAACAACGCGCTGGCATAACGGAGCGCGTATTCGACGAACGCCGCATTGTCGTTGCTTCCGTTCCGGATAAGCAGCAACAGCTGCACGACAATCAGGGAAATCAGATAAACATCCGTCTCAAAAGCACGCCCCAACAACAACAGACCGGCCAAAGCAGACAAATAATACAACGGCCACCACCGACTTCCCCGGACAATGCCGTTTACCAGATAAGTGAACAGGAAAGAGACCGGAAAATAAATCAATAACGTATTTACCGCCGGTTCCGAAAAATCGAATCGGTAATTCAGACAGGCCAATATGCAATAAAGGACCGCCATGACCGCTTCGGCCGGATGCAACCGCACGGTTACCGACAACCCTTGAACAAAATTTTTGATCTTTCGCTTTATTCGCATCACTTCGCTCATTGTTGAAAAGCAAAAATCCCCCCTTTAACTCGGAATGCCGGTCAAAGGAGGGATCGAATCGGTCCGTCAGCAAAAACCAAGACTATTCCATCTCCTTAATCGTGATATTACGATACCAGACATCGTCGCCATGATCCTGGAAACCGATGTATCCTTCATGGTTTTCGCCGCCGCAGTTAATCAACAAGTCATAGGCTTCCGGCCATTTATCCTTACTGAACTTGCTGTTGTCGATCAGGTTTTTCCATTGATCGGTCCACAAATGGTATTCCAAGACCACTTCGTCGTTCTGATAATGCACGACAGTGCCTTTATAGACCATAATTTTGGACTTGTTCCATTCCCCGTACGGTTTGGCATTCTGAGGATTGGCAGGAATCATGTCGTACAAGGAAGCCGATTTGCGATTGCCGTTTACCCCAAGCAACGCGTCCGGATGATTTTCGTTATCCAGTATCTGGTATTCGGGCGCGGAAATATAAATGGGTTGATTGGGAATTTCCTGAGCCAGGTAGAACACCCCGGAATTACCGCCTTTGGATATTTTCCATTCGAATTCCAAAACGAAATTTTTAAATTTTTTGTCGTAAATGAGGTCGCCGCCATCATTCGCCTGCGCTTCTCCGCCGCCGGAACCGTTGAATTTGATCGCTCCGTCTTCAACCACCCAACGGGCAGGCACGTCCTGACGGTTATAACCGCGCCATCCGTTCAGGGTTTTACCGTCGAATAATACGATTTTGCCATCGTCCGCCGATTTCGTTTCTGCCGCATTATCGTTTTTCGGAGCCGTAGTTCCGCCGCCGCAAGACACCAATGCCGCAGAAAAAGCGGCTACCCCTGTCAATAACAATGTTTTTTTCATCATTCCTCTGTTTATTTATTTTACAAATTCAATCAAAGAGAGAACTACGCCCGACAAACGGGCGTAGTCCGATTATGAACAGGCCGGATGTTATTTAGGCATATCCACCAATTTCCATCCGTTTTGATAGTTGTGCTTAATCAATTCATTAGCAAACTGTTTCGCATTGAACGGATCGGTCCATACCTTGTTGAAAGTAGGATGCCCGTCAGCAATACTGAAACCGTCTTCGATCATGATCCGCAACGTTTCGTCGTCGCCGATATTGGTAAACTGCATGTTTTCGCCATCCCATTCCAAAACCTTGTTCAAACCTTGCAGACGGACGGCCAAAACGCCCATGACCACCATTTCATTGAACGGACCGGCTTCGGAGAAAGGAGACGCCGTTTCCACCCGATTTTTCGCATCTTCCTTGCATGCCCGCACAAAATCCATCTGATGATCGCTGTTGGGAACCTCACGACACATAGAAGGCACTTTCGGAGTACGTCCGGACACCAGCCACGGATTGACCCCGTAACAACCGCAAATCAACGTATCCTTCGTCCCGTGGAAAATCACGCCGCCGCCCTGATCGTTCAGGTTTCTGCCGGCAGGCACACCTTCCGGACGCGGAGGAGTGATCCCCCCGTCGTACCAAGTCACTTCCACTTCGGGCATCTTCACTTTCGGCATGTCTTTCCGGGCCGGGAACACGTATTTTACCATTTGTGCATTGGGGGCGCATTCGGTCAGCAAAGCCGTAGAACTTCCCTGCACTTTCGTCGGATAGCCCAGTTTCAAACCTTTGAATACCGGATGCAGGATATGGCAGGCCATATCGCCCAACGCTCCCGTACCGAAATCCCACCATCCGCGCCAGTTCCACGGCGAATAGATCTTGTTGTAAGGACGCATGGGAGCCGGACCGATGAACAAGTCCCAATTCAACGTATCGGGAATGGTATCCACGGCTTTCGGACGCATCAGTCCCTGCGGCCAGATGGGACGGTCGGTAAAGGCTTCCACTTTGGTCACTTCCCCGATTTCCCCGTTCCAGATCCAATCGCACACCTGATTCACTCCGGTTCCCGACGATCCCTGATTCCCCATCTGGGTAGCCACGCCGTTTTTCTTCGCCAGCTTCGTCAATAAACGGGACTCGTAAACCGAGTGCGTCAAAGGTTTTTCACAATATACATGCTTACCCAACTCCATGGCGGTAGAAGCGATCAAAGCATGAGTATGATCGGCCGTAGCCACCATAACGGCATCGATCGAACTGCCCATCTCGTCGAACATCTTACGGTAATCCCAAAAACGTTTCGCATTCGGATAACGTTCGAAAGTACCTTTGGCATATTTCCAATCTACATCGCAAAGCGCCACGATATTCTGGCTTTCGAGCCCTTTCAGTACGCCCGAACCGCGACCGCCGACGCCGACGCCGGCTATGTTCAGTTTATCGGACGGCGCCGTATGTCCGAAAGTACGTCCCAGCACCGTACTGGGAACAATCGTAAGCCCGGCCAGGCCGGCAGCGCTTTTGGTAAGGAATTCTCCTCTGGATATTTTTCTCGCCATAATATTTAAGTTTTTATTTTGTCAAAAAGGTTAGCTTACTTCACATAATCCGCGTTAAACAGGAAATCATAACTTTTTTCCACGCAATTCTCTGCCGGCAGGGTATAACGTTCCACTTCCACGTAATAATCCTCCATGCCTTGCTTGTACGCCGCGTCGAATATGGATCCGAAATCCAATTCCCCGCTGTCGCCGATGATCGTTTCGTCCTTGATGTGCAAAACGGGGAAACGGCCCGCATATTTATTCAGGTATTCCACGGGAGATTTGCCCCCCTTGTTTACCCAATAGACGTCCATCTGATAAAAAACAAGGTCGGGAGAAGTATTCTGGATCAGATAATCGTAAGCAACCTGACCTTCCACGACTTTGAATTCTCCGGCGTGGTTATGGAACCCGAACCGGATTCCTTTGGATTTTGCCAATTCGCCTACTTTATTGTAATAATCGCAATACATTTTCAGACCGTCGAGCGAATCGGGCACCTCCATCCACGGCTGTACCGTATAACGGCAACCGGCTGCCACCTGGGTATCCAATGCCTTTTTCCACCACTCCATGATTTCCGCGTCCTTTTCCGGATCGTAACCCTGTCCCAGATGGGCGCTGGAAACCGACATTCCCAGATCTTCCGCCATTTTCCGGAACTCTTTCGGATCAAAGCCGTACAATTTACCGTCGTTATAGGAAGCCGTCTCCAGTTCCTTATATCCCATATCGGCTACCAGCTTTAATGTAGCGGCAGGATTCTGCCCCATAGCGTCGCGCAACGAATATAACTGCAAGCCGATCTTTTTCTGTTTGGCCGCAGCCGTACTACATCCACTAACTCCCATCAAACCGGACAACACCGACCCGCCGACCACTGTTCCTGCAGCAACCAACGCTCCTTTTTTCAAAAATTCAAGTCTGTCCATAATTTATTTAAGTTAAGATTTTCCTTAAATCCACACCATACAACCTCTTTTTCCCGTCCGATTACTCCTCTTTCGCCCGTTTCTTCTCAATGCGTTCCGCTATCAAAATCCCGTATTCATACAACCCGTACAACGGAATCGCCACCAACATCTGACTGAAAACATCCGGCGGAGTAATAATCGCCGCAATGATTACGATCAAAGCAATGGACACCCTTCGGTATTTTCGCATCAGCGAACTTTGCAACAGGCCGATTGTTGAGAGAATCCGTACGATCAACGGCAACTGAAAAATAACCGCCGCCGCCAACGAAACCCCCAACACCAACGAAAGGTAAGAACTGACCTCGATCATGTTCGCAATGGAAGAGCTGACGTTATAATTGACCAAAAAATTGATCGATAACGGAGCGATCATAACATAACCGAAAGCCAGCCCGATAAAGAAACACCCCGTGGCATACCAAACGATTTTACGCGATTGCATCTGTACTTCCGGTGTTAAAGCCGGTTTGACAAACAACCACAATTGCCACAAGATAAACGGGATAGCGACAATCAGACCGAAAATAAAAGATGATTTTATATGCAGATTGAACTGCCCGGCCATTTTCGTATTGATAATATCGACCGGACTTTGATTGATACACAAGGCATCTACCCCTGTCAAAGCCGCCAACCGACAAAACAACCGATTCGTAATAAAATCGGGTTTCATCGGAGCGAAAATGATATCCAAAACAAAGCCCTTAAAAATAAATGCCACGACAGCTACTACCAATAAAGCTACGATCGATTTGATTAGTCGGGAACGCAACTCGTCGATATGCTCCGACACGGTCATATCGGCATTCTCGTTAGGCTTCGTTTTTCCTTCCATTCCCACGTTCAACCTCTAATAAAAATCTTCTATCTTTTTCGATTCGAGAATTATTTGGATTCCGGTTTCGATTCGGTTTTAGTTTCCTCAGTAGTTTCTTCTTTGGTTTCCTCTTCCGGAACGTCTTTAATCGGATTATTCATGGCATCCTTAAACTCACGGATTCCACGACCTGCTCCCCGCATCAAATCGGGAAGTTTCTTTCCGCCGAACAACAACAAAAGCACGACAACGATCAGAATCAACTCGCCCGTTCCCAGGCCTCCGATAAACAATGGTAACATAATTTTCTGTTTTTTAAGTTTTTATTTAGTTTGTTAGTAATTCTATCTGCCTCTATTATGGGGAGCAAGATATATATTTTTTTACTTATTTACAAATATTATTATACTTTCTTATTATTTAGTTTTTTCCGACCGAGACGAAATATATCCGTGCAAAACCAATCCATCTACAGCCATAAAAATACAATTTCGTTAACAAAACGACAAAAACAATCGTATATTGCCCGGCTATCAATCCATTCTTCCAACCGATTTTGCGACTACAAATGATAAATCATTCGACCGTCAAATCGATTTTATCAAAATAATCGAATGCGGCCCATTTGTTTTCATACATTAAATCCTGAACGAACAAAGTTGCCATAGCTCCGGTATAACCTCCTGTATAATCATCCGAAAGTTTTCCGAAATCGAGCGGTTCGCCTACCGCATGCCATCCCTTTCCGTCCAGCGAATAAAAGAACCGAAGCGAATACCCATCCGTTTCCATCCGCATAAAAATCCCGTCGGCAACGGAGACAGGAATGCGCTCATTCAAAAATTCCCTATATCCTCCGTCCGCACCAGTCAGTTCCAGCACGGTTCCTCGATTTTCTTCATAGGTAAGTCCCAACGCATAAAAATGGGTCGTATTATAAAAACAACACAATCCTGCGCTTTGCCTGTAATTCTCCGGTTCGAACCTTACCCGGGTTTCCACTCGCTGACGATATGAATCGATGCGCTGAGCAATAACGCTCTGTCCGTACAGACCGCCCAAAGCCCGCCGGCCGCGCATGCGAAGCACCCCTTCTCTTTTATCCGGGTAAATCCAGTCCGGCGATGCCGGCTCCCTTAAAAACTGGTAACGGTCGTTCAATACTGGAGTATCGAAGGTATCTTTTTCTTCCTTTTCCGGATGCCGAACCGACGGTCCCGGAGCCTTTACCGTTTCGGCCGGGACGGTTCCGCCACCCTCCAATTCCGGCCAACCCGCCTCGTTCCAAGAAACTTTCTGGAGGCAGGTCTCCCGTCCCAACGGACAGGGACCGAACGGAACCAACGGACGCGACCCCAAATGAGTCGTGTACCACTCCCCTTCCGGCGTGGCAAACAAAGTGCCGTGACCGGCTTTTTGAATGACCGCTGTTGAGTCTTCTCTGGAAGAATAGAAAATCCGTGGAGCCCGTTCGTACGGCCCCCAGACATTTTTCGAACGGGCCACCGCCTGATAATGCCCGTAACCGGTTCCGCCTTCCGCCGTAAACAAATAATACATGCCGTCTTTTTTCAACATCTTGGGACCCTCGGCCGAACTTTTCGCCCATCCGGAATAAATGAACTTCGGTTCTCCCACAGGCTGCAAGGTTTTCAAATCTAATTCGTGCATGCCTATGCCGGGCGACATGATTTTTCCTTTCCGATGATCGAAAATACGGACCAACACATAGGCTCGGCCGTCATCGTCAATAAACAGAGAAGGGTCGAACCCCAACGCATTGACCAATACGGGTTCGGACCAAGGCCCCTCCGGGTTTTTCGCCGTTACGATATAATTCGGATACCCTTTTAACGACCAGTTTACCCCTCCCTGCACTACCGTGTACATCACGTAATACAACCCGTCGTGGTACGTGATGGAAGGAGCATAAACGCCATCGCCATCCGCAATGCCAGTCAAGTCCAACTGGCTTTTTCGCATCAATACATGCCCTATCTGCTCCCAGTTGACCAAATCTTTTGAACGGTAGATCGGGATACCCGGAAACCATTCGAAAGAAGAAGTTACGATATAATAATACTCTCCCACCCGGACAATACAGGGGTCTGGATTGAATCCGCGCAAAACAGGATTCCGAATTTCTCCTTCCTCATCAGCCATGCCTGTTCGGACTCCAAAAAACAAAATAAAAACGACAAAAATCGCGGAAACAACCTTATTCATAATGCAATTTATTGATTCAAAAACAAACTGTTCTCTCGCTTCGGCTAACAAAGATAAAATTTCATTGTCATTATCTCAACGATTTTATGCAAAAAAGGAACAGAAAGTCCATACATACGCCCGGACAACAACTGGAATTGTTTTTAAGAAATAAAATTATCCCAAAAGGTTTCATCTGCTGCGTTACTGCATTCCACAGATTCAGTCACGTACGTCACTCACTTAGTTCTGAAAATCAAAACCTTGTACATGAAGTCTTTTTAAACCACCTGTCGGTAAAAAATGGAGGGGAGGCCCATTTAGACACTCCCTGTTTAAAACAACCATTTTTTATTTTTATCAATCTATTATTATGATTTGATTTATAGATTGTTATGCTATTTGAAGAGGATTCTTGATAGAACAAAATCACAATTTTAAAAACAAATTACAACCGAGTATATTCCGAAAATCCACACCCGTAAACATCGACTAAATAATTGTCGAGTTCATCGGCCCGGAAAGCCATCCGGACCAGATTTTGCTGAATTTCGTCAGCGAATTCGGAAAAAATATCCGAAATATGGACCCGGTAGGAGAGAATAATCCGGTTACCGTCCAATCCCCACTGATAAGGACGTATCGAATCGTCCAGCAAAAAAGTGAGTACCGGTTCCAAATTCTTTTTAGGCAGGATATTGACAGGAGAGGTACAATACAAATAAGAACGTTGGTAAACGAACAATCTGATTTCGGAACTTCCTTTATGGAATTTCCACGATTCATAACCGATCCGGGCCAGAATGGGATTAACCCCCATATCCCGAATAGCATCCTCGCAAAAGCGGGCCAAACGGGTCAGGCTCCGTTCCTCGAACACGTGTACGGGCAACTGTTCTCCGCAAAAAGGACAATATTCCTCTTCGGTGGTTATGAATTCGTCGCAACTGCTGCATTGTACCTGAAAAACATCCCTATCGAGATTTCCGATACCGGCCAATAACGTTTTCAAGGAAGCGACGGGAATCCCGAATCCCATATTGTCAGCATTGGTCAGTTTACTGACGGTAATAGCCACCACTTCCCCTTTTTCGTTCAACATGGCACCTCCGCTGTTACCAGGATTGACCGCAGCATCAGTCTGAATATAATATCCGTTATTCATCAGCTGTTTGGGAGAAGATACGGTTCCTTCGGTTACCGTAAACGGCATGCCGAACGGATATCCGGCTACGTAAATACGCTGACCGATAGACACCTCCTCTTCAGCCAAATACAATTCCGGATAAGCGGAAAAATCCCCTTCTGCGGAAAGCAAAGCAATATCCAAAACCGGATTGACCAAAACGACACGGCCCGGAAAAGAAGCATGGTCGCGATCGCGTATCGCCACCTCCCTGTACCCTTCCACTACATGATAGTTGGTTACGAAAACCCCGTACCGTTTCAGATAAAAACAACTGCCCGAACCGCTGGCATGGTTGATTTGACAAATGGCCTGATATAAATCGTTCGATTTCATGATATACTATTTTCATTACGAGTCGGCGGAATGTTCCGTATCGTTTTCATCGGCAGTCTCTAAATCTCCCTCCATGATTTTCCGCATGGCCGCGAACAACACAGGAGCTGCTTCTTTCCACGGCTTTTCCGATGTTGTCTCCAAGGCTTTTACTACAAAACCGTCGATATCCATCGGCACATCATTGTATCGATACAAACTATAGAACTGATAAATGATGAAAATGCAGCAATCCATGTAATTCCCCTGTTCCAAAGCGGCAGAGGCATTTTGGAAAGACTCTTCGAAATTTTCTTGTATATTGCTCAGATTCGCTTTCCGCTTATCCGAAATAAAAGTTTCTACGAAATACAGATCCCGGGCCAAGGTTTCTTTCGATCTGTTCTTTAAATCCCAGATAACGGACTTCCCTTGAGACACGATTTCCGGCAAAGGAATATCTTCACGGTCGAGAGCCTCCAAAGCCTTGTTCAAATCATTCGCCAACTGCCCCTGCGGACGGGCATAGTACAAGATTTTCAACAAAGTAATAGCCGTTATATGCCAGGCATAACCGTACTTACGTCCGTTTTCAAAATATTCGACAGCCCGCAAGCAATCGTCGCAACTGTTTTGCACTACCTCGTAAACGGTATCGGTCAATGCAGCGCTGTACGGAACGATTCGAGGTTCGTATATGCGTTGCGCTCCGAATTTGGCGGCGAATTCATCGTCGTAACGATCTCCTGTTCGACAAATTTCCTGAAAAACAGCATATATTTTACCAGGATGCATCAGAGAAACGGGACAGCGATATTCAAAATGCAATTTGTCTGCATTCAAAACAATCTGAGCCAAATCGAGCATGTTAAGATTCAGGCCGGCAATTTGGCGAAGCAACGGAACACGTCCTTTTTCGGGAACGGACAAAAAAGGAGCATCAATCGTCAAATGTTCGTTTTCTATCCGAATATGTATGACAATAGAACCATGAGGAATATGAAATTCGGTTCCCTCCTCGTTTCCATGACGAGAACGCAGTTCCGGATCGATAAAATCGAGAAGCTGATGAAAAGAAACAAGATACTCCTTGTTTTCAAAAGTTTCCAGACTTTCTTCGAAAGTATTTGCAACCGGTAGGCCGGATACCGGAGCGACGACGGAAATATGAAAAGCGGGCGTTTGCTTCATAAACTGACAATTAAAATAGCGGACAATACCTACCGTAAAATCAACAGAAAGTCCGAGGGTAAATATACGAAATAATTACCAACCATAAAACTATTGGTTCAAAAAACACGGATTTTTCCGAACGTCGAAATACCGAAATAAAAAACGACCAGAAAACATGAAATTTACCATCCTATATATATTAAAAATCATTCGGAAGCACATATAAATTGTTCTAAAACAGATATGTTTTTTATAAAAAAAAGGTTTTATCATATATTTCGGACCGAAAATAAAGAATGATATGGAACAAAATTATATGCGTGTCCTGACCATGCAGGATGTGGGAGACAGAGTTTATGACGAAAATGGTCAAGATTTGGCCAATGAAATCATATTATGGGAACAACAGGGAGAAAAAACCAGAAATATGGTCTATTATCCCGTCCGTACCCGAGCTTTCGTGGTCATAGCTTGTGTTGAAGGAGAAGCGGAAGTGATAATAAATCTGAATTCCTGTCGAATCACGAAAAAACAAATGATCTGCGTATTCCCGGAACAAGTCGTTCAAACACGTAACATTAGCGACGATTTCAAAGTCAAGGCGATTTTCGTTTCGGCCCCTTTTATCAGTCAGGTCAGCGACTTGCGCCTGTTACCCGTATTCAAAAGCATATTGGAACGTCCCGTTTTGGAATTTTCAGAACAACAATGGAATGTATTTTCGTCCTATTACACCGGTTTGCAAAAACGGATAGAAGCCGACATACCCTACCGCACGCACGTTGTTCGACATATCCTGGGAGGATTGATTTTCGAAATAGCCGGCATGTACCGACAAACATTGGAACACTTGCCGGAAGAAAAAACAAGCCGTCCGAAAAAACTGTTTTTCGATTTTTTACAACTGTTGCATGATTATTTCATTCAGGAACGCTCCGTTCGTTTCTATGCAGATCGCTTGGCCGTCACACCGCAATATCTCTCTACGGTAGTCAAGGAAATTTCAGGACGTACGGCCGGAGAATGGATCGACCAAGCAGTCATTTTGGAAGCAAAAGTTTTATTGAAGTCCGGGCAGTTTTCCATTAAGGAGATAACCGCCAAACTGCATTTCGCCAACCAATCCTTTTTCGGAAAATATTTTAAACATCATGTCGGAATGTCTCCAAAAACATATCGGCAAATATAATCTCCGTGCAGTCATTCATCAGAAAGGAATCGTCATGAAAATTGTTGTCCACCCCCGATACCGGCATTTGTCGGACCTGACGGAAAACATTGTAAAAGGCAGGATTTCCGCCGTCCATACATTTTGCGACTATCGCAACGTAGTGCAAAAAATAGAAGAAAACGGGGAAACACTCGTAGTAAAACGGTACAAACGTCCCACATGGTGCAATATGCTGGCATATACCTTCTTTAGAAAAAGCAAAGCCCGTCGGTCGTATGAATTCGCCCTGAAACTGCAAACAATGGGCATAGAGACGCCGGATCCCGTAGCTTATGCTGAAATACGAAAAAACGGGTTGTTCCACACCGGTTATTTTATATCGAAATACATCGATTACCTTCCTTTATCGATAATTGACACTTACCCGGAAGAAAAACGTCGGGAAATTCTGGATGCTTTCGCCCGATTCACGGTATCATTACATATAATGGGAGTCATGCACGGCGATTACAGCACGTCAAACATTTTATTCAAAAAACAACCGGACGGATACCATTTCGCTTTGATAGACATCAACCGGATGCGGTTCAAACGAATGACCAAACGTGACTGTATCCGCAATTTCCGCAGACTGGGACTGAATTTGAACACATTATTGGATGTCATCTGTCGATACACCCGTTTAAGACACTGGAGCGAAACATGGACATTTGCGTCACTCCTGATCTACCGGAACACCATGAACGCACTCGGAAAAGGCAAATCCGTTTTGAAAAAATGGTGGAAAAACCACCCTATGAAACCGCATTATCGGTTTTAACCGTTCTGTTTTTCCCGCAAAAACATCTGCGGATGTTATACGCAGCTATCTAAAAAACAAATATCCGAACCGTAAAAAGCAATGGATCGCAATTCGTTCGACCAAGAAATTTATGAAATTATCCGGGATATTCCTTCCGGACACGTTGCCACCTACCGGCAAATCGCTCGTCTGGCAGGATACCCGAATTACGCACGTATGGTGGGACGAACCTTGTCTCATGCGTCCGAATCTCTCGAACTTCCCTGCCATAGGGTTGTAAACAGCCAAGGTCGTCCAGCTCCCGGCTGGACGGAACAGAAAAGACTTTTAGAAAAGGAAGGCATCCTGTTTAAAAAGAACGGATGCGTAAATATGAAACTGCATTTATGGATTCCTGAAACATTTCCGGAGTGAAACTGTCCGCTTTCAACACTCCTACTGCTCATATTTTGAACAGAAACCATTGCCGTTTTTTTCTGTGGTTCAAACAAATGGAAAAATTTTCCTTCTTTCCGGATATAAAAGAATTAGGTCCTGATTATGATGGATTTTTCCTATTTTTGTTCAAAGATAGTGAAAACGAGTGCAGAGGCCTAATTTATTTGAGTCTTTGCCAAGTGTATCCTATCTTATTTCAATGATAAAACCGCTGGACCATGTCGAAAAAAGACAAGTATCTCGAAAAAATACACTCGCTCTTTATCGAAAAAGGAGTAAAAGGCCTGACGATGGAAGATATAGCCGAAGCCATCCAGGTTACCAAAATGACCTTATACAATAATTTTCAGGATAAAGACCACTTGTTGGAAGAAATTATCTCCTTTCGCACGAAAAAATTCATGTCTTTCCGAAACGTTTCGGAAGGCAAAGAAAAAAACGCCATCGACACGTTAATCGACGTACTCCGGTTCCAGCAAGAAAATCCGTTGCAGAGTTCGTATCTGTTTTACAAAACCATCCGGGAATGTTATCCGAAACTGTACGAACAGCAACAGCTGAATTTCAAAAAAGGTTTGGCCCATTTCATTCGAAGCAACATAGAGCAAGGTATCCGAGAAGGCATTTATCGCCACGACATACCGGGCGAACAACTGACCACCTACATTATCGCATCGATGGAAAACGTTTTCAAAAACTGGCTTTCGGACCACTCCTCCATCGATCTCAACAACCTCCATAAACAATTCATCGACTACCACATCCGGGGCATCGCCAATGAAAAAGGAATACAGATGCTGGAAGAACGGTTGAAAACGGATAAATTCGAAAAAGATGATTCACTATAAAAAAAAGATACTGGACAACGGTCTGACCGTTATCGCCTCTCCGGACAAGACGACCTCTTTGGCCGCCCTAAACATCATTTATAAAGTAGGCGCGCGAAACGAAAACGAAAACCATACCGGATTCGCCCACCTGTTCGAACACCTGATGTTCGGAGGATCGAAACACGTTCCCGACTTCGATACGCCTATTCAGAAAGCGGCCGGAGAAAACAACGCGTTTACCAACAACGACTACACCAACTACTACATCGTGCTGCCGAAAGAGAACATAGAAACGGCGTTGTGGGTGGAATCGGACCGCATGTCCGATCTGAACATCAACGAACACACGCTCGAATTGCAAAAAAAAGTGGTCGTAGAAGAGTTCAACCAACGCTATCTGAACAAACCCTACGGCGACGTGTGGCTGTTGCTTCGGCCGTTGGCCTACCGGATACATCCCTACCGATGGAACACCATCGGCATCTCTCCCGATCATATCCGCCATGCCACGCTCGAAGAAGTCAGACGGTTCTACTGCACTTATTACAATCCGAACAACGCCATTCTTTCGATAGCCGGCGATTTCGAGCCGGAACAGATTTTCGGTCTGGCGGAAAAATGGTTCTCTGACATTCCCGACCGTCGTCCGCCCGTTCCCGAAATACCTTCCGAACCGGAACAGACCGAAGCGAGGCGGCTGGCGGTAAGCCGGGACGTCCCCGCCTCCGTAATATTCATCGCCTACCACATGGGAAAACGGAACTCGGAGGAATTTTTGGTATGCGACATCGTTTCCGACCTGCTGTCCAACGGATCGTCATCCCGATTATACCAGCATCTGGTCAAGGAACGAGCGTTATTTTCCTCCGTCAATGCCTACGTAACCGGCGATCTCGATGAAGGTTTGTTCATCGTTACCGGACAACTGGCGGAACGGACCGACATGAAAACGGCGGAATCCGCCCTGCTGGAAGAACTGGAGCGGATAAAAACCGTTCCGGCAGATGCATACGAACTGGAAAAGGTCAAAAACAAGTTCGAAGCCAACACGCTGTTCGGAGAATTAAATGTCATGAACAAAGCCCTAAATCTCTGTTTTTACGAAATGTTGGGCGATATTTCGGCGGTCAATACGGAGCTGGCCGCCTATCGCCGGGTTACCCCGGACGACATTCTCCGGATCTCGAAAAAGATATTCCGGCCGGAAAACAGCTCCACTTTAATCTATGAAAAAAAGTAAACCATGGGATTGAGAGATATTGCTCCGAAAATTACCGTTCCCGGCAGGATAGAAGTGTTGCCGGTCGAAAAACACGTCAGCCCGGCAGGATACGCCCTGCACGCTATCAACAGCAGCGACGTCGAAGTGTTGAAAATCTGTTTCGTGTTCCATGCCGGCGTAAAATACCAGACCCGCCCCTTTCAGGCATCCGCCACGCTCAGCCTGCTGAGCGAAGGCACCCAAAAATATACATCGAAAGAAATCGCCGAAAAAATGGATTTTTACGGCATTTACTTCGATGCCAATATCGACCGGGATTACTCCGTCATAACCGTATGCTGCCTGAAAAAATTTCTGGATCCCTCGCTCGACCTGTTGAAAGAGATCATGACCCAGCCGACATTTCCGGAAAACGAACTCCGCCTCCACTGCGCCAAACGCATGCAGGCCATCCGCATCGAACGGGAAAAAGTGGATTACCAGGCCCGGGAAAAATTTGCCGAGGCGTTGTTCGGTCCGGACCATCCCTACGGAACCATTCCGGACATCGACGCTTACAACGACTTGACGACGGAATCTTTGGAAAATTTCTTCAACCGGCACTACACCTTCGAAAACTCCTTTTGCGTCGTCAGCGGACAAATCGACGACGCGGATATCGAAAACATATTGCGGGTGGGGGATTCCCTGCCTCGCGGAATGAATCTGGACCGGAATTTTCCCGTCGTCTCCGTTCCTCGAAACGTTTATGTCGAAAAACCGGAAGTCCTGCAATCGTCGCTTCGTATCGGCAAAGTACTGTTCAATCGCACGCATCCCGACTATATCGGAATGCAAGTAGTCTCTACCTTGCTGGGCGGCTATTTTTCCTCCCGCATTATCCGGAATATCAGAGAAGACAAAGGATACACTTACGGCGCTTTCGCCGGAATGGTCAATATGGAAGACAGCGGTTTCTTCGCCGTTTCCACCGAAGTAGCGGCGCAATTCACGGACGAAGCCGTCGCTGAAATCGTAAAAGAAATAGAACAGTTAAGGGAACAGCCTGTTTCGGAAGAAGAGTTGTCAACGGTTAAAAACGTCATGATCGGTGACATCATCCGTGTACTGGACGGTCCTTTCGGCATAGCGGACGTTACCGTAGAAAATCTCTCCAACGGAGAAGACAACGCATACATCGACCGCATGATCGAAGAAATCAACCGTACGACACCGGAACGGGTACGACAATTGGCCGTACGATATCTCGCACCCGACACCCTGACCTTCGTTACCGTAGGCAAATCCTCAAAACAGTCCCTATGAAACGCAATTTGTTCCTGTCGGCGATTCTGCCGGCTCTTTTGTTCTCCTTTTCCGGACACGCGCAATCATTCCGGGAACCTGAAAATTACAAGGACTCGCTCTCCTGTGCCGTAGCCAACGACCTGATAAACCTGCTGGACGATTTCTCTCCACAAGATATCGATATAGAACTGTTGGCGAAAACTCTCATACAAGGATATCGGGACACTTCGGTACGATGGGACGAGGAAACCCGACATCGGATCATTTCGCGCTACTTTCAGGAAATATTGCCGTCGCGCTTCGCCGAAAGGGAGCGACAATATCTCGACAGCATAAGGCAAAACATCCCGGGCATAAACATTTCCCCCTCCGGATTGTTATATAAAATTCAGACAACAGGCGATACGACCCTGAAAATAGGTCCCGAGGATATATTTATCGTGGATTATACGACGCGATTACCCGATGGTACGATCGTGGATTCTTCGATAGAGCGAGGACAGCCGCTTTCCTCGTCTCCCAGCCAAGTCATACAGGGATTCGGAGAAGGAGTCATGTTGATCGGTAAAGGTGGCAAAATACAACTTTGGATTCCGCAACAACTGGCCTACGGCGCTCAAGGCGCCGGTTCAGTCATCCCGCCCTACACCCCATTATTTATAGAAATAGAATTGAAAGATTTGGTAAAAACAGGTGTCGATCCCGACGATATCGGATAAAGATAAATTATAACCCATTCATTTTCAAAAAAATCGGTAAAGAAAATTCTTTATCGATTTTTTGTACACCTTAAAAAACACACTGTTCATAACCTATCGACAACCTGTCTGACGACTGTTTATCCGTTGATTATTCTTTTCGACAAAATAATTTGTATTTACAATCTCTTTATTTTGAAATATCCACGTAAAAAACGGGAACAAAAACAATCCCTTTTTATCAATTTTATCGAATATCTATCGCAGGATTCATGAACAAACCAAACAGCGGATTTCTTTATGAACCCCTTGTTCATAAGGTTCGCAAACAAATGTTCATACGACTGACAACTCTTTTGGTATCAAAACGCAATGCATTAAGAAAATGTTATGAAATTGTTACCCGAATGGTGGTATGAAAAAAGCAAGTCCTATTTTATCTTTTATTCAACATAATCGACAGCTGTTATATTTATTGTTCTTTTATTTTTATAAAAAAGAAAAAACAAAAATAACGATGGAAGAGTGTTTATTTTCCTGAAACGAGCGTGGCAATGACGGGAAAGGAAAAAGAAATCAAGCGGCGGAGTTCCGCTGTTTTCCGGCTTTGGTAAATTTGCTTTTGATCCAACGGGGAAAAATGATGGCTCCGATGAACAGATAAGGATAATAGGTAACGAAACGCCATAACAAAGCTAACAAGGCTGCTATGCCCAATTGCAGGGACGGATCTACGGGAATGAATTCGCTCAGGTATTCACGGAACAAGTATTCGGAAAATCCGCTGCCTCCCGGAGTCGGCATGACCAGCATCATGATCCACATGACTAATTGACGTGCAAACAGCAATATATGATCGCTGACGGAAAAGAAAGCCAGAATGATGGCATTGACTACTAAATATCGGGAACTCCACGACAGAAAGGTGGAGCCGATCGCTTTCAGCCAGTAAACGAACGGTTTGCTTTTGATCTCTTGGGAACTGACGATGATATCGTCCCCAGCTTTGGCGGCGCTTTCCCTCCAACGTTTTAGAAAACGGAGACGGAATATTTTCAACAGCAGCCATTTCAGGCCTTTGGGATTGACGAACAATCCGTATGACACGAATAAGATATAAATGAATTTCAGACTGTAACCGGTAAGAGCTATACCGATCAGACTTTTGGCGATTTGGTGCGATTCGGGGATATTGAACAAGGCTTCATGTCCTACAATCCAAATCAATAGAGGAAACATGACAATGAAATAGAGTTCATCTAAAAACGAGGTCAGCAACACGATTGCAGAGCTTTTACCTACATTGATTCCCTCCTTGTGTACGTAAATAATAGCGAAACTGGTTCCGCCTACGGCCGAAGGGGTAATGGCGGACGTGAATTCCCATAGCATGATGACCCGGAAGGCTTGCAGCCAGCTCAATTGATGGTCCGACAGTATGCGTATGCGAATGATATACCCCAGATCTCTGCCTATCATAAAGAGAAACGCGACCAGTATCCAGAAAACGCTTTGCCAGGTAAACGGAATGGAACGGAACAGATCGGGATTGAACTCTTTGTATAACATGTATCCGATTACTCCCAGTCCGATCAGGATGGGATAGATCATATTCGACGGTTTGATCTTCGATAAATGTGATTTTTGATCTTTGCTGTTATCGTTCATATCCGGTCGTGACGATTTAAAATCGGTGCAAGATAATGAAAATAATCAGAACTCGACCGGTTCGGATGAATTCCTGCAATTTCCGTATCTTCGCAGTATGAAAATCATGGCGGACGATATCAAAAAGTGTGCGGCGGAAGTCGGGTTTCAGTTGTGCGGGATCGCACCGGCTGAAAAACTGTCCGGTTTTACCGACGAAGTTCGCCGGTGGGTGGAAGACGGGTGTCATGCGGACATGGATTGGATAACCCGGAATACCGAGCTGAGGGAAGACGCTTCCCGTTTTTTCGAGGGTGCCCGTTCCGTTGTCGTGTGCGGGGCCGCTTATCTATGTTCCGATCCTCCTGCGGGTATAGCCCGGTACGCTTGCGGAACGGATTATCACAAGGTGGTCAAACGAATGCTGTTACGTTTGCGCGATATGTTGCAAAGTCGTTATGGAACGGCTTGTAAGGCAAGGGCTTTCGTTGATTCGGCACCGTTGGCGGAAAAAGTGTATGCGGTAAGAGCAGGTCTGGGATGGATTGGGCGAAACTCCTTGTTGGTTAACCGGCAATGGGGGAGTCTTTTGTTTTTAGGGGAATTGATAACCGATTGGGTGCCGGAAAGTTACGACGTTCCTGATGAATTTTACGGGTGCGGGAACTGCACCCGTTGCATGGATGCTTGTCCGGCCGGCGCCATTGTCTCTCCCGGCCGGATCGATGCCCGTCGCTGTCTGTCTTATTTGACGATAGAACACAAGGGGGATTTTACGGAAGCTCAGGCCCGGATCGTCCGTTGTTCCGGAGCCGTTTTCGGTTGCGATGTGTGTCAGGAGATCTGTCCTTACAACCGGCAGGCTTTGAAACGGCTGACTCCGGAAATGAACGACGCCGTCCGGAACCGTTTCGAGAGAGAACGGTATGTTTTTCCGGCGGAGCTTCCGGAATGGTTGGCGATGGATCCGGAATATTTTGCCCGTCGTTTCGGAAACACTCCTTTGAAACGGGCGGGATGGGAAAGCATACAGCGTAACGTGCGGACTTGTCTGTCGGAATATTGACCCGCTTATTTTCCTTTGTATCAAAAAATTAATGGCAAAATACACGGTATTTGGAAATAATGTTCTATATTTGTGCGCTTAATCTCGCATTAAGATTATACATAATGTCTAACTACTTATTTATTAATTAATTTAGCATGTCTGCAAATGAGAATGTAAATGCATCCGCTGCTCTCGATTCTTTCGATTGGGATGCGTTCGAAAACGACCTTGACCTGTACGGGGGGGCTTCCAAAGAGGATATTGCCAGCCGGTACGATCAAACTTTATCCAATATCCAGTCGGGCGAAGTATTGGAAGGGACCGTAATCGGTATTACCAAACGCGAAGTGGTGGTCAATATCGGTTATAAATCTGAAGGGGTCATTTCCATTAACGAATTCCGTTACAATCCCGATTTAGCTATTGGCGAAAAGGTTGAGGTGTATGTGGAAAACGCGGAAGACAAGAAAGGACAGCTGGTGCTTTCTCACAAAAAAGCGCGTCAGCTACGTTCGTGGGATCGTGTGAACGAGGCGTTGGAAAAAGACGAAATTATCAAAGGGTATATCAAATGCCGTACGAAGGGCGGTATGATTGTGGACGTATTCGGTATCGAAGCGTTCCTGCCCGGTTCACAAATCGACGTGAAACCCATTCGCGATTATGATATCTATGTGAACAAAACCATGGAATTCAAGGTGGTTAAGATCAATCAGGAATTCCGGAATGTGGTGGTGTCTCACAAAGCTTTGATCGAAGCTGAACTGGAACAGCAGAAAAAAGACATTATTTCCAAACTCGAAAAAGGACAGGTATTGGAAGGCACCGTCAAGAATATTACCTCTTATGGCGTATTCATCGACTTGGGCGGTGTGGACGGTTTGATTCATATTACCGACCTTTCCTGGGGTCGTGTCAATCATCCGGAAGAAATTGTGCATCTGGATGAAAAACTGAACGTGGTTATTCTGGATTTCGATGATTCCAAGAAGCGTATTGCTTTGGGATTGAAACAGTTGACTCCCCATCCTTGGGATGCTTTGGATCCAAATTTGAAAGTGGGCGATACCGTGAAGGGGAAAGTGGTCGTGATGGCCGATTACGGTGCGTTCATAGAAATCGCTCCGGGCGTGGAAGGATTGATTCATGTCAGCGAAATGTCGTGGTCGCAACATTTACGTTCCGCACAGGAATTCATGAAAGTGGGCGACGAAGTGGAAGCGGTAGTGCTGACGCTGGATCGTGAAGAAAGAAAGATGTCTTTGGGTATCAAGCAATTGACGAAAGATCCTTGGGAAGATATCGAAACCAAGTATGCCGTAGGAACCAGACATATGGCGAAAGTACGTAACTTCTCCAATTTCGGCGTGTTCGTGGAAATCGAGGAAGGTGTGGACGGCTTGATTCATATTTCCGATTTGTCTTGGACGAAAAAGATCAAACATCCGGCGGAATTTACTTCTAAAGGGGCTGAAATCGAAGTGGTTGTTCTGGAAATCGACAAGGAAAACCGTCGTTTGAGCCTGGGACACAAACAATTGGAAGATAATCCCTGGGATGTGTTCGAAACGTTGTTTACCGTGGGTTCCGTGCATCAGGGAACCATTGCCGAAATCGGCGACAAAGGGTATGTGGTAACACTGGAACACGGGGTGGAAGGGTTTGTACCTACCCGTCAGTTGATTAAGGAAGACGGTACCCCGGTAGCCGTAGGGGACGTGTTCGAGTTGACCGTGACCGAGTTCGTTAAGGGAACTAAGCGGATTACCTTGTCGAATGTGGCTTCTGCCAAAGGCGGAGACGATGAAGAGGGAAAAAAGGAACAATCCACTCAGAAAGCAGTGAAAAAATTAAACTCTTCCATCGAAAAAACCACGTTGGGCGATATTTCCGGTTTGGCCGAACTGAAAGCCCAAATGGAAGGCAAGACCGAATAACAAACCAATTTTGTTAAGCCTCAACAATAGAACTTCGTTTCGATTGCTGAGGCGAGAAATGGTAGAAAATCGAGTATGACCTTTAAGTTGATTACGCTGGGAAGCGGCTCCGCTTTGCCGACGATCGACGAATATCCTGCTGCTCATGTATTGAACATACATGAGCAGTTTTATTTGATAGATGCCGGGGAAGGGGTGCAGGTGCAATTGAGAAGGTATGGAATCAGTCCGCTGAAAATAGGATGCGTATTCATTTCCCATTTGCACGGAGACCATGTGTACGGACTGTTCGGATTAATCTCTACTATGGGATTGCTGGGGAGAAAAAAACGTCTGGATATTTATGCCCCCGCCCCTATGGGGAAGATAATGTCGGATCATTTGAACTATTTCAATGATCATTTGCCTTATCCGGTCGTCGTGCATACCGTCGGTTCCGGTAAGGAGAAACCGGTTTATTCCGACCGTGTCGTCGATGTATATGCGATTCCGCTCAGTCACGGAATTCCGGCTTTCGGGTTTCTTTTTCGGGAAAAAATGCCGAAAAGAAATGTAAGAAAAGACCGGATTGCGGAGTACGGACTGTCGTTGGCTGATATTATCGGTGCGAAAAAAGGGAAGGATGTAGTTTTGACGGACGGAACTGTGTTGGAAAACGAAATATTGACTTATTTGCCTTATCAACCCCGTTCTTTTGCTTATTGCAGCGATACGCTTTATTCTTCGGAAGTAATTCGTCGGGTTGAAGGTGTGGATTTGCTGTATCATGAAGCGACTTTTTTGGATCGGGACAGACATATTGCGGAAAAAACCGGTCATAGTACGGCATTTCAAGCAGCTTGTGTGGCATTGAAAGCAAAAGCGGGCCGATTGGTTATCGGTCATTTTTCATCCCGTTATTCGGGAAAGAAACGGTTATTTCTCGAAGAAGCGTTGTCTGTATTTGAAAATACGGCTTTGGCTCGGGAAGGGGTTGAATTTGAAGTTCCGGTATGTCGAAGGTATAAGTAACCTGAGGCTGAAATTCGACCGGGATTTGGGGTTGGTTATGTTTGATTGAAAAAATGGTTCGTTTTTCTCAGAATTTCGGTTGGATTGGGTTGAAAAAAGGAAACGGCGGATACGGTAGTTGGATTGAAAAAAATGTTTTTTGTCTTATAAAATAAAACCTAAAAAAGTTGTTTTTAGGGATAATTGAAAAACGGTAGGTAATTTTTAGTAGAAAAAATAGATCGTTTTCGGAAAATGGCATTATCTTCGCAATAATCAAGAAATATATGGTTTATGAGAACAAATTATTTGTTTTACGGATTGGTTTGCATGGTACTCGGAGTCGTTTCCTGTTCGAAAGCTACGCAAGTACCCGATAATTATTTGGTTTTAGCCAGCGAATCGGTGGAAAACGATGCAGATTGGCAAAAGGTAGTAACGGCTTTACAAGAGAAACACCGGGCTTCGGTCGTTTATTTTCAGAACAGTCCGGCGGATGCGATGGACCGTATCCGGGAATTGAATCCCCGGTATGTGGCGGTGGTCGATAAGCCGGAGAACATAGGCAGAGAGTCGGTCATGCGGTTGCATAAGCTTTCCCGGCTGGTGGACGATGATATTTTCGCCGATTTTTTATGGGGATACATTACGGGATATGATGCCGCTGCCGCATTGAAAATGGTAAATAACAGCACGGAACCGCTCGTGATTAAAAATGCCGTGGCTACCATTACCGAGATCAGCAGTGCCAAATGGTTCGACCGATTCGGCTTTGTCGATGACCATGTCCGGGGATTGTGGGGCGAAAAGAAAGGACCTTCCGAACCGGTGGTAAAGGATACCATAGCGCCGGGCGAAGTCTTGCGGAAATTTTACGACCTGTATGCCGAGTACGATCCCGATTTGGTAGTGACGGCGGCCCATGCCACCCAGAGAAATTTGGAGATGCCGTTTTCTTTGGGAAATCTGAAACCGAAGGACGGAAAGTTATATGCCGATTTCAAAGAGGCTCCCGAATTTTTGAAGGAGAGCGGAAAACGCAAGGTCTATTTTGCCTGCGGAAACTGTTTGATCGGAGATGTGAATCATACGTCCAACAGCATGGCGATCGCTTGGATGAATGGTTCGAACGCCGCTACGATGATCGGTTACGTGGTTACCACCTGGCATGGCCGTAACGGCTGGGGGGGCTTGAAGTACTGGCTCACTACGCCGGGACGCTACTCGTTGGCCGAGGCGGTATATTTGAACCAGCAGGATTTTCTGAATCAGCAATACGAGTGGAATCCGAAAATGCTGACCGTCGAATTTCCTTTCGACAGTACCGGAATCAGCATGAAATTCGGAGAAGCCCGCCGGAATTTGCAATCGATAGGCATCGAGGAACCTACCATGGATCAGATCGGTTTCATGCACGACCGGGACGTGTTGGCTTATTACGGCGATCCGAAATGGGACGTGCGTTTGCAGGAGATTCCGGAGGAAAACGATTTCACGGTAAAGAGCGAGATCAAAGGGAAAAAGTGCGTGATAACCGTGACCACACGGGACGATTTCGATTTGAAACGGATGGCGGGCGACGATTTTAAGAAAGAACACGTGCTGGATTTGCCGTTCAGTTATTTCTTTCCGAAACGGTTGAAAAATCCCGTGTTGGCCGAAGGACAATCCTGGAAAGCCGTGGTCGATGAAAACTTCCTGTTGATTTACGATCCCGGATTCGAACCCGGTAAGACTTACAGCATAGTATTGGACGTTGAATAATCCGTTTTTTCGATTTGCCGGTAAAGGAACGGGTTGCCTATAAAAATGACAACCCGTTCTTTGTTTCGAACCTCTTTGTCCGTTTTCGAAACGGTCGTTCGGAACATTAATAGCTGAAACTGCTTCCGCCGATGAATTCCCGTATGATCGAGGTAGGAGGGATTTGCTGGTCGTCTATCGGCAGGAAGAAATCGAGCATGGACAGCAACCGGCGCGCTTCGCTGTACTCTTCGCTCGTGTCGGGAACGCTCAGCAAAAGGGGTTCGGCATATTTTTTCAATACGCTCAGTTCGAAAAACAAAGCCGAGTTGAACATGAAATCGGCCTCTTCCTGATAAGGAAAGATGTATTTTTCTTCTCCCCGCCGTACGCTTTCCCAACGTTGCAGGGTTTGCAAGGCGGTATGGTTCCGGTATTTCGAGTCGCGGACGATCCGGCGCAACAGGCGGTTGTCCGTGGTGCTGATTCGGGACAGGTTGTCCATGGAGACGGAGGTCAGGGCCGAAACGTAAATTTTGTATTTTATGTCGTCGCTGACCTGTGCGGTAAGTTGCGGGTTCAGGGCGTGGATGCCTTCGATAATCAGAATGGAGTTTTTTTCCATTTTCAGTTTGACACCGTGAGGTTGTCGTTTGCCCGAATGGAAATCGAAAATCGGCACTTCCACCTCGTTTCCGGAAACGAGGCTGTTCAGGTGTCTGTTGAACAGCTCCAGGTCCAACGCATCGATGGATTCGTAGTCGTGCTCTCCGTTTTCGTCCAACGGAGTGTTTTCCCGATCGACGAAATAGTTGTCCATGGAGAGAATCAGCGGTTTCAGTCCGAAAATGTACAGTTCTATGTTCAGCCGGTTGCTGAAAGTGGTTTTTCCGCTGGAAGAAGGACCGGAAATCAGGATAATTTTCACGCCTTTGCGATTTCTTTCACTGATTTGATCCGCGATTTGGGCGATCAGTTTTTCCTGCAATACTTCGCCGATTTTTATCAACAGGCTGCTCTTGTTCTCCAGTATGGCCGAATTCAGACTGCCGATGTTCGACACTTCCAGAATGTTGATCCACTCTTTGTGCCGCTTGAAGACTTCGAACATTTTGTCCCGTTTTTCCATGACGTCCAGCCGGTCCGGATTTTTCCTTTGCGGAATGGAGAGGTAGAATCCTTCGCAAAAAGGCGCTATGTCGAACAGGCGGATATAACCCGACGAGGGAGCCATGGGACCGTAAAAATCGCCGAACACGTCGGCCATTTGGTAAATGGTCACATACAGCCTTTTGCGGGTTTCCAACAGTTTTACCTTATCCGTTTGTCCGTTGTCTTTGTATATTTCTTCCGCTTCTTCCCGGCGGTAACGGTCGTAAACAATGGGAATGTCCTGCGCCGTCAGTTCGTGAATCCGTTGTTTGATGGCGATGTGTCTGTTTTTTACCTCGTCCGTGTCGTTTACCGTAAAATAAAATCCCCTTGCGATGGAGTGTTCTATTTTCAATACGGCTTGGGGGTAAAGGTCTTTTACGGCCTTGTACAACAGAAAGAACAAAGTCCGGTAATATACCCGGCTGCCTTCGTAATGCGTGGTGTCGATGAAACGGACGCTTTTGTTTTCGTACAACAGATAATTGAGGTCCTTCGACTTGTTGTTCACGTAAGCGGCGATATATTGATGTTGGTTGTTCAGATGCAATATGTTCAGCAGGTCGAGCAGAGAAGTGCCCGGTTTGACCAACACTTCTTTATTGTTGTTCTTGCAGATGATTTTCAGTAGTTTGTTCATAACTTAAACGGTCAAGTTTATATTTTTCAAGCAGTTTTTAAAGATACGCATTTTTTTCGGTTTTATGATTATTTGTGAACGATAAATTAAGTGCGGGTATCTCTATCGAATGTGTAGAGGATAAGACTCATTTGGAAAATATTTGAGATTTCATATGAATATTTTATATTTACCAGATAAGATGTTGAGTTGTGAGTTATGAATAAGTTTTGTGTATTATTCTTTTGTTCTATTGTTTTGTTTTCTTTTTCATATTTGGATGAAGTGTGGGGACAGCAAAAAAATTTGAACCAGTTTTTACAAGTTAAAGAAAATAAATTTTGGATGGAAGGAAAGCCCTTTGATTTGTGGGGAATTCGGACAGCAAGTGCAACAGAAAATGAAGTTTCTACACAACATCTTATCGCTCAGTTGGAGGATTATAAGTCTTATGGAGTTAATTCAATTGCTGTATATTTTATGGGTAGTAACGGAGGAGCTTATGATCCGTTTAATGAGGAGGGGACTGATATAGATAGAAATCATTTGAGACGTATGAAAGAGATTATAGATGCTGCTGAACGTATGAAAATGGTTGTGATTGTGGGGATATTTTATCAAAATGTACCGAGAGAAAAAATTCGATTAAAGGATTGGCAGGCATGTAAAAATGCGGTTTGTACTGTAGCTCAATGGTTGAAGAAACAGAAATACGGAAATGTTATACTTAATATTGCTAATGAACAGAATTCTGCAGGACATATAGGAAAACCTTGGGAAAAGGTCCGTGATCCGGAATATCTATTGTCTTTATGTTATTCGATAAAAAAGATAACACCAGGACTTATTGTCGGTGCTGGAGGTTATGATATTGAAAAAAATAAAATTATAGGTATTTCTGATTATATTGATGTTTTGTTGTTTGATACAACCAAACCATCGGAACCTTCAGTATTTCATTTTGAAGAATATAAAAAAGTCGGTATTTTGAAACCGATGGTCAATGTAGAAATGTTTGGAGCTTGGACCGGTAGATTTAAAAATGGGGTTTTTCTTACTGATTCAGAAGTACAACATTTTTATCATGAAGTTGATGGGGTAGCAGAAACTGAGGGGTTATATACATTTTTTTTCGCTATGGATTGGTTGCAGGGAAAAGCAAATGGTAAAACGAATCGTTATGATATAGCCGGAGAAGGGACCATGGATTCTCCAGGAATACGATGGTTTTTCAGATATGTAAAGTCTTGTTTGCAAAAAAATGAGTAAATGTATTGAATAATAAAAATATTTTTTAATATAAATAAAATGATTGCAGCACATTAAATGTACCGCCCGTATCACTTTCAAATGTACCGGGTATATCAGAATGAAATGTACCACCCGTATCACTTTGAAATGTACCCCCTGTAGTGGAATGGAATGTACCCCCCCGTTAACCAGTGCCGGCATGATCGGGGCAGATTCTTCGGGATGGTCGCAAACGGTTTGACGAGGTAACTTTGTGGTAAAGGTAATACCACAGGGCTATGGCAAATGTAAAAGCGACAATGACAGACATCAGAGTAATT
>CASDZK010000003.1 GCA_949286165.1 uncultured Alistipes sp.
AGGATAACCGTTAATTATCTGTATTGTCCTCCACCCCCCCCAAAAAAAATCCATTACCCGGACTCGCCGGGACTTTCCTGGCATTATAAAAAAAGAAAGGTAACCCTTAAGTCTGTCTTTGACTTTTGGGTCACCCTCTTTATTTCCGATTGTCCGCTCCCCACATCAGTTTTTTGCGCAAAGTATCGTAAAAACTTTGATTATCGGGTTTCATGACCCGTATTCTGTGCGGAGATACGGACAACGTGAAGGCCGCATCGTTTTTTACTTCGAAAGAACGGTTGTCCATGGTAGCTATGCAACTGTTGTTCCGGGTGGTTACCTTCAGTTTTACGGAAGCCGAAGAATCGATGATAAGCGGCCGCATCGTCAAATGGTGGGGAGCTATGGGGTTGAGAATGAAACAATGACAGCCGGGAGTGACGATAGGGCCTCCTATGCTCAACGAATAAGCCGTGGAACCGGTAGGCGTCGATACGATAATGCCGTCGGCCATATAGGTAGCGACATATTCACCGGATACATAGGCGTCTATCGAAATCATATTCAGACCGTTTTTTTGCAGGGTAAATTCATTCAGGGCATTCAGTTCGGATATTTCCGGACTGAATGTTCCCCGAGCGTTTATCATGACGCGCTCTTCCGTTCGTACCGAATTGTCGATAAGGGCCTGCAATGCCGTTTCCATATCGCAGTTGTTTACGGAAGATAAAAAACCCAATCGTCCGCTATTGACCCCTAATACAGGCAATGGACGGGTGCCTATGAAATTGACGGCATGCAAAAACGTTCCGTCGCCTCCGTAGCTGATGATACATCTCGTCTCGGCGGGAATATCATCGACCGTATCGTAAACGGCCAGTTCCGTTTCCGTTTGTTCCGCATAATTCTTGTTGAACAGAAACCGGAAACCGTATTTCGCACCCAATGCCAGAAGACGGTGCAAGTCGTCTTCTGACAAGTATTCTACGGAACGGCTGTATATAGCGACTGTCATCATCTCGAACGGTTTATTTCTTTTCGGGAGTTTTGTCTCCCATCGCTATCAGATATTCTTCCCAGAGATCGTCGATGTTGTATTTTTCTCCCAATACATGCTTGATGGCTCCGTCGAAGGACCAGGGGATGACTTCGAGCGTGGAACGATTGATTTTTTTCAAGAAGTCTTTGTCTTTGGTCTGAGCCAGCCATGCGAAAAAGAAGCCGGTGGTGCGGTATCCGTCCGTATAGTGTCCGCCTTTGGGACGATCCGCCAACGTGAATCCCCCGTTGACGTAACGTACGGCGTCCGCCATGCCTTCGATGAAGGCCCAGAATGTCTTGTTTGTCCCGTAAGTGCCGATGCCTTGCGGTTCGAGCTGGTATCCGTGGGTTAATTCATGATACAAAACGCCTTTGGTTTCGTGATGCAGTTTCGTCGTATCGTTGTTTCCGAAACTCTTTTCGATCCATTGGGTGCTGTATTCGATTTGTATGGCGGGAGGGTTGCCGCTTTTGGCGGATACTCCGTCATAATCCCGAATGATGTAACACAATTGTTTTATGCCCGGAATACTGTCTTCCGGAGAGAAGTAAAGCGTGTTCAGCACTTGCAAAGCAGTGGAACGGATATAACTGTAAGGGTTGGGGATGATATGATGGTAAATGGACGAACCTAAAGTTTTCGGCGAACGGTCGATGAAAACGATGTCGCCGACATGGTAATCTTTCCATGAATCGAGCTCTTTATCGGCAGTCTGTTCTGGTATTTCCGTCCCGTCGGACAAGGAATAGGGAAGCTGGTCGCCGACAAACACTCTTTTTTTGTTCGGTTTGGAACTCATTTCGAATTCCAGCGTTCCTCCGTTCATGATATCGGTTTGTGTAATGTACGCTTTGTCGTAAGGTTTTCCGTTCAGTTTGACGGATTTTACGTAACGATGGGTATCGCTGACTCCTGCCGCTTTGATTTCGAACGTTTTGCCGTTTTCGAGATTGATTTTCATATAAGGCAGGTAAGGCGCGCCCAGAACGTATTGGTCGGTACCCGGACATACGGGATAGAAGCCCATGGCGGAGAAGATGTACCAAGCGGACATTTGGCCGCAGTCGTCGTTGCCGCAAAGCCCGTCGATGTCGTTTTTGTACATGCGGTTCATGACTTCGCGCACCCAATATTGGGTTTTCCACGGTTGCGATGTCCAGTTATACAGGTAAAGGATATGGTGACTGGGCTCGTTGCCGTGGCCGTAATTCCCGATCAGCCCCTCTTTGGTCACGTCTTCCGTGTTTTCGAAGTATTTTTCAGGCAGTTCCATGGTAAAAAGCGAATCGATTTTTTCGATAAACCGTTTGTCTCCGCCCATTAAAGGAATAAGAGTACGGACGTCATGGGGAACGTAAAACGAATAATTCCATGAATTGCCTTCCAAAAAACCTTCTCCGTGGGTTTCCAGCAAACTGAAATTTTCTTTCCAACGTCCGTCTTTGTATTTCGGACGGGCGAATCCCAGGTTTTTGTCGAACAGGTTCCGGTACGATTCGGCCCGTTTCTTATAGGTTTCGGCTATTTCCGTATTTCCCGCGCGTAGTGCTGTCTGATAGATCGCCCAGTCGTCGTAGGCGTATTCCAACGTTATGGAAACGCCGTTTCTGTTGACATCGTGAGGAATATAGCCGTAGTCGATGTATTCTTTCGTATTGTCGTAATAGGGAATGGTGGAACTGCTTACCATGGCTTTCAGAGCCAGGTCTTTATCTATGTCCAGCCCTTTGGCAATGGCATCGGAAATGACCGATACGGCGTGATAACCGATCATGCACCAGTTTTCGTTGGCCATGTGCGACCAGACCGGCAGGGCCTTCAACGCGCTCTGCTGGTAATGGGCCAGCATGGAATTGATCATGTCTTCGTTCCGTTTGCGGTTAATGATATTGAACAGCGGATGCAACGCCCGGTAAGTGTCCCATAAAGAGAAAATCGTATAGTTGGTAAAACCGTCCGCCTGGTGGATGTTATTGTCCTGTCCCCGGTAATTTCCGTCCACGTCCATATAGACGGAAGGGTTAATCAGGGTATGATAAAGGGAGGTGTACAGCATGGTCAACTGGTCTTCGCTACCTTCCGCTTCTATGATGTCCATTTCCTTGGCCCATTCCGCCCGGGTTTCTTGGGCGATCTGGTCGAACGATTTCCCCTCCGTTTCCGCTTTCAGGTTTTTAACGGCTCCTTCAGTGCTGACGGCCGATAAGGCTACTTTTACCTCCAAGGTCTTGTCAGCTCCCGGTTCTACGTCGAAATAGGCGACCAGTTTTCTTCCGGCCATTTCCGGAAAGTTGCGGCGCATGTCGAATTTTCCCCAGCCGCCGCCGTATTTTACTTTGGCTTTTTCGATGCAACCGTAATTTTGAATGGGTTTCGACAGGGAAATGGCGAAATAAGTGTAATTGGTCCGTGCCCAGCCGTTGGTAATGCGGTACCCCGTGATCAGGGTGTCGTTTTCTACCCGGATGGAAGCCCAGAGCACTTTTCCGTCATAATTGTATATGCCGTGTACGAGGTCCATGATGAAACGGCCTTTGTCCGCCGAAGGAAAAGTGTATTTGTGTACGCCTACCCGTGGAGTCGCCGTCAGTTCTACTTTAATGTCGTAATCGTCGAGCATGACGCTGTAATATCCCGGCTTGCTGATTTCCGTATCGTGACTGAAGCGGGACCGGTAACCGTCGTCTATAACGGCGGCAGTGCCCGGATTCAGCCGGAGTTTGCCGGTTACGGGCATCAACAGGATGTCGCCGAGATCGGAATGACCGGTTCCGCTGAAATGGGTATGGCTGAATCCGACGATGGAGCTGTCTTTGTGTTGGTATCCTGCGCAATATTCATATACCCGTTTTTGATAAACACCGTCGATATTGTGCGGAATCGTATCGGTGTCGGGACTGAGTTGTACGATACCATGTACGGCGCAAGCTCCCGGAAACGTATGTCCCATGCTGTTGGTCCCGATGATCGGATTGACGTAATCTACATGATTGCGCGATTGGGCGGAAACGATACCCCCCCACAAACACAATACAAATAAAAAGTTTTTCTTCATTGGTTCGTTGATGAGTTGATGAATGTGGTAATGTTGCGAAGTTGTTTCGACAACCGACAAAGTTACGAAAAATATTTGAAGATTTTTTAAATAAATTTATAATGCTTGATGAAACCCGATTCGTCGAAAACGAAAAATATTTGGGGTATTGTGCAAATTATGTTACTTTAGCCTGCTATTTGAGAAGAGTGTTCGTCCCTGTCCGAGCAGGGCGTATTTTGATGGTTTGTAAAAGTTAAAAACAAGATTATGACAAAGTTGAGTGTCAATATCAATAAGATAGCGACATTGCGGAATTCAAGGGGAGGAAATGTTCCCGATGTGATCGAAGCGGCGAAGAATTGCGAAAGATTCGGTGCGCAGGGAATCACTGTCCATCCTCGTCCGGACGGACGGCATATCCGTTACGAAGATGTCCGGGAATTGAAAAAAGTATTGACGACCGAATTCAATATAGAGGGATATCCTTCGGCCGATTTTATCCGTTTGGTGCTGGAGGTGGTTCCGGCTCAGGTAACGCTGGTTCCCGATCCGCCGGAAGCGATTACTTCCAATGCGGGATGGGACGCCCGCCAGCATAAGGAGATATTGACCCGCATCGTAAGGACGTTTAAGGAGCGCGGAATCCGGACCTCGATTTTCCTGGAAGCCGATCCGAAAATGGTGGTTCATGCGGCGGAAACCGGGACCGACCGGATAGAGCTTTATACGGAGGGGTATGCTACGGCCTATGCCGCCGATCCGGCGCAAGCCATTGCCAAATATGCCGAAACGGCGGCTAAGGCGGCCACTTACGGGTTGGGGGTCAATGCGGGGCATGATCTCAATTTGGAAAATCTGGCTTATTTCCATCGGCATATTCCGAATTTGGCGGAAGTTTCGATCGGGCATGCCTTGATTTCGGACGCTTTGTATTTCGGGCTGGAAAATACGATACAACTTTATTTGGGAAAATTGAAATAGAGAAAAGGAAAGGTGTTTTTATGAGTCATCCTCTGAAGCATCCTGTTTTCAGGATGGTAGGAGAAATAGCAGACCGTATGCAGCTGGAAGCGTATGTGATCGGGGGATACGTACGCGATTATTTTCTGGAAAGACCTTCTACCGACATCGACATCGTGGTTGTGGGCAGCGGTATCGATGTGGCTCGGCAATTGTCCCAGGAGACCAGGAGCCCGGTGTCGGTATTTAAGAATTTCGGTACGGCCATGCTGAAATACGACTCGATGGAAATCGAATTCGTGGGAGCCAGAAAAGAGTCGTATAGGGCTTCTTCCCGCAAACCTATCGTGGAAAACGGAACTCTGACCGATGACCAGAACAGGCGCGATTTTACGATTAATGCCATGGCTTTCGGTCTGAACGGACATAATTTCGGGATGCTTTTGGATCCTTTCGACGGGATGGAAGATTTGAAAAATAAAATCATTCGTACTCCGTTGGATCCCGACACCACGTTCAGCGACGATCCGTTGCGGATGATCCGTGCCATTCGTTTTGCGTCCCAGTTGGGATTCGATATCGAGGAGAAGACTTGGGAGGCCATTGTTCGGAACAAGGACAGGATCGCGATTGTTTCGAAAGAACGGATCGTGACCGAAATGAATAAGATCATCATGAGCCGGAAACCGTCCGTGGGTTTCGAACTGTTCGACCGGAGCGGGTTGCTGTCCTATGTTTTTCCCGAACTGGTCCGGTTGAAAGGCGTGGAAAAAATACGGGGACGGGCCCATAAGGATAATTTTATCCATACCTTGCAGGTGTTGGACAACGTAGCGGCTGAAAGCGACAATCTATGGTTACGCTGGGCCGCTTTGTTGCACGATATCGCCAAACCGCAGACCAAATCGTGGAACGATGCCGTGGGCTGGTGCTTTCACGGTCATGAAGTGGTCGGGTCCAAAATGGTACCCGCCATTTTCCGGAGTTTGAAAATGCCGATGAACGAAAAGATGAAATACGTGCAAAAACTGGTGTTCCTGCATTTGCGTCCCATCGTTCTCTCTCAGGAGGAAGTAACGGATTCCGCGGTTCGTCGCCTGTTGTTCGAGGCGGGAGACGATATCGACGATTTGATGCTGTTGTGCCGGGCCGATATTACTTCGGCCAATGACGCCAAAGTGAAACGTTATTTGCGGAATTTCGAAATCGTGAAGCGAAAGCTGGAAGAGATAGAAGAAAAAGACAGAATACGTAATTTTCAACCGCCGGTTACGGGCGAAACGATCATGAGTACCTATCGGATACCTCCTTCCGATTTGGTCGGCAAAATCAAGTCGGCCATTAAAGACGCGATTCTGGACGGAAAGATAGAGAACGATTATGAACAGGCTTATCGGTTGATGGAAGAGATCGCTGCGGAGTACGGATTGCAGAAAAAAGAGTGATGATGACGCTGGAAGAGGTGGAATATTTGCAGTCTGCGGAGGCGGTCCGATGGATCGAACGGTATTTGACGGCCGATCCGTTGAAAGCGGCTTTATCCGGCGTTCCTGCGGTTATATGCACTCAAATCAAGTATTTGCAGCGGTGCAGGAAAAAATTGCCCGTCTTTTATGAGAAACGGTGCATTGTTCCTCCGCTGGCTTTCGAGCAAAGTAGCGGTTGGGCGGCGGCCGGCGCGAAGAGTTATGCGGGGAAGCGTTGCGTGGATATGACTTGCGGATTGGGAGCGGACGCTCTGCATTTCAGCCGTTCTTTCGACCGGGTAATCGCCATCGAAAAAGATCCGGTGCTGTGCGCCGCGGCCCGATACAACTTTTCTCGGTTGGGGGCGGATAATATTACGGTTTTGTGCGGGGATGCGTCGGTTTTGGTCGAGCAGGCGGGTCCGGCCGATCTGGTTTATGCGGATCCGGCCCGGCGAAAAGAGGGGCGGAAAGTCTTTCTGTTCGAAGATTGTTCGCCGGATATCGGGGCGCTTATGCCCCGTTTGGCTGTTTTGGCGGCTCGTGTCGTCGTAAAGGCTTCTCCCCTGTTCGATGCGGATGAGGCTTTTCGCCGTTTCGGTTCCTACGGTCGGATAACGGTAAAGGCCGTTTCGTCGCAAAACGAATGCAAGGAGTTGTTGATCGATATAGAACCGGAGGGAAAACGGGAAGAAACGGTCGGAAATGTTTTGATCGACCGGAACGGTCATGTAAGATATTATGAATTTGTTCGGGAAAAGGTTGCCGTTCCCCGTATCGAATTTTCGGAGAGATACGGGTATGCGGGCATTGCCGATGTCGCTTTTTATAAGAGCCGGACTTTTCTTCATTTGATGCGGGAGCGATTTCCCGACGGCATGACAACCGACGAGGCGGGAATCGCTTTGTGGCCGGAATGTCCGGTCGGATTTCCCGGTCGGGTGTTCCGAATAAAGAAACGGTTCGGGTACAAACCGAAAGAGACGGCCCGTTGTTTGAAAAATGCGGGATTGAATCGGGTCGTTCTGTTGAAACATGCTTTTCCCGTGCCGGCGGAACGGATTCGGAAAGAACTGAAAATTTCGGAAGGAACGGAGGGAATTTTGTTGTGTACCGAAATAGCCGGAAAGAAAATGGTATTGGAGGTGGAAGATATATGAAAATAGTTATCGACGATAAAATTCCGTTTATTACGGGCGTGTTCGAACCCTATGCAGAAGTCCTTTACAGGGAAGGCGGCCGGATAACGCCTGAAGATGTAAGGGATGCCGACGCGCTCGTGATCCGGACCCGGACGCGTTGCGACGCCGTTTTGCTGGCAGGCAGCCGGGTACGGATGATCGCTACCGCCACGATCGGGTTCGACCATATCGATAAAGAGTATTGCGCAGAACGAAATATAGAAGTCGCGACGTCCGCCGGATGCAATGCCGGAGGCGTGGCGCAATGGGTTATGGCCGTTTTAGGGGAAATGTTGCCGAACCCGGAGATCGTTCTGGGAATCGTCGGATTGGGCAATGTGGGGCGACGCGTGGCCCGAATCGCGTCGCAGATGGGGATGCATGTCATTGCTAACGATCCTCCGTTGGCGGATGCCGGAACGACGGGACTGGTTGATTTGCCGGAACTGTTGCGGCAGTCGGACGCGGTAACGGTGCATGTGCCGTTGAACAGGGAAGGAAAATATCGTACCGAAAATTTGATAGACGAGCGTTTTTTGGCTCGGATGAAGCCCGGAGCCTGTTTATTGAACAGTTCCCGCGGGGAAGTGATGGATGAAAAGGCTTTGCTCCGTAAGTTGAAAACGGGGGCTTTCCGGGCGGCTTTGGATGTCTGGCGGCAGGAACCGGAAATCGACCGGGAGTTGTTGGGGGCCGTTGCGCTGGCTACTCCTCATGTCGCCGGATATTCCCGTCAGGGAAAAGCGAACGGATCGGCCCTGGCCGTCCGGGCAGTAGCGGCTCGTTTCGGGTGGACCGATTTGCTCGGCTGGTATCCGGAAGGAGTTTATCCGCCTGCGCCGTATCTCGAAAGACGATGGGATTTGTTTGTCCCGGAGCTTTTACGGCGCTACCCTATTCGCGCGGAATCGGATAGGTTGAAAGCATTTCCGGAGAAGTTTGAATTTTTCAGGAACGAATATCGCTACCGGGAAGAGTTTTTTTAGTTATGAAGGACGGAAAATTCTTGTCGCCGTTTATGTTCCGGCAATTTTGAATCCTGACAAAAAGGATTTATCTTTGTTTAAATTTTATTGAAAAGACGGTATGTATAAGCGTATTATCAGACCTATTCTGTTTTGTTTCCCGCCGGAGACCATACATCGTATCGTTATTTGCATGTTGAAAGCGGGCGGCTCTATTCCCGGAGTCAAAGGGTTGCTGAAAAAGTTTTTTACGGTCAGACATCCGCTTCTGGAACGGGAAGTGTTCGGGATGAAATTTCCCAATCCGGTAGGTTTGGCTGCCGGTCTGGACAAAAACGCGGAGGTGTTTTTGCCGATGGCGGCTTTGGGATTCGGCTTTGTGGAAATAGGGACCGTTACGCCCAAAGCGCAATTGGGAAACCCCAAGCCGCGCTTGTTCCGCCTGAAGCAGGACAACGCGTTGATTAACCGGATGGGGTTTAACAACAACGGGGTGGAAGCCGCCGTCAAAAAACTGAAAAATCGGAAATGGAAAGTGATCGTCGGCGGAAATCTGGGAAAAAATACATTGACGCCTAATGAAAAAGCGCCGGCCGATTATCTGCAGCTGTTCCGTCGTTTGTACGACCATGTGGATTATTTCGTCATTAATGTCAGTTGCCCCAATATCGCTAATCTGCGGAACCTTCAGAATCAGGATTCTTTGAAAAAGATTATCGAAGGATTGACGGAATTCCGTCGCGGACAGAATAATTACCGGCCTATTTTGATGAAAATATCCCCGGATCTGAGTTTCGAACAGATCGACGAGGCGGTAGCCGTTATGAAATCCTGTAATCTGGACGGTATTGTGGCGGTCAATACGACGACTTCCCGGGAAGGGCTTTCCCTGTCCGCCGAAGCGATCGCCAATATCGGTAACGGAGGGTTGAGCGGGGCTCCGTTGACGAAACGGGCGTTGGAAGTCGTCAAATACGTCAGGGAACGGACGCAGGGACAGTATCCGATTATCGGCGTGGGAGGAATCATGACCGTGGAAGACGCTTTGGCCATGCTGGATGCGGGAGCTTCCTTGATACAGATATATTCCGGTTTTATTTACAACGGGCCGGCTTTTGTCAAAGAGATATGCAAAGCCATTATCGCCCGGGCGGAAACGAGAGAATCATGAATCTGGAGAATATAACGAAACAAGGGTATCCGGCCGCGGTAATAACGATCGGGGATGAAATTTTGATCGGTCAGATTGTCGATACCAATTCCGCGTGGATCGGCCGGGAGTTGGGAAAAATAGGAATTCCGGTAACGCGCATCGTTTCGATCGCGGATAACCGTCAGGCCATTTTGGATGCCGTCGGCGAAGCTGTGCGGCAATATCCCGTTACTATCATAACCGGCGGGCTCGGTCCGACGAAGGACGACATCACGAAAAAAACATTGGCCGAATATTTTTCCATGCCGTTGGTCCGGGACGAGCGGGTATATGCCTATTTGAAGGAAATGCTGCGGGAACGGGGGATCGCGTTCAACGAATTGAATGAATCCCAGGCATTGGTGCCGCAAGGTTGCCAAGTGTTGCATAATGCGAACGGCACCGCACCGGGAATGATGTTCGAGACCGGCGGCCATTTGCTTTTTTCTTTGCCGGGAGTGCCTTTCGAAATGCAGGGGTTGATGAAGGACGAAGTCATTCCGGCCATCAAAAGGACATTTACGCTGCACGATATCGTACATCGTACGGTCATTACTTACGGGTTGCCCGAATCGGAGTTGGCGGAGGCCATTGCGGAGTGGGAGAACGGTCTGCCCGCTTCTTTTTCGCTCGCTTATTTGCCGAATCCGAAAGGGGTGCGTTTGCGTTTGTCCGCCTATAACATTTCCGGACAAGATACGGAACAAAAAATTTCCGAGGCTTTCGAGGCGTTGAAAAAAGTCATTCCGCAAGCTTTTTTGGGGTATGAGGATGCAGGGGCTTCTTTGGAAAGACAGGTGGCCGAACGATTGACCCGCGCAGGGAAGACGCTGGCTGTTGCCGAGTCCTGCACCGGAGGGGCCGTTTCTGGACGTTTTACGCTTTTGCCGGGAGCTTCGGCTTATTTGTTGGGTGCTGTAGTCGCCTATTCCAATGAGGTAAAGATGAAAATTTTGGGGGTAAGCCGGGAAAGTCTGGAAAAGTACGGAGCGGTATCCGAGGCCGTGGCGTTGGAAATGGCGGAAGGTGTGCGGAAACTGACAGGAGCCGATTATGCCGTGGCGACGACGGGAATTGCCGGTCCGGACGGCGGATCGCCGGAAAAACCGGTGGGAACCGTATGGTTCGCCGTGGCTGCTCCGGGGAAAAGTTATGCCGTAAAAAAGAATTTCGGGCATTTGCGGGAACAGAATATCGCGAGGGCTTCTTCTTTCGCTATCAATCTGTTGCGTGAAAGTCTGGGAGATGCGTGAATCCTTGCGGGATTATTTGGAAATATCCGGCAAATATGCTACCTTTGCCCCCTGAAAATCTCTTAAAACAATATTTGTAAAATGAAAGTTTGTCAAATTACGGGTAAAAAGGCTCAGGTGGGACATAACGTATCTCACTCGAATAAGAAAACCAAAAAAGTTTTCAGCCCGAACCTGAAGACCAAAAAATTCTTTTTGGAAGAAGAAGGCAGATGGGTTACTTTGAAAGTGTCTGCCAACGCAATGCGTACGATTAACAAAAAAGGTTTGAGCGCTGCATTGAAGGATGCCAAGGCTCTTGCTAAAATTTATTAAAAAAGGAGAACGAACAAATGGCGAAGAAAGGAAACAGAGTGCAGGTTATCCTTGAATGTACCGAACACAAGGATAGCGGAATGCCCGGAACGTCGAGATACATCACGACGAAAAACAAGAAAAATACTCCGGACAGAATGGAGAGAAGAAAATATAACCCTATATTGAAAAAAGTAACGTTACACCGCGAAATAAAATAAGTTTGAGATATGGCAAAGAAAGTAGTCGCAACGCTTAAGACCACTACGGGTAAAAGCAGAACCAAATGTATCAAAATGGTTAAGTCGGAAAAGACGGGAGCGTACATTTTCAAATCGGAAATCGTGCCTAACGAAGAAATTAAAAACTTTTTTGCAAAAAAATAGTTGTGGTAAGTTGGCGATAAGCCGTCTTATTACAAAAAGCGTCTTGAATTTCAAGGCGCTTTTTGTATTTTTGCAAGGAATAATGAAATACGATTATGGGTTTTTTCGATTTTTTTAAAAATAAAAAACAGTCGCAGGAAGATCTGGAGGCAGGATTGAAAAAGACGAAAGACGGGGTCTTTTCCAAATTGACCCGTGCTTTGGTCGGAAAATCGAAGGTAGATGCCGAACTGTTGGACGACTTGGAAGAGATTTTGATAACGTCCGATGTGGGGGTGGACACGACCGTTAGGATTATCGATCGGATTGAACGGCGGGTGTCGCGGGATAAATATATGAATGCTTCCGAATTGAACGGTATTTTGCGGGATGAGATCGCGGCTCTGTTGTATGAAAACGATACGACCGAAAAAGGGCTGGCGTTCGAAAAAAACGATTCCGGGCCGTATGTGATGATGGTCGTCGGCGTGAACGGAGTGGGGAAAACGACGACCATCGGCAAGATTGCCGCCCAATTGACCCGTGCCGGCAAGAAAGTATATTTGGGTGCGGCGGATACTTTTCGGGCTGCGGCTATCGAACAGCTGGGAGTATGGGCGGAACGGGCCGGAGCGAAGATCGTAAAACAGGAGATGGGGGCCGATCCGGCTTCGGTGGCATTCGATACTTTGACGTCTGCCAAAGCGGCCGGGGCGGATGTGGCGATTATCGATACGGCCGGCCGGTTGCATAACAAAGTCAATTTGATGAATGAATTGACTAAAATCAGGAATGTTATGGCTAAGGTGGTTCCCGGAGCCCCTCATGAGGTCTTGTTGGTATTGGACGGTTCTACCGGCCAAAACGCATTTGAGCAGGCCCGGCAGTTTACGGCCGCCACTCAGGTAACGTCGCTGGCGATTACCAAACTGGACGGTACGGCGAAAGGCGGAGTGGTCATCGGCATATCGGATCAATTCAAGATTCCTATCCGGTATATCGGCGTAGGCGAAGGCATCGATCATTTGCAGGTATTCGACAAAAAGGCGTTTGTCGATGCCCTGTTTCATCAATAACCGACCGCATTCATGACGAAAAGAAGAACCATTAACTTCGTAACGCTGGGATGTTCCAAAAACGTAGTGGATTCGGAACGTATCGCTTGTCAGTTGAAGCACAGCGGATTCGATATTGTTTTCGATTCCAATGACACGAAAGCGAAGATTGTCGTAATCAATACCTGCGGATTTATCGGAGATGCCAAAGAGGAGTCGGTAAATACGATTCTGAAATTTGCGCATGCCAAGACGAACGGATACATAACGCACCTGTATGTCATCGGTTGTTTGTCCGAACGGTATAAACGGGAGTTGGAACAGGAGATTCCGGAGGCGGACGCTTTTTTCGGCGTGAACGATCTGAGGGAAATTGTGAAAGGTTTGGGAGGGACTTACAGCGAGGAGTTGCTCGGAGAACGGATGCTTACTACCCCGTCGCATTATGCTTATTTGAAAATATCGGAGGGGTGTAACTGGGGATGCGGTTATTGCGCCATTCCTCTGATTCGGGGAAAGCATCGTTCGGTTCCTATGGAATTGTTGGAAGAAGAGGCCCGGAAACTGGCGGCGAAAGGGGTAAAAGAACTGATGGTCATTGCACAGGATACGACCTATTACGGGCTGGATTTGTACGGGGAACGCAAGTTGGGGGAATTGCTCGGTCGGTTATGCCGCGTGGAAGGGATCGAGTGGATCCGTTTGCATTATGCCTATCCTGCCCAATTTCCGGAAGATGTCATTACGGTTATGAAAAACGAACCGAAAATGTGTCATTATCTGGATATTCCTTTCCAACATGTCAGCGATTCCATGCTGAAAAGCATGCGCCGCGGACTTTCCGCCGATCAGACGCAACGGCTGATCGACCGGTTGCGTGCGGAGATTCCGGATATCGCTATCCGGACTACCTTATTGGTCGGCTATCCGGGAGAATCGTTGCAGGATGTGGACGAGTTGCGTCGGTTCGTCCTGCGGAACCGGTTCGACCGGTTGGGGGTTTTTACTTACAGCGAGGAAGAAGGAACCTATTCCGCCCGGAACTTGACGGACGATGTTGCTCAGGAGGAAAAGGAAAGACGGGCCGACCTGATTATGGAATTGCAGCGGGAAATTTCGTTGGAAAATAATGCGAAATGGATAGGGACCCGGCAAAAGGTAATCATAGACCGGAAGGAAAACGGTTTTTATATCGGGCGGACGCAATACGATTCTCCCGAAGTGGACCAGGAAGTCATGGTCAGTACGCAAGAAGAGTTGAAGCCGGGAAATTTCTATATGGCTGAAATTTATAAAGTTGATAATTACGATATATACGGCCGAATATAAATACGGTTCGATTTTATCGATTTTATTGATTTTGTTTTTGAATTTCGTATAATAAATCTTAATTTTGTAGAAAGAACCATGGAAGATATCGGTGTTAAGATTGCGAGAATACAAGGAAAGGTCGAACAACTTGTTGCTCAGAACCGGACTTTAGGTAAAGAAAACAAGCAATTGATGGCTGCTATTGAAAAATTGGTTCATGAAAAAACAGAGCGAGACAAAAAAATCGCTTCTTTGGAAGCCAAGATTAAAGTGCTGGAGTTATCGCGAGGGCTGACGGATACGACCGGCTCGACTAAAGTGGCTCGGCACGCGATCAAAAAAATCTTGCGGGAGATTGACAGTTGTATCGCTCTGATAAATAGATGAATATTACAGATTCGATGTAATTCATTATATAATAATGGATAATAAACTGACGATAACGATCAGGATAGCCGGAAAAGTTTTCAAACCGACCATAGACCGGAAAAGCGAAGAAACGGTGCGAAAAGCGGCTAAAATGTTGGATGACAAATATTCGGAATATAAACTTCAGGTAGAAGATCCGTTCGATTGTCTGGCGTTATCGGCATTGCAGACCTCCATTATGCTGATGAATCGGAACAGGGAAGAATTGCCCGTACCGGTTGATCGGAAACTGTCGGATATCGAAGCTCTTTTGACGGATTGTCTGGAAAAGGAGAAGAAGTAATAAAGAAGGGAAACACACGTTCTTTAACATATGAAGGAATAAATTCATCCCGCATGAATTTCCTAAAAGCTTGCGAAACTCAACACTTTAACTTTCGAGTAACTTCTCGATGATAGTAGAACAGGCCTTGCCCTTCCTTGCGGAAGGTTCTCTTAGCGGAGACGTTGGACGTTCGAATATTTTCGGAAACTCTAATCATGCTTTTTTGGGGTTTCGTCAACAGAATAGGATTTTCATGTGGGTTTTTTTATAGGATAAACAGGAATGAATCAGTATAACTAATTAAAATTTAATATTACAAAATGGATACGACAACCACAGCACTTGTTGTTGCTTTAATTGCTGCAGCCGTCGCCTCTGCCATATCGTATATGGTAACCTCCAAAATTACTCTCAGGCGAAAGGAAATGATGCTGAAAGAGGCTGAAAACGAGGGGGAAATGATAAAAAAGGAGAAAATTCTGCAGGCAAAAGAACGTTTTTTACAGTTGAAAGCCGAACATGAAAAGGCGGTAAATGAACGCAATTCGAAATTGGCGCAGCAGGAAAATAGAGCGAAACAACGGGAGAATCAACTGAACCAGAGGAACGATGAGTTGCAAAAGTTAGCTTCGTCTCTGGAACAGACCAAGCAGACTTACACGCAGCAGTTCGAACAGTTGGAACGCAAAAAGGAAGAATACGAAACCTTGTTGAAGGAAGAGGTGGCGCGTCTGGAGGAGGTCAGCAGCCTTTCGGCCGAAGAGGCGAAAAATTTGTTGATCGACATGATGAAAAGCGAAGCGCAGTCGGAAGCGGCGACTTTGATCAACGATATTATCGATGAAGCGAAGATGACAGCCGGGAAAGAGGCGAAACGAATCGTCGTGCAAACGATTCAGCGCGTGGCTACGGAAACGGCCATTGAAAATTCGGTAACCGTGTTCAATATCGACAGCGATGAGGTAAAAGGACGCATTATCGGCCGTGAAGGACGTAATATTCGGGCTTTGGAAGCGGCGACCGGAGTGGAAATCATTGTGGACGATACCCCAGAAGCGATTATTCTTTCGGCTTTTGATCCGGTTCGACGCGAAGTGGCCCGTTTGGCTTTACACCAATTGGTTACGGACGGACGGATTCATCCGGCCCGGATTGAAGAGGTAGTGGCTAAGGTACTAAAGCAAATTGAAGAAGAAGTGATCGAAGCGGGGAAACGAACCAGCATCGATTTGGGAATTCACGGCTTGCATCCGGAAATGATTCGATTGATCGGTAAAATGAAATATCGTTCGTCTTACGGGCAGAATCTGTTGCAACATTCTCGGGAAGTGGCGAATCTTTGCGGAATTATGGCGGCGGAATTGGGGTTGAACGTAAAATTGGCCAAACGGGCCGGTTTATTGCACGATATAGGAAAAGTTCCCGATGATGAACCGGAATTGCCGCATGCTATTATCGGGATGAAATTTGCCGAAAAATACAAGGAAAAACCGGAAGTGGTCAATGCCATCGGAGCCCATCACGACGAGATAGAAATGAATTCGCTGATCGCTCCTATCGTACAGGTTTGCGACGCTATTTCCGGGGCGCGTCCCGGTGCTCGGCGGGAGGTCGTGGAATCTTACATCAAACGGTTGAAAGAGATGGAAGATCTGGCACTATCCTACCCTGGCGTATTGAAAACCTATGCGATTCAGGCGGGTCGCGAGTTGCGTGTGATTGTGGGAAGCGAAAAGATTTCCGACCAGGAAGCCGATACGTTGTCGCATGATATCGCCAAACGGATTCAGGACGAAATGACCTATCCGGGACAGGTTAAGATTACCGTTATCCGGGAAACCCGGTCGATCAGTTATGCGAAATAAATTTTAAGAAAAGAATCAAAAAAACCGGCTTTAAAGCCGGTTTTTTTGATTTGGAGTTTAAAAAGATTCGTGCTTTCGGATGGCTTGTGTCCATTCGGGAAGCAACACGATGGATTTTTTGTTGGGAATGTCGAATCCTACCAGCACGGAAGTGCAATTGGACAAGACATTTGAAGTATCCGCAGAAACGATTTCCTGATAAAAAGTAACGCTTTTTGTACCGATTCGGGTAACGCGGGTACGTACTGAAATATGGTCTTCGATATAAATGGGAATCAAGAAATTGGTATTCGTATTGGCTTGAATGAATCCGTATCCTTCCCAAATATGTTTCATGCCCAATACTTCCTGCATATACGCATTTTTCCCTTGATCGTAATAATGCTGTATGCAGGCGTTATTGACGTGATGAAGCGCGTCGATATCGGAGAATCGGATTTGTATAGGAATTTCTATCATGATTTACGGTCTTAATATTTTTACTTCACTGCTTTCATTCAGCTGGATGATGGAAGACGGAGCTCCGGTCGCTCCCGCTTCGTATTTGGAATCGACAATATAATCCACTCCTTCCCTGATCTCATCGCTTACTTGTTTGAAACGGGCCGGGGCCGGGGCTCCGGTCAGATTGGCGGAAGTGGAAACGATGGGGCGTCCCAACTTTTGGGCCAATGCTATGCAAAAATCGTGTTTGGGAACCCGTATTCCCAAAGTCCCTTCCGGCGGAACGAGGTTTTCTGCCACTTTTTTCGCTTTGGGCAGGATCAGAGTCAACGGTTTGTCCGCCAGTTCCAGCAAATCCCAGGCGACTTGGGGGATATGATCGGCATATAAACTGATTTTATCGATACTATCCACCAAAACCAGCATGCTTTTCGCTTCTTTCTTTTGTTTTAACCGGTAAATCCGTTCTACCGCATCGGCATTCGTGGCATCACATCCGATCCCCCAGACGGTATCGGTCGGATACAGGATGATTCCTCCGCTACGGAGAACGGAAACGGCTTGATTGACTTCGTTTTTCAGTTGTTCGTCCATGTATCGTATTGTTTTTATAACATTCCTAATTCCAACAAGGCCGCTTCCGAGATCATTTCCCGACTCCACGGCGGATCGAAAGTAAGCACGACATTGACAGAGGTCACACCTTTGACTTTCAGTACGTCATCGTTTACCTGTTGCAGCAAAGCATCGGCCATGGGGCAGTTCGGTGCGGTAAGGGTCATGCGGATATTGGCTTCTCCTCCCGGTTCGACATCGATTTCGTAAACCAGCCCTAAATCGTATATATTGACGGGAATTTCAGGATCGTATATGTTCTTCAGCGTATAAACGATATCTTGTTCTATGCGCAGAATTTCTTCCGGTGTTACCATTTTATCTGTTCTTAAAAGCCAGTGCGTACATTTTCATTTGTTTAATCATGGAAAGCAACCCGTTGGCCCGCGTAGGAGTCAGGTTTTCCTTCATGCCGATTTTATCGATAAAATAGAGATCGGTATTTAGAATCTCTTCCGGGGAATGGTTGTCTAAAACCCGTACCAGCAAAGCGATCAATCCTTTGGCTATAATGGCATCGCTGTCGGCGGTATAACGTATTTTCCCGTTTTGGAGTTCGGCATGTATCCATACGCGGGACTGACATCCTTGTATCAGATACGATTCCGTTTTGTATGCATTATCCATGATAGGGAGTTCTTTACTCAATTCTATCAGGTAATTGTATTTATCCATCCAATCGTCGAAAGAAGAGAATTCATCGATAATTTCTTCTTGTATCTCATTGATAGTCATTTTGTAATTGCTTTTTATTTCAATTGCGTAATTAACTCGTTGATAGTGATTCCTTCACAAGCGTTCGTATGGGCTATTCCCAATATTTCGCATACTGTGGGGGCTACATCTATCATATCGATAGTTCTGTGCAGAGCCGACTGTGCAATATCGCTGCCATACCATAACAACGGAACATGGATATCGTATTCGTAGGGAGAACCGGAAGCACTGGTAATCCATTCTGCATCTTCGTTTTCCAATTCGATCCATCCGGGCAACAAATTGATGATTATGTCGCCGGAATGTTTCGGGTAAAAACTGTTTTGTATCTTGTGCAGGATGCCTTTCCCGTAATAATTGGATTGTAGGGTCAGGGACGGAATGGCTTGTGCGATACCTCCGAGTTGCAAGGCGAAAGTGGCCGTTTTGTTTTGTATTTCTTCCAAAGAAATGCCTTTTTCAAAGATTAGCCGGCGGTTCAAATAAATTTGACGGTTCCGGTATTCGCTGACCCAATCCCCGTCGCCGTATTGCGCTCTGAGGAATCCGCTGATCAGGACCTTGAACTGCATGGCGTTGAATGTGCCGGAAGAAGCCAGTTGTTTGTCTTTGGAGATATTGTCGCTTGTCCCGTGGTCCGAGGTCAGCATCAGGATATAATTTTCTTTTCCGATATTGCCGTCGAGATAGCTGATCAATTCTCCCAAATCCTGGTCCAACTTATAGAACGCGTCCTCCAATTCCGTAGATTCGATCCCGAAATATTCGGTAATATAACGGTGGGAACCGAAATTAACGGTCAGTAAGTCGGGAATATCGTCCTGTCCCAAAGAGTCCCTGCGGATGATTTCGAGAGTAAAATCTTTCAAATAAGAGTTGCCGAACGGAGTTTGTTGCATGCGGTCGTACTCTTTGTTTTTGGGCCTAAAAATGGTATTGAAAGAGAATTTTATTGTCGTATCGAGCAAAATAGAGGAGGCGTTATGACAGACATAGGATTCAAAAGGACGGGAAATATGCCACAATTTGTTGGTATATTCCATCTTTAAGGTGCTGTCGTTAAAGGCCACAACCCATGCGGGCAATGTTTGTTTGTAGTAGGTGCTGGTAACCCATCCGCCATAACGTTCGTCGAACCAGTATACGTCATTTTCCGGAGAAATTCCCCCGGCCAGAATGGCTCCGTTGGGATCGGCTGCGACAGACACGATTTTACTTTGCGGATAGTAGCGTTTCAGTTCGTCAGCAATGGTGCTGACCAACAGACGGCGGGGCGAATATTGTCCTTCGCCTTCGTCGCACCCTACCCCTTTTTCTTGCAGATCGGCAGTTGCCGAAATGGATTCGTTTGTGGTATAGTTGATCCAACCGTTACCTACGATACCGTGTTGTGCCGGTTGGGTTCCGGACATCAAGGTCACGATGCCCGGAGCGGATTGGGTAAACATATAGTTATACCTCGCATTGGTACAATTCATTCCTTCGGAAAGCAATTTCCGAAATCCGTAGTCGGAAAAGTTTTTTCCGTATTTGGCCAGATAATCGTAACGCATTTGGGATACGATGACTTGTACGACCAATTTTGGGGTTTTATGTTCATGATACATGGAAATGGCCGAAAGTTCCGGAGTATAAAATAGGGAAACAAGGGACAATAATATACGGCCACCTGCCGATATCGCATTATTCTTCATTCGGGTAAAAATTAATTCATGCAAAGATAGAAAATATATCCGTATTTTTTTACGGCGTTTTTCAATAAAAAGGGGGCCGATCCGGCCCCCCTTTTGTAGGATTGCGTTATGTATTATGCGTTGTTGGTAATGCGTTCCAGACGTTTCATGATAGAGAAAATGAATAGAGCCGACAACAGGCAGCATACCACCAATACGCCCCACAACATCCACAACGGCATGCCGCCCCACATGTATCCGATGACGGCCGTCAAATAATTCCCTACGGCGGTGGCGGCCAGCCAGCCTCCCTGCATGATGCCCTTGTATTTCGGGGGAGCTACGCGGGAAACGAAAGAAATTCCCATGGGACTGAGGAACAGTTCCGCGATGGTCAGTACGAAATAGGTGCTGATGAGCCAGTTCGGGGAGACCAAAGTGTTGCTGACTTCTCCCGTGGGAATGGGAAGTCCTATCGAGCCTATCGAAAGCAAAACGAAGCCGATGGCGGCGATCAGCATGCCGAAACCGATTTTGCGTGGAGCCGAAGGCTCTTTTCCTTTTTTATTGAGAGAAGAGAAGATAGCGACGAAAATCGGAGTAAGAATAATGATGAAGAAGGGATTGAATTGTTGGAAAATTTGCGGTGTGATGGCTTCCGTTTCATTTAACTGGGTATATTTTGCATAAGCGGCGGCAGCTCCGGCGATGAAGACTCCGGCTCCGATCAATTTACCGCTCGTTTTTTTCGACTGGAACACATTCAGTAATCCGTAAAAAGCTACGATGAAAAAGGTCAGCGCTACGATGGAGAAAGAAAAGCGTTCGATTCCGGTAACGCTGCTTTCGGTGTAATCGCGGGCGAAAAAGGTCATGGTCAACCCGTTTTGATGGAACGACATCCAGAAAAAGATAACGACGAAGAAGACCATGAAGAGTGCGATCATACGTTCTTTCGTCTGTTGGGGCGTCAGTTCTTCGACCGGTTTGTTCCCGGAAGCTGCCGCTGTTTTCGCCTGTTGCAGGGCGGTTACGTCGGCATGTTTGTAAGTTTTGCGGAACAAAAGGAATACCAGCAGAGAAGCGATCAGAGAGATGCAGGCTACGCCGAAACCGTAATTATAGGCTTCGGACAGATGGGTAATGTAGTTGTTGCCGAATTCCGCCAAATTGGCTCCGGCTCCGGGAGCTTGGGCATTGGCCAACGAAGTCAGCTCTTGCAGACCCGATTCGGAGATGGTGTTGGCCTGCAGTTGGTGTACTAAAGCCGGTATTTTGGACTCATACGTCAAACCGTGTTTTCCGAGGAAGAAATTGGTTACGGCTTCGGCGGCCGTCGGAGCGTAAAAGGCTCCGATGTTGATGCACATGTAAAAAATGCTGAATGCCAAATCCCGCTTGTTGCTGTATTTGGGATCGTCGTATAAATTGCCGACCAGGGCCTGGAGATTTCCTTTGAAAAATCCCGTTCCGATGGCGATTAAGGCTAATGCGCCGAACATCATGACTTTGGCGAGCATATCGGTTCCGGTGGGGATGGCCAGCAGGAAATAACCTAAAAACATGATGACGACACCGAGAATAACGGTCTTGCCGTATCCCAACACCCGGTCGGCCACGATGCCTCCGAAAAGCGGTAAAAAGTAAACTAAAGCCAGAAAAGTTCCGAAAATAGTACTGGTCGTTTCCGTCGTAAATCCGAATTTGGCTTGCATGAACAGCACGAAAATCGCCAGCATGGTATAATAACCGAACCGTTCGCCCATATTGGCGATGGCGAGTACAAATAATCCCTTAGGATGTCCTTTAAACATAATAGAATTTTTTCGTTATTATAAGATTTATTTAAGTCCGATTTGCAAATATAATAAAATCACATCGTTTTACCCTCGAAAATCTGTTTTTTGCAATCCAGTAATTGTAAGATAAAAAAACGGAACAGATTATTCTGTTCCGCATATTTTTGACTATAAGTAAATTAAGAAATCATGGAGTGAACTAAAATAATTTTTCGCGTATTTTTTTGAAAATATCGTTCGGAGACAACATATTCATTTCATCGTCGTAACAGGGAATAACGAAGAAGCTGTCGTCGAGCGGTTGTTGGTCCAGGTATATTTGCCGGACCTTTTGTTGTAGGGCCAATGAAGCTTCATGTATATCCTGTTTGCCCTGCAGGTAATCCCGGTCGTTTCCTTGCCGGTTTTCAGCTAATTTTTTTTCCGTGAATTGGAAAGGAACGTCCAGGAACAGGGTTAAGTCGGGCCGGACGATTCTGTTGTGGTTGTATTCGAGATCGAGAATCCATTTCCGGAGTTTTTCCGCCTCTTCCCGCCGTTCCATTTTGGCACATTGGTAAGCGATGTTCGAATAAACGTAACGGTCGGCAATGACGCATTTGTCGTCGGCCAGCCATTTGGCAATAAGAGAAGAGGCTTTTTGACGGTCTCCGGCATAAAGCAGGGCGACCAGATAAGGGTCGACCGATTCGAGGCTTCCCAATTCCCCCCGAAGGAAACGGGCAATCAGGTTGCCGTAAACCGGAGCGTCGAATCGTGGAAAGTGGAGGTATTCGCACGTAATGCCCCGTTCTTCGAACGCTTGGCGAAGCAGATTGACTTGAGTGGATTTTCCGGCCCCGTCCAGGCCTTCAACAACTAAAAACATAATTAATTTAAAATTTGGGAATTATCGAAGCATTTGTATGGCCAGTTCGACCGATTTGCCTAAGGCGTCTATTTCTTCGATTGTATTGTACAGGGCGAAGGAAGCCCGTACCATCGAAGTTATGCCGTAACGGGCCATGACCGGTTCGGCGCAGTGTGTGCCTGTGCGAACGGCTACTCCCGTTTTATCCAAGATCATGCCCACGTCCAACGGATGCAATCCTTCTACATTGAACGAAACGATGCTGCATTTACCCGGGACCGTTCCGTAGATGCGCAAACCGTCGATAGCGTTCAGTCTTTCGGAAGCGTAGGCCAGCAGGCGGCGTTCGTGCGCATGGACGGAAGGCAGATCGAGCGTATTGAGGAAAGCAATGGCTTCCCCCAAACCGATCATGCCGATATAGTTGGTCGTTCCGGCTTCGAATTTCAGCGGCAGTTCGGCGTAAGTGGTCCGTTCGAAACTGACGCGTCCGACCATATCGCCGCCGCCCATATAGGGAGGCATGGCTTCCAGCCATTTTTCTTTGGCGTAAAGCACCCCGGTCCCTGTCGGACCGTACAGTTTATGCCCGGAAAATACATAGAAATCGCAATCGAGTTCTTCCACGTTTACCGGAGCATGTACGATACCCTGACATCCGTCGACCAAAACCACGGCTTTGGCCGCATGCGCCAGATCGATGATTTTTCGGAGCGGGGGCATGGTTCCCAGAACATTGGAAGCCTGAGTGATCGCCACTATCCGGGTCTTCTCCGAAAGCAACTGTTCGTAACGCTCCATCTCTATGGCGCCTTCTTCGTTAAAAGGCAGCATTTTCAATACGGCGCCGGTTCGCTGACACAACAATTGCCACGGAACGATATTGGAATGGTGCTCCATTTGGGAAACGATGATTTCGTCCCCTTTCCGGATGAAGGCTTCGCCGTAGGAGGCGGCTACCAGATTGATGGAAGCGGTGGCTCCTGAAGTGAAAACGATATTCCGGACATTCGGGGCATGGATAAAGGCCCGTATCCGTTCCCGCGCCTCTTCGTATTCGGAAGTGCAGGCGTTGCTCATGTAATGGGCGCCTCTGTGTATGTTGGCGTTGCAGCTCGTGTGCAAACTATTGATCTTATCGATGACACGGCGAGGCTTTTGCGCAGTGGCTCCGCTGTCGAGATATACCAAAGGTTTGCCGTAAATGCATGTATCGAGTATGGGGAACTCTTTTCGGATCGTTTCTGCGTTGAACATGGTTATAGTCGGTTTATCCGTTCTGTCAATTCCTGGAAAACTTCTTCGCGCAGTTTCCGGTCCGATATTTTCCCGGTCAGGTCCGTAACGAACCCTCCGGTCAGCAATTTCTGGGCCTGAATGGGTAAAATGCCCCGTTGGCGCATATAATAGAGCGCATTCTCGTCCAGTTGCCCGAAAGTGGCTCCGTGGCTGCATTTGACATCGTCGGCGTAGATTTCCAGTTGCGGTTTGGCGGTCACTTGTACCGTATCGCTCAGCAAAATATTGTTGTTTTGCTGGTACGCTTCGATTTGCTGGGCGTCCGGCGCCACGTAAATTTGTCCGAAAAAATCGACGACGGCGTTTCCGGTCGCGACGGTTTTGTAATGTTCGAAGCTATTGCCGTGAGGAATCTTGTGTTGCATGACGGTATGGTGCTCTACCCGATCGGAGCCGCCGGCTATCGTTATTCCGTACAAATGGGATTCCGCCCCGCTGCCGGTCTGAACGACTTTATGCCGGTTCAAGGCTTTTCCGCCTAAAGAAACGACCGTATTCTGAAAGCGGCTGGCGGTCCCTTGCTGTACGAATACCGTATTCGTGACGGAAAAAGGGGTATCGGGATGTTGTTCCGAAATTTCCAGCGAGCTGTCCGGGTCGAGAAAAATTTCGCAGACCCGCGCGGTTTCCGTCGTCGGTACGAACCGGAAGTTCAGATTTACGGCGGCTTGTTTTTCCAATACGATCAACATGCGTTGCGACCGGCTGATTTCGAAGGACAGGACGGTATCGTTTTTCCAAGCGCGGGGAAAATAAAGCACTTTTCGATCTGCCGTATCGGGCAGTGTGAAATCGGCCCGGAAAGAAGGCCGACGGTCGTAAACGTTGTCGGATAATCCGTCCCGGGCGTCTTCTTCCAACAATCGGGAAGCGTACCGGCCGAATATTTCGGGATAACGACGGCCGAATTCGTCAAACGTCAGGCATTGCATACCGTTGCGGTCCGTTTTTTTTCTGTCGTTATTCATCGTCGTAATCTTTTATCAGCCAATCGTAACCTCTTTTTTCCAGTTCCAGAGCCAGTTCTTTCCCTGCGGAATGAATGATGCGGCCTTTATACAGTACATGTACGTAGTCGGGAACGATGTAATCGAGCAACCGTTGGTAGTGGGTAATGACGATTGTGGCGTTTTGGGCCGTTTTCAAGTGTGTTACACCGGTGGCTACGATACGTAGCGCATCGATGTCGAGTCCGCTGTCCGTTTCGTCCAGGACGGACAGAATCGGGTCGAGCATAGCCATTTGGAAAATTTCGTTCCGTTTTTTCTCGCCTCCGGAAAAGCCTTCGTTGACGCTTCGCGAAGTCAGGTTGCTCCCGATTTCCACTATTTTGCTTTTCTCTTTCATCATTTTCAGAAATTCCGCCGATGAAAGAGCGGGCAGACCTTTGTATTTTCGTTGTTCGCCGATCGCTTCCTTTAAGAAATTGGCCATGCTGACTCCGGGAATTTCTACGGGATACTGGAAGCCGAGAAACAGACCTTCCCATGCCCGTTGTTCGATAGGCATTTCCAACAGGTTTTTCCCGTTGAACCGAACTTCGCCTTGCGTAACCGTATATTTGTCTTTCCCTGCGAGTACCGATGCAAAAGTGCTTTTCCCGGAACCGTTGGGTCCCATAATGGCATGGACTTCGCCGGCCCGTACCGTCAGGTTTATTCCTTTCAATATCTCTTCCCCGTCTACTTCCGCATGCAGGTTCTTTACCTCTAACATCATTATTTTGGTTTTAATTGAATGAACAAAATACTATCCTATGCTTCCTTCCAGGCTGATAGAAAGCAATTTTTGCGCCTCCACGGCAAATTCCAGCGGCAGTTTGTTAAGCACTTCCTTGGCGTATCCGTTCACAATCAGTCCGATGGCCCGTTCGGTGTCTATGCCGCGCTGATTGCAGTAAAAGAGCTGGTCTTCGCCGATTTTCGAAGTGGTCGCTTCGTGTTCAATCGTACTGCTTTTATTGCCGGCCCGGATGTCCGGAAACGTGTGCGCTCCGCATTGGGAGCCGATCAATAGGGAATCGCATTGGGAGTAATTTTTCGAGTTTTCCGCCTTAGCGGTAATTCTGACCAGTCCTCTGTAACTGTTGTGGCTGTAACCGGCTGAAATTCCTTTGGATACGATTCTGCTTTTCGTATTTCTGCCTAAATGGATCATTTTCGTTCCCGTGTCCGCCATTTGGTAATTGTTGGTCAATGCCACGGAATAAAATTCGCCGATGGAGTTGTCGCCTTGCAGAACGCAACTGGGGTATTTCCAGGTAATGGCCGAGCCGGTCTCTACTTGCGTCCAGAAAAGTTTGGCGTTTTCGCCGCGGCAAAGCCCGCGCTTGGTTACGAAATTGAATACGCCTCCTTTGCCGTCCTTATCGCCCGGATACCAGTTCTGAACGGTGGAATATTTGACTTCGGCGTCTTTTTCCACGATGATCTCCACGATGGCGGCATGCAGTTGGTTCTCGTCCCGCATGGGTGCCGTGCAACCTTCCAGATAGCTCACGTAAGCGCCTTCGTCGGCTACGATCAGCGTGCGTTCGAATTGTCCCGTATTGGCTGCATTGATGCGGAAATAGGTGGAGAGTTCCATGGGACACCGAACGCCTTTCGGGATATAGCAGAAAGAACCGTCGGAAAATACGGCGGAATTGAGTGCGGCAAAGAAGTTATCGGTATAAGGGACTACCCTGCCGATGTATTTTCGGACCAGTTCGGGATATTCCCGGACCGCTTCGGAGAACGAACAAAAAATAATTCCTTTTTCCGCCAATGTTTCCCTGAAAGTGGTTTTGACGGATACGGAATCCATGACGGCATCTACGGCAACGCCCGTCAATGCCTTTTGTTCGTCGAGCGGGATTCCGAGTTTTTCGAAGGTTTCGCGCAGTTGCGGATCCACTTCGTCCATGCTGTTCAGTTTTTTCTTTTTGGGAACAGCGTAGTAGATGATGTCCTGGTAGTCGATGGCCGGAATATTCAAGTGCGCCCATGCCGGCATTTTCAAGGTTTGCCAATGGCGGAACGCCCTGAGCCGAAATTCGAGCATCCAGTCGGGCTCTCCTTTTTTTCGGGAAATCGTCCGGATGATTTCTTCGTTCAGTCCTCGAGGAAATTCCTCGGTTTCTATGTCCGTGACAAAACCGTATTTATAGTCGTTGTTCGCGGTGTCTAATATGTCGTTCATCTTGCGTTTTCAAAAAACTTAATGTGTGCAAAGATAGGTATTTTTGGCGGTATTACCTATCAAGCGGAGGGATAAACCGAAGCATGACGGCAATCATCGATTTTTCTGTTACAAAATGCGTACAATCGGAATATTTTTCGCTAAATTTACAAAACTGCCGTACTGTTGATGAACGGTAATTTTTTTCACGATAAAATCATACTCCGATGAAAAAAACGATATTTTTTATGGTTTGTGCGGTATTTGCGACAGGACAACTCTTTTCGCAGGTATCCCGGGAAGTTTTCGAGGATAGAGCGGAACGTTTCGGTATAGAGTTCCGATGGCCGAAAGGATTTTCGGAAATGGAAATTTCAGAAGTTAAGGCAATAAGGGGCGGAATGCAGGCCCCTTTGTTTTATGACGGGTACGGAATAGAAACGAAAAAGGGCCGGGTCGTTTACGGTCTGGCGGGTTATGCGTTCGGGGATAATGAAGTTCCTGTAAATGCGGTAAGAGCGGACAGAGTCAGGTATCAGATCGGTTATAATATAGCGAGCGCTTCCGGCGATGTCTCGAGAGGTATCGATATCAGGTATTCGATCGGGCAAAAGGACACTGCCGTTCCTTTCATAGCGGATGACGACGACCGGATTGTCTTTATCGGTAAGGACGAAGCCCGAAAACGGTTCAATGCCGATTCCATACTCATGTATGCCGTTCCGATGGAAATCGACGGTCGTGCCGGATGTTGCACTTCCTTCGTGATATTCAGAAATCCTATGACTGTTCAACTGTATTTGTTTTTACCGGAAGAAGAGATGAAACATCGGGACAAATACCTGAAGAAACTGGACGGAACGGTTTGGTTTACCGGTGTGGTCCCGCAAAAAAATGATTTACAGGTTTATGAGAATACGGCACTGAGCAAACGGATTCAGGAGAAAATGGCGCAGGAAGAAGAACAGGATGCTGAAAAATCCGGTAAAACCAATTTTTATATAAGATAGTTCGAAAAACCGAACGGAAAAATATAGAAAGCACGTTGCTCAAAAAGGCTTCATCTGCTGCGTTGTTGCTTTCCAAAGATTCGGTCACGGTCAGTACGCTCCCTTATCTTTGAAAACCCCTGAAGCCCTTTGGAACAACGTGCCGGTAAAATATGGCGAGGAGGCTGTTTAGACACACCCTCCTCGCCATATTTTGATATTCCGATTCCGGAATTAAAATTCCGCATTTTTGGGCGTACGCGGGAACGGAATGACGTCGCGGATATTCCCCATGCCGGTTACGAACAACAGCAAACGTTCGAAACCCAGTCCGAAACCGCTGTGGGGGGCCGTTCCGAAACGCCGGGTATCCAAATACCACCACATGTCCTTGTCCGGAATGCCGAGTTCCTGAATCCGGGCCGCCAATTTTTCGTAATTTTCTTCCCTTTGCGACCCTCCGATGATTTCTCCGATTTTCGGGAAAAGAACGTCCATGGCCCGTACCGTTTTTCCGTCGTCGTTCTGTTTCATGTAGAACGCTTTGATCTCTTTCGGGTAATTCGTCAGAATGACCGGCTTCTTGAAATGCTGCTCTACCAGATAGCGTTCGTGTTCGCTTTGAAGGTCAAGCCCCCAGCTTACCGGAAATTCGAATTTATGTCCCGATTTCATTAGAATATCGATTCCTTCGGTGTAATCGAGCCGTACAAATTCATTTTCCACGACGAATTTCAACCGGTCGATCAGCTCGTTGTCGTACATTTTATTCAGGAACGCCAGATCGTCGGCACAGTTATCGAGAGCGTAACGGATCAGGTATTTCAGAAAATCTTCCGCCAGATCCATGTTTTCTTCGATTTCATAAAAGGCCATTTCCGGTTCTATCATCCAAAATTCCGCCAAATGCCGCGGAGTGTTGGAATTTTCCGCCCGGAAAGTAGGACCGAACGTGTAAATTTCGGAAAGGGCCATGGCTCCCAATTCTCCCTCCAACTGTCCGGAAACCGTCAGGTTGCAGGATTTTCCGAAAAAATCCTGGGAGTAATCGATTTTTCCGTCCGCGGTACGCGGAGGATTGGCTATATCCAGCGTCGTAACCTGAAACATGGCTCCGGCGCCTTCGGCATCCGAACCGGTAATCAGCGGCGTATGCAAATAGACGAATCCCTTGTCGTTGAAATATTTGTGAATGGCGTATGCCATAGCGTGACGTATGCGCAATACCGCTCCGAACGTATTGGTCCGGGGACGCAAATGCGCGATGTCCCTCAGAAATTCGAGGGTATGCCCCTTTTTTTGCAAAGGATAGGTGTCGGGATCGGCAGTTCCGTATATCTCGATGTTTTTCGCCTGTATTTCCACAGGTTGCCCCGATCCCTGCGAAGCGACCAGCGAACCTGTCACTTTCAGACAAGCGCCCGTCGTGATTTTCTTCAATAAATCTTCATCGAAGGCATTGACATCCACGACTATCTGTATATTATTAATGGAAGAACCATCGTTAAGAGCAATAAAGGCCACGTTTTTATTGCCTCGTTTCGTTCTTACCCAACCTTTTACAATCACTTCCTGTGATGCCGGAGCGGTTTTCAACAGCTCCTTGATCTTGATTCTTGATTCTTTCATCATGTTTACGTTTAGACAGGTATTTGCCTCCTGTTTCTGTTTTGTTGTATTTTGTTTTGACCCGCTAAGTTACATAATTTTTTGCTTTCCTGTAAACCGTACGATGAAATAAGGGGGGGGGAATGTCGTTGTTACCGGATGTTTTTGCCGTGTCTATGCGGCAATGCAAAATCGGGGGCGGCAAGTTTCGGAAAACGGCATGGATACCGATCGTCGGTGTGCGGGAATGTTCCAAGCGATTCGGGGATTTTACCGCAATGGCGGCATTTCCCGAATTCTGAAATTTAGGGGAAGGCCGTAATGGAAATCGAAAACAGCCTGAAAACGTCACTACGTTTTCAGGCTGTCGGGAAATGGAATAAAAGAATTTTATATTTCTTCAAATACTTCTTTCCCTTCGCCGCAAAGCGGGCATACCCAATCGTCGGGAAGCATTTCAAAGGGAACTCCGGCTTTGACGCCTGCTTCGGGATCGCCCAATTCCGGGTCGTACACATACCCGCATACTGTGCATTTGTACTTTTTCATAATTTTACTGTTTTTATGTTAAACATATCTGAATATTGTAAAACGGGACAGGATGAAGGGCGGCCGATCGCCCCGATTTCCGAATCGACTTCGGAACCAAATTCCATACCTTTTCGCAATATTCGGAAATTTTCAATCAATTTTTTAATTTGATGCCGGTATAGGTTTGCGGCGATAAATTATGCAGTTCCGTTTTAACGGAAGGGGATACGTCGAGCGAATCGATAAAATCGGAGATGGCTTCGCGCGTAATCGCCTTGTTCGTACGGGTAAGGGCTTTCAACGCTTCGTACGGGTTCGGGTAATTTTCCCGGCGCAGAATGGTTTGTATGCCTTCCGCCACGACAGCCCAGTTTTTTTCAAGGTCGTTGTCTATGGCCGCTTTGTTGATGATGAGCTTGTTGAGTCCGCGCGTCAGGGAACGCAAGGCGATGACCGTGTGCGCCATGGGAACCCCGATATTGCGCAAGACGGTGGAATCCGTCAGGTCGCGTTGCAGCCTGGAAACGGGGAGCTTTCCGGACAAATGTTCGAAAAAGGCGTTGGCGATACCTAAATTTCCTTCGGCGTTTTCGAAATCTATGGGATTCACTTTGTGCGGCATGGCCGACGAACCGACTTCTCCCGCCTTGATTTTCTGTTTGAAATACTCCATGGAGATATAGGTCCACATATCGCGGCAGAGGTCTATCAAAATGGTATTGATCCGTTTGAAACCGTCGAAGATGGCCGCGATATTGTCGTAATGTTCGATTTGGGTCGTGATCTGGGAACGTTCGAGTCCCAACGTTTCATTGACGAAACGGTTGGCGAAGGCTACCCAGTCTATTTGGGGATAGGCTGCCGAATGGGCGTTGAAGTTTCCGGTGGCTCCTCCGAATTTCGCCGGGCAGGGAATCGATTTTACCAAAGCCAGTTGTTTGTTCAGGCGATCGACGAACACCATGATTTCTTTCCCCAGGCGGGTAGGCGAAGCCGGTTGCCCGTGCGTGCGTGCGAGCAAAGGAACGTCTTCCCACTCTTTGGCCATGGAGGAAAGTTGATCGACGAGAGCCTGCAGCATGGGGTAATAGAGATTGTTGGCCGCATCGCGGAGGGAATACGGAGTGGCCGTATTGTTGATATCCTGCGAGGTAAGTCCGAAATGAATGAATTCGCGGCTGCTGCCTAAATCGAGTTCGTCCATTTTTTCCTTGATGAAATATTCGACGGCTTTGACATCGTGATTGGTCGTCTGTTCGATCGTTTTTACCCGCATGGCGTCGTCCAGACAGAACGTCCTGTAAATGTCGCGCAGTTTTTCGTAATTGCTTTTATCGAAGTTTTCCAATTGCTTGAGCGGGATCTCGCATAAGGCGATGAAATATTCGATTTCTACCAATATCCGGTAGCGGATAAGGGCGTATTCCGAAAAATAGTCTGCCAGTTCCGCAGCGTTTTTACGATAACGGCCGTCAATGGGAGATATCGCAGTCAGAGCATTCAATTCCATAAATATTTCCTCTTTGTTGTACTGTTTAATAATTACAAATTTAAAAAAATAATTCCTATTTTTTCCGGTCGAAACGATTTTTCTCTTCATGACGGGCGATCCCGTTTCGGGTTGTCTTCGGACAAGCTGAAAACCCGGCGGCAGGAAAGGAAATTTTATTCGCCGGTTTTTCGGAAACTTTGGAAGATACGGGATCGATGAAAATAAGTTCTGTAAAAATTACGTTATATTTGCATAGATTTGCGGATGCGATAAAGATAAACGATATGGAAGCTTTCTTGAGTGTGGTATTCATCATTATTATCGGATTTTACTTGGCCGGCCTGTTAGGGCGTTGGCTGTTGCGTTATTGGATAACGAAAAAGCTGGGAAACATGCAAGGATTCGGCGGCGGTTCCGGAGGACGGAATGCGGGAAGGACCGATGAATCCAGAAAAGAGGGCGAAGTGCGTATCGACCGCCGTCGGGCTTCTGCCAAACGGGTAAGCAGTCAGGTGGGCGATTATGTCGATTACGAAGAAGTGAAAGATTGATAAGGCGTTTCTTATAAAATTGAGACAGGGTCGGGCGAAATTTTCGCCCGACCCTGTCTTTAGCTGCCGTTTCAAAAACGGGTTATTTGTTGCTGTCGATTTCGTCAAGCAACACTTCTACGGCTTTCTCCAGTTGCATGTCCCGGCCCGTCACTACGCTTTCCGGCGTGTTGGCTACGGTTATGTCCGGTTCCAACTGTGTGTTTTCCAGATAACTGCCGTCGGGAAGCCGGTACCCTATGATGGGAATTCCGAACACCAGAGAGGGGTCCTGCAATTGCTCCCACGATACGCTGGTCATGGTTCCGGGAACAGGCATGCCCACGATTTTCCCGATTTGCCGGTGTTTATATACCCAGGGCGTTCCGTGCGCATTGGAATAGTTGGCTTCGCAGGTAATCATGACCGACGGCTTGTTCCAGCGGCGGCTGGGCATGTCGCAGGCTTCTTTTCCGCGGATGACCTGCGTCAAATATTTTTGCCCGCTGAACAGGACTTCTATGTCTTCGTGCAATCGTCCGCCCCCGTTGAACCGGGTATCGATGACGATTCCTTCCCGGTTATTGTATTTGCCCAGCACGTCGGCATACACGTTCCGGAAACTGGGATCGTTCATCGACTGGATGTGTACGTAACCCAGCCGTCCTTCGGAAAGGCTGTCCACTTCGGCCGCCCGCTGTTTGACCCAACGTTTGTAGAGCAAGCCGTTCATGGCGGAAGAAGAGACGGGCAATATCACTTCTTCCCACTGTTCTCCGGTTTCGGGGTCGAAAAAGGAGGCCAGGGTTTTTTTGCCCGCTTTTTTGTTCAGCAGCGGGAATAACGCATGCATGCCGGTTACCGGATTTCCGTCGATCTGTTCCAAAACGGTCCCGGCCTTTACCCGGGAGCGGGCGTTGTCGAACGGTCCGTTTTCCACGACTTCCTCGACCTGCAGGCCGTTTTCCGTCGGCCGCATCGCGAACAGCAGTCCCAGTTCGGCAGTGGCGTCGCCTCCTAACGAAGGGGAGTAACGTCCGCCCGTATGCGATACGTTCAATTCGCCCAGCAGTTCGCTGAGCATTTCCGCAAAATCGTAATTGTTGTTGATGTGCGGGAGAAATTTCCGGTAATGGTCGCATAAAGCCGGCCAATCTACGCCGTGCATGTCGGCGGTGTAGAACCGTTCGGCTTCTTGCCGGCATACCCTATCGTACATGTATTCCCGTTCCCGGACCGGATCGAGCGTCATTTCCGCCGCATACTCGATCGGAGTCAGTTTTTCCGACGCCATGTCCATACTTTGCATGTTTTGTCCGCCCAACAGAAATAGTTTTTTCATTTCTTTGTCGGTGGCGAACGAAGCCCACCTGCCGTTCAGTTTGTGCAACAGGCGGGTGGAATGTTTGCGCAGGTCGGATACCCACATGTCGTATCCGCTTTCGAAAGCGGACATGTAATACAGTTTTTCTCCGTCTTTCGACAGGATGGCTTCTCCTAAATTGGAGGAGTTGGGGGTCAGCCGGACGATGCGGTCTTCCATGCCGTCGAAAGAAATATCGACGAAGGCAGAGTCGGCGCGTTGCGAAGAATCCTGTCGTTTTTCCGTCTTTTTTTCCAACTCCTGTTGCAGTTCGTAATCCTCTTTGCTCAGCCGGAACTTGTCGTAAGCGTCCTGATTCATGAAAACGAGCATGACGTCTCTCAAAGAGCCCCAGGAGGCATGGTTCCGCATGCCGTAGCGTTCCGAGGTAAACAGTACGGCGTTGCCGCCGAGGACCCAACGGGGCGAGGCGTCGGTATAACCGCTTTGCGTGATGTTATGGATGGGACCGCCTTGCGAGCTGACAATGCCGATATCGCTGTACGGGTCGTGCCGGTTGCCGATGAAGGAAAGAACGAACCAGCGGGAGTCGGGCGACCATTCGTAGTCGAGATAGCCGTCCGTGCTGTATTGCATGGAACCGTCGGTAATCGGGCGGGTTTCGCCGGTGTCGAAATTATATACCATGAGTCGGGAGCGGTTTTCGAAAAAGGCCAGTTCCTTGCCGTCCGGGGATAATCGGGGGCAGGCGCGTTCTTTTCCGTCGTCGGGGAACAACGCTTTTTCCTCGATCAGCGTGGCATTGGGAAAATTGGGATCTTCTTCGCGCACGATGCTGGCCCGGTAGAGGTCGGTTCGGTTGTTCCGTTCGCTGGTGTAAATCAGGGTGCGGTTGTCCGGACCGAAAATCACTTCGCGTTCCGCTTCCGGCGTATCGGTAATCCGTTTGGTCGTTCTATAGTCCGACGATGTTACGAAAATTTCGCCCCGCAGAATCAAGGCGATCTGTTTGCCGTCGGGAGAGACGGCGGCGCCGGAAGCTCCCGAAGAGAAACGCAAAAAGGTCCGGTCGTCCCGATTCGCATCGCCGATCAATGAAATCCGTACTTTTTTCGGAGAGTTTCCCGGTTGCATGACATATAATTCGCCGTCGTACTGAAAGCACAGAACGCCGTTGTCGGCTGCGGAAAGAAACCGGACGGGATGGTTTTTGAAAGAAGTGAGCTGCGTGACCTGTTCCGGTTGGGAAGAAGGAAAGGAAAAGACATTGAACGATCCTTTTCGTTCGCTCAGAAAATAGACGGTTTTCCCGTCCGGAGAAAAAACCGGATTGCGGTCTTCCCCTTCATATGCCGTCAAACGGGTATGACGTCCCGTTTTTGCATCGTATCGGAAAATATCCCGGGTAATGGAAGAGGTGTGGTGTTTGCGCCATTCGTTTTCAAATCCTTTTTGGTCCTGGTACAGAAAGGAATGGCCGTCGGGCGAAAAACATACGGCTTCGGCCGGAGTGCCCAGAATTTGTTCCAGGCATTTCGTCGCGGTATCTACGGCGTACAGTTCCGTCATGGCCCCGTTGGGGAAAAGAGCGCTTTCAGCCGGGTCCTGGATGTGAGCGGGAAAGAGTACTTGCTCCCCGTCCGGAGAGAAAGTGACGGGAATTTCGGAGGCGGAATGGGCGGTCAGTCCGACCGGATCTCCTCCGGCAGCGGCCATCAGGAATATATCGAAGTTTCCGTTCCGGTCGCTGGCGAAGGCCAGATGTTTTCCGTCGGGCGACCACACCGGATTGCAGTCGTAGGCGGGATGAGCGGTCAGGCGTTGTGCCGTTCCTCCCGTCGAACTTACCTTGTATAAATCGCCCTTGTACGTAAATGCGATTTGGGTTCCGTCCGGGGAAATACGCGGATCGCGCATCCATAGGGGCGTTTGTGCGAATGCTCCCGAAGAGACCAGCAGCAAAGCGCAAACCAACATGTCTTTTTTCATGGTTTTGTCGTTTGAGGATATTTTTTACAAAAATATAACAAGCATTCGATTGCATGAAATAAATGACGAAAGAGTAACGAAAACGGCATGGGATTCAGGGAATTTTAGCGAGAAAATCGGTTTATATGCGAGTTCGTTGCGGTTCTGCGATACTCCTCTTGGTCGAATCAATGTGACAAATTCATTCATCGCAGAATTTGTTGGTCTTGAAGAAAATTTCCGATATTCGCATTTTATCGGAAGAACAAGTATCTTTGAGTGAGAAGGACGATATTTTACCGTTCGGACAAAAACGATTTGAAATGAAGGAACAAGGGTATATTCATCTTTATACGGGTAACGGAAAGGGGAAGACAACGGCGGCTTTCGGGCTGGCCGTTCGGGCGTTATGCGCGGGGAAAAGCGTTTACATAGGGCAATTCGTCAAAAGTATGAAATACAATGAAACGGGGTTGGAGAATGTTTTCGACCGTTTGAAAATAGAACAGTTGGGAAGCGGTTGTTTTTTGCAGGGAAAACCTGATCGGTCGGATGTGGAGATGGCGGAGCACGGTTTGGAAAAATGCAGGGAAGCGATACTTTCGGGGCAATACGATGTCGTGGTGCTCGATGAATTGACGATCGCGCTCCATTTCGGTTTGTTGCGGATCGAAGAAGTACTCGATGTGCTACGGAATAAACGGCTTGAGACGGAGATAATCGTAACGGGACGATATGCTGCGGCCGAATTGGTGGAAATTGCGGATCTTGTGACCGACATGAAAGAAATAAAGCACTATTATTCGCAGGGCGTGTTGTCACGTAACGGAATAGACCGGTAGTTTACCGGTAACTTCTTTCGATTTGCCGTTCCGCTTTTCGCTTTTCTTTCCGGAACAGCCGGTATTGCGTGCGTCCCAGCGAATCGATCAGGTTTCTTTTCTCCTCCCATCGGATTTTTCGTTCGGCCGATGCCGCCTGATATTTCTTGACCAGATCGGAAAATTTGTTGAAGTCTTCTTTATAGTAAATCCCTACTCCGCTCTCCTGTAACCCTTGATTTTCATCGAATGTCGTGATTTGTCGGGAAAAGGCTTTGGTACGTAGGTTGCCGGAGTGGTCCAGCAGGAAAGTCACGGCGAAGTTCCCGGACAGGTTGTTCAGTTGTTCCGTCGTGTAAGCTTTGTTGTTGTTGAAATCGTAATTGCCTTCCACATCGAGAAAGATGCGGTCTTTCAGCAGGGAGGTGGACAGGCTCAGCTCGATTTCGTCCGAAGTCAATTCGCTTTTCGGCCGGTAGTTGATGCCCAGATTGAATTTGTCGTTGGAAATCCAATTGCTGAGCTGGTTCGACAGGAATTCCAGTCCGGTAACGGCGCCGGCCGTGGTCAGTCCTACGTTTACGTTGCTGTTCGTGCTGTTGTTGTTCGCGAAGAAAGTGTTGGCGAACAGCAACCAGAATACCTGCATGGCGACATTTTCCTCCGTATTGAGGGCGCTGTTTATCAATCCTTGCGTTTCCGGATCGGCTCCGGGAACGGTAATGCCCAATTTGACGTCCGGTTGAAGCAAACGGCCGCTCAGGGTCAAATTGCAATCCACGTCTACCCGTTTGTTGTATAACCCGTTTTCACTGCCTAACAACGGGGACAGATTGGTTTTGACGGTATAAATGCCGGTTACGTTCAAATTGGCCTGCAAAGGGTCGCCCGTCCAGTTGATGGTGCTTCCCTGCGCGATGGTAAAATGTTTGTTGAATACGTTTTGCAAGGTAAACAGATAGCTCCCTTCGGTTATTTCATACCCTCCCCTGATGGTAAAAATGTCCTGCGAAGGGTTGGCATGTATGATGAACTCTCCTTGCCCTCGGGCTTTGATGATGTCTCCGATGGTCGGATCGATCACGATCTGGGCCTCGATATTGGGGCGGACGGTTATGTTCAGATTCATGTCGAAAGAACCGGCGGTACGGTTTTTCTTTTTACGATCGGACAAGATGAACGTTTTTTTCTCTTCCTGGACCGAAAGGGAATCGGCGGTGGCGAACTGAATGAAATCGGCCTCCGTCATCGTCGATTTGTCCGAAAGCGGCATGAAAAAGGTGGATTGGTTGTCGGTAGCCGCATTGACGTTCATCGTGACCCGTTTCCCTATCCCGTCGATTTGCATGTCTCCCGACGCGAAAATCCGGCCGTAAAACAGGTCGTTGTCTTTCTGCGCGGTGTTCATGCAAAGCATTTGTTTCGGTTGGGTCCGGATGGAATAATGCACGTTTTTGAACAGACGATGGGTCAATTCGGCTTCGAAAGGGGCATGGTTTCCCATGGGATCGGTTAAAATTCCGTTCTGCAGTACAAAACGATTGTCCGTAACATCCACCTCTCCTTTCACGCTGTAACGTACGCGGGTAAAATCCAGCGTCGTGTTGAACTCGGCGATATTGACCTTTCCGTCCATACTCAATGTTCCGTTTTTCAAATTGGAAAGATGGAGGGAAACGGAAGCGTTGCCGCCGGTATCGTGTCCGATTCCCCGCAACAGCGGGTTCAGTACGGAAAGATCGATTCCTTTCATATCGAAATGCGTCGAATAACGCCGTTGTTTCGGATACAGATAGCCGTAGGCCAGCCTTTCGTTGTCGGCATTGACCAACGTATAAAGCAATTTGTTTTCTTCCGTATCGGACATTTGACTGCGGAACAAGGCGTCCGGATAGGTATGGTCGTTCAGGGAAAGTCGCGATATGCCGATCATGGAAATAAAATAGGGCTTGTTCAATACCGAAGCTATTTCCAGATTGCCGTTGAGCAGTCCGTCCACCCGGTATCCCAGCGCTGAAACGACGGAGGTCAGCGGCGCCAGGCTGATATCGGACAAAGTGACTGACAGCGTGTCCCGCATGCTGCGGGATATTTTGCCGTCGAGCTGCAGTTGTTGCTTGTTGGAAGCGATGGTAAAATGGGAAATGTCGATGCCGGTGGTGTCGATCACTATGTCGGTCGGTTCCAGATGCCAGGTTTGTTCTCCCAGCATGAAACGCGAAGGTTGTACGTTCAAATACAATTGGGCGATGCCGGTTTCCGGGTCTCGGCCGAAGACGGATTGCAAACCGATGTAAGCGTTGGTCCCGTCGTCGGGATTCGAAAAACGGGAATACAGATTGATATTGTCGTTTTTCACGCTACCCTGAATCATTACGTTCGGCAGGTAAACGCGTCCGGCAATGATTTCTTTGGCTTGGGCGAAAAGAGTGATGGAGTCGGACAAGCTTCTGCTATCGACGTTGATTCCGGAAATGGAGGTATTTCCTTTTTTGATGTATTCGGAATCGAAACTGTAAGAGAACTGGTTGATGCCCGGGTTGAACATGAAAGATAACCGGGTTCCTTCCGCCACGTTCAGGCCGGGAATGAAAATTCCGGCCACGTTATTGGCCTGTTTTACGTCGAGGGTGGCGATGTAATAACTGTTTTCCGCTGTTTCGCTGGGCATTGTCTCCGTTCGGTTTTTCGAATTTTTCCCTGTGAATAAATCCACGTTTTCTTCTTGCAAAGAGGGCAGAAATTTGCGGATGGTGTTTTTGAAATAAGGGAAAATGTTGTTATAGCTCTGCTGCCCCTGTATTTCCAGATCGGCGAAGTCGGAAACCATCCGGATATGTTTTCTCTCTTCGTCGTTGTTGGTCGTGAACTGTATGCGTCCTGCATGTACCGTGTCCACGGTGCTGATGTAACGCAGACCGTCTATATTGATGAGTCCGTTGAGGTTGTCTATATCGTTGCCGTAACCGTTGGCATTGATCCGGGCGGAAATACGGGATACGGAATCCCGTTTGTCGAAATTCAATTTGAAAAGATCCAGATTTTCGATGTCGAGCTGAAAATCGTAATGCGGGATCTTTTCTTCTATCGCTAAATAGCCGTCGAAACGGAAATCGATGTTGGGATCGGCAGATCCGATTTTGCCGGTAAAGGTTTTGTTCAGCACGTCGCCGTTGATTTCTATGCCGCTGTAATCGTAGCCATTGAAAAACATCCGGGAAATGCCGGTGCGGGTATTGATTTCCAGTCGGTCGGGTTCGGCCCGGAGATCCAATTCCGAATTCAGGGCGATTTCGCCTAATTTCTTGACGGATAACAGTTCTCCCAGATGGAATCCCGGCGTTTGGACGTTTCCCTGCATATGTAGGCCTTCGGCCAGGGGCGTGGCGCGTACATCGACGGCAATGTCGCCCAGTTCGGAGGATAGGACGCCCTGCGACTCGTAGTCGGAAAGGATGCCGTGGAAAGTTCCGCGGAACTGGATGAACGACATGGGCCGCAACCGTTCCAAGTTCAACGTCTTATTTGTGAAATCGGTTACGATATAACCGATATCGTCTATGGGCATGTGCATGGACGGCACTTCGATATCGAAAATCGTATGCCGAATGTCCGGGAGTCCCTGCAATTCGAACGAAATGTCCTTCAGAACGGTCGAATGGGTGTGTATTTGCCTCGCTTTCCCTCGTAAATGGGCTACCGTACCTTCCGCTGTTCCGGAGAAATTGACAATGGAGTTCCATGCGTGTCTTTTCCCGGAAAATTTGGATAGGGTGGAAAAATCGATATGGCTGCGCTTGACATCCATTTCCATAACCACCCGGTTGAGGTAATCGCTCATGTTCCATTCGCTGAAATGCATGGCGTAACGGTTGATTTCCGCCCAGGATGCGTCGAAATCGGCGTATATTTCTTCCAATTGGATGATATTCGGCGATAAAGTGAGACGGTCGGCGGAAAACGACTGGAACCGGAAACCGCTCCGTTCCGTGAAAGAGAGGCTGTCGATTTGCATGTCGATACTGTCCGTAATTAACCGGAAATTGGAGATGCGGGCCGCAATGTCGTTGAACCGCATGTCTTGGAAATTGATGCCGTACTGTATTTCACGATGGTCGTATTTTCGGAATTCGAAATCCAGAGAATCCACCTGAATCGTATTCATGTTCATCCGGAACAGCCGTTTTTTTTTCCGGTCTTTTTTAAGCTGCTGCGTGATGTATTTCATGTTCAACGTCAGCGTGGAATCGCTGTTCAGATAGAGTTTCCCTCCCCGGAGAACGACCTGGTCGAACGACAATCCTTTTTTCATCGAGAGGGTTTGCAGTTTTGCGGTCAAATTCTTGGCGTACAGCAATGTGTCGTGTTCAACGGGATCTTCGACAAAAAAGCCGGTAACCTTCGCCGTATAAAAGAGGTCGAGATCGATTTTCTCTACGGAGATGCGCGTTCCGAGTGTCCGGCTGATCCGGTCGGTCAGGTTATCGACGATAAAATTTTGAACTACCCGTATTTGGAGCAGCAGAGAAAGCAGCAAAGGCAATACGACGGCTAACAGAACGATATAGGAAAGTCCGTGTATCGTGATGTATAAAAATTTTTTCATGGATGAAAACCTTTGCTTATCTTTACATCTCTTTTAGGGAGTTGTCCCGGTAGGTAAATTGCAAAAATAACATATTTTTTTAAGATGGAAATAACAATTTTGGGCATAGAGTCTTCTTGCGACGACACTTCGGCGGCGGTCGTCCGGGGCACTACCCTGCTGTCGAACGTCATAGCCAATCAGGACGTTCATCGGAAATGGGGCGGCGTGGTCCCGGAATTGGCCTCGCGGGCGCATCAGCAGAATATTGTGCCGGTAGTGGACAAGGCGTTGAAAGATGCGGACGTTTCGTTGGACGATATCGATGCCGTGGCTTTTACCCGCGGCCCCGGTTTGTTGGGATCGCTGTTGGTAGGAAGCTCTTTCGCCAAAGGATTGACGTTGGCGAAAAATATACCGATGATCGAATGCAACCACCTGTTGGGGCACATCATGGTTCATTTCCTGAACGAGAAAGACCGGGAACTGCCGCATCCCTCCTTCCCTTTCTTATGCTTGTTGGTTTCCGGCGGGCATACTCAAATCGTATGGGTGCGGGATTATTTCGATATGGAAATTGTCGGTCAGACGATCGACGATGCGGCGGGGGAAGCTTTCGATAAATGCGCCAAGGTAATGGGATTGCCCTACCCTGGGGGGCCGGTCATCGACAAGCTGGCGGCGGAGGGGAATCCGAAGGCTTTTAAATTCGCCAAACCTTCCGTTCCGGATTATGATTACAGTTTCAGCGGATTGAAAACTTCCTTCCTCTATTTTCTGAGGGACCGGGTGGCTGAAGATCCTGATTTTGTCGAAAAAAATAAAGGCGATTTATGCGCTTCGTTGCAACATACGATTATCGAAATTTTATTGGCCAAATTGATAAAAGCGGCGAAAGCACTGAATATTAAAGACATCGCCCTTGCCGGAGGCGTGTCGGCCAACAGCGGGTTACGGAAGGCGTTGGCCGAGGAAGGCGAGGAAAGGCAATGGAACGTTTTTCTGCCGCCGTTCAAATTTACGACGGACAATGCCGCCATGATCGCCGTATCCGGCTATTTCAAATATTTGAAAAACGATTTTGCGGATATCGACATCGCTCCGGTATCAAGAGTGGCTGAGTTATGGTAAACGGATTGGAACCGGGCGTTTATTTCGTATCGGGAATCGATACGGATGCCGGAAAGAGTTACGCGACGGGTTATGTTTTACGGGAAGCGGTGCGAAACGGCATGCGGGCTATTTCCCAGAAATTCATTCAGACCGGCGGTTTGGGAAGTCGCGGGGTGTCGATAGATATCGATATACACCGCCGGATTATGGGAATTCCCCTGCTCGATGAGGATAAGGACGGAACGACCTGTCCCGTGGTTTTCTCTTATCCCGCGTCTCCGCATTTGGCTGCGGCCATGGACGGTCTTCCCATCGATTTCGCGGCCATAGAACGCTCTACGGAACGGTTGAGCAAAGATTATGATTTGCTGTTGATCGAAGGAGCGGGAGGCTTGCAGGTGCCTTTGACGGAAGATTATGCTACGATAGATTATATTCGGGACAAAGGTTATCCGGTATTGCTGACGACGTCGGGAAAACTGGGAAGCATCAATCATACGTTGTTGAGCATAGAAGCCTGCCGGAACAGAGGTATTCCCGTAGCCGCCCTGTTGTATAACGAATATTTCGCAAAAGAGGACGCGACGATAGACCGGGATACGAAAGCGTATTTGCAGCGTTATGTCGATCGGCATCTGTCCGGATGCAGGTTCATCGACATTCCGGTAATAACGGCGGAATGATCTTTATTGGGAGATGGCAATCATGAAACGAGGGTGACCCAAAAGTCAAAGACAGACTTAAGGGTTACCTTTCTTTTTTTATAATGCCAGGAAAGTCCCGGCGAGTCCGGGTAATGGATTTTTTTTGGGGGGGGTGGAGGACAATACAGATAATTAACGGTTATCCTGCTGAAAATAAGTGGGATAACCGTTGTTTTTATGGTAAAAGATAGTTATATTTATAGTGCAAAAAAAAAAAACAGTCATTTACCATGGGAGCAAAGATAGTATATAAATCGTACAATCAGAACGACAGTCTTCTTTTTCCGCCAACATTGGGGGACCTGATACCGGACAGCCATCCGGTCCGGACAGTCAGTGCGGTAATAG
>CASDZK010000004.1 GCA_949286165.1 uncultured Alistipes sp.
AATAAAGCATACGATATTCGCATACAGGTTTATTTCCCCGACCATGCCGAAGTGGAAAACATGGTCGCAGAAAAAGGGATCAACCTGTTCTACGACAGCGTGGAATCGCGCAAACAATGTTGCCGGGTACGGAAGCTGGAACCGCTGAAACGGGCTTTTCAGGGATTGGAGGTCTGGATATGCGGCCTGCGGCAGGAACAGTCGATTACCCGCTACGGAACCCATCTGGTGGAATGGGACGGGAACAACGGACTGATAAAACTGAACCCGTTGTATCTGTGGCACGAAAACGAAGTATGGGATTACATCCGGAAACACGGGGTTCCGTACAACAAACTGCACGACCGGGGATATCCCAGCATCGGCTGCCAACCCTGTACGCGTGCTGTGGAACCGGGCGAGGACATCCGGGCCGGACGGTGGTGGTGGGAAACGCCCATGAGCAAGGAATGCGGATTGCACAGCCGGAAAAAATAACCGTTCGACGCACATGAACATCCTTTCGAACCATCCGCTGAAAGCGTTAAACACCTTTCACATCGACTGCCGGGCCAAACGGTTCGCCGCATTCGGATCCAAAACGGAACTGACGGAACTGTTGCACGCACGAAAAACGGACGAGCCCATATACGTTCTGGGAGGCGGCAGCAACACCCTGTTCGTCCGGCCGTTCGACGGACTGATTCTGCATCCGGCGGAAAACGGGATACGAATCGTCGAAAGACGGGCGGGACAGGTACGGGTCGAAGCGGCAGCCGGAACCGTTTGGGACGATTTCGTGCGTTTTTGCATCGACCGAGGGCTTTGGGGAGCGGAAAACCTTTCCTATATTCCGGGGAGCGTAGGCGCTTCCCCCGTACAGAACATAGGCGCTTACTCTTCCGAAGCCAAAGACATCGTCGATTCCGTCGAATTCTATCATCTGGAACACAAACGCTTCGAGACGATAAAGGGGGAGGCGTGCGCTTTCGGATACCGCGATTCGATATTCAAAAACGCGCTGAAAGGCAAAGCCGTCGTTACCTCCGTAACGTACCTCCTTTCCGAAAGCCCCCGGCCGAACCTGCAATACAAACAGATCGGCGAAGCCGTCGAAGCCTTGGGCGAACCTTCGTTGGCCAATATCCGGAAAGCGATCATCGCCATCCGGCGGGAAAAACTGCCCGATCCGGACCTGATCGGCAACGGCGGCAGCTTTTTCAAAAACCCCGTCGTTTCTCCGCGACAGGCGGAAACATTGACGGCGCAATGGCCGGGCATGCCCGCTTATCCGGCCGGGAACGGAGTAAAACTGTCCGCCGCATGGCTGATAGACAAGGCCGGGTGGAAAGGTTATCGCGCCGGAGACGCCGGAGTACACGACCGGCAGGCATTGGTACTGGTCAATCACGGCAACGCCAACGGTGCGGACATCCTCACGTTGGCCCGGAAAATCACGGACGACGTCGCCGGAAAATTCGGAATCGTGCTGGAACCCGAAATCAATATCGTCTGACATGGAAAAACGCTTTTGCGACTACATTGCCCGGCACGGGCTGTTCAGCCGGGAAGAACCGGTTTTAGCGGGAATAAGCGGAGGCATCGATTCCGTCGTTCTGCTCCATCTGTTGAAACGGTGCGGTTTCCGTCCCGTCATCGCCCATTGCAATTTTCGCCTGCGGGGAACCGAATCGGACGGAGACGAAGCATTCGTGACCCGGACGGCGGAAAGCTGGAATATTCCGCTGCACACGATCCGGTTCGACACGCTGCGGTATGCAAAAGAACGGAACCTGTCCATTCAGGTAGCGGCCCGAAAGCTGCGGTACGACTGGTTCGAAGAATTGTCCGAAACCTGCGGTTATTCCAAAATAGCCATCGCCCACAACAACGACGACACGACGGAAACCTTCTTCATCAATCTGCTGCGCGGAACCGGACTGCGGGGACTGACCGGCATTCCTCTGCGCAACGGGCGCATCGTCCGGCCGCTGCTGTTCGCTTCCCGGAAAGAGATCGAAGCATACGCCCGGGAAAACGGACTCCACCATCGGGAAGATTCCACGAACGCCCAAACGAAATACCTGCGCAATAAAATCCGGCATAACATCGTTCCTTTGTTTCGGGAAATATCTCCCCGTTTCGATACGACCATGCAGGAAAACATGCTGCGCCTGGGACAGGCGGCGGAGTTGATCCGGTCGCTGGCCGAACGGTTGTGGCGCGATCACGTCGAGGAAGGCGAGGGAACGGAAGCGATACCGTTGGATATTACCGCCGGTTATTCCCCTTCGGAATACCTGTTATACGAAATGCTGCGCAAATACGGGTTCGACTATTCCACGGTAGAAGAGATAACGGCCGCCCATGCCGCCGGACATACCGGCCGGCAGTTTTTCAGTCCGTCCCGACGGGCCGTACTCGACCGGGGGAAACTGCTGCTTACCCCGCTTCCCGTCCGTTCCGAAACCGCCGTCGCCGAAATCCCCGCACCGGAAAGCTCGGTAATATTCGGGGAGACAAGCTATTCCTGCTCCTTGCCGGACAGGCTGCCGAAATCGTTCGGTCCCGATCCCCGAACCGCCTGGTTCGACGCGGACAAACTGACTTTCCCGCTGCAAATACGGTTATGGCGGCCGGGAGACCGATTCTACCCGCTGGGGATGAAACGGGCCAAAAAGGTCAGCGATTACCTGACCGACTGCAAAATGCCGCTTCCCCAAAAAGAACGGCAACAGGTCGTGCTGAGCGGAGAAGAGATCGTATGGCTGACCGGACTTCGGATCGACGAGCGGTACAAAATCACGGACAAAACGGAAAAAGCGGTCAAGATGACCGTTTGACAAACTGTTCGTTCCATTCCGGCATTATGAGAATCGGGACAGTTTGCTTATCTTTGCTACGCTAACCTTATCGGAAGGACCCTGAACATGGAATTACAATCGGTAAAACAACGTTTCGGCATCATCGGGAACAGCGCATTGCTGAACCGGAGCATTGAAGTGGCTTTACGGGTAGCTGCTACCGACCTGTCGGTGCTGGTTACCGGAGAGAGCGGCGTGGGAAAGGAATTTTTTCCCCAGATCATCCACAGCTATTCCTCGCGGAAACATTGCAACTACATTGCGGTAAACTGCGGAGCCATTCCGGAAGGAACGATCGACTCGGAACTGTTCGGGCATGAGAAAGGTTCGTTTACCGGAGCGACGGAAAGCCGGAAAGGGTATTTCGAAATGGCCGACGGAGGAACCATCTTTCTGGACGAAGTGGCGGAATTGCCCCAAACCACGCAGGTACGGTTATTGAGGGTGCTGCAAACCGGAGAGTTCATCCGGGTAGGTTCCTCCAAAGTACAGAAGACCAATGTGCGGGTAGTCGCCGCAACCAATATCAACCTGAACAAAGCCATTGAACAGGGACGTTTTCGGGAAGATTTGTATTACCGGCTGAATACCGTGCCCATTCAGGTCCCGGCCCTGCACGAACGGAAAGAGGACATCGCCCTGTTGTTTCGGAAATTTTCTTCCGATATCGCGACACAATACCGCATGCCTCCCATTTCCCTGACCCCTCAGGCACGGCAAATGCTCGAAAATTACCGGTGGCCGGGCAATATCCGGCAACTGAAAAACGTGGCCGAACAAATCTCCGTCATCGAGGAAAGCCGGGAAATAAACGAAACGATCTTGGCGAAATACATCCAGCCCGAATCGGCCCCGTCCACCCTGCTGGTATCGGACCGCCACGACGAACCGAACGGCAATTTCAACACGGAACGGGAAATACTTTACAAAATTCTGTTCGATCTGCGGCACGATATCATCGAACTGAAGAATATGGTCGCCGCCCTGGGCGGAACAAACAGCATAAACGCTACCGCAACCCAGAACGACAGAATGTCGTCCGGCACGCTGGTTCCCGTTTCGCAGGCTTATCCGACTTTGCCCACACCGCAAGGACACTACGAAAAAGACATTTTCGACACGGCGGAATTCGTGGACGAACCGGCAGAAACACCTACGAAAGAAAGCGTCCAGCGGGAAGCCATCATCAAAGCGCTGCGGAAGCACGGAGGAAAACGGAAAGACGCAGCGCGGGAACTTTTCATTTCGGAACGCACGTTATACCGGAAAATCAAAGAATTGGGAATCGATGAATAACCTGAAAAAAATCTTTTGCGCGGTCATCGTCTTTTCGACCGCCGTACTGTCCGGCTGCACGATCAAATACTCGTTCAGCGGAGCTTCGATCGCTCCGGAAGTAAAAACCGTCAGCATTCAGCAGTTTCAGAACATCGCCACACTGGTAGTTCCCTCGCTGAGCTCCCAATTGACCGAAGCCCTGCAAGACAGATTCACGCGGCAGACCCGGCTCGAACTGGTACGGGAAGACGGGGATTTCAGCTTCGAAGGCAACATTACCAACTACACCTCGACCCCCATCGCCGTAACCGGAGACGAATACGCTTCCATGAACCGGCTGACCGTTACCGTAAAGGTAACTTTCGTCAACAAGATACAACCGGAATACAACTTCTCCAAACAATTCTCGGCTTTCGAAGACTACGATTCCAATATGTTGATGCAGGAGGCAGAACCCACGTTGCTGCCGGAAATCATAGAACAACTGGTAGAAGACATCTTCAACCAAGCCGTTTCCAATTGGTAAGCATGAATACGCAGGAATTTTACTTTTTACTCGATCATCCGGAGCTGGCGGCATCCTATCTCCCGGAACTGGAAGAAATCGCCGACCGGTATCCGTGGTTCATTCTCGGGAAATCGTTATTGTCCGCAGGCTATCGGGACCTGCCCGACACGGACGACAGGAAACGGCGGTTGAACCGGGAAACGGCTCTGCATGCCTTGGCCTGCAATTTCCGGCCCATTCGTTCCGTTCCGCAACAGGAACAGTCCGGCACGATGCAAATCATCGACCGCTTTCTGGCCCGTCCGCCGAAACGGATCGTTCCTCCCCCTCGTCCCGCCGAAGGCGACCCGGAAGCAGAAGACCTCGCCGCAGCGAACAAGGCACGCGCGGAAATTGCCAGCGAGACGCTTGCCGAAATTTATGAACGACAAGGTCTATTCGACCGATCGATCGACATTTATCGGAAATTAAGTTTGAAATTTCCGGAAAAAAGTATTTACTTTGCGAATCGAATTACGCAGTTGCAGGCCCGGATAACGGCTGCACAGCCTCAAACAGAATAAAACGTTAAACTGAAAAAACATGTATATTTTTGTTATCGTACTCATCATCATTGCAAGCATCCTTCTGATTCTTGCGGTATTGGCCCAACATCCCAAAAGCGGCATGGCCGCTAATTTCGGAGCGTCGAATCAGGTCATGGGCGTACGCCAGACTACCGATTTTCTGGAAAAGTTTACCTGGGGAATTTCCATTTCAATCGTCGTATTGAGCCTGATAGCCACGATGGTCATGCCCAGCAAAAATATACAGCAAAGCAAATCGTTACTGGAAGAAAGCATGGTGCAGGATATCGAGAACACGCAAATTTTCAACAACGAAGCCTTGCCTGCCGGCATTACCGTTCCTTCGGACGCCGACAGCACGAAATAACAAACGGTTCGCAATCCGATTTTGCTAAGCTGTTCTTCTCGGAAGAACGGCTTTTTTTATAACCCCAAACAAAACGATCCATGATGTTCAAAACCTTTTTTACCCGATTCGTTCCGGTAGCGACAGCCTGCCTGCTACTGGGGAATTGCAGTTCGGTTCCCGAAACGCCGGAACGCATTACGCTCGTCAATAAGTTCATAGGAACAGCCGGAAACGGATGCATCAGCCCTTTGGCCGCCGTACCGTTCGGCATGGTGCAACTGGGTGCGGACACCCGTCCCTACAGCTCAGGATACCATTATCAGCATGACGAGATATTAGGATTCAGCCATGTACACAAAAGCGGTGCGGGATGCGGGGATTTTCTCGATATCCTGTTCATGCCCCTGCCTCCGGATACCGCAACCGACAGCATTGCGGAATTGCGTTCCGAGTACTGGAGATCGAAATTTTCCCATGACAAGGAATGGAGCCTGCCGGGATACTACGGGGTAAACCTGCACGACGACCGGATGAAGGTAGAGCTGACCGCATCGGACCGTTGCGGGCTGCAACGCTACCGATATGCGGAAAACAGTCCGATGCCCCTGATAATCGATTTGGAATACGGTTCCCGTTCGGCCTGCACCATACAGAGCGAGCACGATGTGGACACGGTATATTACGCCTCGTTGGAGATGGTCGATGACCGGACCGTTCGGGGTTGCCGCCTGACCAACGGATTCGCGCCGCACCAACACGTCTATTTCTATACCGTATTCTCTTCGCCCATCGAATCGTTTACCCTCTATTCCGACAACATTCGACAACCCGGAGTTACCCGAGCCGAAGGAATGAATCTGAAAGCCGTCATTTCTTTCGAAAAAGGAAACGAGCTGGAAATAAAAACCGGAATATCCGCCGTAGATCTGGACGGAGCGGAACGCAACTACCGGACGGAGGCAAAAGACCGTTCGTTCGAAACCGTAAAAACACAGGCTTTCGACCGCTGGGCCGACCTGTTGGGTACGATCGACATAGAAACTCCCGATCCCCGCAAAAAAGAGTTGTTCTATACCGCCTTGTACAACACCATGCTGTACCCGATGCTCTATTCCGACACGGACTTCCGGTTCCGGGGACCGGATGACCGGATACACCGGACGGACGGATTCAATTATTACGGAGCGGTCATGGGACTATGGGACACCTTTCGGGCCGCTTGCCCGTTAGAAGCCGTATTGCGCCCCGACATCATCGAAGACTACGTGAAAACGGCGCTGGAACACTACAAACATGCAGGCCAGCTTCCCATATGGACGTTAGCCGGCGCGGAAACCTACCAAATGATCGGCCTGCATTCCATGCCATTAATTACGAACGCCTACCTGAACGGAATCCGCAACTTCGACACGGAACTGGCTTTGCAGGCCATGACGGAATCGGCCATGAAAGATTCCTGCGGAACCTCCATGGGCTATTTCGTCGGATTGCGCAATTACAAGAAATACGGCTATGTCCCCTGCGATATGGAAATGGAAGCGGTTGCCCGCACGCTCGAATATGCCTACGACGACCACGCCATTGCCCAATTCGCCCGCATGACCGGAGACACCGCGAAATACGAACTGTTCCGGAACCGGTCGTTCAACTACCAGAACGTCATCGACCCGGAAACTTTACTGGCCCGGGGACGAATGAAAAACGGCCAATGGCGTACCCCGTTTTATCCGTTGCGTTCTTCCCACCGCAACGACGACTATTGCGAAGGCAATGCCTGGCAATGGACCTTTTTCGTTCCGCACGACGTGGAAGGGCTGGCCGAAATCATGGGAGGGAAAAAGGTTCTGGCCCGTATGCTGGATTCCCTTTTCACTACCGGAGCTTCGCTGGAAGGAGAATCGGCTTCGGGAGACATTACGGGCCTGATCGGGCAATACGCCCACGGCAACGAACCCGGACACCACACGATATACATGTACAACCGGGTGGGAGAACCCGAAAAAACGCAATTCTACGTTCATAAAGTACTGACCGAGCTATATGACAACACGCCGGAAGGAATCTGCGGAAACGAGGATACCGGACAGATGAGCGCATGGTATGTTTTCAGCGCCATGGGATTCTACCCGATGGATCCGGTGTCGGGACAGTACGAACTGGGAACGCCCTTGTTCGAAAAAACGACATTGCATTTGCCATCGGGAAAAGATTTTACCGTTACGGCCGAAAATCTCGGCGACGAGAATATTTTCGTGGACGAAGTGCGGCTGAACGGGAAAAAGCTGGAACGGACCTACATCACATTCGATGAATTGCTGGCGGGAGGGACCTTGACTTTCCGCATGAAAGGAAAAAACGATTGACCGTCTATTCACGAAAGAGGCCGACCCAAAAGAGAATTTTTGAGGTCGGCTTCTTGTTTCGCCTTATTTATTTTCCGAACGCTTCAACATCAATCGATGCCCAATTTCTTCTTCGTTTCCTTGGAAAGCGCCTTCTTATTGACTAAGAAATTGATGGTCTTTGCCAAAACGAACGGCCGGGAGGCATAGAAATGTCCTTCATACACATGGTCCGTACCCCACGAATTTTTTACCTTGTAAAATTTATTTCCGTTCTGGTCCTTGGCGATACCGTACAACTGCATGCCGTGGTCGTCCGTTGTCAGATAATTGTCGAACTCCGCCTGACGGCTCTCCTGAGTAACCTGTTGTTCCGGCACGACGGTTTCGAACTTATACATGCGGTCCGCACGTTCCTTGTCCGTCATGTCCACCCATTTATCCTTTTCGTTATTATCCATGGATTCGATTTTCAGTTCAGGCAACACGGCAAACCCCTTGTTGTAGGCAAACCCTTTTTCGCTGACGTCGGACGCCCAGGAAACGGTGTATCCGGCTTCCAACACTTCGTCCAAAATACGCTCGAATTCATCCAACGGCACGTTGTAGGAAACGCCCCATGCCCAGTTGTCCGGGATTTCCACGGCAAACGGCTGGTAGAAAGGATGGTGTGTGAAAGAAGTTATGGAAACGTAATCGTCGGGGTCGATGCCCATCTCCTGAGCGAAACTTTTCGGGGTGTATTCTTTTCCCTGATAAGTGAATTTTTCAGGCACAGGACCGAAATAAGCATCCAAGATGCCGTTCAGACCGGCAATCCAGGCCGTAGATAATTTCTGGTTTCCGTTTTTGACGATCGCATCGGCGTAATTTTTCAGCACGTTATCCAATTCGCCGTGTACGTGGCTGTCCGTTCCGTAATTCAACCCCGGATAAGCCTCTTCCGGAACCAGACCGTATTCCCGAACAACGTTCGGTATATCGTGCGCATTGCCGCCCGGAGAAAGGTTCATGGCTCCGTGCAGACGAACGTATTTCAACACCTTATTGAAATACGTATGCCGGACGATCCACATTTCGGAAAGGTCCACCTCTCCTTTTCCGTTCTTGATGATATCGCTTTCAAGCGTCGCATTCGTTCCGAAACTCCAGCATGTCCCCGAACGATTCTGATTCTTGGCTCCCGTAACCGGATTCACTTTCACATCGGTAAACGTGTACGGCTTGTTGTCCTGCGCCGACACCTGTACTGTCATGGCCGCCAACAGGGATGCCATCCAAACAATTTTCTTCATTCTTTCAGCGGTATTTTACATTATTAATTCGTTTTATGCGATCTCTTCCCTTTCCTGCCCGACAAGGGCATTCGGAAACATTCTCCGACGGTCGGAACGAAACGGGTTTCAAGACTTTCACGAAAGTAATAAAAAATATACATTCCTGTTTTTTTCAGGCAAATTATTTTATCTTTGTTTCTTGTACTTTTAACGAAAAATTGCTTATGAGAGTTATCATCGAACCTGATTATCAAAACGTTTCCCGTTGGACTGCACGGTATATCGCGAAAAGCATAAACGATTTCGCTCCGACTCCCGAAAAACCCTATATACTGGGATTGCCTACCGGCAGCACCCCCATAGGAACCTACAAGGAATTGATCGAGCTGAACCGGAACGGAAAAGTGTCTTTCCGAAACGTTATCACGTTCAACATGGACGAGTACGTGGGGATTCCGCAAAACCATCCCCAAAGCTACCATTCGTTCATGTGGGAAAACTTTTTCAACCATATCGACATCCCGAAAGAAAACGTAAATATCCTCAACGGAAACGCTCCCGACCTGCAAGCGGAATGCGAACGCTACGAAGCCAAAATCAAAAGCGTGGGAGGAATCAACCTGTTCATGGGAGGAATCGGACCCGACGGGCATATCGCATTCAACGAGCCTTGTTCATCCCTTGCTTCGCGCACACGGGTCAAAACATTGACCATGGATACCATCATAGCCAATTCCCGATTCTTCGACAACGATATCAATAAAGTGCCCAAAACAGCCTTGACAGTAGGCGTGGGAACCATTCTCGATTCGCGGGAAGTCCTGATTATCGTCAACGGACACGGCAAAGCCCGCGCTTTACGCCACGGCATCGAAGGCAGTGTTACGCACATGTGGACGATTTCCGCCCTGCAAACCCACCCCAAAGGCATTATCGTATGCGACGAAGATTCAACGGCCGAAATCAAAGTGGGAACCTACCGCTATTTCAAGGATATCGAAAAAGAGAACCTTTCTCCCGATTCGTTATTATAGGACCTTAACATATAAAAAGGGGGGGCTAAATAACTCCCCTCCATACTTTACCGACAAGTTGAATTCTAAGTTTTTTCCAAAAACTTAGAATTCAACTTTTTATGCCTTAATTCCGTTTCACAAAAACAACATCAACAACTGGGCGATAATCACGCGAAGAAACATCGTCAGCGGATAAACCGTCGCATACGACACGGAAGAAACGTCCGTACCGGTTACCGTATTCGCATACCCCAAAGCCATGGGATTCGACATGCTTCCGCACAACATGCCCGCTACCGTGCCGTAATCGAGTTTGAAAAAGCGAACGGAAACGAACGCCATAATCAGAACGGGGACCATCGTTATGCAAAAGCCCAACAACAACCAGACGGCTCCTTCGGGACGGAACACCGTTTCGAAAAAATGTTCGCCCGCGTCCAGTCCCAAACAGGACAAATATATGGAAAGGCCCAACCCTCTCAACATCAGATTGGCACTTTGCGTCGTATAGGTAACCATATGCCATCTGGGTCCGAAAGCCCCCATCAAAATTCCCATAATGATCGGTCCTCCGGCGATTCCCAAACAAACGGGGAACTGGACGCCCGGTATGGACAAAGGAATGCTTCCTAAAATCAGTCCCAACACGATTCCGATGAAAACCGCCACCAGATTCGGCTCTTTCAGGCGCGTAACCTTATTCCCCAACACTTTTTCCACGTTGGAAACGGAAGCCGCCTCGCCCACGATCGTCAAGCGGTCTCCCACCTGCAACATCAGTTCCGAAGAAGGCATCAACTCCATCCCCGCCCGGTAAACCCGGGTAATGTTGATTCCGTAATGGTTGCGCAAACGCAAAGTCCCGAGCTTTTTCCCGTTTACTTCCGGACGCGTGACCAGAATACGGGCCGAAATCAATTGGTTGTCGATAGCGTTCCAGTCGATATTGTCCTTGTTCCAATCGATATTCTCCTGTTCGCCGAACAGCATGGTCAAAGCGCCGACATCCGCTTCGGACGAAATGATCAGCAAATGATCATTTTCAAGGACAACCGTATCCGACGTCGGGATCGTTACCTTTCCGTTTCGCCACAACCGGGAAATAACGAACTTCTTGGAAGACAACGCCGCTATTTCCTGTACGGTACGATTGAAAATGCCGGGATTGCGTACTTCGAAGCTGGTTATGTACGTTTTATAAGCCGGCCGGCCGCTGCGGGTCGTCTGAACGGCCTCTCCCCGATACAGGCCACGCAACAGCACCAAAGCCAGAATGACACCAACCACGCCCAACGGATAAGCGACGGCGCAGGCCATGGCCATTCCCTCCTCTCCTACCGCAGCCTGACGCAAAGTCTGCTGCGCCGCACCCAAAGCCGGAGTATTGGTTACTGCTCCGGATAAGATACCTACCATATCCGGCAAGGAAACACCGCAGAAGTAATGGAACAGCAAAGTCATCAACGTACCGATCAGCACTACGCCCAAAGCCAGCATGTTCAAACGAATTCCCCCTTTCCGCAAAGAAGAAAAGAAACCGGGTCCCACCTGCAGTCCGAGCGCATACACGAACAGCACCAGTCCGAAAGTCTCGGCATACCCCAACATGACCGGATCGATTTTCAGCCCGGCATGCCGGGCCAGAATACCGGCGAAAAAGACGAACGTTACCCCTAAGGACACGCCGAAAATCTTGATCTGCCCCAAAGCCACACCGACAGCAGACAGCAGACATATTACGATAACAGCCTGTATCACGGTCTGTTGAGAGAACAGATCAATCAGCCAATCCATAATTTTTCGAACTTATAAACACTATAATTTGAAAATAAGCGACATGTAAAAGTAGTAAACTTTATCCGATATAAAAAAATATGACTTTTTTCGTTACTTTTGCAAACAATGAAACAAAACCGTCCCGACATAGCCGTCGTTACCGTCAATTACAACGGTCTCGAAACCACGACACAGATGTTGCAGTCTCTTTTCGCCGCATTAGCCGGTTGTCCCTACCCTTTCCGCGTATGGGTCGTAGACAACGGTTCCAAAACCAATGAAGCGGCCGTACTCGCGCAACGGTTCCCGCAAATCGAGGCAATACGCAGCGAAGAAAATCGGGGATTCGCAGGAGGCAACAACTTGGCTATGGAAAAAACAGACGCCGATTTCATCCTGTTGCTGAACAACGACATCATCGTTCGAAACGACTTTGTTACCCCGTTGGTCAGGCGCTTCGAACAAGACGACCGGGCAGGCATCGTTTCGCCCAAGATACTGGATTACGAGACCGGCACGGTCCAGTTCGCCGGTTATACGACAAACAGGCTGATGACGCGCATAACGAACCCGGCTTTCGGGAAAAAAGATTCGGAACGGTTTTCAACCGCCGTTCAGACCCCCTTCGCTCACGGAGCCGCCTTAATGATCCGCAAAAGCGTAATCGACCGCATCGGGCCGATGAGCCTGCGTTATTTTCTCTATTTCGAAGAATTGGACTGGTCGGTCAAAGCCGTCCGCGCCGGTTACCGTATATGGATGGAACCGGCCTCGCAAGTATTGCACCACGGCAGCAGAACCGTAGGCGGACTTTCTCGTTTGAAAATCTATTACAACACCCGCAACCGGCTTATTTTCGCCCGTGAAACGCTGCCTTCCCGAACGGCATGGCGTTCCTTCGTCTTCCAACTGTTTTTCTCTTTGCCCAAAAATTGTGTCCGCTACATGCGAAACGGGCAAAAACGGCTGATCGGTCCCGCTATCCGGGGAGCCGTCGATTTTCTTCGGGGCAAAGAAGGGTACGCTCCTTACGCCCACCGTTCCCGACCTTGAATTTTCCCCGGCCATTTCCCGTTTTGCCATCGAAACGGTCAGAGGGTCTCCAGCCACTGGAAAACCGTCTCCAACGCCCGCTCCCGAATCGGCCTGCGGCTCAAAAAAAGGTCGTGCATTCCTCCCGGAACCGTACGGTATGTTATCCGGGTTCCCAGACAAAAAGCGTATTTTTCGATGTCTTTCACATTCAACACCACATCGGCATAATGGATATCCTCGTTCCATACCCGCGGATACAGCGAACGGTCCGACGACAGGACCAGAACGGGAACACGTATATCCAACCCTTTTTTCACGCACCGCTGCGCGCGGAACACGGCTCTCAACCATGCCAGATACAACGGAACGCCCTCGATCGGTTTCAGGGATAAATCATAGTTCCACTCTCCCCGCATCGAAACATGTATGCTTTCGCCGTAAAAAGGAGAAAGCTCGTTCTTTTTCGCCAAATAGGGAAACAGACGGCTGAAAACCGACACCGCAGGAATCAAAACGTATTTTTTCAATGCGGAAGTATTGAATTCCAGAAAAGGACTGTTCAGCACCACGGCCGATATTTTTTCCCGCAAAGTCCCTTTCGCAGCATAAAGCGAAGCCAACAGACCTCCGGTAGAATGCCCCAGCAAAATTACCTCCCGGTAACCGCAAGCCAAAATCTCCCGTATCGCATACGTAATATCGACATCGTACTCGCGCATCGACCGGCAATAATTGAAATGTTGGTGCGGCAGGAACGAATGGCCGTATTTCCTCAATTCAAGCGCGAAAAAACCGTACCCCTCCTCCATCGTCTTTTCGGCCAGATGGTCCTGAAAGAAATAGTCCACATACCCGTGTATATACAACACGGCCCCGCCCCGGTCCTTCTTATCCGGCAAAGCCCGTATCAACGTGACCACGACACGACCTTCGTAATCGTCCGGCATTTCCGCCGTTTTATATACGTATTCCATAATCCTGACGCTATGTTTTTAAAACGAAAACAAACTCAAGAATAGTACAAAACCTGCGATATTCTCTCCGTCCGTTAGAAAACGAATTTTGAAACGGCAAAACATCCGGCCGGGCATACTATTTGAATCGATAGTTTTAAAAATAGAAAATGCCATGCAAAAAGAAAAAAGGCACATTGAACCGGGGACGACCCAGGCTCCGGAAAAATATAAGATAGTCATTGCGGACCAAGGTCCTTATTTGGTTTTCGGCCAACCGCCCCTGCAACAGGAATTCATCGTCGCGGAGGGAAAATTCAATTTATTGAAATACGTCCCGGGCGTTCGTTTCGCCATGCCGGACGAACCTACGGCCCTGTGCCGGTGCGGAGGCTCGGCCCGCAAACCCTATTGCGACGGCAGCCATGAAAAAACGGCCTGGGAACCGGAACTGACCGCCGGCTTGTCGCCCATACAGGAAGAGGCGGAACAGTACGAAGGGCCGAAAATCCGGATGACCGATAATGAGAACTACTGCGCTTTCGCCCGATTCTGCGACGTAGGCGGCAGGGTTTGGAATCTGGTTGAAAACGGAGCGGACGAAACAAGCGCGGCAACCGCCGTGGAAGAGTGCAATCTATGTCCGGGCGACCGCCTTCGGGCCTGGGATAAAGAAACGGGCGAACCGCTGGAAGTACATCTCGACCCCTCTTTGGGACTGATCGAAGACGAACCCTTGTCCGTCAGCGGTCCCCTGTGGGTCAAAGGCGGCATCCCACTGGACAGCGAAACAGGCATCCGGTTCGAATTGAGGAACAAGATGGCGCTTTGCCGGTGCGGACAATCATCCAACATGCCCTATTGCGACGGAACACACGCCAATGTTCGGTTCCGCGACGGTCTGCCCGGTCGGAAGAAATGAGCGGACGAAATTACTCTTTCGACCAAATGCGCGTATTCAGATTCAATGCGTCCACAATGCCGATCAATCGGCAAACCGTATCGAATTCCCTGCGAATACGTTCCCGATTCAGATGGGTCCGGAACACGGACAGTTCGAAATGGTCGGTATTGTCGGGAAGAGCCACTAAGATTTTCGATTCATAGAAACCGACCGTCAAAGCATCGGAAAACGCGTCGTTCAATTTCAGCAGCTGCTCCATCATCGTCGGCGACAACAAATAACGGGCTTCTACAGGATCCGAAGCATACACGTCGAACTTCGCTTCAAAATCGGGATTTTCGAGTTTGATCCGCTCCCCGCTCCAATCGATTTTCAACAGGCTGTTCCGGCATACCCGCGTCCGCCCTGAGAAATCTTTATGAAAATCGGCGACGAACAAAAAACCTCTGAACAAAGTGGAATAATAAGTCCGGGTCTGCCCCTTCCCATTCGTCGTCACATGTTTTTCTTCCGCATGGACCTCTGCGAACATGAAGTCCGTTTTATCTACCTTTCCCCGGATCAGGTCTTCGGTGCGATAACGGTCGGGAACTCCCGAAAAAAGACCGGATTCCACAAACAGAGATTCGGCAATCCCTTTTTCCGGTTCGTAAAGGCAGGAAGGATGGGCCGCCCTTACCATGCGGGCAATGACCTCTTTCTTGTAAAACCCGGTCAGTTTCCCGACTTGCGCGCAAATGGAAACCCACAAAATAAAAACCGTAGATACGATTACCGCAACGAACAGGAGTTCCGGATCGCGAGGCAGGACAAAACACAGCAGTATAGCCACCGCCACGCTGATACATCCGCCGATCCAAACCCCTCTTCGGCGCAATTCCCTTCTCCTTTTTTCCAGCATTGCCAACGACGGTTCCAATCGCCGGTACAATGTCTCAAACGATTCGGCCATACACCTTTTTCATTAAGAACGGAACAACCGCTTTACATCCGGGGCCTCCCGTTCGGCTTCCGGAATAGCCAATACTTCTTTTTCCTTGAAATTAAATAATTTAGCCACTAAATTCGACGGGAACATCCTCGTCATGTTATTGTAATCGGTCACACAGGCGTTATAGGTACGCCGCGCCGCAGACAACTGCTCCTCCGTTTCGTTCAATGCACGCTGCAATTGCATGAAATTATCGGACGCTTTCAATTCCGGATAATTCTCGACAGCCAGCATCAATTGCCTGTTCGCCTCATTCAACCGGCGATCGACGGCTTGTTTTTCCTCCATCGACAAACCCTCGAAAGATTCCGTCCGTAAAGCCGTAATACGCTCCAAAGTCTCCCGTTCATGCGAAGCGTACTGCTGCACGGTCGCCACGAGATTCGGAATCAGATCAAACCGTTTCTTCAGCATGGCATCGATCGTTCCGAACGCATTGGTTATCGCATTGCTTTTCTGAATCAGTCGATTGTAATCGAGCACAAAAACCAATAGCACTACTGCTAATATCGCTACTCCTATTATCATCTTTGTATTTTTAATAATTATTTAACTTCTATCGTTTGACCTGCCGTATTGGCATTGATTTTCTGGTTATACATCGCCTCGCAACGCGTTGCCGGCATATAAAACCGCCCTTTGTAAGCGGCCGACAACGGCGTTCTGACAGTAATCTGCCCGCCTACCGGCAATTGGTCGATAAAGGAATAAATCCGGTCGTCGCGCACATCGCGATAAGCAATTCCCGTACCCGGAGAAACCGCTCCGAACAATGTGTTTTCGATTTCCCAACCGGCCGGAACAACTTCTTCCAAAGCCAAATTGTTCAAAGCGGCAACAGAACGATTGCTAATCGTAATTTCCGAATAAAACGCCGTTCCCTGTTCCAATGCCGTTATATCCACCGTTCTTCCGAAACGGTCGATAAACCGCCGGGTAATTTCCACTCCGTTGGCATGCGCCCGTTCCTGTTCCGGCGCAGCCATCCCCTCGCACCAGATATTCAGAAACAACGCTCCGTCCCCATAGTTCATCAACCGGATTTCGGACTCTTCCCTATGGCGCACTTCCGGAGCGAACGATAACACGGACCGGCCCTGAGACTCGCCCGCATCGAACGTCTTTCCGTCTACCTGCAAACTGAAATCCATTTCAGAAGGCACAGGATAAGCCGCAATGTATTTCGACATGGCCATCAAGGAGAAAGCGATCGACTGCGTACTCAACCATTGATCGGAAGCGAGCGTCCCCGCAATCCGATAAGCTAATTCGGAAGCCCGTACCCCATTATTGACTCCCAGATTGGCCAACAACAGAATAGCCGTATTCCGATTTTCATCGCCATAAGTCAACGCATAAGTCGTTCCCGCATCGGACAAATTTCCGCGAAGCAGCGTTTCCGCGATATTTTTGCGTCCGATCCTTGCGTATGCGGTCGCCAGCATAGCTCGGGCCGGACCGGACAAATTGGGATTTTCATACAATCGGTTCATCGCCCCGATTTCCTCATTTCCGGCCAACGCCAGCAGATACAACCGGTAAGCCTGTATCAGCATCTGCTCTCCGCTCTGCGGAGAATCGGCATACTGCCACTGACGTGCGGAACGGTAAATTCTATCTTGCAACGAACGATAGAGCGACATGGGAACCGAAAAACCCCTGTCCTTAGCCTCCGACATGAAATGAAACGCATACAGAGTTCCCCAGACGGACACGTCCGTTCCGCCCGGCCAATAAGAAAGCATCTCTTCGGGCGTCTGGTAATTGACCAAACGCGATAAAGCCGACCGAACCCGGTTCTCATACGACAACAACGTTTGCCGGTCGGCCTGCATTAACATTCCCGCGTACAAAAAGGGGAAAGCGCCCGACACCAGCTGTTCCACACAGGCATACGGATAATCTTCCAGATATTTCAACCGCGCGCTAAGATGCATGGCCGGAACGCGCGACACCTCTATCAACATCTTGTTGGTTCCCCGTTTCCCCGGCAGCGCGACTTTTTCGGACACGGAAGACTCCGCTACGACGTTGCGGGTCACATGCGTCGAAACAGGCGTGTCCACGGACCGGATTTTTATATCGGTATCGGAGAAAGAACGGCCGGAAACGGCTTCCGCCCGCAATTTCACGTTCGCCCGCCCCGGACGATCCGACACTTTTACCCGGAAAAATACCGTCGTATCGCCTTTTTCTGCCAGCCGGACCGTCTTACGGGTATCTTCCTGAGGCAAAAGATTTTTCCCCGTCTCCAACGAAACCTGTATGTCGCCTACCCGCTCTTCCATGGCGAAAACCGTAGCTCCGACTTCGAACGTATCTCCGGGAGAAAGCACCCGGGGCAAAGTAGCCAGCACCATGACCGGATTCACTACCTTTACCTCCCGGTCGGCATGACCGGAAGCCTGGTCGTTCGCCGCCACGACCATAATCCGGACGGTTCCTGCAAAATTGGGAATCTCTACCGTATGCTTTCGCTTCTTGTTTTTCTCCAGCGTAAAGGTTCCCAAAGAGAGAGCGACCGGCTTGAAACGATTGACCGTTACCGTATTTTTGGCAGCCAGCATGCCGTCGCCGCCGATGCTGAACAACTGTTCGATCCGTCCGCCGTAAGCCCCGAAAATATACTGATAAGAGTCCCACGTATCCACTCCCAAAGCCTGCCGGGCGAAAAACGTATTCCACGGATCCGGGGTCTGAAAATTGGTCAAATCGAGCAACCCTTCATCCACGACGGCCAACGTATAGGTCATGGGCCTTCCTCTATCTTCCGACACCTCGATATCGAATTTCGTCATCGGCTTAACTTGTTCCGGAGCTTCGATACGGGGCAACAACCGGGTATTTTCCGACTCCACCATGACGGGCACCACGCCGTACAAACGAATGGGCATATCGTTTTTTACCGCACCGTAAGGCTGAATCAACGTCACATACGCATATACGTTCGGCAACATGGCCTCCGTAGCCCGGAACGAGAAGGAAGTCCGCGTTCCCGAACACTTGATCCGGGCAGTCTCGAGAATCTCCGTACCGCTCTCCAGCGACACGATCGCCTCCGCTCCGTCCATCGAAGGGAAGGAAAGCGTTACCTTGTCCCCCGTTTCATAAACCGCCTTGTCGGTATGCAACACCAACATCGTCGCCTCGTCGCCTTCCCGCATTTCGCCCCGGGCCGATTCATCGTAGAAATATCCCATCACGGCGGAAGAATGCCCGCTCCGATAGTCGGTAGCTACAAAGACATACGTTCCCCAATCCTCATCCGGAACCGAAAACTCAAAGGAAGCCTTTCCGGCTCCGTCGGTATGCAACACCTGGGAAAACACGGGAGTATGGTACGCATCGGACAAATAATCGGCCAAATCGCTCCGCTGGCTGCTCCACCACCAGTACCATTTTACCTTGTACACAGCTACATCTATCCGTCTCTGCGCTACAGGAGTGCCGTCCGCTTTCAAATCGACCAACTTGAAAACGTACGGCCGGTTCGTCGCCATCGTCTCCCGTTCCGCCACGGGCGAACCGATTCCCACATAACTCTCGTAAGGAGAATATTTGACCGACAAGCCGTTGATGCTGTATTCCCCGCTCGTTTCGTAAACCCGGGTAACCAAAGACGCATCCAACATTCCCGGCGCATTCCCGCCGATTCCCAAATCAACCGGCATTACCGCCGTTCCTTCGGCATCGGTGGTTCCTTCCGATAAAACGATCTGTTCTCCGGAAAAAGATTTGGACGGATTATCGAAAACATAGTCCGTATATCCCTCGAAAACAGTTTTTCCGGCCGAAAAATCGGCTTTCACGGAATATTTCAGGTTCCTCGCCACGGCCCCCGTCAACCATTCCGTTTCAAGCGTCAGCGTATTCCGGCCCTTATGCAACAGAGGTTGCGCATGAAGGTCCACTTTCAAACGGTTGGGCTTCACGGTTTCTATACGCAGTTTTTTCTGGAAACGGGCCCCACCCAACGAAGCCGTTACGCTCCATGTCCCCGTAGGAGCATTCTGAGCTACCGGTACGTCGAAAGCATAAAAACGGTTTTGTCCCTTCACGCTTTTCGTCGCATAAACCTGTCCCAACGGATTCTGCAACTTGAACGTAACGGGATGATCGGCAGGAAGTTTTCCGAAACGGTCCCTGACAATCAAATTCAGATGCAGCGTATCTCCCGGACGCCAGACACCCCGTTCTCCGTACAGGTATCCCTGAATGCCTTTTTGCAAGGGTTCGCCCCATACTTCGAAATTGCTGAGCGACAGGGCCGACGCATGATCCACCCGCAAATAAGCGCGTTGCGTCCCTTTCCCCGCAACGATATAGTGCGGAACGGACCGGCCGTACACCAGATCGGCCGTACCGGAAGCGTCCGTTATCCCCTTGGCGACCAACTGATGCTGGTAATTATATACCCGCATATCCACCAGTTCTTCCGGCCCTCCGGTTAAAATATTATTAACCATGACCTGCATCCGGCCACTATGTCCGTTTTTAACAATCAATGCCAAATTGGACATCATCACGTTCTTAGAAACGGTTTTGTCCACATAATAAGAATCGGAACAGGGATTCTCTCTTTGAGTCCAGTCGTAATTCGACCAGTCATAATCGGAATTGTAATAATAATACCCCCCTTCCTCGAACCTGTCGATATTCCGTTGCAACAACTGCGCATCTTCCCGGGCCAGCTCCTCCGGCGACAATTCGACCGAACGGCCACAATCATAAGTAGAGAAACGACGATCGAAAGAAAGTTCCAAATGATACAACGCCCCCGGTTCCGGCGCCATTATATCCCGCAAATTCAATGCATAGGTCGTCCAGCGTCCCGGATCGAAATTCACGCGACCGTCCAACAACACGGTCTTACAGGCTACCGGCATCCCCACTTCGGACAATCTGCCGAAATCCGAAAGATTATCCGATTGCAGAAACTGTCCAATATTGTTCTCGAAAATTTTAATCACTTTAATCCGTACGGCCCGTAAATTAATCGTCTGAAAAGCGATATTGACCGAATCGTTTTCCGGAAGAATGATCCCTCTGCCGACAAATCGAGCATTCGGTTTACTGGAAAAAGTTTCTACCGTTACCTCCCCGGAATCGGACAAACGATTTCCGTTTTTACTGCGGATACCAGCATCCACGCGAATACGGGCATGTTCAGCCACCTCTTGCTGCCCCAAATACAAACGAATACTGTTATTATCCGCAACGGCAGGAATATCCTCCGTTTCCACAATTTCCACCAGCCCGCTCAAATCCTGCTGAGGATCCACCTGTTCCGAAAAAATCAGTTCGACATACCGTTCCGGCGAAGAAACATAACGTTTATCATACAAATAAAACTTGCCACGAACGGGAATAGGAACCGCCAATCGTTCGGATTCTTTTAATCCGATTTTATTCTTAACGGTTTTTATTTCGTACGTAAAGGACTCTTTCTCCGGTTTTCGAATTCCCTCAATCCAAAATTGATGCCGCCTGCCGTCCGCCGAATGGGTCCAACGCACCGAATCTTTTCCGGGAAACCGAACGGCTCTTTCCACCTCTTCGGCCATTTCGTTATCCCGCGTCGTAATTTCCGCCGCAATCACACACTCATCGTCAGCATTTACTTCAAAATCGAGCAAATGCAACACGGCTTCGGGCGAAAAAACCGAAAAGAAATATTCAAAAGGCAAAGCATCGGACTGATCAAACAACGATTGAATATTTACCGTAACAGAATATCGAGTTCCCGGAATAAAATTTTCCTTCGGACTGATTTTCATCGTGCGTCCGTCTTCCGCCATAAGAATATCCACGGGAATTGCAGGATTGATCTTTACAGCGGCATGCAACGTATCCGCCGATCGATTCACAATCGGTACGGTATCCCGAAATACAATGGTCACGGGCATATTTTTGGGAATATTTCCCGTAGAAAAAGCCTCTACATATTTATTATAACGTATTTCTTTTATCCCTTCCTGCTCCCGACATCCAATCAGAAACAAAAGAAACAGAAACCAATATCCGTTCCGTATTTTCATCGTATTCCCTTTTGTCATTTTTCTCGTTACAGTCTCTTTCCGAGAATCATTATTTTGTAAAGATAATATATTTTCGTATCTTGTGAATAACATATGGCAAGAATAATGAAACGACACAAAATTAAAATCATTACGGGCAGTATCGTCCTGATTATATGTATCGTTTTACTTTTCAGAATAGGACGTGCCGCATTCGATCCGTTTACCGATACTTACTCCCCCGTACTTTTCGACCGTAACGGACGATTGTTATGCGCCACCGTCTCCGGAACCGAACAATGGTTCTTCCCTCCGGGCAAAACCCCAGATAAATTCAAAAAAGCCCTTATTGCTTTCGAAGACAAACGTTTCTATTACCATTTCGGCATAGATCCCATCGCTATCGCTCGCGCTCTGCGGTCCAACTTCCGCTCTTCCCGAATCGTCAGCGGCGCCAGTACCATTACCATGCAAACGATTCGCCTGAGCCGGCAAGGGAAACCGCGAACCGTTCCGGAAAAAATCACGGAAGCCGTTCGGGCTATCGGGTTGGAAATGATATTTACCAAAGCGGAAATACTGGACATGTATGCCGCCCATGCCCCTTTCGGAGGCAACGTCATAGGTCTCGAAGCGGCCGCCCAACGGTATTTCGGCCGCAACGCCGCCGAACTGTCATGGGCGGAAGCGGCCATGCTGGCCGTATTGCCGAATTCTCCGTCTCTCATTCATCTGGAAAGAAACCGCGACAAACTCCTGCAAAAAAGAAACCGTTTATTACGGCGGTTGCTGGAAAATCAAAGCATCACTCCTTCCGAATACGAACGGGCATTATGGGAACCGCTGCCCGAAAAACCGGTCGAATTTCCCCAACATGCCTACCATTTGGCCAATAAACAGCAAGGTACCAGCACCTTAGACCTTACTCTCCAGAAACGGGCAGAAGAAATTACTGACCGATACGGTCGCGAATATGCCGATAATTTCATCTACAACATCGCCGTAGTTATCGCCGATGTCGAGAAAAACGAAATCTTAGCTTATATCGGCAATACCCCTTATCTGCATAACCGGCACAACGGGTATGTAGATGCGGCATCGGCTCCGCGCAGTACCGGCAGCATACTGAAACCCGTCTTGTACGCCGCCATGATGAGCGAGGGCTCCCTGTTACCCCATACGCTCGTCTCCGACACTCCCTTGAACATCAACGGATTCACGCCGCAAAACTACAATAGGACCTTTCAGGGAGTGGTTCCTGCCTCCCAAGCCGTCCGGCATTCGCTGAACGTTCCCCTCGTACGCATGATCAACCGATACGGAATCGGCCGTTTCAAAGTCATGTTACAGCAACTGGGACTTACCACGTTGAACCGCACGGAATCCGACTACGGTTCAACATTGATATTGGGGGGAGCGGAAGGCAAATTAATCGAAATTACCGGAATGTACGCCTCGTTGGCCCGTTTTCTGAACGCATACGACAAAGCCCGAGGACAAAACGACTCCCTGCTTTTAACCGAATTCGTCCGTCCGCTAAGTTCCGTTCCCGATTCTCTCCGCAAGACCGGTTCCGTCCGGCTTTCGAAACAAAAACACCTTTCCCTCTCTCCGGCCGCCTTATGGTATATGTTCGACTGTATGTCCGGCGTCAACCGGCCGGAAGAAGAAGCCTCTTGGCAAATGTTCAATTCGTCCCGGCAAATCGCATGGAAAACGGGAACCAGCTACGGAGGACGCGATGCCTGGGCCGTAGGCGTCACGCCGGAATATGCCGTAGGCGTATGGGTAGGCAACGCGACGGGACAAGGACGGGCTTCGCTGACCGGCGTAGGAAACGCCGCACCGCTATTATTCGAACTGTTCGCCTTGCTGCCTCGAACGACATGGTTCGACAAACCGTACAACGACATGAAACCCGCCCTGATATGTAGAAAAAGCGGACATTTGGCCGGACCTTATTGCGAACCCATAGACAGCTGCTACATTCCCGTTGCAGGAATATCTTCCCGATTATGCCCTTACCACAAACAAATCCACATCGAAACCGATTCTTCTTCCAATACCCGCACGCCGGTCAATGTTTTCGTTCTATCTCCGGCCCAGGAATGGTATTACGCTTCCGCGAATCCGGACTATGTTCCGATCCCGCAAGAATACCTCACTCAAGGCATCATCAACCCGATAGAAAGCATATATCCGGAATGGGGAACCCGAATCATCGTACCCCGGGGCAGAGACGGACAACCGGAAAGAATCATTTTCCGGGCCGCCCACAGTCAACCGGAAACCACGCTTTACTGGCATATCGACAATGAATACATAGCTGCGACGCAAAAAGACCACTCGCTTTCCGTATTGCCGGAAACCGGGGAACATTATCTGACCTTAGTCGATGAATACGGCAACCGAAAAAGCATTTTATTCTACGTGCAAACTTCTTATCAAAAATAATTCTCATTCTTCCCCCCTTGACAAACCTTCAAAAAAAGATCGTCCGGTTTTTCCAACAGACCTGCAAACCCGATTCTCCAGAGCTGAATCGGTTTACCGGAAAACCGGACGATCATCCTTTTTTATCCCTCACGGCCATCAACCCGTTGCGGAAGGTGCGGACGGCTGCCGCTCACGCTATCCGCTTCCGGAAAAAAGAACGGCAAGGATTGTTAAAAAGGGGCCGTCCCTCACAAATGCCTATGGAAACCCTCCCGAACAAAAGTCAAGAAGGAACACACGAGAGGAAAACGGCCCCGAACGAGTATGCCCGCTACACGGAAATTCGCTTTGAAAATGATTTCAACCCGATTCGTTTCGATTAAAAAAGGGAACGGACAACCGATACCAGAACGAAAACCCTCTGAAACGAAGGTATTCCCGGAAACCGTTCCCGGCCGTCGGCAAATACCCCACGCGAAGCGGTTACTTTGAGGACGGCTTTTATCTTTACCACAAACAGAAAGACCGGAAAATGAAACAGAACACGGCTTCCGGGGAAACGGTCCGCACAAAGCCGGGGAGAAAGATCGTAAAAAAGGGAACAAGGCTTCGGTCCCAGAGTAAAGAGACCCGCATACGCAAAGTCCCTTTGTGAAGCCTGTTCCCCTATTGAAAGCAAGCATATTCCGGTCGGTACGAAACGACCGGACTCGACACATTAAAGAATGAGTATATTTTACTAAATCATTACCTGTAAATCGACAAAAAGAAGGGAACGGACTGCGGCCAGAAAAAGAAACACCGAAAGAATCGCTGTCTTTCGCAAAGCCCGTTCCCGATATGTCCGATACGCCGCAACAGGCATACCGATTCCTTCCGATTCCCTGACGGGCAACGGAAACAAGCCGTATGTTATTTATGATGCGGGACGCTACGGAATACATAACTTTATCGATAAACCGTGGATGAATGGCGTCCCTGAAAAGCATAAAAAAACAGAGGACGCATTAGCAGCCCCTACGAAGGTCTTGGGAACCCGAAATCGGAACCGTCCTGCGCCCCTGTCAGTCCCGTACAAAAAATATACGGGACATAACAAGAGCCGACAATTTATACCGATTTCAAACAAACTCCAACAAGAGTCTCCCAAGTTTTCGATAGGTATAAAGAGTTGTTTACCCTTTATATTATGTCCGCCGTTATGACGAATTAATCATTTTCCTTTTCATAGTTCACAACTTTTTTCTTTTAAGCGGCTCCTGCCGCCCCCATCGGAAACTTTTGCAAACTATTTGCAGGAATTATGAAACAAATGTAATCGGTTTTATGGATTATACCAAACAAAATCTCGTTTTTTTTCATAATTTTGTGATTATGAAACGAAGTATTCGATTTTTACCGCCCCGGAAACAGGACGATTTACGCCAGCTTACCGAATTGATTCGCAAGCATATCAAAGATGTCGAAATGGTTATTTTGTTCGGCAGCTACGCACGCGGAACTTACGTGGATTACGACCAGCGTATCGAATTCGATACGCCGACCTATTTCATGAGCGATTACGATATTTTGATTTTGACGAAAAAGCCGATGGGGGCGGTCAAATACTCCCTGTTCGCAAAAATAGAAGATTTGTTTTTCGTTCATAAAAACCGATCGTTTCATACCCAGCCCCAGTTTATCGATTACGGTATCGAAGATTTCAACTATGCTTTGAGTAAGGGACACTATTTCGAGACGGAAATCAAACAACAGGGAATTATATTGTACGATTCGGGACATTACCGGTTGGCCCGGCGCAGGAAACTCGACTTTGCGGAAATAGGAGAAAGAGCGCAAAAATACTTTGATGACAAATTCGGAAGGGCATTAAGTTTTTTTATCGATGTCGAACATGCTACAAGCCGTAAAGATTATAAACAAGCTTCGTTCTATTTACACCAGGCTACTGAAAATTTTCTACGGACTATCCCGATGGTGTTTATTCTGTACGGTTACAAGGATCATGATTTGGAAAAATTGATGAATTATTGCAAGAAATTCACGACCGAAATTTTCCGTGTTTTTCCCTGCGATACCGAAGAAGAAAAACGGTTGTTCAACCTTTTGCAAAGAGCTTACATAGAATCGCGGTACAACTCCGAATTCGAAATAACGAAAGAAGACATCGACGCACTCGTGCCGAAGGTGGAAATGCTCCGCGACATCGTGGAAAAAGTCTGCCGGGAACAACTCGATTACTATGCCTCGCAAAGCCGGAAATAAATAACCCGACAAGCACGCTTTCCATCGAAATTTCCGCCGTCGATCCTTATTTTACAAAATTTCATTATATTTGCACTTATTCATCAATTATTTTAAATACCTATGAATAAAGTAACGCTACTAATCATTACGATTCATTTATGTATCGGCGATTTATTGGCCCAAGTAAATGAAAAGCCGTTCGTTATTCCTCAACTACAGGAATGGAACGGGGGCGAAGGTTTTCTGACCTTGAAAAACAAGGTATCCATCGTATTTCCTCAGGAGTATTCGGAACAACTCGCTCCGATAGCCCGCACGCTGGCGAACGATCTGCAGACCATGTTCTCCAAAGCAAGCGAAATCAATACGGGCACGCCCAAAAAAGGGGACATATTTCTGACTCTGAAACCCGGCTACCTGTTAGGGGAAGAAGGATATAAAATAGACATCGGGAATTACCTGACCTTAGAAGCGCCGCATCCGCAGGGAATTTTTTGGGGGACCCGGACTTTGCTGCAACTGTTGGAACAATCGGCGGCTCTGCCCAAGGGGGAAATTACCGATTATCCCAAATACGAAGTCCGCGGATTCATGCTCGACTGCGGCCGGAAATTTTTTACCATAGACTTTTTGCGGGACTATGTGAAATTCATGTCGTATTACAAGATGAACACGTTCCAGATTCATCTGAACGATAACGGATTCAAAGGCTTTTTCGATGACGATTGGGACAAAACCTACGCCGCTTTCCGGTTGGAAAGCGAAACCTATCCGGGTTTGACGGCCAAAGACGGCTACTACACGAAAAAAGAATTCATCGATTTGCAAAAACTGGCCGAAGAATACGGAGTAAACATTATTCCGGAAATAGATGCCCCGGCGCACACGTTGGCTTTCACGCATTACAAACCGGAAATAGGAAGCAAGGAGTACGGCATGGACCATTTGGACCTGTTCAATCCGGAAACCTATGTTTTCATGGACGGACTTTTCCGGGAGTATCTGGAAGGTCCGGAACCCGTATTCCGCGGCAAGCGCGTACATATAGGCACGGACGAATATTCCAATAAGGACCAACAGGTCGTGGAAAAATTCAGGTATTTTACCGACCGGTACATCAAACTGGTAGAAGAATACGGAAAACAAGCCGTCGTATGGGGAGCCCTGACGCACGCTCAAGGAGAAACGCCCGTAAAAAGCGAAAATGTCATCATGAATGCCTGGTACAACGGTTATGCCGATCCGAAAAAAATGGTAGAAGCCGGCTATGACCTTATTTCCATTCCAGACCGTTACTTGTATATTGTTCCGGCAGCCGGTTACTATTACGACTACCTGAATACCAAATACCTATATGAAAAATGGGAACCCGTACAGGTGGGCGGCGTCCGGTTCCGGGACAACGACCCGGCCATTCTGGGCGGCCTGTTCGCCGTATGGAACGACCATGTAGGCAACGGCATCTCCCATAAGGACGTACACCACCGCGTATGGCCGGCCATGCAAACGCTGGCGGTCAAGATGTGGAGCGGAAGCCGCGACCTTATTCCTTTCGAGGAATTCGACAAGAAACGGGAAACCATCAGCGAAGCTCCGGGAGTAAATCTTTCGGGACGCGTAAAAAACAGCAAACCGGGGCAAACGGTTCTTTCGAAAGAAATCGCCCGAAGCGAAGACACTACCGCCTTATATGAAATCGGCTACAACTACCGGGTGGAATTCGACCTGACCCTGTCAGACAACCCTTCGGGCACTATCCTATTCAAAAACAAGAACGCCACGGTTTACGCAAGCGACCCGAAAACCGGCAAGTTAGGGTTCGAGCGGGACGGATACCTGAACACTTTCGATTACACCGTTCCGACCGGACAAACGGTCAAGCTGGCCATTGAAGGCGACAACCGCGAAACCCGGCTGTTCGTGAACGGCCAGTTGCAGGAAACGCTGAAACCGGAAGCCATCGTAAAAGACAACGGGAAAAAGATGCAATACATACAAACCCTCGTCTTTCCTTTGGCCGAAGTAGGAAAAATAAACGGGGAAATAAAAAATTTGCAAGTAACTGTTTTATAACCCGACACGAATCCCCGCACTTTGCCCCCTGAAAGTTTTGCCAAACTTTCAGGGGGCGCTTCATTTCAGGAAAGCCGTTCGAAAACACGCAAATGCAAAATTCCGACTTTCAAAAACAATAAACCGTATCGAACTGCGAGACCGCACCTTCGGCAAACCGGCTCCTTTCCCGACTTATCGGCCGCAAAACCTGTATAATTAAAGGATATTCCCTGCAATTTATACGTATCTTTGCAATGCCTTAGATAACGAAACATGGATACAGTTAAAAATTTACTCGATTTCGACAGGGAACATCTCTGGCATCCCTATACGTCAATGATAAACCCGTTGCCGGTTTATCCTGTAAAAAGAGCCGAAGGCGTATATATCGAACTGGAAGACGGAACCCGGTTGATAGACGGCATGTCTTCGTGGTGGTGCGCCGTACACGGCTATAGCCATCCCCGTCTGAACCGAGCCGCTGCCGAACAGTTGCAGCGGTTCGCCCACGTCATGTTCGGCGGCTTGACCCATCGGCCCGCCGTAGAGCTGGCGCGACGGTTGCGCGGCATATTACCGGACGGATTGGACCGTTTTTTCTATTGCGACAGCGGATCGGTCGCCGTGGAAGTGGCTATCAAGATGGCTCTGCAATACCAACACGCCCGAAAAAAGACGCCGGTTCCCTGTAAGATAGGAACCATTCGGGGCGGATACCACGGCGACACATGGCACGCCATGTCGGTATGCGACCCGGTAAGAGGCATGCACACCCTGTACAACGGGCGGTTGCCTATCCAATTTTTCGTCGATCGTCCGACCGTAGCATTCGATGCCCCGTGGACTCCCGAAGCCATGAAACCATTCGAAACGCTGTTCGAGCAACACGGGACGGAAATGGCCGCCTTCATTCTCGAACCGATCGTCCAGGGAGCCGGCGGCATGTATTTCTACCATCCGGAATACCTGAAACAATTACGGATTTTATGCGACCAATACGACGTATTGCTGATCGCCGATGAAATTGCGACAGGTTTCGGACGGACCGGCAAAATGTTCGCCTGCGTTTGGGCGGGAATCGTTCCGGATATCCTATGTATAGGCAAAGCCATTACCGGAGGATACATGAGTTTCGCCTGCACGATAGCCACGGCAGCCGTAGCCGACACCATATCCGCCAATCCGCCTCATAATTTCATGCACGGCCCTACTTTCATGGGCAATCCCTTAGCTGCGGCCATTGCCTGCGAAAACCTGGATATGCTGGTCGAAAATCCGCCTTTAGAACGCATTGGCGAAATGGAACGGATCATGCGGGAGGAAATGCAGGAAGCCTCATCTCTCTCTTCCGTGGCCGACGTTCGCATATTGGGAGCCATAGGCGTTATAGAGATGAAACGGGAGGTAGATATGGCCCACATGCAACGAAAATTCGTCGAAAGAGGAATCTGGATCCGGCCTTTCGGACGTTTGGTATATATCATGCCTCCTTACATCATAACGGACGACGAACTGAAAACATTGTGCCGGGGCATGTTGCAAACCGTAAAAGAACAATAAAAGACATAAACCGCAAAATCATGAAAACAATCATCGGGGCAACCCTTGTTATTGCCGTATTGACCTCCTGCATGGGCGAACGGAAGAAAAACGAACGGGTCATACAGGAAATATCCGTTCAGAACGACTCTTTACAGTATGTAATCAACAACAAAGATTCGATCATCAACGACGCGCTATTGACGATCAGCGACATTACCGTCTCGTTAAGCGACATAAAACGGAGGGAAGGGCTGGTCATTTCGCAGGCTGAAATAGGGAAAGTACCCAAAGACCAGATAAAAGCGGACCTGAACGACATAGCCGCCATCTTAAAAGAAAAAAACGAACAACTGAAACGGCTTGAGAAAGCGGCCGGACAATTATCGAAAGCCAACGTGGAAATCGAAGGGTTGCAGAAACTGGTAGCCGAAATGACGCGGCAGGTAAAAGAAAAAGACGCGACCATTGCCGACATGTTGAAAAACATCGACAATCTAAAAGAGGAAATCGCCAAGCTCAACACCGAAATCGTATCGGCCGCACAGACCAACCAAAACCTGACGCAAACGTTGGAACAAACGACCAATGACCTGAACACGGCCTATTACATTGCAGGAGAAGAAAAATTCTTATTGGAGTCGGGCATCCTGATAAAAAAAGGAGCCATCGGGCGTACGCTCGCCGTCAATCCGGATTTGGATAAAACCAAACTGACCAAAATAGACATCAGAAACGTAGATCGCATCGAAATCAAAGGGAAAAAAGTGGAAATTATCGGCGGTTTTCCCACCACCTCCTACTCATTGGAAGAAGGCAGCGGAAAAAAAGAAATCAACGCACTGCTGATTCAGGACAAAGAAGCTTTCTGGAAAAACGACCGGATATTGGTCATATCTTATAAATAACCGCTTTTCAATCTGCGCTACGTGTCTCCTTTTACCTGGGAGACACGTAGCGTGCATATTGGAGCAACCGCTGTACGGGAACTGTATCTTATTTTCATTGTCCAAATCGCATTTTTCAACAGATTATCCTGAAAAAACAAAATAATATTTTTATCTTTGTTCACAACCCGAAACAATAACGACCCTAAAACACATTCCATGAAAACATTGTCCTTTTTTTATCTGTTTTTATGCTGCACGGTCCAAGCGCAGGCCGCCCGCCTGTTCGTCGAAGCGGAAAGTTTTTTCGACAAGGGAGGATGGGTCGTCGATCAACAATTCATGGACCAGATGGGATCGCCTTACCTCATGGCCCACGGCATGGGGAAACCGGTAACGGACGCCACGACCCGAGTCCGTTTCCCGGCCAAAGGACGTTATTACGTCTTTGTAAGAACCTTCAACTGGACATCGCCCTGGGACGACCGGGAAGGGCCGGGAAAATTCCTTCTTTCCGTAGGAAACGTCCGTATCGACACGGTATTGGGAAACCGAGGCAACCGATGGATGTGGCAACCGGCCGGGACCGTTGCCGTATCCCGAACCGACCAGTCTTTGACGCTGCATGATTTGACCGGTTTCAACGGTCGATGCGACGCCATTTATTTTACCACGGACAAAAACGATATTCCGCCATCCGATCCGGAAACTCTCGCCCTGTTTCGGGGAAAACGCCAGAAGTTACCCGAACCGCATGTCCGGGACGGATACGATCTGGTAGTCGCCGGCGGAGGCATAGCCGGCATTTGTGCGGCCGTATCCGCAGCGCGTTTGGGATGCAAAGTAGCTTTAATCAACGACCGGCCGGTTCTCGGAGGAAACAACAGTTCGGAAATCCGAGTGCATTTGGGAGGAAGAATAGAAACGGGTCCCTACAAAGAACTGGGAAACCTGCTGAAAGAATTCGGCCCCGTTAAAGGGGGAAATGCACAACCCGCCGCTTATTACGAAGATGACAAAAAAGAAGAGATCGTCCACGGGGAAGAAAACATCTCGCTTTTTCCGAACTATCGCATAGTGCAGGTAACGGCAACCGACGGAATCATTCGATCCGTAACTGCGGTACATATAGAAACCGGAGAAAAGGCCGTATTTCAAGCGCCGTTATTTTCGGATTGCACAGGAGACGGAACGGTTGGTTATCTGGCCGGCGCGGATTACCGCATGGGAAGGGAAAGTCGGGAAGAATTCGGAGAAACGACAGCTCCGGAAACCGCGGACTCGATGACGATGGGAGCTTCCGTACAATGGTATTCGGAAGAACGGGAGAAACCGTCGGAATTCCCGGTTTTCGAATACGGTCCCGCCTTTCATGCCGGTAACTGCGAACCGGTAACTTTCGGGGAGTGGACGTGGGAAACAGGCATGAACTACGACCAGATCGAAGAGTTCGAACGCATACGGGACTACGGCTTATTGGTCATCTATGCGAACTGGAGTTACCTGAAAAACAAGTCCGACCATGCGGAACGATACAAAAACCGGGAACTGGCATGGGTGGCTTACATCGCAGGGAAACGGGAATCCCGCAGGTTATTGGGGGACTACATATTGAAGGAGGACGATTTGCGCAAATACGTGAATCATGAGGACGGAACGGCCGCCACTTCATGGACCATAGATTTGCATTATCCCGATCCGCAAAACACCCGGAATTTTCCCGGCAACGAATTCAAATCCATCGCCCGGCACATCCCCATTCATCCTTATCCCATTCCGTACCGCTGCCTGTATTCCCGAAATATCCGGAACCTGTTCATGGCCGGGCGCAACATCAGTGTGACCCATGTGGCTTTAGGAACCGTACGAGTCATGCGGACTACGGGCATGATGGGCGAAGTAGTGGGCATGGCGGCCTGGTTATGCAAGAAATACGAAACATTGCCTCGGGAAATATACCGGTCGCACCTTTCGGAACTGAAAACACTGATGACGAAAGGGACAGGCCGGAAAGGACTTCCCAACAACCAACGCTACAACGAAGGCGGAACCTTGCGCGATAAGCCTGTTATACCCTAAAATTCTTGCCGCTTCAACAGGCAGGCGCATTTCGCCTCTTATAAGTTCCGCACATTTTCATCTGCCATCGGCTCGGTATTCCGGCATTTCAAAACGTTTTCCGTCGAGCCGAAACCGGGGAAGACACGCTACCACGAGCATCGCGACTACGAAACGGAAAAATAAAAAAGGGCCCGACAGATTCCGGGCCCCTTTTTTAAAACGCTCACAACGTCTATTCTTCCATAGGAGTTCCTACAAAATTAGCATCTACGGTCAAGACTCCGTCCAAAACATCGATTTTCATCGGCAAGGTAAACGTTCCGTCCACCACGCTGGCATTTTCAACATTTACGACACAATGTGCGGGAATGATCTGTCCGAAAATAGGTACATCGATAGTCCCCAAATCCTTCGTACCGTTAAAGACATAACCGTTATCGGTTTTGGTCACGGTACATCCGCCGACTTCCACTTCGCCTAAAGGAATGGTCGCATTCATGGACTCGATATCGATGGTAAAATCACTGATATACACCCTGACCGTCGTCTCGGACTCTTTTTCCAAACTGATATTGTACGGAGCGTCCTCTACCAGTGAAATCTCTGGCAAAGACACGTCCAACGTTCCCGAATACACGTCGAACATAGAGCCGGTGCAAGTAGCTGTATAACTATTTTTCGTCTTTCCGTCCTCTGCCGTAACGACATAATTCATACCCGTTTCGAACGATCCGCTGAAAGAATAGGTAGCTCCTTCTGAAACGACTATCGTAGGATGCAAGGCGGCTATATCGAAATTGTCGGCCATTCCGTCTACGGTAAAGGAAATCGACGTTCCGCGGATAATGGGTTGAGAAGTTACGATACTGTTTTCTCCCTCGGAAGTGTTAAAAGTAAAACTTTCAATGGCAGCGTCACTGCTCAGAACCGGCGATTCATCATCGTTTTTGTCGCAAGACGTAAACCCGATGAATCCGATGGCAGCAATAAGCGCCGGATAAACAAATTTTTTCATATTGCCATAATTTTTGATTCTGACAAATATATATATATAAATTCACAGGATTGTTCCGAAACACCGTTTATTATATATATTCATGCACCAACGGAATCCACATTGAAATATCACGCTTCCGATAAATTACCGGTCAATTACCATTCCGGCATAATACACAGCATATCATTGAAAAAAGTTGAACAAAAAGGTTTCAGGTGCAAGGCTTTGCTTTTCAGAGATGAGAGAACATACTGACGTACGCGACCGAATCTTTGAAAAGCAGTAACACACACCTGAAGCCTTTTTTATCCAACTTGCCGGTAAAGTATGGAAAGAAGGCTATTTAGACATCCCTAATACGAAAAAACAGATTAAGCAAAAGCCGGAGCCGTCGCTTTCGGCGATTGCTTCTGCATCAGCTTCGCATACCGGTTATTCACATCCCGGGAAAAATCGCTCAACACGTTCATGTAATTGATAAACGCATCGTAAGGCGAATCATAAGGCGATTCCTTGCCGACCATGCTGGTAAACCATTTCGTATTCATGTAATAGAAATGGTTGGCGGACTGCAAAAAATCCCATACATGATTCAATCCGGGATCATTCAGCGTTTCCACTTTATCCCGCAATGCATATAATTTGGAAACGGCCTCTTCCTGCAGTTCGTTACCCAACCAGGCAGTAGTATCCCGTTCCTCATCCGTCCACGAAATCGGATACGGCACATGCAACACCGCTTTGGGTTGATACTCTTTAATGACGGTTTGCGGAGTTCCGAATTGGATACCCGGACGTTTAAGCGCTTCTTCCGGCAAATATTTCACGAAATCGAAAATACCCGACTCACAAGGTTGGTAAGCACCGAAAGTTTCATAATCCAGAAAGATATTGACGATATCCCCCGCATGTTCGTCTTCCTCGATATGATCGATATATTTTTTCGCTGTCAGAGGCCATTCGCTCCAACTGCGATCGGAGAAACGATACCGAATGTCATCGCTCAGTCCGCTGTTTCGCAACAACAGGTTCAATCCGGGATTTTCCGCATTGGTATAAAGATAGCCGGGACTTCGCCATCCCAGAATATGTCGTGCTCCTTCCGTAACCATCGCCGTATATCCCATATCGGCCACGACCTCTCCGATATGGTCGGAATAAATCAACTCCGTATTTCTGAACGTACGCGGTTTAACACCGAATTCCTTTTCAATCAACCGGCTCTGGCGTTCCACGTCCCGACGAAAAGCTCCGTCATCGATCAACGACACCAACGAATCGGAATAAGTTTCCGCAAAAAATTCCACATTTTCCGATGCCGCCAACACCTTGAAGCTCTCCAACACGTCGGGCACATAATGTTTCAGCAGCTCGATCATTGAACCGGTCATGGAGAAACTGACTTTGAACTTTCCGTCATATTTCTCGATCAATCGGCTAATTAACTGATTCATCGGCTTATAACAACGCATAGCGTTTTTGACGACAACCGCCCGGTTCAAATGGTCATCCAAATAATTCACGTCTCTTCCCATATTGAAGAAACGGTATTTTCTCAGCTTCAACGGCTGATGAACCTCAAAATATAAGCAAATCGTCTTCATGACAAACCTCCTTTTTAATACGGAATCGGATCCGACTCCGAAACCGACTATATAACACTATTGTATACTTCCACAACTTTCATGGCCGCATTATTCCACTTCAGGGACATTACCTCTTCCTGCCCCTTATTGATAAACAGCTTCGACAGAGCCGGATAAGTTATCAACCCGTAAATGGCATCCGCCAAAGCATCCACATCCCAATAATCCACTTTTATAGCATATTTCAAGACCTCTGCCACACCCGACTGTTTGGAAATAATAACCGGAACACTCGACCTCATGGCCTCCAAAGGCGATATGCCGAATGGTTCGGACACGGAGGGCATCACATACACGTCGCTCAACGCAAACATGTCATTCACTTCGTCTCCTTTCAAAAAGCCGGTAAAATGAAACCGGTCCGATATGCCCAGTTTGGCCACGCGACGAATCATCTTATTCAACATGTCGCCGCTGCCCGCCATAACGAACCGGACATTAGGAACCTGTTTCAGAACTTTAGCCGCAGCTTCGATAAAATACTCGGGTCCTTTTTGATAGGTAATACGTCCCAAAAAAGTCACGATCTTATCGTCCAACGCCCGTTCCGGACGTCCTTTATCGTTTTCGGCGAAACGAACGGCATTATGCACCGTAACCACCTTGCACGGGTCGATACCGTATTTGTTGATAACGATATTACGAGTCAGGTTGCTTACAGCAATGACCTTGTCCGCCGCGTCCATCCCTCTTTTCTCAATATTGAACACATTGGTATTGACGTTTTCGCCCGTACGGTCGTACTCCGTCGCATGTACATGGATAACCAACGGTTTTCCGGAAATCTCCTTAGCCGCGATCCCCGCCAGATAAGTAAGCCAGTCATGAGCATGAATCACATCGAACTCCCCTTCCATATCTTTTGCGATCTGCGCCCCGATAACCGCGTAACGCATTACTTCTTCCATCAGGTTGGCCCCGTATTTGCCGGAGAACTGATACCTTTGGTACCAAAGTTCGCTCCGCTTATGCAACTGCTCCTCCGTATATTCCCTTCTCAGTTCATTAAACTCCTCTTCCGAAGAATAAGGAACGATATTGGAATCGATATGAATAAAAGTGACCATATTCCGGATACTTTCCGTCAAAGAATCCTGATAGACGGCTTCGACATCGCTGGCATTCAAAATTCTCACAAAGCGTTGGTCTTCATTTCCGTATGCCTTAGGGACCACGAATTTTACCTCAACTCCGTTGCGGGCCAAACCGCGGGTCAATCCATAACACGCCGTTCCCAACCCTCCGGTAATATGAGGCGGAAACTCCCACCCGAACATTAACACTTTCATAACTTATATACCTTTTTTTTATTCATTACAACTTTACTTTTATTCGTTTGGGGCTGCACAATATCCAGTATATTCAACATGGCCGCTACACTGGTTGCGCAAGATACGGCTCCGCGGGGATGGTACGGAGGATCGCCTTCATACATTTCGGCCATATTGGCTATGCCGAAATCCAAATAATCTTCTTCATACAATTTTATAAGTTTGCTGCAATATTCTTCCGCTTCGTCCTTGCGCATATAAAGAAGCGCCTGAACATAGAAAGCGGTCAGCCAAAGGGCAATACCTCCATTAGCCAACACGCCCCGACAATCAGCCGTCATATTGCAGATGCCGGTATAAGACAAATCCGTAGGGGACAACGTTCTTATTCCCCTCGGTGTCCTCAAATGCCGTGCCACCACATCCAATACCGACAGAATACGGGTATCGCTGATCGGTTTATAACGCAACCCGCAAGCGATCAATTGATTGGCTCTGATTTGAAGATTCGGTCCGAGATCATTCACATAATCTGCCAAATACCGCTCATCGTCAATGACGAAAACTTCGTTAAAAGAACGGCGAATACGATCGTCGAAATCTTTCCACTCGTCCAAAAAGACGAAATCTCCAAATTCATCGGCCAACTCCAAGGCATAACAAACCGCATTATACCATAAAGCGCACACTTCAACCACATAACCGTTCCGCGGATTTTCAGGGAATTCTTCCCGATCCGCCCATCCCATCCAAGTCAAAGGACAATGCGTATTGTCCTTGACCCAGATCAGACCGTTATCATGCATTTCGATAGCACCTTCGGCCGTTCCGTAAGAATAGGCGGTCAGCACGTTTTTCATGACCGCTCCGTAACGTCGCCATATTTTCGTCCGGGGAACAACGGCTTCCAACCGCTGCAAAGCATAGAAAAACCACAAGGAAGTGTCGGCGGCGACAGCCGAATCCTGAAAAGTTTCCGGGAACAATCCGTCGCGAACCGTAGCGCACAAACGGTCCAAAGCCTCCATGCAAAGTTCGGGAGCGCGATTCGACAAAGTCAGGTCGGGCAAAGCGATAAAAGCGTCGCGGACGAACATATCCCGCCAAGGATAATTGGACAAAATTTCCACTCCGTCCTTTTTCCTTATCATAAACTGGCGTGCCGCATGTTCCAGACACAAACGGAAAGTCGTCTTGTCCGAACGACGACTCGTTTCTTCCTTGAAAAGAGCCGCCAGGTATCGAGTAGGTATGGCCGTCGTAGAATAGGAAAAAATTACCTCTTCGCCCTCCTGCAAAGGCAACTCGAAAAAACCGACGGTAAAAAGATCCTCCGAATAAGACTTTCCTACCTCCTTATCCCGCTGGTATTCATAATTGTAGTACCAATCCGGTGCTGCAACAAACGTCGAAGCCACGTTCGTCTGCATATAAAGGGGAGGTAGCCCCGGATATAAAGCGCATTTCACACCGTGTTCCACCGTTTCGACCTTTTCATTGACTTCCGCATTCGCTTTCGACAGTTCGTTTATTTCGCGGTAAGCCAACATGGGACGTACCCGCAACATTACCGGCTGGGAAGAACGCAATAAAGAATAACGGACCAGCAAATGATTACGGGAATGCATCCAAACCATCTCCTTTTTCAAAAGTATGTCTCCCACTGCATAAGTAATGCAAGGAACAGGAGAATAGGAAAATCCGGTTATATATTTATTCCCTTTCGGATAAAAAGTCCCCGGAAATTGATGCACGGCTAAATTGAAAGCACATTCATTTTGAACGAGAGTCTCGTCGACGGAAGACAACAACAAAAAGTTGCGATTATTTTGTTCCCGAACCGGACAAATCATCAATCCGTGATATCTTCTCGTATTGCAACAAGTGATTGTGGAACACATATATCCCCCGATACGATTCGTACTTAGAAATTCCCGATACAGGGAATATTCCAAATTGACCAGTTTATTCGTAACACCTAACTCAGTCATAGTCCAATATTTTTATTCTCTCCCCGTAAATATAACATTTTTTTCTCAAAAACAAAAATTTTTTGTTTTTTCTATAAAAAACCGTACGATCGTCCGGCATTCTTATCATTAAGATAATAATGACTAACAATTTTTATGCGAAACAAGGACATTTTTTTATATATATAAAACAATTTCTTAACAACTGATCCGCCCGTTTTTACGAAAGGGGCTCGGAATAATTTGGATTATCCGAGCCCCCTTCCGTATCGCATATCTCATCGACCGATTATTTGACCGTCTTTGCTTTTCGAGAAACGCGTTTTTTTACAGATACGCCCCCTTCTGTTTTCTGACGTTCTACAATCTCCATGACTTCAGCATAAGAAAGATTTGCGATATCGCTCTCTTTAGGCAACTTATAATTCGCGCCGTCGTAAGCGATATAAGCTCCCCAACGACCTTTCAACAATTGCAGTTTTTCATCTTCAGGAAAAACCTTCAATACCTTTTCCCGATCTTTTTTACGTTTATCCTCAATCAACTCTATCGCTCTGTCCAATGGAACGGTATAAGGATTTTCCGACCGGGGTAAGGAAACGAATTTGCCGTCATGACGAATATAAGGGCCGAAACGGCCTACTCCGATCACAACCTCTTTCCCTTCGTATTCTCCCAAAGAACGGGGCAAAGCGAACAAGTTCAACGCCTCTTCCAACGTAATGGTTTCAATCAATTGTCCTGCCTGCAAGCTTGCATATTGGGGTTTGTTCGCCTCGTCGCCGCTCTCGCCGATCTGAACCATGGGACCGAAACGGCCTATACGGGCGTAAACATGCTTTCCGCTGACCGGATCGACTCCCAACAACCGTTGCCGGGAAGTGGCGAAACTTCCCTCTTCCTCTTTTGCCGCCGACACGGATTGATGGAAAGGCAGATAAAACCTCCGGATCATTTCCTCCCAGGCAAGCCTCCCTTTCGCAATATCGTCGAACTCCTCTTCTACCTTAGCCGTAAAATTATAATCGAGAATCGCAGGAAAGTGACTTTCCAAATAATCGTTTACCAAAATTCCGATATTCGTAGAGAACAATTTGGCTTTCTCGGTACCTGTAATTTCCGTAAGTTCCTTCTCGGTTATTTTACCGTTTTTCAACGTCAATTGCAGATATTTCCGCTCTACTCCCTCCCGATCTTCTTTTACCACATATCCCCGATTGATGATGGTACTGATGGTTGGAGCATACGTGGAAGGCCGACCTATGCCCAGATCTTCCAAATGTTTGACCAAAGTCGCTTCCGAAAAACGAGGCGGCCGCAGATCGAACCGTTGCGTGGTTTCGATCCGGTCGTTATCCAGTTTCGTTCCTATCTCCATAATCGGCAACAAAGCGTTGTCCCCTTCTTTCGGTTCCGTCTCATCGTCCGCAACGGAAGCTTCCGAATAAAGTTTCAAGAAACCTTCATCAACTAAAACTTCTCCTTTGGCCACGAACTTTTTATCGCAAGAACTGACGGCGATATCGATCACGGTACGTTCCAGCAAAGCATCGCTCATCTGAGAAGCCACCGTACGTTTCCATATCAAATCATACAGTTTCTTTTCCTGCGCAGACCCGTCGATAAACTGTCTTTCAATATAAGCCGGGCGAATTGCCTCATGCGCCTCTTGGGCTCCCTTGCTCTTGGTCTTATAAACCCGTTTATGGTAATATTTGCTTCCGAACAGATCGGCAACAACCGACTCTATGGCAGACATGGCTTCAACGGACAGATTGACGGAGTCGGTACGCATATAGGTAATTAAACCGGCTTCATACAAACGTTGCGCGATACTCATGGTTTGCCCTACGGAAAAGCCCAATTTGCGACCGGCTTCCTGTTGGAGAGTGGAGGTCGTAAACGGAGCCGAAGGCGAACGACGGGCCGGTTTTTTCTCTACCGACACCACCTGATATTCCGCCCCGATACAAGCATTCAAAAACATCTTGGTCTCCTCCAAGGTTTTAAAACGATGATTCAATTCCGCTTTAAAACGAACGGTTCCTCCATTTTTATCCTTAAAAGCAAAAACGGCCGTTGTTCGATAAAAATGGCCGCCTTTAAAATTAATGATTTCACGTTCACGTTGAACAATCAACCGTACCGCTACCGACTGCACCCGACCCGCGGACAAGGAAGGCTTTACCTTGCGCCACAAAACGGGGGAAAGCTCGAAGCCCACCAGACGGTCCAGGATCCGACGAGCCTGTTGCGCATTTACCAAATCGATATTGACGACCCGGGGATTGGCCACGGCCTTCGTAATCGCGTTTTTGGTAATTTCATGAAAAACAATCCGGCGGGTATTCTCCACATCCAAATCGAGTACCTGCGACAAATGCCAGGCAATAGCCTCCCCTTCCCGGTCTTCATCGGAAGCCAACCAAACGCATTTGGCCTTGGCTGCCAATTTCTTCAATTCGTCGACAATCTTTTTCTTATCTTCGGATATTTCGTACGTAGGGACAAAATCATGATCCACATCAACGCCCAAACCCTTCTTAGGCAAATCCCTCACATGTCCGAAACTCGATTTTACCAGATATTCTTTTCCTAAAAATTTCTCTATTGTTTTTGCCTTGGTAGGAGACTCGACAATAACTAAATTTTCCGCCATATTTTATTTTATCATTGTATAAGTAATGGATAACTTGATCGGTTCGGATAAACCGTTATCCAAAAAAGCCCCTGTGGGATACTCCTCGAAACCGATACTGCTCGCGATCTCCGTTTTGTTTTGTTCCGTTCTTCCTGCAAACAGATATTGAACGTAAGTAGTAATATCCATTTTGTAGCCTTTAAACGCCCTATTCAAATAACCGTCATAAGGCAGTTCATACGTATCGTCCTCGACATAAGGATTATAATCGGGAATCAGTTGCTGCGTCGCATAATTGTAGTACATCCCCAATCGCGGCAAAGACTGATTCATGGAAGCAATGGACGGATCGAGCAACGGAACCAGCAACACGGCATTATTAACGACGATATTGGAATACCCCAACGCTTTTACTTTATTTTTAATTTTATCGATTTGCTCCTGAGGAATCTCGATACGCGTCAGCAAACCTCCCATTCCCTGGACATAGGTCTTTTTCTGACTATTGATCGTATCGTTAATCGTCGAAGCATCCACCCCTTTTATAGGATCCGCTAAAGAGTAATCATGGCTGATCGTCGTAAACGATACGCTCGGTGCGTACAAAACGTCGTTCGTATAGGACAAAAGCAACATCGAAGTATCGGGAGTCGGTTTATTCTTATTATGATAATAAATCGCCACCTGCGTATTGGTCATGTCCAACGCGAGAATACTACCTTCGTTGGTGTTGCGGACCACTTCGAAATAACTGCCGGGGAATTTATCATAAAACAGTTCGTCATCGATATAAATACGGCCGGTCGTATCCAAGTAACGCTCTCCGTACGACTTGGGTAAATGCGCCCGAATATATTGCTGATTCGATTTACCGGAAAAAGTCACGATCGGTTCAGGATCGATATAAGTCGATATATCGAAATTCGACGTAAAAGCATCGGTATCCGGCAATGATTGCTTCAGATCGTACATGGATATCGTATGCACATAATTGGTATCACCAATGGAACTGTTTACGGTCATTGCCAATACGACGGAATCGATTGTAGGCTCATCGCCCCACATTGAATCGGAACGGAATCCGTTAAACAGATACTCGCCGACCAAACCACACTGCGTTCTACCGAATTCCGGAGAAATCATCGATCCGAGATACTGTTCTTCCCACCGGCTGGTAATCAACGAATCGACACTGCAAGTATAAGCATTGATTTCCGTCAGCGTATCAATTTGTATCTTCATTCGCAACTTATCGGGGATCTGATCGATTCCCAGTTCCTGATCTACCGTCGCACACGACGAAAGGAAAACAACCGTTCCGCAAACGGTAAAATACAGAAAGGATAAAACCTTATGCTTTTGTGATAATTTCATCGTACAGTTTTGAACTTTTTTCGACATAATTACTGTCATCTACCCCCGTTACAACCTTTATTCCGCGGCTACGGGACAAATCCGTCAAATCATCCGATAAAACGATCTCGGAATCCAACATGACTCCATCGACAAATTGAAAGATATAACGGATGAAACGGTCGTAATCCGGAGTATCCAAACCTTCCATAAGCACCGCATCAAACCCTTCCTGTATCAATTTGTCCTTAAACGTAGCGGACAACGGTTGCGAGAAAGGATCGTCGTACAAAGACAAAATAACCCGAGAAGAAGAAAACAACGGATCGTTCCTATACAATGATTTAATGTAAACGGCCATCAATGCTGAAAACCATCCGTGACAATGAACGATATCCGGCGACCAACGCAATTTGTCCACCGTTTCGATAATTCCTCTCGCAAAAAACAGGGAGCGTTCGTCATTATCTGCGAAATACATTCCCTGTTCATCCTTTAATACATATTTTCGAGTAAAGAAATCTTCATTATCAATGAAATATACTTGAAGTCGGGCATTAGGGATAGAAGCTACCTTGATAATCAACTGATGATCTGTATCGTCAATCACGATATTCATCCCTGACAATCGAATCACTTCATGCAATTGATTACGCCGTTCATTGACACAACCATACTTGGGCATAAACGTCCTGATTTCACGCCCATGCTCCTGCATAATTTGAGGTAAATTCCTACATATCCGCGATATCTTGCTTTCAGGCAGATACGGCATCATTTCCTGACAGACATACAGAATTTTCGTCTTGTTTACCATGTATCTTACTTGCTTTTAATATTATAACCCCGTCTTCTTCCCCCCGATATTTCCTTCCGCTCATTCAGACAGAGTTACTTGCAAAGATAACGAATTTTATTATTTTTTGAAAAAACTTTTCAACAAGATTTATTCTCGCATGTCCCAAATATTTAATCCTGTCATTTCTTACTTCGGCTTCCGACCGACCTTAACCGCTCACAATTTTTTTCCAAATAATTTGGACTATACATTATGCATATTTCGGATTTTCTCATTTTTTCCAACAGGCATGATAAGAGGTAAACAAAGCAACAGCGCGATTAATGAAAACAACATCCCGCCCATCGCTCCCGCAGCGAAAGAAAACCAAAAACGTTCGTTAATCCCGTCCCAAAGGAAAGGAATCAATCCCAATACCGTAGACAGAACCGTCAATAAAATAGGTATAATCTTATGATTATAAGCCCTGAGATAATTTTTCAATCTATTCGAATGGTTTTTCTTTTGAAGAATATTGTATTCATTGACAATATAAATCCCCGCATTTACAACGATACCGCTCAACAATACCATCGCTGCGAACACTCCGTCGTCCAATGGCAAATTCAACACCGGAAATACAAGAAACAGCCCGATGAACGAAACCGGAATCATCATGATAATAGCAAACGGCTGAATCAACGACTCGAACAAAATAGCACAAATAAAATAAATGATAACGGCAATCAACAACAATAGCCCAAAATAACCTTTACTCTGTTCATACCATCCTCCCTGGGACCATCTGTTTTCAGCTTTATATCCCAACGGCATAATTCCATTCATCATTTCAACATTACGCTTAATCAACCGCGATTGCAAATCGCTTCCTCCCAGAAAATTGAACCCGACCATCAAAATAAACTCCTGATTGGTTTTATAAATATCGTTTCCTGTACGTCTTTTCTGAATTTTACCCAGATCGGCCAATTTAACGACCTGAGAATCCCGAATATTGACCATATCGTTTTCCAAATGCCAAACATCGAACGACCGGCTCTCATCGGATATGATAAACACCTCTTCCTTGTTTCCTTCCCGCGTAATAATCGGCGTTCCGTCTTTCTGGTACAATTTCGTTTGCAAAAAAGAGTAATACTCGTAAGGAGAAAGGTCGTGATAGGCAAACGACTCAAAATCGAAATCCAGAAAAAATTCCGTTTTATTTCTTTGCCAAACTCCGGTCCCTCCCGTAATCATCGGACTGTTGACCCGCCGGTTTTTACTCAACGAATCCGCCAACTGTTGCGCATACCGATATAATTGCTCATAACTGTACCCTTTCATGACAATCCCTGACGATATATATCCTCCCGATCCGACAGAATTGTTAAAAGTGTTCATATCTATTCCCGATATGTTCCAATCGGCTCCTCCGATATTGATCGCCTTGGCGATTATTTGTTCTTTTACCAATAACGGCAAAACTCCGTATTCAAAATCTTTCTTAAAATAAACGGTAATTTGCCCCCTATTGTAATTCGTTACGGAAGTCTGATAAATATCGATCTCATCGAATCCGCTCAAATAATTTTCCATGATTTTAACAAGATCGTTCAATTGGTGTACCGTACACCCCTCCGGCATAGCGACCGAAATATTTATCGTCGGTCGTCCCACGTCATTCGATACCCGGAAACGGGTAGCATTATGCTCGTTAAATAACCGAAAAGCACCGCCCAATGCATATTCCACGTATTTTTTCAATTTCTCCTGATAAAAAGCGCTTCCGATCGTCTTATTGTATAATTCCGGAAAGAAACCTTTTTTTTCATCCCGGGCATAGTAATTCTCTCCCGGCTCCGTAATCTTTGGCGGCAGTAAATGGATAGGAAGTCCGAAAATCAACAGGAAAAGAACGATATACAACCACTTATGCCTTTTAGAAAAAAGAATATGCCGTTCATATAATCGAGTCATGCGTACCAAACGGCGGCGGCGAGAAATTTGCCGTACACTCTTTACGGGGTTCAACGGCAATTTATCCAACAAAGCCGGAACGAAAAACAACGCCACGCACAACGACACCGATAAGTTAATAATAATAACCGCCGAAAATTCCACCAGATTCTTTTGTTGTGATTCGGGCAAGAAAAACACGATGCACAACGAACCGATCGTAGTCAATAAAGCAGCCAGAATCGCCAGAAATGCTTTTCTGTTGTGATAATAACTGTAATGGTCGATCATGATGATCGTCGTATCGATAATCAATCCCAGCGATACCGTAAATCCGGCTAAAGAGTACAAATGCAAATCCAGATTGAACAATCGATAGAAAATAAAAGCCAACAAAATATTGGCTGCCATCGTAATCACAATCAAAGCCAGATAACGCATTTTACGGCTAACCAAATAGACAAAAGCCAACAAAATAGCCACGGACATAAAAGTGCGCCGGTATATTTTACGCAAATCCTGCTGCAAATATTCAGAATTATCACTGGTTAAAATAAACGCATATTCCGGCGGAACCCGCTGTTCCAATTCATCCATTTTAGCTCGGACTCTTTTCGCTACATCGATTTCGTTTACATCTTCTTCCGAAAATACAGTCATTGTCAGATTGTTTCGACCGTTAATTCGGTAATAATAAACGGGATCTTTTTCCTTGTATGTCACATCTGCGATATCGCCCAAATAAATAATCCGGTCATTGACCTTCTTTACCGGCAAAGCCTCTATTCCTCCATATCCCAATATTTCGTCTTTATTCCCGCTTTGCAGATGTACGGCGATCTGCAAAGTATCGCCATTCACAAACTCGCGGCTGATTCCCAACGGGGTATTTTTATAACGAGCAGACAAAGCGTCGGATATGTCTCTGGGGCTAATATTCAAAGCCCTGCATTGAGCCGCATTAAACTCGATAATCCATTGATAAGGTTGTTCCCCCGACACGATAACGTCATTGACTCCCTCGATTTTGATCAACTCATCGACAACATATTCGTCCATGAATTTTTTGATCTGAGACGATGGCAATGAAGAATTAATCGTATAAGTAAGAAGCATTTTAGCCCCGGAAGATTCAGAATGGGAAACACCACCTGACAAATAAGGATATCCCACTCCTTCGGGCAATTTAGGATAAATATATTTAATTAGGGTAGATATTTCGAATCGTATCGCCTCGATATTCTCATTTTTCTTAAAATCCAATATTATAACTCCTCGGTCCCTATATGACTCCGATTCCATGTTCTGGATTCCCCGAATTGTTCCCAGTACACCTTCCAACTTCGAAGTTACTTCGGCTTCGACAACTCGAGCGGAAGCTCCCGGCCAAGAAAAAGAAATACTGATTTGCTGATGCTTAGACGATGGATACAGCTGCACATTCAGCAACGGAATCATAGCGGCACCGATAACCATCAATACTACCATGATTAAGATTACTGAAAACGACGATAGCCGGATTTTATGCTGTTTCTGTTGTTCCATCATCATCTGTTTTTACGCGGTTTATAAATATAGTAATAAATCAACGGGATAAAGAACACGCTGACAATCGTCCCCACCGTCATCCCTCCGATGATGGCCAGAGAAAGCGGAAATTGCAAATCCGCACCCATGGAACCCGTTACCAAAAAAGGCGCAATGGCTAAAATGGTCGTCAAGGAGGTCATGATAATCGGTTTCAACCGGCGATTTCCCGCCATCATGATCGCCCGCTTCAACTCATACCCGCTACGTCGCAACCGATTGATCGTATCGATTTTCAAAATGGAGTCGTTGATAACGATTCCGCACATGACCACGATTCCGATCAAGGACATGATATTCAGACTGGAACCGCAAAGCCACAACAAAATCAAAGCCCCGAATAAATCGACAGCGATTTCCGACAAAATAACCATCGGTTGAATCAACGATTCGAATTGAGAAGCCAGAATAAAATACAACAACAACACCGACACCAAAAAAATAATCATCAATTCGACAATCATCTCCCGATTAGAAAAATAACTTCCGCTAAACCTTACATCGAACAGATTATTTTCCCGAACCAATGACCCTATTTTTTTCATAACCGACTTTACCTGCTCGTCAGGAACATCGATCCGCAAGGGATAATAAACCCCTTCCTGTCCTGAAATGATATTTTTCAAGTCTTTTTCCCGACTCTCCCTCAACAACAACGACACGGGAATAGAAGTTCCCGCAGCATTCTCAATAACCGTACGGTCCAGAATATCCCTCAAACTTTTCATTTCATTTCCATCCCCTATCATGATGGGCACGGAATATTCGCCTTCCCGCAACGACAAAACCTGATGCTCATTGAATGCTACTTGCAAGCTGTACGACAACTTATCATAACTGACATCATACAATGTCATTAACTGAGGAATGGCCCGTAATACAATTACCTCCTGCCATTCCACCGGTTCGATATAATAACCGGGCAAAACTTCCTGAATGGACGTGAGCAAAAGATTCAGCTTGTCAGGATCCAAATCCCCCCCTAATGACGGACTGATACGGGCTACAAAATTGGTTTCCGAATCGGCAAAAACCAAATCGAATATATTCCCCGAATTTTGAGTAGTCATAACCGCTTCAGGATAATGTTTCAAGACAAATTCCCGGATAAACGCCTCGATTCGACCGATATCTTCCGGAACATGAGATTTGATATACACGACAGATTCGGAAACCGTATTTTCCTTAGTATGCGACAACATAAACTGATGTTGTCCAATCATTGCGGTATATTCTTTAATACAAGTATCGATCCCCGACAACATTTGCACAACCCGCCGATCATTCTCCCCGAGATTGATATGTTCATTCCATGCGATATTGACCAAAATGTCGTCCTTGGTCATTTCAGGCAGTTTGCTTTTTTTAATTACGGCGAACAACCACACGGTCCCTACCAGCATGGCTATAATCAATCCCCACACGATTCCCTGATGGCGCAAAGTCCATTTCAATCCCGATTCGTAAATTTTTTCATAATCGATCACATCAATCTTTTTCAGGAAACGATTCTCCTTTCTCCTCGTTTCTTTGCGATAAAGCAAATAATAATAAACAGGTATAGCCAATACGGCCACACCCAACGAAGCGAACAAACCGATAGCGACTGCCATAGCTTGATCGAAAAACAGTTCGCCGGCGATATTGCTCATAAAAATCAACGGAAGGAAAACGGCACAAGTCGTCAATACTGAACTTAACATCGGAGCGAAAACTTCGTTTGTTCCCCGGACGATAGCCTCCTGCAACGATTCTCCCCGATCCCACCGCTGGGCGATATTATCTATCACAATAATGGAATTATCTACCATCATCCCTACGCCGAGGACTAGTCCGGAAAGGGAAATGATATTGATAGTTATGCCGCAAATGTACATTAAGAGGATCGCTACGACCAACGAAATCGGAATAGCTCCGGTAATCAATAAAGGAGAACGCAAATCCTGCATAAACAGGAAAATCACGAGACAGGCCAGAATGATACCGCTAATCAAATTGCTTTGAAGATTGTCAATCGAATAATCCAACAAAGCCGTTTGGTCACGGGTAACAGCAAAATCTATTTGCGGATTTTCCGTCCGAAGCATCGCAATCACTGCGTCAATTTGAGTCTTCAACTTTTCCATACGAGCTTCAGACTGCTTAATGATCGCCAAAGTAATCGTCTCCCTGCCATCCGAACGAATCAACCCCGTTCGTTTCTGATTCCGTAAAACGATAGTTGCCAAATCTTTTATTTGAAACATTTTGCCGTTTACGGACAAATATACATTTTCAACATCGCTTTTATCCGTCAATGTAGAATTGAACCGAACATGATATTGATATTGCCCGTCGCTTATAATCAGATTCTCCAGATCTATTTTTTTGCTTTTAATGGCCTGTTCCAATTGTTCCAAGCCAATGCCAGCCGTTTCCAGTTTCGCCATATCGGGAATAATAACCAATTCCGGAAATACCATACCGCTAACATCTACCATAGCGACTTCCGGCAATTGTTCGAACCGCTTAACGATTACCGAAGAGACGTATCGACTGAGTTCCGAGAACGTATAATTCTCCTGCCGTGCAAAAACGGTATCTTTCAAACTGATATTCAAATAAAAAGCGGGAATATCCGTTGCACTGGCTTTCATGACTTTCGGACGATCGATATCTGTCATGGACGCCATAGCCCGGTCGATCTTTTCATTCACTTCGATAAAGAGAAAATCTATGTTACTGCCGTAATCGAACTGCATGAAAATAGTACCGCTCCCGTCCCTCGCTTCGGTACGTATATCATTGAGATGAGGAACCTGCATCAACTGTTGGCGCAATAAACTGATAATAGACCCATTTATCTGTCGTGCCGACAATCCCTTCTCCGATACCTGCACCGTTATCTGGGGAATATCCACATCCGGCATTAAGGACACCGGAATAAGTTTCATCGCCAGAATACCCAAAGTCATAATCGCAACCAAAGTCATGGTTACGGCAATGGGTCTATTGATTAAAAACCGAACCATAACAACTTATTATTTCGCAATTTCAACTTTGGATTCATTGGCCAGGGTCAAGTTGCCTTTTACGATAATGGCATCCCCTTCATTCAATTCCGCCCCCCTATCGGCATTGGCTCTTACCACATACGAATCGCTATTGGCCATAACTACGTTCACGTACGTCCACATCGCACGTCCGCCTTCGCCATAACGGAACAGCACTTCCAGATTATCCCGTATCAATACGGCCGTTTTCGGTACGACCAACATATTCGGCACTTGATTTTCTACATATACTTTGACGTTCATACCATCGATCAAACCGCCGGGATTAGTCAGCAAGGCTTTTACTTGTATCTGTCCTTTCATGGCATCGATCGTGGGATTGATTTCAGAAATAACTCCCTCATACCGAAGATCGGGTTCTATAAAAGTCGCTACCTTTACTTCTTGTCCTTCTCTTACCTGACCGATTTCACTTTCCAACACGGGAAAAGTCACTTCAAAACGTCGATCGTCTATAACCGTACAAAAATCGGTGCCTTTCGGATACTCGAACAATTTGGTTTCCAGATTGGCGACTTTCCCATCGATCGGTGCTATCAAATCGCAAGCCGCCAATCTTCTTTCCGCCTCTTTCAATGACAATTCCGCTGTGTTGTAACCGGAACGCATACGGGCAATCCGCATAGTTGCTTCAGGCACCTCCGAATAGTCCTCTTTCGATACGGAACTATATCCCTGCCCTAAAATAAAATCATACAGATCCAATTCAGCCCGCTCCATATTGTTTTTAGCCGTTGCCAGATTACTTTCCGCATCGGCCTTATCGATACTCGCAATAACCTGCCCCTTCTTCACAGACGCCCCATTTTTCACATGAAGTTCACTTATTATGCCCGTCTGAGAAAAACGCAATGAAGCCTTTTTATACGCTTTCAATTTCCCGTTGCTGACCAACTGGGAATTAAACGTTTTTCTTCGCAAAACAATTGTATCTACAAGATTTCGTTCCTCTTCCCATTCTTTTTTCGCAATATTCATATCTTCAGGCTCTTTCTCTGTATTATGAGAACAAGCACAAATGAAAAACAGGGCGACAAAACCGGGAACAACAATTTTCATTTTCATAATCGACGGCATTTAAAGATTACTCCAATACTTCTTTATCGAAATCGACCGAGATATTTTTATCGGAAATAAAATCGTATAAGGTCAATTTTTGTAACTCATAATAATAAGTCCAATAATTTTTCAATTCGGACACATAACGGAGCATGGCATTGTCCCGGTCGGACTGAGCGCTGTTCAACTCCAATACGGAAACGGCTCCTTGAGCAAACAAATCCATGATAGTCCGGTAATTTTCCTGAGCCAATGTATCGGCTTTGGCCGATATGGCGCATTGTTCTCCCTGATTTTTAAAATTCAAAACATTTAACAGGACATCCTGTTTATGTTGTATTCTTTTCTGATTGATTTGTTCCTCTACCATTTCCTGTTGGGATTTAGCCATCTGTACGCGTCCTTTCCCCATCCCCCAGTCCAAAATGGGCACCCGCATCCCCAGGCGAACTCCTTCCTGGTCTTTCGGGCGATGATAACTGTCCGCGAAAGTATTTCCGGTCTGACTCAACCCGAACTGCACATACAAATCGGCAGACAACCCTCTGTTCGCCTTAGCCTGGACCACGGCGCTTTCCGCTTCCATTTCCTGTATTTTAATATCCGACTCGAAAGAAGTATTTGTCACGGCCAACTGATAAACCTCGTTATATTCAATCTGTAACTGGGGGACTTCGGAAGGCAGAATCAATTCGACAGAAACCGTTTCATCCAAGGACAGATACGATTTTAAGTTAAAATGAGCCATATTCAGGGTAATATTGGCCTGATTCACAGCCAATCCTGCATTCAGCAAATTCAATTCCAGTTGTTGTAATTCGTTTTTCTTGATGGATCCTATGCGAAACCGTTCTTTGGCAATTTGCAACATGGCTTCCGTATTCCGATAATTGAATTCGGCAATCTTAAGACTTTGTTGGGCGGAAACCATCGCAAAAAAATATTGAACAGCCTGCAAAGCTATATTTTCCATAGACTCCAAATAAATGTATTTGGCTTTTTTATACCGTTCCGGCTCTATTTCCTTATCCCATTTCAACCGATTGAAACTTCCGAAAATCGGTTGGGAATAAGTCATGAAAACCGGAGCGGAATTGTAATTCGCATATTTATTGGGCGAGAATTGATCCATCCGTTCCAAAGAAGACGACACGGACAAAGTTCCTCCGGAAAAAGCGAGATTCTGATCGATGGAAAGTTCCAGATTATTCCGCATAACGAAATTCTGAACATACTTGTAATTTCCCGTTTCATAATCTTGCACGGTAGATATGCTGTGATTAAAATTCGGCAAATTCAGCGCAAGATTCAACGAAGGCAACAACTCGGCCTTAAACGACCGGAATTGCCAATAAGAAGACCTGAACTGATGTTTGGCAATAAACGAACTGGTAGAATACTCTTTAGCGTACTGAATGACATCGTCCAAAGTTAAAACCAATTTCTTTCCCGCTAAAGTATCTTTTACCTGAGCCATCGACACACCAGGAAACAAAATGAAATTACAACAAACCCCTATTACCAAAAATCGTAAACACTTTCCCATACTCCATCATTTAAAAAATGGCTACCAAAATTACCATTTACAGAAAATCACAAAAACACATTTCTTTCCGACATCTAATTTCTCTTATTTTTACCCGTAAATATAATCATTTAATATTAAAAACAAATATTTACAAACCTATTTTTTACACCAAAATCAAAAAAACATTAAACCTAACTTTCCCACAAACACATAACAAGCAGATTTATAACACAATACCATTATAATAGAATATATAAATAAAATTCTGAGATTTCTTAAAAAACACACAATCGCATCAAAAACATCTCTTCTAAACACCGGAAATCGATAAAATTTACTCATTATATACAATTTTTCCTCTTTTTTACCGTATTACAGCAAACGAAAAATTTTCGAAAAACCAAATCCTTGACTACTAAACTGTCGAGCATCGAAAAAGCGTTTTTCATTTTCAATTTTATTTGAATATATTTGTAATATTTCTCTGAGCAATAAATTATGAGTATGTATAGAAACAAATATTCGATTCTGTTTGTTTTGGCCGTTTGTACGGGATTCACATCTTGCCAAAAATCGGCAAAAATATCGGGAACCATTTCCGGTCAAGCCAATAAAACCGTATATTTAGGGCAGCTCTCCGCCCCCAATACCGTTATTGATTCCTCCAAATTATCCGAATCGGGCAATTTCAACCTGACTTACAAATTCAAAAGCAAAGACCCCCAGTTTCTGACATTGCAGTTCGACAACGAGAAAATAACGTTATTAGCAGAAGAAGGCGAAAATATAAAGCTATCCGCATTCATGAATTTGAGTAACGGTTACCAAATAGAAGGTTCCAAAGGATCGGCATTATTGCAGCAGTTACAGCAGTCCATGGACAACACTTATCGCAGCATCGATTCTTTATACTCGTTATACAGCAAAGAAACCGATGTGCTTTTACGAGATTCTTTACTAAAAGACATTACCCGGGCTTACGTCAAACAAAAACAGAACACGATCAAATTCATCGTATTGAACGCCAATTCACTGGCTGCCATTACCGCTTTATATCAAAAAATGCCCAACGGAATGAACATGTTCGAAGAATTGAACGACGTTGCCTATTTCAAAATGGTAGCGGATTCTCTGAGCAGTAAATATCCCAATTCGGTATATGTCAAATCCCTGAACAAAGACGTAGAACAGCAAGACCGTCAGAAAAAGGTCGTCAACATGCTGTTTTCCGCCCGGGAAGAAGGCAACATACAACCTTTTCCCGATATCATCATGCAAGACATATTGTCTCGCCCCCACAAACTATCCGACTTGAAAGGAAAGGTAGTTATTCTCTCATTCTGGAGCAGCACGGCAAATGCCGACAATAACATGCTGAACCGAGAACTGCAAGACATATACAATACTTATAAAACCAAAGGACTCGAAATTTACCAAGTCGGCCTGGACATATCGAAAACAGATTGGGTAAACGCCGTAAATACGCAAAAACTTCCTTGGATCAGCGTATGCGATTTCAGGGGATATGATTCTCCGGCAGTAAAAAACTACAATGTTACCAGCGTCCCCTTCAATTACATCATCGATCGAAACGGAGAGATCAAAGGTAAAAACATCTGGGGGAACGATTTAATCAAAAAAATCGAAGACCTTTTATAATATTTTCGGCTTTCGACTGAAACTGCACCCCATGAAATACTTTTTCGCTTCGGACATCCATTTGGGACTGAAAATAACAGGCTCGGACAATCGTGAACGGGAACAACGTTTCGTGGAGTGGTTATCCATGGTGGAACGGGAATTGGAAAGCCCGGACTCCCCCAAAGGAGCCTTGTACCTGTTAGGCGATATTTTCGATTACTGGTTCGAATACAAACAAGTAGTCCCCAAGGGATTCGTCCGCATTTTAGGAAAACTGGCCCAAATGTGCGACAAAAACATAGAGATACATTTTTTTGTCGGAAATCACGATACATGGTGTTACGACTATTTCGAACAAGAAATCGGAATGCAGGTACACAAAGGTATTACGATCATGGAATTAGCCGGGCATTCCTGCCTGATCGGACACGGACATGAATTGAGAACCGAACAGGTAAATACCCGTTACCGACTGATGCAGGCAATATTCAACAGCCACTTAGTTTATAAAATATATTCTTTCCTGATACACCCGGACCTGAACATGGCTTTCGGGAAAGCTTGGTCCCTCTCCAATAGGGTCTCCAAACAATTAGCCCACACATTTAAAGGAGAAGCGGAAATCCCGGTCAGATTCGCCCGAGAAGAATTACAACATACCCATATAGACTATTTCATTTTCGGACATTTTCATACCGCTCAGCACTATCCGCTAACACCAACCTCCACATTGATTCTATTAGGACAGTGGATATCCGGAACAGATTGTCAATATGCCGTTCTGGACGAAACAGGATGTCGGTTAATCCGATTCTAAAAACAAAAAAAATCCACACACCTTACCAAACAGGGAGGGGTATCGAAATTAATCCAGCTATAATTCCGCTTACCCCCCCCGACAAAAACAGATCGATACGACAAAAATATGTTGTATTTATAACACCATATCTTTTTTCGAACAATTCTTAACAAAAGTTCTTTCTATCTGTTTTTCGGGGAAAAGCCATTTTCATCATATAATTTTTCAATCATTCAAATAAACTACAATAAAAAAATACGAACAACAAGGCACACACCCCCTATATTTAAAAGGGTATATTTCCAGAAAAACACATTTAATACAACAATACCCCCATAAAAACATATACTACATAAATAAAAAACACATATATTTGCAAAAAAGACAGACAAATGAGAGGATCGATACAAAAAAACTCTTTTCTAAGAAGAAAAGACCGATTATCGGAATACAGACGAGTCGAAAGACTTTAAAACAACGAATCAAAAAGGAATAAATATGAGTATCATGGCACCGTTTCAAAATATCCACGACAAAGGAGGCATTCTTATTTATTCCACTCGTTTATTTCCCTTATCGAGACACACCGTATCGTCCCCGTTCATAAACCGACAGTCCGGCACTTCAGCCTTCGACAAGACCGACCGAAATCCGATCGGTTCGGATTTTCCGCTCCCCAAACGAATTCTATCGAAAAACCGGAAATGTTTTTTCCGTATTCCCCGATACAACAAACCAACCCATTTAATCCGATAAATCATGAAAAAAATCGAAGCGATCATCAGGAAAACGAAATTCAACGAAGTAAAAGAGGCCCTATTAGCTGCCGACATCGAATGGTTTTCCTATACGGAAGTGCGCGGTATCGGAAAAAGCCGACAAGAAAGAATTTACCGCGGTATCATTTACGGAACCGACATCATCGAACGCCTCATGCTGACCATCGTAGTCCGGGAGAAGAACGCGGAAAAAACCATTCAAGCCATTTTGTCCTCCGCCCAAACCGGAGAAATCGGCGACGGACGCATATTCGTCTCCGACGTACACGAAACCTACCGCATACGTACCGGAGAACGCGGGGACCAGACACTCTTCGAAACAGAAAAATAACCAACCAACTGAAAAATAAAAATGAAAGAGACATTGCTTACCGCAACCTGGCAGGAAATAACGGGCACGGACATCGCCGGACCGGCCGTTTCGCTGACCGACTTAATTACCAGCATAGACACCGTATGGGTCTTATTGGCCTCCATGCTGGTATTTGTCATGCAACTGGGATTCGCCATGGTAGAATCCGGATTCGCCCGAACGAAAAATACCGCCAATATATTAATGAAAAACATTTTGGACTTTTCAATCGGCAGCCTGCTTTTTTGGCTGACAGGATTCGGGCTGATGTTCGGTCCCAGCGTGGCAGGCTTCATAGGAATCCCCGATTTCATGGGATATGCCGGTTGGGAAGGAGGCATTCCGAAAGAAACCTTCCTGGTTTTTCAAACCATGTTTTGTGCAACGGCTGCTACCATCGTATCCGGAGCCGTAGCGGAACGGACCAAGTTTCATGCCTACTTGTGTTACACGATCGCCGTTTTCGGCCTCATCTACCCGATTTCAGGACACTGGACCTGGGGAGGGGGATGGTTGTCCGAACTCGGGTTCCACGATTTCGCAGGTAGCACCGTTGTACATTCTTTAGGCGGATGGCTCGCGCTTGCCGGAGCCGCATTGGTCGGTCCCCGCATCGGAAAATACCGGCAAAAGAAAGTTTACGCCATTCCAGGACATAACTTGACGATCGCGACCCTGGGCGTCCTGATCTTATGGTTCGGATGGTTCGGATTCAATCCGGGCAGCCAGTTGTCCGCTTCCGGCCCGGAAAACGCAATCGCCATATCGAGCGTGTTCCTCACTACCAATATCGCTGCAGCTACCGGAGGATTAGCCGCTTTATTGACTACTTGGATACGTTACGGAAAACCGACCCTCAGTTTGACGTTGAACGGCATTTTGGCAGGATTGGTCGGCGTAACGGCCGGATGCGACATCGTATCTCCGGGAGGCGCCTTCTGCATCGGAGCCATCTGCGGGACAGTCATGGTATATGCGGTCTGGTTCTTCGACAACATAGCAAGAATAGACGATCCGGTCGGTGCGATTTCCGTACACGGCGTATGCGGAACGCTGGGAACAATACTGACGGGACTCTTCGCTACGGAAGGCGGGCTGTTGTACGGCGGAGGATGGACACTTTTGGGCATCCAGCTATTGGGATCACTCGCAACAGCCGTCTGGGCTTTGGGAACAGGATTCGTATTGTTCAAAATCATCGACGTTACCGTCGGACTCCGGGTGGACAAACGGGTTGAAGAAGAAGGATTGGACATTTACGAACACGGCGAGACTGCCTATAACCATTAACCATATATAATAATATTTTTTGAGTTGACAGGGACCGGCGGGTGGATTTGCCGCCGCCCGCCCTCCCAAAAACAAAAAACATCGAACAAAACCACTTAATCGTTATAACTATGTCTACTTTAAGATTCAAAATGGTCGAAGAGGCCATGACCAGAAAAGCCGTTCAGGTTACGCCGCCGGCAGGACGCACCAGCGAATATTTCGGCGAAAACGTCTTCAATGAAGAAAAAATGCGGAAATATCTGCCGAAAAAAAGCTACGACGCTTTGATCGCCACCATGAAAAACGGAATTCCTCTCGACAAGGAAACGGCCGACAGCGTTGCCGCCGGAATGAAAGAGTGGGCCATGGACCGGGGAGTTACCCATTACACACACTGGTTCCAACCGCTGACCGGAGGAACGGCGGAAAAACACGACGCCTTTGTGGAACATGACGGCAAAGGCGGCATGATCGAGGAATTTTCAGGCAAATTGTTGATTCAGCAAGAACCGGACGCTTCTTCTTTCCCCAGCGGAGGAATCCGGAACACATTCGAAGCGCGGGGATACAGCGCATGGGATCCGACCTCGCCCGCCTTCATCATGGATACGACCTTGTGCATTCCCACCATTTTCATCGCCTATACCGGCGAATCGCTCGACTACAAGGCCCCGCTGCTGAAATCCCTGCAGGCCATCGACAAAGCCGCTACGGAAATCTGCAAATATTTCGATTCCAAAGTAAACAAAGTATTTTCCTACCTGGGATGGGAACAAGAGTATTTCCTGATCGACAAAGGGTTGTGGGGCGCCCGTCCCGACCTGATGCTGACCGGACGGACTTTGATGGGACATGAAAGCGCCAAGAACCAACAATTGGAAGACCATTATTTCGGCGCCATTCCCACCCGCGTCATGGCCTTCATGAAAGACCTGGAGTACGAATGCTGGAAATTGGGCATTCCCGTCAAGACAAGACACAACGAAGTGGCTCCCAACCAGTTCGAATTGGCTCCCATATTCGAAGAGACCAATCTGGCGAACGACCACAACCAATTGCTGTTGTCCATCGTGAAAAAGGTAGCCCGCCGCCACTTTTTCAGAGCGTTGCTGCATGAAAAACCGTTCAAGGGCATCAACGGTTCCGGCAAACACAACAACTGGTCGTTAGGAACCGACACGGGCGTCAATCTGCTGTCACCCGGCAAGACCCCTGCGGAAAATCTGCAATTCATTACCTTCCTCGTCAATGTCATGATGGCCGTACACCGGCGGAACGGATTGCTGAAATCGAGCATTTCAAGCGCGACCAACGCTCATCGTTTGGGAGCCAACGAAGCGCCTCCCGCCATCATCTCCATCTTCCTCGGGTCGCAATTGAGCGCGGTGCTCGATAAAATCGAAAACAGCACTGATGAAGACGTTATCGTCATGGGAGGCAAATCCGGGTTTAAAATGGAAGGTATCAACCATATTCCGGAACTGCTGATCGACAACACCGACCGAAACAGAACCTCGCCTTTCGCCTTTACCGGAAATCGGTTCGAATTCCGGGCAGTAGGTTCCTCCGACAACTGCGCCGGAGCCATGATCACGTTGAATACCGCCGTGGCTTACCAACTAACGGAATTCAAAAAGGAAGTGGACGCCCGCATCAAACAGGGACAAACGAAACAGCAAGCCATTTATGCCGTGGTCAAAAGTTACCTGGGCATATGCCGCAACATCCATTTCGACGGCAACGGATACAGCGACGAATGGAAAGCGGAAGCCGCCGAAAGGGGATTGGACTGCGAAACTTCCGTACCCTTGATCTTCGATCAGATACTCCGTCCCGAAAATATCGAAATGTATCGGGCCTGCGGAGTCATGAACGAAGTGGAATTACGCGCACGGGCGGAAATCAAATGGGAAATGTACACGAAAAAAATACAGATCGAATCGCGCGTACTGGGCGATCTGGCCGTCAACCATATCCTTCCCGCCGCTTCGCGATACCAAAGCATTTTATTGGACAAGGTATTTAAAATGAACCAGTTGTTCGATATGCAAAAGACCCAGGAGCTGGCTTCTCAGGACATGGAACTGATCGAAAAAATATCGATGCATTCCAAAGCCATACAAAAAGGCGTGGAACAGATGATCGAAGCCCGGAAAATCGCCAACAAAATCGAATGCGAACGGGAAAAGGCCATCGCTTACCACGACAAAGTGGCTCCGTTCTTTGACCAGATACGTTACCACATCGACAAACTGGAACTGATCGTGGACAATGAAATGTGGCCCCTGCCCAAATACAGGGAAATGTTATTCGTACGCTAATCTCTTTCAAAACCAAAGGCATGAAAAGAATTGAACATCAAACCGACCGTCCCCGACAACAGGGCTTGTACCGGCCGGAATACGAACACGACGCATGCGGAGTAGGTCTGATTATCAACATCAAGGGAGGGAAATCGCACCAAATCGTGGACAACGCGTTGCAGGTTCTCGAGAATATGAAACACCGCGGAGCGGAAGGCGCCGACAACGTGACCGGAGACGGAGCCGGAATCACGGTTCAGATTCCTCACGAATACATCCTTCTGCAAGGAATCCCTGTTCCCGAAAAAGGGGAATACGGCACGGGAATCGTCTTCCTGTCCAAAGATCCCGCGCAGCAGGCAGCCGCTTTCCGGCTGATCCGGGAAGAAACGGAAGCGGAAGGGCTGACCTTGATGCATATCCGCGACGTTCCCGTAAACAGCCACATTCTGGCCGAGGCGGCCAGACGCACGGAACCTGCCATCAAACAGGTGTTCGTCACGGGTCCGCAAACGGACAAGCCGTTGGAAAGGCGGCTGTATATCATCCGAAAACGCATCGAAAAGCGAGTCCTGGCAGGAGACATCCTGCCAGGCAAGCTGCAATCGCTCTATTTTACCGGTTTGTCCAGCCGGACGATCACTTATAAGGGGATGCTGTCGTCGGTGCAGCTTCGCAACTACTTTACCGATCTGACCAATCCCTATTTCACGTCCGGAATCGCGCTGGTGCATTCCCGCTTCTCGACCAACACGTTCCCCACGTGGGACCTCGCTCAACCGTTCCGGCTGATCGGACACAACGGGGAGATCAATACCATCCGCGGGAACCGAAGCTGGATGGAAACGCGGGAAAGCCTGGTGGAATCGGAAAATCTGTGCCCTACCGAACAACTTTCCCCCATCGTTACGCCGGGCATGAGCGACAGCGCTACGTTGGACAACGTGCTGGAATTTTACGTCATGAGCGGCGTAAGCCTGCCGCACGCCTTGGCCATGTTGATTCCGGAAAGCTATAACGACAAAAATCCCATTTCTCCGGAATTAAAAGCGTTCTACGAATACCACAGTATTTTTATGGAACCGTGGGACGGTCCGGCCACCCTTCTCTTTACCGACGGACGCTATGCCGGAGGCATGCTGGACCGGAACGGCCTGCGTCCCGCCCGCTACCTGATCACGACCGACGACATGATGGTCATCGGTTCCGAAACGGGCCTGCTCCCCATCGCGCCCGAACGCATCCGGGAAAAAGGTCGTCTGAGACCGGGAAAAATCATACTGGTAGATACGCTCCAAGGCGTCATCCGCTACGATCCGGAAGTGAAGGAACAACTGGCCGCCGAATACCCGTACCGCGAATGGATCGATAAAAACCGGGTCATCCTCAGCGAAATCAAATCCGGAAGAAACATCAGCCACACCGTGGACAACTACGAGGCCGAATTGCGCACCTTCGGATACGACAAGGAAGAAATCGAGAAAATCATTCTTCCGATGCTTTCCGGAGCCGAAACCATCGGTTCTATGGGAAACGACACGCCTTTGGCCGTGCTGTCGTCGAAACCTCAACGGCTGTTCAACTTTTTCCGGCAACAGTTCGCCCAAGTCACCAATCCGCCGATCGACCCGATCCGGGAAGAACTGGTCATGTCCATCGCCAGTTATATCGGAGCCATCGGAGGCAACATCCTGCACCCTTCTCCCGAACATTGCAAAGTGGTAAAACTTCCCAGCCCGGTGCTGACCAACAATGAATTGGATATTTTGAACAATTTGCGATACAAGGGATTCAAAACCCAAACCCTATCGATGTTGTTCGATGCCGACGGCAACGCGCAAACCGTCGCCGATGCCATAGAGGTACTTTGCCGCAACGCGGAAAAAGCGGTGGACGAAGGGTACAACTACATTATCCTCAGCGACAGAGGCGTATCGGAACGGAAAGCGCCCATTCCCTCCCTGCTGGCTCTTTCCGCCGTACACCATTACCTGAACGGAAAGCGGAAAAGAGCGCAAATCGCCCTGATCGTAGAAACCGGAGAAGCCCGGGAAGTCATGCACATCGCCCTGTTGATCGGCTTCGGGGCCAGTGCGGTAAACCCCTATCTGGCATTCGGCGTACTCGACAGGCTGGTTTCCGGAAACGAAGTTCAGCTGGATTACAAAACGGCGGAAAAACAATACATCAAAGCCATCAACAAAGGTTTGCTGAAGATCATTTCTAAAATGGGAATCTCCACCATCCGCAGTTACCGCGGAGCTAAAATTTTCGAGGCCATCGGACTTTCCAACGCGTTCCTCGACAAATATTTTCACGGCATGCAGTCCAAAATCGAAGGCGCCGATCTCGAAGACATCACAGCCGACGTACTGAAAGCCCACGCAAGAGGATGGAAAACCGATACTGAACAAACCGGACTGACGGAATACGCAGGCAACTACGCTTACCGGAAACAGGGGGAAAAACATGCCTGGAATCCGGAAACCATCTCCACGCTGCAACTGGCCACCCGCTTAGGCAGCTATAAAAAATTCAAGGAATATACCCGGCTGGTGGATGAAAAAGCGGAACCGATATTTCTGCGCGACCTAATGACTTACCGAAAAAATCCCATTCCCCTGTCGGAAGTGGAGCCGGCCGAACAAATCGTAAAACGGTTCGTTACCGGGGCCATGTCATTCGGGTCGTTAAGCCGGGAAGCCCATGAAGCCATGGCGATCGCCATGAACCTGCTAGGCGGAAAAAGCAACACCGGCGAAGGTGGGGAAGACCCCCGCCGGTATCGCCCGAACGCCGACGGGACCAGTTCGCGAAGCGCCATCAAACAGGTGGCTTCGGGACGTTTCGGAGTCAATGCCGAATATCTGGTCAATGCGGACGAAATACAGATCAAGGTCGCCCAAGGAGCGAAACCCGGTGAAGGAGGACAACTGCCCGGTTACAAAGTCGGGGAAATCGTCGCCAAAACCCGGCACTCCATTCCGGGTATCTCCCTGATATCGCCACCGCCCCATCACGACATTTACTCCATCGAAGATTTGGCCCAACTGATTTTCGATCTGAAGAATGTCAATCCCGCCGCCCGCATCAGCGTAAAGCTGGTTTCGGAAAGCGGCATAGGGACCATTGCTGCCGGAGTGGCGAAAGCCAAAGCCGACATGATCCTGATCAGCGGAAGCGAAGGAGGTACGGGAGCGAGTCCCATGAGTTCCATCAAACATGCCGGTCTGCCTCCGGAGCTGGGCCTTGCGGAGGTGCAACAAACCCTGGTTCTGAACAACCTGCGAGGCAAAGTGTCGCTTCAAGTAGACGGGCAGTTCAAAACCGGCCACGACATCATCATCGGCGCCTTGCTCGGAGCCGAAGAGTTCGGATTCGCCACCAGCGCCCTGATCGTCCTGGGATGCGTCATGATGCGGAAATGCCACCTGAACACCTGTCCGGTAGGAGTGGCCACCCAGGACGAAAAATTAAGGGAACGTTTCCGAGGACGTTACGAATACTTGGTCAATTTTTTCCGGTTTATGGCCGAAGACGTACGAGAACACCTCGCGCAATTAGGATTTCGGAGAATGGACGATATTGTCGGCAGAACGGATCTGATCGTTCGAAAACCGACCGACAACGAACGAATCCGGAAAGTCGATCTGTCCCGCATTTTATATCGTCCCGCCGAAGCCAACAGCAATGCCGTTCGTAGAATTTGCGAACAAGACCACAAAATCACGGATATCAAAGACCGGATACTGATCGCCCGCACGGCGCAGGCCATCGATAACGAAACGCCGATAACGCTTGCCATGTCCATAGCGAACACCGACCGTTCCGTCGGAGCGATGCTTTCGGGAGAAATTACTCAACGGAAAGGCGGCAAAGGATTGCCGGAAGACACGATACAGGTAGCGTTCGACGGTTGCGCCGGACAAAGCTTCGGCGCTTTCCTCGCCGGTGGCGTGACTTTCCGGCTGGAAGGAGACGCCAACGACTATTTGGGTAAAGGACTTTCCGGCGGAAAAATTATCGTAGTGCCGCCCCGGAACAGCGCATTCGACCCGCATGAAAACGTAATCGTAGGCAATACGTTGCTGTACGGCGCGACGGCGGGAGAAGTATATATCAACGGCATTGCGGGCGAACGGTTCTGCGTGCGCAACAGCGGAGCCATCGCCGTTGTGGAAGGAGCCGGCGACCATTGCTGCGAATACATGACGGGAGGACGTACCGTCGTATTGGGTCCGACAGGACGGAATTTCGCAGCCGGCATGAGCGGCGGCATAGCTTACGTATGGAACAGGACGGGCGACTTCGATTTCTTCTGCAATATGGAAATGGTAGAATTATCCCTGATCGAAGACAATTACGACAACAAAGAACTGTTCGGCCTGATCGAAGCCCACTACCGTCATACGCAAAGCCCGGTAGCCGGCATGCTGTTGTCCGAATGGGCCTCGCACGTGGGAGAATTCATTAAAGTAATGCCCATCGAGTACAAAAAAGTGCTCAACGCGGAACGTCTGGCGGCCCTCGACCGGAAAATCGCCGAAATGGAACACGACTAAAATGTATTACCGGTGCGCACATGCACCCTAACCAGTACAACCATGGGAAATCCGAAAGCATTTCTAACCATAAACAGAAAAGAAGCCGGCTACCGGCCGGTACACGAACGCATATACGATTATTCGGAAGTGGAACAGACCTTGAACATAGAAGACAGGAAACTGCAGGCGTCGCGCTGCATGGACTGCGGAGTTCCTTTTTGCCACTGGGCCTGCCCGTTGGGGAACAGGCAGCCCGAATGGCAGGATCTGGCCTATAAAGGCAAATGGAAAGAGGCGTATGAAATTCTGTCTTCCACCGACGACTTTCCCGAATTTACCGGACGCATCTGTCCCGCGTTATGCGAAAAATCATGCGTGTTGAACCTGCACGAACAACCCGTTACCATTCGGGAAAACGAAGCGGCCATCGTGGAACGCGCTTTCGCCGAAGGACACATCGTTCCCTGTCCGCCGTCGAAACGGACGGGCAAACGAATAGCCGTCATCGGTTCCGGACCCGCCGGACTGGCCTGCGCCAACCGGCTCAACCGAAAGGGACACGACGTGACAGTATATGAAAAAGACGAATACCCCGGAGGATTGCTCCGCCTGGGAATTCCGGACTTCAAACTCAGCAAAAAAGTGGTGGAACGCCGAATAGCCCTGCTGCAAGCCGAAGGCATAACTTTCAAAACGTCCGTCTGCATCGGCCGGGATATGAAAGCCGCCGACCTGCTCGCCCGATACGACGCCGTCTGCATAGCCATCGGTTCAGGAACGGCCCGAGATCTTCAGGTGGAAGGACGCGATCTGAAAGGCATCCATTTCGCACTGGAACTGTTGAAACAGCAAAACAGAATCAATGCCGGAGCCGCCTTTCCCTCCCGGTCCCAAATATCCGCCAAAGGGAAACGGGTATTGGTCATCGGCGGGGGAGACACGGGTTCCGACTGCGTGGGCACCTCCATTCGGCAGGGGGCCGTACACGTAACGCAAATCGAAATCATGCCCCAGCCTCCTGTCGGCCATAACCCGGAAACTCCGTGGCCGGCCTGGCCCAATATTTTAAAAACTTCCTCCTCGCACGAAGAAGGCTGCGAACGGCGTTGGAATCTCGACACCGTCCGGTTCATCGGAGAAGGAGGCAAAGTAAAAGGCGTGGAAGTGGAACGCGTGGAATGGTCCAGGTCCGACACCGGCGGATGGAACATGCGGCGTACCGGAGAAAAAGAGACCATCGCCGCCGAGCTGGTATTGCTGTCGATGGGATTCGTACATCCGGCGCAAGATTTGTTCCGGGAACTGAAACTGGAAACGGACCGGAGAAAGAACCTGCAAACCGACGCCCGGTCATGCAGTTCGCTCGAAGGCGTTTTCGGAGCGGGCGACGCGGTAAACGGTGCTTCTTTAGTTGTCCGCGCCATCGCTTCGGGACAAGCGGCCGCCCGCCACATCGACCGATATGTTTCTTCAAAAAACAAATGACATGTTGAAATTTACGAAAATGCAGGGAGCTGGAAACGATTACCTTTATATCGACTGCACCCGACAAATGATAAACAACCCCGCGGAACTGGCCGTAGCCATGAGCAAACGTCATTTCGGCGCAGGCGCCGACGGCATCGTATTGATATGTCCGTCTTCCTCCGGCGATTTCCGCATGAGAATATTCAATGCCGACGGTTCGGAAGCCGAAATGTGCGGCAACGCCTCCCGATGCATCGGGAAATACGTTTACGAACGAGGATTGACCGACAAAACGGAACTGACGTTGGAAACAGGGGCGGGACTCAAATATCTGACTTTGCACGTCGAAAACGGGAAAGTGAACACGGTAACGGTAGATATGGGAGAACCCCGATTGACCGGCGCGGAAATTCCGACACGGCTTGGAAAGCCGGAAGAACGCATTATCGACCGGCCGTTGAGCATAGACGGAACCGAGGTACGGATTACCGCCGTTTCCATGGGAAACCCGCATGCAGTGCTTTTCGTTCCGAACGTCGCCGGCATGGACATCGAGACCCCGGGAAAACAAATCGAAAACCATCCCGCTTTTCCCCGACGGACCAACGTCGAATTCATAGAAACAGTGACGCACGAGCGATTGAAAATGCGGGTATGGGAACGCGGTTCCGGAGAAACCTGGGCCTGCGGCACGGGAGCCTGCGCCGCCGTCGTAGCCGGAGTGCTGAACGGACGGTGCAGCCGATCGACGACCGTAGCATTGCGGGGAGGCGAACTGTTCATCGAATGGAACCCGGCCGACAACCGGGTATATATGACCGGCGCCGCCGCATTCGTTTACGACGGCGAATGGCCCGACAAACAATAATAACCTTTCATTTTCATCCGTTTATTCATTACAAACATGGTACAGATCAACGATAACTTCCTGCAATTACAAAACAGCTATCTTTTTTCCGATATCGGAAAAAAAGTAGCCGCTTTCCGGGCGGAAAATCCGGACGCCCGCATTATCAGCATGGGAATAGGCGACGTGTCGCGTCCGCTGACGCCTGCCGTCATTGCCGCCCTGCACAAAGCCGTGGACGAAATGGCTTCCGCCGAAACGTTCCGAGGATACGGTCCGGAACAGGGATACGGTTTTCTGGCGGAAAGCATTATCCGCCACGATTACGCGAAACGGGGCATCCGTCTGGAACCGGACGAAGTATTCATCAACGACGGAGCCAAAAGCGATCTGGGCAATATCGGGGACATCTTAGGCCGAAGCAACCGGGTCGCCATCACGGATCCCGTATATCCGGTATATATCGACACCAATGTCATGGCAGGCCGGGCGGGAACCTTTCGCGACGGCCGATGGAGCGGCATCGTCTATTTACCCTGCCGGACGGACAACCGTTTCGTTCCGGCCTTGCCGGAAACACGACCTGACATGATCTACCTGTGTTATCCGAACAACCCGACAGGAACGACGCTCACGCGGGAAGAGTTGAAAAGATGGGTGGACTACGCACGGAACAACCGTTCGCTGATTCTGTTCGACTCCGCTTATGAAGCCTATATTACCGAACCGGACGTTCCCCACTCCATCTATGAAATACCGGGTGCCGAGAAGGTCGCCATAGAATTCCGGAGCTTTTCGAAAACCGCGGGATTTACCGGCTTGCGTTGCGGATACACGGTAATTCCGAAAGCGGTAACGGCATGGACGGAAGACGGCCGGGAAATCGCTCTGAACCCGTTATGGAACCGCCGGCAATGCACCAAATTCAACGGAACCCCCTATATCGTACAACGGGCGGCCGAAGCCGTCTATTCCGAAGCAGGAGAAGCGGAAACCCTCGAAACGATCGGGTACTATCTGAAAAATGCCTCAATCATCCGAAAAGGGTTGCAAGAAGCCGGGTTGGAAACCTACGGCGGCGTAAACGCCCCGTACATCTGGCTGAAAACGCCGCAAGGAATGAGCTCGTGGGACATGTTCGACCGACTGTTGCATGAATGCCGCATCGTCTGCACGCCCGGAGTCGGATTCGGTCCCAGCGGCGAAGGATTTCTACGGCTTACCGCCTTCGGAGACCGGAACCTGACTGAAGAGGCCGTCGAACGGATCGTAAAATGGAATATCTGATATTTTCAAACTGCCATATATGAGCGAACTTATCAAACACGAATGCGGGATTGCCCTGATCCGCCTGCTGAAACCGCTGGAATACTACTCCCGGAAATACGGCACACCGTTTTACGGCCTGAACAAAATCCATATCCTGATGGAAAAACAGCACAACCGGGGACAGGACGGAGCCGGTTTGGCCTGTCTGAAACTGCAACCGGAATACGGCGTTCAATACATCAACCGCATCCGCTCCAATTCGGACACTCCCATCATTGACATTTTCAAACAAATCAAAGAACGGGTCACGCGACAGATGCAGGAACCCGGCATCGACTTCGAAGATTCGGCCGTTTTGAAAAAACGGGTGGAATTCTGCGGAGAACTCTATCTGGGACACCTGCGTTACGGGACATTCGGGAAAAACGACATCGAAAACGTTCATCCCGTCATGCGAGAAAACAACTGGATGACCCGCAATCTCGTGTTGGCGGGAAATTTCAACCTGACCAACATCGACGAATTGTTCGACCGCCTCATCTCACTGGGACAATACCCTACCGCTACGACCGATACCGTTACCATCCTGGAACGCATCGGTCATTTTCTCGACGAGGAAAACGAAACGCGATACCGGCATTTCAAGGCACAAGGGTACGGCAAACGGGAAATTACCGCTCTGTTGGCCGACTCTTTAGACCTCCGGCAGATTCTTTCCCGGGCCGCCAACCGTTGGGACGGCGGATACGTCATGGCCGGGATGTTGGGACACGGAGACGCTTTCGTCATGCGGGATCCCAACGGCATACGGCCGGCTTTCTATTATGCCGACGACGAAATCGTAGTCGCAGCTTCCGAACGGTCCGTGATACAAACGACCTTTAACCTGCCTTACGGACAAATCCGGGAACTGCCGCCCGCCCATGCGCTGATCGTCAAGCACCACGGCCGTACGACAGTGGAACCGTTTCGGGAGGCCGGAACGATACGTCCCTGTTCTTTCGAACGAATCTATTTTTCCAGAGGCAGCGACCAGGACATCTACCGTGAACGGAAACAACTGGGGAAAAACTTATTGCCGTCAGTGCTCAAAAGCATCGGCAACGACATGGACCATACCGTATTTTCCTACATTCCCAACACGGCGGAATGCGCGTTTTTCGGCATGATGGAAGCCCTGGGAGAACATTGCGACGAAATGCGCATGCAACAGATACTGCAACGGCAGGGAACGCTGACGCCCGACGAACTAAACCGTATTTTCCGGCAAAAACCGCGTATCGAAAAAATCGCCGTCAAAGATGTAAAAATGCGTACCTTCATTACCCAGGACGCCGACCGGGACGACATGGTCGCCCACGTGTACGACATTACCTACGGGACCGTACGGCCGGGAATCGACAACCTGGTGGTCATCGACGATTCGATTGTCCGGGGCACTACCTTGCGTAAAAGCATCATACGGATACTGGACCGGTTAGGACCTAAAAAAATCGTGGTCTGTTCTTCCGCCCCCCAAATACGCTACCCGGACTGTTACGGCATCGACATGTCCCGGTTGGGAGATTTCGTCGCCTTCAAAGCCGCTCTCGCCCTGTTGAAGGAAACTGGCCGGGAAGCCGTAATCGACGAAGTGTATCGAAAAGCCAAAAACGCATTGGATTCCGGCAACGGAGAAAAACATAATTTCGTTCGGGAAATTTACGCTCCGTTTTCCGACGAAGCAATATCGGCCCGCATCGCCCGGCTCGTCACGGCTCCGGACATACGAGCCGAAACAGCGATCGTATTTCAAAGCGTAAACGGGTTACGGAACGCCATTCCTCTCCACAACGGGGACTGGTACTTTACGGGCGTTTATCCGACTCCCGGCGGAAACCGGGTCGCCAACCGGGCCTTCGTCAATTTTTACGAAAACCGGAACGACAGAGCCTATTAAAAAGAGCCTCAACCCTCCGTTACGAAACAGAAGGCGGGGAAGCCTATGCCCCCGCCTTCTGTTTATACACTTTATCCAAATTATTGATCGAAGCTATACGATTCCTTGCGCCAACATGGCATTCGCCACTTTGATAAATCCAGCGATATTGGCTCCTTTCACGTAATTGACATAACCGTCCTCTTCGGTTCCGTATTCGCAGCAAGCCGCATGAATATTCTTCATGATGGCGTGCAACTTAGCATCGACCTCTTCGCTCGACCAAGCGATACGCATGGAGTTCTGGCTCATTTCCAGACCGGAAGTAGCCACCCCGCCCGCATTCGACGCCTTGCCGGGCGCATACAACAGTTTATGGGAAAGGAACACTTCGATCGCTTCAGGCGTGGAAGGCATGTTCGCTCCTTCCGCCACGCAAATACAACCGTTCGCCACCAAAGCCTTAGCATCATCGCCGTCCAATTCGTTCTGAGTAGCGCACGGCATGGCAATATCGCATTTCACATGCCACGGACGCTGCCCTTCGTAATACGTAGCGGAAGGATAGCGGTCCGCATACTCTTTGATACGACCCCGGAACACGTTTTTCAGTTCCATCACATATTCGATTTTTTCTTCATCCAAACCGTCCGGATCGTAGATATATCCGTTGGAATCGGACAAGGTTACCACTTTGGCTCCCAAACGGGTCATTTTCTGAGCCGCATACTGCGCCACGTTGCCCGAACCGGAAATGGTAACCGTCTTGCCTTCTACCGTATCGTTGCGCGTAGCCAACATTTCCTGAACGAAATAGCTGGTACCGTATCCGGTCGCTTCAGGACGCAACAAGCTGCCGCCCCAATCGATTCCCTTACCAGTAAAAGTACCGGTAAATTCGTTGCGCAACCGTTTGTACTGGCCAAACATAAAGCCGATTTCACGGCCGCCCACACCGATATCTCCGGCCGGCACATCGATATTACTGCCGATATGGCGCGACAATTCCGTAATAAAGGACTGACAGAAATTCATGACTTCGTTATCCGATTTCCCTTTCGGATTGAAATCAGACCCCCCTTTGCCTCCGCCCATAGGCAAAGTGGTCAAACTATTTTTAAACGTCTGTTCAAATGCAAGGAATTTCAGAATACTGAGGTTCACGGAAGAATGAAAACGAATTCCGCCTTTGTACGGACCGATAGCGCTGTTCATCTGTACCCGATAGCCCCGGTTGATTTCCACTTCTCCTTTATCGTTTATCCAAGGAACGCGGAACATGATAACCCGTTCGGGTTCTGCAATTCTCTCCAATACTTTCATCTTCTGCAATACCGGATTTTCAAGAATATACGGAGCCAGACTTTCTACCACCTCACGAACAGCCTGATGAAACTCCGGTTCGTTCGGATTTTTCGCGATGATTCTGTTCATGAAATCATCGACATAATTCTTTACATGTTTTTCCATTTTCAAGTATGATATCATTTTGTGTTTATCGAATTTGCATCGGCAAGATACGTTTTTCTCCTTGTTTCCTAAATTTTTACGAAAAATGTTACGAATAATATTTTTTTGTTAAATTTCAAACATTTGTTTGTGTAAAAAATTTTTCTTACTTCAGAATTAACTGTTTTTCATCTCACGGTCATCCCTGAAAAAACGGTAACAAATAAAAATAAGATTTTACGAAACCGGCTGAAAATCATTTCCGTTTCATTAAGAAACATCATTAGTGTCCCGTTAAAATGGGACGAGTTAAACAATTAATCAAAAAGCCCCGGAATCAGGGGATCATTTAGATCTTTGACATCATTGAAATTAGTCTTGTCGAACAGGTCACGCAAGTGGGTTTTGTCAGTCA
>CASDZK010000005.1 GCA_949286165.1 uncultured Alistipes sp.
CGCACAGGAGTGCCCGCCCTGTTGAACCGGAGGCCGTGTTCGGGGACATCAAGTCCAACCACGGCTTCAAGCGGTTCCATCTCAAGTCGAACAGGAAAGTGAAGGTCGAGTTCGGTCTCGTCGCACTCGCACACAACCTCAGGAAATACTCGGCATTGCTATCCGGCAGGACTGCGGCTCAGAGTCCGGCCTTTGCAACTGCACTGGTGGCTTGGGCAGCCATATAAGGCAAAATGACCGATATATCATCATCATCAACACTCCGGACACGAAAAAAAGAAATCGGCTGCAACTTCAAAAATTGCAGCCGAATATCATTCTGCATTATGCAAAGAAGCCGACCTCAAAAATTCTCTTTTGGGTCGGCCTCTTCGTCGCTATATAAATAAAGGTTATTTACCGGAAATCGATAATTTCGGCATTTTTGAATTTTTCCCGGCTGAATACGAACCGTTCCGGTTCGGGCTGAAGGTCCAACAGTACTTTGTTGATGTCGATGTCTATCTCTTTTCCTCCGTTGGGGAAAATATGGATGGCAGCCGGAACGGGGTTGTCTTTCTGAATGAAGATATGCAGTTTCGTGATTTCGCTCTGGTCGGACGGAACCAGTTCTATGGCGGTCATGTTGGCTCCGGTAGGACCGGTCGCGTTCATGTCCGCTTTCCTTATGGTGTAAGCATCTACGTTCAGGGAAAAAATGTCGGACAGGGATTCGGTAGGCGTATCGTCCGTACGTCCTTTTTCGATGATGACTTCTTTGTCGGCCTTGCTGTAATTGTACAGGTCCTGCCCGTCGAAGATGATGTGGTTTTCAGGCAAAATCACGTTGTATTTCACGCCGTTTACGGTAATCGTTCCCCGCGTGGGAGGCAGTTCGTTTTCCACGCTGACGGTAAAATGAACGGTGTAGTTTTCGCTTCGGCGGAAAATGTCGCTTATTTTCCGCACCGCTTCTTTCAGGGCTTCGTCGTTTTGGGCGTATGTCCGGCAGAAAACGCCGAAGGAGAGCAGGAGCGAGACTCCTAAGATGAAAAGATACCTGTTCGTTCGCATTTTGTATGGCATGATTAACGTTGTTGCATTCGGTCGAGATCGATCAATATTAATTCTAACGAAGAAAGGTCCCCGATTAGTACTTTTCGGGGTTTGCTTCCTTCCTGTTTCCCCACGATTCCGGCCCGTTCCAACTGGTCCATGATTCTTCCGGCCCGGTTGAATCCGATGTTGAAATTCCGCTGTATCGTCGAGGCCGAGCCTTGCTGGTTGGTAACAACGTACCGCGCTACTTCGTCGAACAGCCCGTCCCGGCTGGTCATGTCGCGGCCGGAAACCTCCATCTCTTTTTCGTGAGTTTCCGGCGTATATTCCGGCAAATCGTAAGCGGACGGATATCCGGTCTGGCTTCCGATGAATTCCGTGATCTTTTCCACTTCCGGCGTGTCGATGAAGGCGCACTGCACCCGCGTAATGTCGTTTCCTGTGGATACCAGCATGTCGCCCCGCCCGATCAGCTGGTTGGCTCCCGGCTGGTCGAGGATGGTGCGCGAGTCGATCATAGACATGACCCGGAACGCGATGCGGGCCGGGAAATTGGCTTTTATCAGCCCCGTAATGATATTGGTCGTGGGGCGCTGCGTGGCGATGACCAGATGGATGCCTACGGCCCGCGCCAGTTGGGCGATGCGGGCGATAGGGGTTTCTATCTCGCGGCCCGCGGTCATGATCAGGTCGGCGAATTCGTCGATGATGACGACGATATAGGGCAGGAAACGGTGTCCTTTGCGGGGATTCAGGCGACGGGAGGTAAATTTCTCGTTATACTCCTTGATGTTCCTCACTTTGGCTTTTTTCAGCAGGTCGTAGCGGCTGTCCATTTCGCTGCATAGGGAATTTAGCGTGTAGATGACCTTTTGCGTATCGGTAATGATCGCTTCGTCTTCGTCCGGCAACTTGGCCAAAAAATGTTTTTCCAGATGGGAATAAAGGGTTAGTTCCACTTTTTTGGGATCTACCAGCACCAGTTTCAGTTCGGCCGGGTGCTTTTTGTAAAGCAACGACGTGATGATGGCGTTCAGACCTACCGATTTCCCCTGCCCCGTAGCCCCCGCTACCAGCAGATGGGGCATTTTCGCAAGGTCTATCACATAGTCTTCGTTTTGTATCGTCCTGCCCAATACGACAGGCAGGTCGAATTTCGACTCCTGGAATTTGGCGGATTTGATGACCGAATACATGGAAACGGTCTCCTTGTCCTTGTTCGGCACTTCGATACCGATGGTCCCTTTCCCCGGAATCGGGGCGATGATGCGGATGCCCAATGCCGAAAGGCTCAGGGCGATGTCGTCTTCCAGATTTTTGATTTTGGAGATGCGCACGCCGGGGGCGGGGACGATTTCGTACAGCGTTACGGTAGGCCCTACCGTGGCTTTGATGCTGTCGATCTGGATGTTGAAGTTATGCAGCGTTTCCAGTATCTTGTTCTTGTTTTCCACCAGCTCTTCCTTGGTAACCGTGACTTTCGTGGTATGGTTCTCCAACAGGTCGATGGAGGGCAATTTGTAACGGGACAGTTCGCGGGTGGGGTCGAAGACCGAATCGTCGATGTCCGCCATCTCTTCGGAATCGTTGGTCGTGACGACGACCTGCGATTCTGCGGCCGGATCGTCCGTCCGGACTTCCGTGTTGTCCGTAACCGACACTTCGAAAGCTCCGGTCTTTTCTTCCGGCTGCAGGACGTTTTCTTCCGGAACGTTGATTTCGAAGTCGGGCTCTTTCTCTTCGGGCCGGGCCGTTGCGTCGGGCTCTTCCTGACGGGGCTGGGTTATCTCGAACTCCTCTTCCCGGGCCGCAGGCGTTTCCTTTGCCGGCGTTTCGGGTTCTCCCCCTTCGATTTCTCGAATGCCGAACTGCAAGTCCGGATCGTTGTCATCGAAAGCGGGAGAATAAGAGGACGGGTTGTCGAAAGTAGGCGCCGTGAACAAGACTACGTTATCCGGATCGATGGCGTTGCTGTAATCCGAAAAGTCGGTCGGAATGCCGCGGTTCGGTGTCCGGGACGACAATTGCATTCCCTCGTTGGGACGCAATATTTCCCGGTCGTCCCCTTCGTCTTTTTCGCCGTATTCCGTCGTCGTTCCTTCGTACTGCGTTTCCTGCGCTTCGGCCGGCGAAGAAAACGTTTCGTATCCGGTTGCCTCCGTTTGCGATTTTTCCGCATCCCTTGGGGCCGTTTCTCCCGTTTCGTCCGGCAACGGGAAGGCGGCTGCATGATTCGCCGCGGATACATTGACCGGGGCGGGATGTCGGACTGCGGCCGGACGGGGCCGTTCCTTCAATAACGGGGCCGTCAGCAGTTGCAATAAATTCCGCAGGATTCGGAAGAATGCCCGGACGTACCGGGCCGTATTTTTGTAAGTATAGAGCAGCCACATGCCGAGCAGGGCGAACAGTACCACGCCCGTTCCTCCGTCGCCGAACAACAGGGTCATCCAGTCGCATGCGTAGAGGCCGAATCCTCCGCCGAGGCTGCTTCCAAACGTCCCCGACAGGTCGGGCGTCAGGTAAGTCGCCGTCACGGAACCGATGAGGGTCAGCAAAACGATGGAAATGAAGCTCTTCCGGAAAATACGGGTCCGGATATTGACCAACAGGAACGAGGCGATCGCCAACAGAACGGGAATCGATATGCCGAATATTCCGAACCATTTGCCTACGAACACGTTGCTGATAACGGCTCCGATGCGTCCCATGAAATTGTTGGCCTCCGTCGGGTTTTTCACGAACAAGGTCCCCCATTCGCTGATGCTCTGGTCTTCCTGCCAGTAAACGAAATAGGATATGATGGCGATGAAGGAGATGACCGCCAGCGACAAGATGGCGAAAGAGACCACGTAAACGACGGAACTGTCCGATTCCTGCCGCGGTTTGGGGCGTACGGGCGTTCCTGCCGGTTTTTCGGTCGGTTTGCCGTTGCCGGCTTTCCCTTTGTCGTTTCCTGCGGCTGTTTTCGGCTTGGTCGCCGTTTTCCCTTTGGCGGGAGCCTGTTTTATCTGTTTTTTCGTTGCCATTTGTCGTGTTTTTCATGAACGGAGCGGTCTCTCCGTCGCGGTTTGTTGCCTGTCTCGCTTATGTCGGATTTTGTTCCAGCTTCCGGCGCAGTTTTTCGTCGTAATCCGCGTCGAGCGACGAGCGGAACTCGTGCCGGGTCGGTGCGCCGCCCAGATTCAGCCATCCCCGTGCGGCAAGCAGTTGCCGCACGCGCAGGGCGATGGCCGGAGCGGGATCGATGAGACGGATGTCGCGCTCGCCGATAATTTCCCGCATTTGCGGGGCCAGGAAAGGGTAGTGGGTACACCCCAATACGATCCGGTCGGCCCCTTGACGGGCCATTTCTTCAATGTAATTTTCTAACAGCCGCCGCGCTTCGGGCGTGTTTTCCCGGTTGTTTTCCACCAATTCCACCAGTCCGCATCCGGGGCGGAAGATGATTCTGGCCCGGTTTTCCCATTGCCGGCACAGACGTTTCAACGGCTCGCCTTCGATGGTCCGCCGGGTGGCCAGCACTCCGACGACGCCTGTCTGCGAAGTGTTTACGGCCGGTTTTATGGCCGGTTCCATGGCCACGAAGTCCGTGTCGTACCGTTCCCGCAAATAGTCGATGGCACTCGAAGATGCCGTGTTGCAGGCCACCACGATCAGTTTCGCTCCGCGGTCGATCAGAAAACGTATGCCGGCTTCCGTGTAGGCAATGACCTCTTCCCGGCTTTTGTCGCCGTAAGGACAGTGGGCGGCGTCGGCATAATAAAGGGTATGTTCTTGCGGAAGCAGGCGGATAATTTCCCGCAGTACGGTCAATCCGCCCATTCCCGAATCAAAAACGCCTATTGGCTTTTCCTTTGTCTCCATGCCTGTTTCCGTTTTCCGGCTATAAAAGTAGTGAAAAAAATCGAAATAGCGGTCGCCCGTTTCCCGGTATCGTCCGGCCGTTTCCGAAAAGAATTTCGGGAAAGTGCTTTCCCTGGCGGAATATGCAGAATCGACGACCGGCCGGACGGCAAGTTTCTGGCTGCAAAAGTAGCATAAATCGCGATAAATATTGTATCTTTGCGCACAAAGATTAATCGATAAAGTATGATACTATTCTTTAAAAACGCAAATGTCGTCTATGCTACCCAGACAGAACGCCCCCTGTCGGATGAAGACGTAAAAAAACTGGAGTGGTTGTATGGCAACGCCGTTCTGTTGGACGGGCAGTCGGTGGACGGCCTGTTTGTGGGACCGCGTCGGGAGATGATTACTCCGTGGAGCACCAATGCGGTGGAAATTACCCAGAACATGGGAATTTCGGGTATCGTCCGTATCGAGGAGTTCGTCCCCGTGGAGACGGAAGACGCGCCTTACGATAAAATGCTGCGTCGCATGTACCGGGGTATCGATCAGGAAGTGTTTACCCTGACCCGCAAACCCGAGCCGGTCGTTTATATCGACGACATACGCAGTTACAATAAACAGGAGGGACTGGCCCTCAGCGAAGACGAAATCGCTTATCTGGAAGGGTTGAGCCGGAAAATCGGCCGGTCGCTGACTGATTCCGAGGTGTTCGGATTTTCCCAGGTCAATTCCGAACATTGCCGTCACAAAATTTTCAACGGCCGTTTCGTCATCGACGGCAAGGAGAAACCCGATACGTTGTTCGGGCTGATCCGCAGGACCACGACCGCCCATCCTAACCGGGTCGTCTCGGCTTATAAAGATAACTGCGCTTTTCTGCAAGGTCCTGTAGTGGAACAGTTCGCACCCGCTTCGCACGATAAACCCGACTTTTTCGAAACGAAGGATTTCGAGTCGGTCATTTCCGTAAAGGCCGAAACCCATAACTTCCCGACGACGGTGGAACCATTTAACGGTGCCGCTACCGGCACGGGCGGGGAGATCCGCGACCGTATCGCTGGAGGAAAAGGGGCTTTCCCCGTGGCGGGAACCGCCGTTTACATGACCGCCTACCCCCGTTTGGAAGAAGGGCGGGAATGGGAAGCGGCTACTGAGCCGCGTCCGTGGCTTTACCAGACGCCGGAGGATATTTTGATCAAGGCTTCCAACGGCGCTTCCGATTTCGGAAACAAGTTCGGACAACCGTTGATCTGCGGAAGCTTGCAGACTTTCGAACATTTCGAAAACGGGAAAAAATTCGGGTTCGACAAAGTCATCATGCTGGCGGGTGGTGTCGGTTACGGCAAGAAAGCCGACAGCCTGAAGGAAGACCCGGCTCCCGGCGACAAGGTCGTGTTGCTGGGCGGCGACAATTACCGTATCGGCATGGGCGGCGGAGCCGTTTCTTCCGTAGCGACGGGGGAATACGCCAACGCCATCGAGCTGAACGCTATCCAGCGTTCCAACCCCGAAATGCAGAAACGGGCCTATAACGCTATCCGCGCCATTTCCGAGGAAGACCGCAATCCGGTCATTTCCATCCACGACCACGGGGCGGGCGGCCATTTGAACTGCCTGTCCGAATTGGTGGAGGCGACCGGCGGCCGTATCGACATGGAAAAACTGCCGATCGGCGATCCCACCCTTTCCGCCAAGGAAATTGTTGGGAACGAATCGCAGGAACGCATGGGACTGGTCATGAAAGAGGAAGATATCGCGGCATTGAAGGATATTGCCGAACGCGAAAGGGCGCCGATGTACGTGATCGGGGAAACGACCGGCGACATGCGGTTTACTTTCGTGAACAACGAGACGGGAGAAAAACCGATCGACCTGCAGTTGGAAGACATGTTCGGCAAGGCCCCCCGTACCGTTATGGAAGATACTTCCGAGGAAGAACGTTATGCCGAAGTGGCTTACGATGAAAAACAGATCGGAAAATATATCGAAAACGTGCTGCAATTGGAGGGAGTGGCCTGCAAGGATTGGCTGACCAATAAGGTGGACCGTTCCGTGACCGGACGGATCGCCGTGCAGCAGTGCGACGGCTCCGTCCAGTTGCCTCTGAACGATTGCGGGGTCATCGCCCTCGATTACCGGGGCGAACGGGGCGTGGCTACGGCTTTGGGACATGCTCCGGCCGCGGCGATGGCCGATCCGGCGAAAGGTTCCGTTCTGGCGATCGCCGAATCGCTGACCAATATCGTTCTGGCTCCGCTGGAAGGCGGTCTGAACGGGGTTTCCCTGAGCGCGAACTGGATGTGGCCCTGCAAGAATCCCGGCGAAGATGCTCGGTTGTACGAAGCGGTGCAGGCTGCCAGCGACTTTTCTTTGGCTTTGGGCATCAATATTCCGACCGGGAAAGACTCTCTTTCTATGACGCAGAAATACGGAAACGGCGATCAGGTGTATGCTCCGGGCACGGTCATCATCACTTCCGCCGGCGAAGTGACCGATGTGAAGAAAGTAGCGAAGGCCACGCTGCGCGACGGCCGGAGCGATCTGGTGTACGTCGATTTCTCTATGGACGGTTTCAAGTTGGGCGGCAGCAGTTTCGCCCAGATCGTGAACCGTATCGGCATGGATGTTCCCGGCGTGCAGTCGCCCGAATATTTCGCCAGGGCTTTCAATGCGGTGCAGGCTTTGGTCGAAGCGAAGAAAGTCATGGCGGGACACGATGTCTCCGCAGGCGGTTTGCTGGTCGCTATGCTCGAAATGACGTTCGGAAACAATCATGCCGGCCTGAAGGCCAATCTGGACCGTTTGGGCGAAACCGATCTCGTCAAGGTATTTTTCAGCGAAAAGCCGGCTTTGCTGTTGCAGGTGGAAAACGGGACGGAAATTTGCCGCGAGTTGGCGGAACAGGGCGTTTCGGCGCAAGTTATCGCTCAGGTAAACGACCGTCGTGAGTTTACCGTTTCGCTTGGCGATAAGTCGATGACGCTCGATATCGACCGTTTGCGCGATACGTGGTTCCGCAGCTCCTATCTGCTCGACCGCAAACAGAGCGGAACCGCTTGTGCGGAAAAACGCCGGGATAATTACAAAACGCAAGAACTGCACTATAAATTCCCGGCCGGTTTTACCGGAAAATTGTCGGCTTACGGCATCGATCCCGCCCGCAAGACCCGTACCGGCATTCGGGCGGCCATTATCCGGGAAAAGGGTTCCAACGGCGACCGGGAAATGGCGTGGAGCATGCATCTGGCAGGTATGGACGTGAAAGACGTACACATGACCGACCTGATCGCGGGCCGGGAGATGCTGGAAGATGTAAATCTGATCGTCTTTGTCGGCGGATTCTCCAATTCCGACGTGCTCAATTCCGCCAAGGGGTGGGCGGGAGCCTTCCTTTACAATCCCAAGGCGAAAGAGGCGCTCGACCGTTTCTTCGCGCGGGAGGATACGCTTTCCCTCGGCGTTTGCAACGGTTGCCAGTTGATGGTGGAACTGGGGCTGCTGACGCCCGATCACGATGTCAAACCCCGAATGGACCATAACGATTCGCATAAATTCGAGTCTGCGTTCGTCGGTTTGAATATTCTTCCGTCGCCTTCCGTCATGCTCGGCTCTTTGCAAGGCGCGTCGTTGGGCGTGTGGGTGGCTCACGGCGAAGGCAAATTCATTTTGCCTAAAGCGGAAGAACAATATCATATCGCGGCGAAATACGCTTATGCGGAATATCCGGCCAATCCCAACGGCAGCGATTACGCTGCGGCCGCCATCTGTTCGGCCGACGGCCGCCATCTGGCCATCATGCCTCATCCCGAACGTTGCATACGTCCGTGGAACTGGGCTTATTATCCGCAACAGCGGCGGGACGATGAAGTGACCCCGTGGATCGAAATGTTCGTCAATGCCCGCCGGTGGATCGAGAGCCGCCGGGAAAAATAAAAAAGAACAGGCATTTGCGGCGGAGGGTGTCTGAATAGCCTTCCTTTCATATTTTACCGGCAGGTTGTCCAAAAAGTCTTTATTTGCAAGACTTTTTGGACAACTTTCCGCTTCTTTTTGAATAAGAATCGCCGTTTCGGAACGGAAACGAGAAAACAGGATGATGATAACCGTATCTGAAAAATGTATTCGTTGCGGCCGTTGCGCCGCAGTATGCCCTTCCATGATTATCGAAATGGATGCTTCCGGGCCGTTTGTCCGGGAAAAACGGGAGAAGGGGTGTATCGTGTGCGGACAGTGCGTTTCCGTTTGCCCGACAGGTGCGTTCGACCACCGCTTGGCCCCTCTTGCCGGACAGACGGAACTGTCTGCTTTCCCGGTGGCCGGTCCCGAAATGACGGAACATATTCTGCGCAGCGTCCGCAGTGTCCGGAATTACCGGGAAAAGCCGGTGGATCCCGATCTGATCCGGCGGATTGCCGATACGGCCCGTTTCGTGCCTACCGGCCGCAATACGCAAGGGGTTTCTTTTATCGCTTTGATGGATTCGGCGAAAGTCCGCGTATTGTCGGAAAAGGTTGTGGACTGGATGGCGGAAATGATCGACGGCGGGGCCGAATGGGCCAAAGTGTATAAAGGGGTGGTGCGCGTGCAGCGCGAAACCGGGAAGGACATGATTTTTCGCGGCGCGCCCCATCTTTTATTGGCTGTGGCGGATCGGACCCATCCTTACGGAACGGATAACGCCCGTCTGGGGATGGTGTATGCCCGGACGCAAGCCGCAGCTTTGGGCTTGGGAACTTGTTGGGCCGGTTTTTTCGAAATTTACGCCAAAGCCTGTCCCGAAGAATGGTCCGCTTTTCTGGGACTTTCGGACAATAGGACGCTCGGCGCCGCTGTTATGGTCGGTTACCCGCAGTTCGAGTACTATCGGTTGGTGGACCGGCAACCGTTGAAAATAGAATTTATCTGATCGTTTAACTGCGGAAGATGAGGAATCAAAGAAACGAGGTTATCTGAAAATACAATGGATAACCTCGTCTCTTTTTCGGACGATCGTTCAAAAAGACCCCACGGCGTTTCTCAAAGACGAAAGAGGTGGCTCGGGTAAACGGCTGAATCTTTGAAGAACAGAAACGCGGCAGAAGAGGGGGGGCGGATATTCTCGTCTGTGAAGGGAATTATTGTTTGGCCGGAACTTCCTTGACTTGGAATTCCAGGTTTTGCAACGCTTTTTTTACCTTTTCTTTGTCCGTTTTCTGGGGATCGAAGGTAATCGTTACCTGATTTTTTTCCATATCCACTTCCAGGTCCTTGACTCCCTTTTCGAAAGGAATTTTGTTTTCGATTTTTTCTTTGCAGTCGTTGCAGTGTATATTGACTAGATACACTACGTTTTCGGTCTTTTTGTCGGTTTTCTTTTTCGCTTCGGCCGTTCCGGCCAATACGACGCATGCTGCGAGTACCAGCACGGTTTTGATTGTTTTTTTCATGACGGTTTGTTTTTTGAGGTTTTTATATCGTGATTTTGTTTATAAGGTAAAACGCATGCCCGCATAGATTTTGCGTCCCATGATGGGACCCCATACGACGGTGGAGTTGAATTGGTTGGAAAACGGATCTCCGGCAGACAATATCGGATTTTTCTGTTTGTACCCGGCGATATTTTCGCAACCTAAATAGACTTCCGTTTTCCCCAGTTTCCGGGTTACCTGGGCGAAAAACATCGGATAGACGGGAGAATATTCCGCATTTTCCATGAGGCCGTTCTGTACCGGCAGGCGGCTCTGTCCGTTCAGCTGGGCCGTGAAGTCGAAAATCCATTTGTTGAACCGCGTGGCGTACTGAATGTTGATCAGTCCTTTGAATTTATCGACCAACGGCGTTTGTACCCGTCCGAACCGATTCAGGTCTATCCGGGTGTTGTTGTAACGGTAGGTCAGATAGAACATGAACCGGTCCGTCGGTTCGAAACTGAAGTCGGCCTGATAGGTGTCGGTAAACGATTTCCCGTCCAGATTGTAAACGGAAATAACGTCCGAATACTGTTCCTGGTCCACGATGACCTGATTCAGGAATTGAGACCGGAAATAATCGAAACTGACGGAGGCGTCGTGGTTGAAAAGCCGGAACGTTTTGGTCAGGCTTCCGCCGAAGGTCAATCCTTTTTCCATGCGGTCCAATCCGGGGGCGATTTCCAACCGGCGGCCCGTGGCCAAGGTCGCGGTATTGTCGGTAATCAGGTTCGAGGAACGGTAACCTACTCCGGCGGCTCCCCGCAGCGTAAGACCGTCGGTTATCGTCCATTTGACGTGGGCCCGCGGTGTCAGCATCCAGCCGTAGTAGCTGTTGTGGTCCAACCGAAGGCCGGCTACCAGATCGAATTTATCCTGGATCATGTAGGTGTATTCCGAAAAGATGCCGGCCGTGTATTCGTTCCGGTCGAAATTGTACGGGGTACGGCAGACGATGTATTTCCCTTCCGGATCTTTTCCTGCCGTATAGCCGTCTATCATGGATTCCCGGTACAGGTCGATGGTCGTCGAAGCGCCGGCAATCAGTTTATGGTCGGTCTTGACGTTCAGTTGATACATCAGGTTGGCGAAAAACGAGTTTTGCGAACCGTCGTAATCCTTCAGTCCGAAAAACGAATTTTGTTCCTGATAGACGTAATCCGTTACCAATGCGATGTTCGAGGTCACACTTCGGTTCGGCGCGGCGTCGGCTTCTTCCTCTTTCAGCGGAATGCCTAATTTGGCGTACACGTTGAAATTTTTATTTTCGATGACGGAGCCGTACCGGTTAAGGGTTCCGCGGTCGGCCCTGGTAAAATCTTTCTGTCCGCCTTCCCGCTTTTCGTAAAGCGCGCGTACGCCGGCCCGTAACTGTATGCTGTTATCGGCGGCGTACAGCCACCGATTGCCTATATTGGCGTGTTTCCGTACCGGCATGTCCAGAAAACCGTCGTGATTGTGGTCCGTTTTCAGCGGATCGTAGGCTCCGTGCGCCAGAATCACGGTGCTCAGCTTGTCGTTGATTTGCAGGGCCGAAGTCACGTTCAGTTCTGTCCGCAGGTCGTCTCCCAAAAAGGCATTGACGAACAGCGGTTCTTTATCGGTCGGTTTCCGGTGTTCCACGTTGATTTGCCCGGTAATGGCCTCGTATCCGTTTACGACCGAAGTTACCCCTTTCGATACCTGTATGCTTTTGAGCCACATGCCCGGAGTATAGGTCAGCCCGTAAGGAGCGGTTATGCCCCGCATGGTGGGGCGGTTCTCGTCCAACATCTGCGTATATATCCCGGCTAACCCCAACATTTTGATTTGCCGGGCCCCGGATACGGCGTCGCTGTATCCTACCGTTACGGAAGCGCTGTTCTCGAAACTTTCGGCTAAGTTGCAGCAAGCCATTTTGCACAGTCCGCCGAACGTGATGACTTCTTTCTTTTCGATGCTGGCGGCGGAGATCAGGTTGCTGCCCCGGGCCGATACCACGATGTCTTCCAATTGCTGGGCGTCCGGCCGCAACGTGATTTCCAGATAATTTTGCGAATCGACGGTTATCGTGTCGTCCGCGTATCCTAAATAGGATACGATCAACGTCCGGGTTTTTTCGTTTTTCTTCAGGGAAAACTCTCCTTTGTCGTTCGTGATCGTTCCTTCGCCCGTTTCGTTCCATATTACGGTAGCGGCAATCAAAGGTTCTTTCCCTTTTCCTTCCTCTCCGAAAACGATTCCTTTCAGGGTTTGGGCGGCCGCATGCCACGGCAACCCGATCAGCAAGGCTGCCGTTACGGCCAATAACGTTTGTTTTTTTATCATGAAATGAAAATGAAAGCATAAACTTAACCGGAAAGAACCCTGTCGTCGTCTTTCCGCGTAAATAGAATGGCCTTTCCGCCTGCTGCGGCGGAATAGGGCAGTTTATGCTGGGAAAGGAGGTGCGCGCAACGGCTTATGCGCCGGTGCGGGATTTTGATAAGGCAAGGGCGAAAGGACCCTTCGTTTGACGATATCTGTGTAAGTAGCCGCCACGATATCCGTGTCCGACGGCATTTCGCAGACAAAACCTGAAAACAGGTCCTGGGGCAGCAAGCCCTCTTTATCCGTCGCGGATCGTAGAACGGGCGGAGTGGCGATTATTTCGCAATTTCCGGCATGTTCTCCGTCTTTTTCATGGGAATCGGCAGCATGTTCGCATCCTTCCGGACCTACGGGCATTCGGCAAGGGCAACCGCAATAAGCGGCTTCCAGTACGGCGCCGGTCGTCCTATGGTGGATATGGGTAAAATCGTGCGCCTGTATCAGGCTGTAAGCCAGACACAGGAATATCGCCAGTATTTGTTTGGTACGAGGCATGAGCCGATTTTGCCGTTCTGAGTTATGACCCGATGAATTTTCGCTATATGGCTAACGCGAAAAAATGGTTTTCTATTATTTATGCTCTGTTCGGTCGGCGATTTATTTGTTTTTCCTTCCGAAAAGCGAGAAGCTGACGTAGCGTCCCGGATGGGCTTTTAAATCTTCCAACAACAGGGATAGATTGTTTGTAGCGGAAGTCAGGTTATCGTATAGGGCGGGATCGTAAAACAATTTTCCTACCGACCCTTTCCTTTCGTTGATGGCGGCTATGGTCATGTCCAATTCGGCAATGGTCCTGTTCGCCTGGGTTGTCAGCCGGGGGAGCGATACGCTCAGGGAATCCGATATGACGGAGAGGTTGGCCATGGTTTGTTTCAACCGGGGGGACATTTCCTTGAAATCGTTCGTTACGGCGGTCAGGTTCGTTGTAATATCGTCCAGTTTTCCGCTTTGCGCCACCACGATATTATTGATATTGCCGCTGACGTTTTTGATGTTTTCGATGGTCTTGCCCAAATTCTGGATGTTTTCGTCGTTCAGCAGCTTGTTCACTCCGTCCAACGTTACGGAAAGACGGTCCACCGCTCCCATCAGCTTGTTCTTCACATCGTCTATCTGTTCCGTCATGTTGTTGTCGATTGTTCCTTTCATCTCGCTGCCGTTGGCCAGCATGCTCGGAGAATCGCCTATTTCCAAAACGATAGCTTTGCCGCCCAACATCGATTTGTTGGCGATTACGGCGACCGTGTTGTCGGGCAATTTGTATTTCCTTTGGACCGTGATCGTGACTTTGATGTCTTTGTGAATATCGGGAATTTCGACGTCGGTTACGTTACCTACCTTGATACCTTTCAACAATACGGGCGAAGATATTTCGATGTTGTCCGACTTTTCGAAATAGATGACATACGTATCGTGCGAACTCAAAATATCCACCCCTTTCAAAAAGCTGATTCCCCAATAAGTGGCTATCAGGATGCAAACGCCGAAAATACCAATTTTTACCTCTTTTTTGATCTTCATCTTTAACTGTAATTATTCGCTTAATTCGATGGCTTGACGGATATCTATCGGCTTCCCGGAACGGAAAGCCACGATGAACGAATCGACGAATCCGTCCCGTTTCAATTCTTTCTGCAAAGATAATGCTTCTTTATAAGTTTTTTCTTCTCCGATGAAATATTTGTAACGGTTGTCGATGATTTTTTCGATTACTTGCGTCCGGTATCGGCCGAAATTGACAACATTGATCGAAACTTTGCGGGTGGCACTTCGGACTTGTACCCTAAAAATGATGGGAGCATATTGTCCGCTTGTCGGCAAGTCGCTTTTTTGTGGTTGCACCATGATATCGGAGCGGGCGGGCAACTCTTTTTCGTCGGCGATGTTGGCGCCTGACAGCGAAGAGAATTTCCGTTTCTCCGAATTTGAAGACGGTAAGGATTTTCCTGTTTTTTCTTCCTTTTTCCCTGTCCCCGACGGTGCGACTGGTTTCGTCGGTTCGGATCCGGCGGTCGGAGCGATGAGACCCGCGTTGCCCGCTTCGCATTGCTTTTTGTAGGCGGCGAAGGCGTTCAGCAACGAATGGGCGATTTTGTTCTGCCCCTCTTCCGTCGAAAGGAATTTCCGGTCCTGTTCGTTGGAAATGAATCCGATTTCGGTCAGCAGGCTGGGCATGGTAGCTTTCCACAGCACTAACAACGGCCCTTGCTTTACTCCGCGGTCGGGGGTGGGCATGTCGGAGGCGAACTCTTTTTGTATCAGCGATGCCCAGGCCAGGCTTTGTTCGAGGTAGGCGTATTGCATCAATGAAAAAATGATGTAGGATTCCACGGAGGTCGGGTCGAATCCTTCGTATTTGCTCCGGTAATCTTTTTCGTAACTGATTACGCTGTTTTCTCGGATGGCCACGTCCAGATTTTTCTGTGCTTTGTCCATCCCCATGACCCACGTTTCCGTTCCCCGAGCCGCGGTGGATTCGGCGGAATTGACGTGAATGGAGATGAACAGATCCGCTTTGGCTTTATTGGCGATGTCGCTCCGTTTGCTTAGATCTACCGCTACGTCGGTGGTACGGGTGTAAATGACCTCTACTTCGGGAAAGCGTTTGCGTATCAAGGCGCCTAATTTCAATGCGACCGACAGTGTGATGGTTTTTTCCTGCAGTTTTCCCCATACGGCACCCGGTGCATTTCCTCCGTGTCCTGCGTCTATGACTACTTTCTTTAGCCGGAATTCCTGTACCGGCTGTCCCGATCCTTTGTACGGAACGAAAAGAATGAGAATCAGCAACGCAATAAACGGGTCGATTCGCTTCATGAAGAAACTATTTTTGGCTTTAACTTTTTTGATTAATTTTGTCGGTTCAACGATTCTTATTCTTAAGAACTGCACCGCGTACAAAGTTAATGAATAGTTTGAAATTGCAAGATATACTTCATAAATACCTGCTGGGAGGCTTGTGCTTGTTGATGTTCTGCCAGGCGTTCGGCCAGACTGGACCGGTTCCCCTTCCGGAAATCGAATCTTGCGTTTCATTCGATAAGGATACGACATCGCGTCGACAGCGAGCGGCCCGAACCGGGGAAAACGGTCGTTCTGAACCCGATTCTCTGCCGATTCGGCTTTTTTCATCGGATTCCCTGTCGGCAGATACCTTGTCTGCCGACTCCCTCTCTTCCGATTCCTTGTCCGGAGGGCGGAAAAAGTCTCCCATCGACGACATTATTTCCAGTACGAACAGGGATTCGCTGGTTTACGACGTGAAAACGGGGGAGATTCGCATGTACACCCAGGGAAAGGTCGAATATCAGGACAAACGGCTGGAGGCCGAGTATATCGAGATGAAACTGAATGAGGACCGCATCCGGGCTTTCGGTGCTCCCGATTCCGTAGGGAAATATATGCAGCCCCGGTTTACGGAAGGGTCGTCGGTCTATGATATGGATAGTATCGTTTATAATCTGAAAAGCGAAAAGGCCAAATTGTACGGTATGAAATTCTCGGAGGGAGAGGGAATTTTGCGCGGACGCGATATCAAGAAAATGGACGATGACGTGTTCAATATCCGGGGCGGGAAATTCACGACCTGCAACGCCGAACATCCTCACTTTTATCTGGCAATGACCAAGGCGCAATACGTACAGGGGAGGAAGAATAAAAAATTGATTGTTGCGCCTTCTTATTTGGTTTTCGAGGATGTGCCTTTGCCTTTGGGGATTCCGTTCGCCTTTTTTCCGATTATGGGCAGCAGCCATTCGGGAATCATCATGCCGGAGATCGGGGAAGAAAATATCAAGGGTTTTTTTCTCCGGGGCGGGGGATATTATTTCAAATTCAATGACTATATGGACTTGGCGGCCCGGGCAGGGATTTACACGATGGGGTCATGGGAAGCCTCTTTGGAGTCTTCTTATAAGGTCCGGTATAAGTACAGCGGCGATTTCCGGTTCAACTATTCGAAGGATATTATTGGTAGCAGGGGTTCTTCCGATTACCAGAATATGAGCAATTACCGGTTGCAATGGACGCATAGTCAGGACCCCAAGTTCCGGCCGGGGTCTACCTTGTCGGCTAACGTCAATTTCTCTTCCAGCAGTTACAACAAATATGACGCCGACAACATAAACGATTATATCAGTGCCCAGACGAACTCCAGTATCGCTTATTCCAAAACATGGGCGGGAACGCCGTTTTCCTTTTCTACCAATATCCAGCATTCGCAGAGCAACCGCGATTCCACGATTATGTTGTCGCTGCCCAATTTCACGTTCAACGTTTCCCGCGTGTATCCTTTCCGTCGGAAGAATCCCGTTGGGAAGCAACGGTGGTACGAACAAATCTCTTTCAGTTATACCAATACCTTCAGCAATTCGGTTACGACCAAGCAGAAAGATTTCATGACTTCCGAAATGTTCAAGAACATGAAGTACGGAATGCGGCACGAATTGCCCGTTTCCACCTCTTTTACCTTGTTCAAGTATCTGAATCTTTCCCCCTCTTTCCGATATACCGAAAGATGGTATTTCGACCGTATCAACAAAGTGTGGGATCCGGTTAAAAACCAACAGGTGGTAACCGATACGACGCGGGGATTTTATCGGGTGTACGATTACAGCCTTTCTGCCAGCCTTTCCACGCGGATATACGGGATGTTCGAATTTAAAGGTAAAAATCCTGCGGTCAAGGCCATTCGTCATGTCATGACGCCTTCCATCAGCGGTTCTTATACGCCGGATTTCGGAAATCCGAAATTCGGTTTTTATCGGGCCATACAGACCAATGCCGCCGGCGATATCGGTTACTATTCTCCGTACGAAAACGGCGTTTACGGTGTGCCCAGCCGGGGGCAAAGCGCCTCTCTCTCTTTTTCGTTGGGGAATACGCTGGAGATGAAAGCCCGTTCTCAGACCGATTCCAGCGGATACAAGATCGTCAAGTTGCTGGAAAGCCTTTCCATCAGCTCTTCATATAACTTCCTGGCCGATTCCCTCAAATTGTCTCCTTTTTCCATCAGCGCCCGTACGACGTTGTTCAAGTCGATGGGGATCAACCTGTCCGCCCGGTTCGACCCGTACGCTATTGACGGCGAAGGGCGAAAAATCAATCGGTTCGCGATTAAGGACGGCAAGCTCGGACGCTTTACTTCCGTCGGATTTTCGTTTGGATATTCTTTCCGGAGCGTTTTCGGATTGGAGGGTGGAACGGGAAGCGATGCTTTGCCGCCGCAACCGAATGCTCAGGAACAGGAGTTTTTCGACAGGAACGACATCGATTATGCCCGGCAGCAGGAGTTGATGGCTTCTCGTTATTACGATTTTTCGGTGCCGTGGAATCTGAGCTTCAATTACACTTTCAACTATTCCAAACCCGGACTGACGGCCAATATTACTCAGACGCTGGGGTTTCAAGGAAGCGTCAACCTGACTCCGAAATGGGGAATCAATTTCAACGGCGGGTTCGATTTCCAGTCACGGAAACTGACGCCCGGTTCCATTGCCCTGACCCGCGATCTGCATTGTTGGCAGATGGATTTTTCATGGGTTCCTATCGGGTTTCGTAAGAGCTGGAGTTTTACCATTCGGGCGAAATCCGGTATGTTGGCGGATTTGAAATACAAAAAGAGCAGCGGTTATCTGGACAATATGTACAATTACTATTGATAACCGCGAGAATTTATGCGAAACGTTTTGTTCACGGCTCGAATATGCCTATCTTTGTTTACGAATGGAATGAAGCGATTGGTAAAATGGAATAATAAATATGGGCTATTGCCGTTTTTTATAATTATCTTATTTTTTTCTTGTACCGATATGGAAATGAATCCGTTGTTGTCCGAACCGAATACGCCGTTCCAAACGCCGGCTTTCGACCGGATCAGAACCGAACATTATATTCCCGCCTTGAAAGAGGCGATTCGCGAGGCGTCGGAACGTATCGACGAAATAGCGTCGAATCCGGCTTCCCCGACTTTTCAAAATACCGTTGAGGCGCTGGAATTCGCCGGTCTCGACGTCAGCCGCATATCCTCCCTTTTCTTCAATCTCAACAGCGCCTGCACCGATGCCGAAATGCAACAGGCAGCGATGGAGATTTCTCCGTTATTGGCTGAATATTCGGACGATATAACGCTCAATGAGGCGCTTTTTGCCCGGATCGATATGTTGTACCGGCAACGCGGGGAACTGGGGTTGAATGAGGAACAGGCCCGTTTGTTGGAAGAAACCTACCGGGGGTTCGTTCGCAACGGAGCTGCTTTGTCCGAGGGAGATAAGGAACGTTTTCGTCAGATCAATAAGGAGCTTTCCAACCTTTCTTTGCAGTTCGAACAAAATTTGCTGGCTGCCACCAATGCCTATTTCCTGCATTTGACCGATACGGCCCAATTGCGGGGATTGCCCGGTTTCGTCGTCGATATGGGGCGGGAAGAGGCGGCCGCCAGAAACCTGGAGGGTTGGGTTTATACCTTGCAGGCTCCCAGTTATGCGCCTTTCCTGAAATTTTCGGCGGACCGTTCCTTGCGCGAACGTATCTGGCGGGCTTATAACAGCCGTTGTTTCGCCGAAGGTCCTGCCGATAACCGGGCTATCGTAAAGCGGTTGGTGGAACTGAGAATCGAAAAGGCCCGTTTGTTGGGATATCGCGCCTATTCCGACTATGTGTTGGAAAACCGCATGGCGGGAACAACGGAAGCCGTCCGGGCGTTTTTGGACACGCTGCTGTCCCGTTCTTTGCCGTTCGCCCGGGCCGAAGTGGCCGAGGTGCAGGCGTATGCCGACCGTTGCGGCGCCGGATACGAATTGATGCCGTGGGATTTCAGCTATTATTCTGAGAAGCTGAAAGACGAGAAATACGCTTTGAACGACCAGTTGCTTAAACCATATTTTAAACTGGAAAACGTTCGGGAAGGGGTATTTCTGCTGGCGGAGAAGTTGTACGGTCTTCGGCTGGTCGAAAACGGCTCCATTCCGGTTTATCATCCCGATGTGCGGGCATACGAAGTTTACGACCGGGACGGTCGGTTCTTGGCCGTTCTCTATCTCGATTTCTTTCCGAGGGAAAGCAAGAACGGCGGGGCCTGGATGACCACTTACCGGGAACAGTATAAGCAGGACGGAAAAGAGTACCGGCCTTTCGTTTCCGTCGTTTGCAATTTTACCAAACCTTCGGGCGAGGAACCTTCCTTATTGACTTTTTACGAAGTGACCACTTTCCTTCACGAGTTCGGACATGCGCTGCATGGAATTTTTGCGGAAGGGACCTATCCGTCCCTGACGGGGACGAACGTGACCCGCGATTTTGTGGAGCTGCCTTCTCAGAGTATGGAGAATTGGGCGCTCGAAAAGGACTTTCTGGCTTTATGGGCCAAACATTATCGCACCGGCGAGGTAATTCCCGATACTCTCGTGGATCGGATCGTCGAGGCGCGGAATTTTCTCAGCGGTTACCAGAGCGTGCGCCAGCTCGGTTTCGGCATGACCGATATGGCTTGGCATTCGTTGGATAAAATGACGGAGCTCGATGTCGATGCGTTCGAACGGGCTGTGCTCCGCCCGACCCGGTTGATGCCGGAAACGGACGGAACCAATTTTTCCGTCTCTTTCGCCCATATTTTCGCCGGCGGATATATGGCGGGATATTACGGATACAAATGGGCCGAAGTTCTTGAGGCGGACGCTTTTTCCGAATTCAAGCGAACCGGTATCTTCAATACGGAAACGGCTTCCCGCTTTCGCGAAACGATTCTTTCGCAGGGGAATCGGGCGCCTGCCATGGATTTGTATGTTCGTTTTATGGGACGTGAGCCTAAGACGGATGCGTTGTTCGACAAGTTAGGTTTAACGGTGGACAGACAATGATGAATCGCTTTTTCCATATATTTTGTTTCCTTTGCCTGGGAGCGGGGATGTTGGTGTCGGGATGCAAAAAGGACGACGACGAAAATTCCGTTTACAATCAGGACGAACGGATTCGGCGGTATTTGGATTCCAATAATATTACGTATGTTTCTTACGGCGGAATTTTCAAGTCTTATCTCAATACCGTACCCAATAACGGCCGATTGTTGCAGCCGGGAGACTCCCTTTATTTCTATTTTGCCGAGTATATGTTTTCCAGCCGGGTGGACAGCCTGTTTTATACGAATATCGCCGAACTGGTGGAGGAGCACGGGTTCGATCCGCAAACGTTCGATACCCGGCCCAAAGGAATCCGTTACGGAGCGGAAAAACCGCCTTTGCTGAAAGGAATCGAAATAGGACTCGATAAATGCCGGGAGAAAGATACCGTCATGCTTTATATGAACAGCGATTACGCTTACGGCGATCGTGCCATGGGGATTGTTCCGGAAAACAGTTCCATCGCCGTTTTGCTGATATTGGATGAAATAAAATAAAAACGATAAAAATATAAAGATACATGAAAAACACGAATAGATACGCTGTATCTCTGATGTCGGGAATTGCTTTCCTGTTGTTGGGAAGCTGTTCGGAAAAGGTTTCCGATGATTTGGGCGGGGCCGAAAACGAAACGTTGGATATCTGGATGCAGAACAACCGTCCCGATATTCCCAAGGCCGAGGACGGATTGTATTACAAGATTTACGAAACCGAGGATTCTCAGGACATTGATGTGGAGTGGCGTAACTGGGTAAGCGTGACTTATACCGGCCAAGCCTTAAATGGATATTTCCCGGAAAACGGAGGCCGTTTTACGGGGGATTATTATGAAAATTTTTATCCGGAGATCGCGCGTGAGTTGGGAACGTTCTCTTATTTCTGTCATTACGTGCCTTATCTGACGAACAACAACGAGTTGCTTCAATATACGCTGACGCCGGGGGCTACCAAAGTGTTGCGCCAGATGCAGCAGGGCGATTCGGTGGAAATTTTCATGACTTCGCAGCACGCCTATGGCTCCGGAGGTTATTTTTCCCAGTTGGACGGTTTCGAGGGGAACAAGGAGCTGGAAGGCAACCGGCCGGTATATATGTCGATGAAACTTTGCGAAGTGATTGCCGATCCCGTCAAAATCGACGAGGAAAAAACCATTGCCTATGCCGTGGACGAATTGGGATTGCAGGCTCAGGACTCTATCGCCGAAAATTTATACCTTAAATTGGAAACGGAGCTGCCGGGAGCCGCGGAAATACCTTTGGATACGACCGTTACGATCTGGTATGTTGCCAAATTTACGGACGGTTTCATTTTCGACACCAATATCGATTCGTTAGCCCGGGAACTGCATATTTATGACGAAGACGAGGGGTCTTATACGCCTTTTTCCATTACTTACGATAACGGAGAGGCGGACGATATCGTGGACGGATTGATCGAAGCCGTGAAACACATGCGGGTTGGGGAAAAAGGCACGACGGTTTTCTCCTCTTCCTGGGGATACGGGGCTGCGGGCGATTCTAACGGGAAGACGTTGGTACAGCCATATACGCCGTTGGTTTTCGAAGTGGAGGTCATTGCGCCGGAAGCGGAGGAGTAGCGGTATGCCGATGGGGAAATTATACTTGATTCCCACTCCGTTGGTGGAGGACGAGGTCCCGTTGAGCTACATGCCGGCACAGAATGCGGAATTATTGGGGCGGCTGGATTACTTTATTGTGGAACAGGTCCGTACCGCCCGTCGTTTTCTCAGCCGCGCGAAGTTGAACCTGGCGATCGATACGCTTGCTTTCGCCGAGTTGAACGAACATACCGCCCCCGAGGCATTGGACGCTTTGTTGCTTCCGTTGCTGAACGGCCGCGATGCAGGGTTGATGTCCGAGGCGGGGGTGCCGGGCGTTGCCGATCCCGGAGCGGATTTGGTGGCTTTGGCGCATCGAAAGGGAATCGAGGTGGTTCCTTTGGTCGGCCCTTCTTCCATCTTGCTGGCTTTGATGGCTTCCGGCATGAACGGGCAGTCGTTTTGTTTCAACGGTTATCTCCCCGTCAAGCCCGGCGATAGGGTAGCGCGATTGAAAGAGTTGGAAAAACGGGCGCTCCGGTATCGTCAGTCGCAACTGTTTATCGAGACACCCTACCGTAACGATGCGTTGGTAGCCGAAATGCTGAAGACGTTGCAGGACCGTACCCGTTTGTGCATCGCTGCGCGGATTACGGCCCCCGACCAGTATATACGTACCCGGACGATAGCCGAATGGAAACGGTCTGCCCCTCCTTCGCTGCATAAAATCCCTACGCTTTTTATTCTCGGAGAATAAAAAATTCTGCTACGTTCCTGCTTTTTTCTCTTTGTTCGACACCTTTAATGCATAAATTTTTTGATTATGAAAGTATTGAAATATGCGGAGACGCCGGCTATTCCTGTCGCTCCGGGCGTAGAACGCCGTTTCATTTATACCGATCATTTGATGACGGTCGTGGTGGACTTGACGGAAGGGCCTAAGGAGACGCCCGATCCGTTTCATGCACACCCGCATGAGCAAACTACTTATGTGGCGGCGGGAGAAGTGCTTTTTTTGATGGAGGGCGAAACCCCCTGTCGTTTAAAGGCGGGAGACATGGTGGCCATTCCTGCGGACAAGCCTCATGCTATCCAGTTATTGACGGAAACGGCCCGTCTGATCGATAATTTTACGCCGGTTCGCGAGGACTTTATACGGTAAAAAAGGCCGTTTATCCGGGAAAGTGAACCATTTCGATAAACCGAGGCGGGAAAGGATCGGAAAGAATTCAATCCCATTCCGGTACTGAAATAGAATTCTCTTTTTATCTTGTCAGGATAAAAGGGGAATTTCTGTCAGTCGGTCGTTTGTTTCGAAATCGTTTTTTTCGGTTTATGAATTGACGATAATGTCCCTGCCGAAAGGAGTGAGCGCCATGCTCATCAATTTGAAATGTTGCATGCCGAAAGGTATGCCGATGATCGTGATGCAGAACAACACTCCTAAAGCGAGGTGCGACAAGGCAATCCAAATGCCGCCGATCAGTAGCCAGATGATGTTGAATAGGATGTAGAGACATCCGCTGCCTCGATAGGTCACGACGGAAGTGCGTCCGAAAGGGAGCAGGGCGAATACGCCCAGTTTGAAAATTTGCAATCCGAAAGGAATGCCTATGATGGTCAGGCACAGAAGTGCGCCCGAAATCATGTATTCCAGGGCCATTATAAATCCTCCGAGTATGACCCATATGATGTTTCCGATAATGCTCATGCGATTTTCGTTTTAGTATTGTATGCAAATAAAGTACCTTTATTTTCGTTAAATATAAACGATTTATTCCACTTCCGCAATTTCTCCCGACTGAATGTACCAAAGATAACCTTTAACGTCCCGATAGCCCATCTGTCTTAACAGCCGCATGTAACTCCTTACCTGGTTTGCATGCGTGCGGCGTTTTTCCCGTCCGAATTTATAGTCGAGAATACGGGCGGAAGTCTCTTTTACGACAACGCGGTCGGGGCGTAATGTCCGTTTTTTTTCATTCATTTGCTGCGGCAGCAGGATGTTATGTTCGTTATATACTTGCCATCCCGGTTCGAAAAGCTGCGTCAGCCGTTCGTCTTCCGATACTTGACGGATTTTTGCCGAAAGCGATTGTTGCAGCGTTTCCGTCAATTCCCCGTTGAATACCATTTCTTCCATGACCTGTTCCGCCTCTTCCAGCGTTTCTATTCGCTCGAACAGTTTATGTACCAGTATTCCGTAGCTCCGAGGCGACAGTTCTTCTTCGAACAGGTCTTCGTACCGTTCCGTTTCGAGGCGCAGCGCGATTCGGGTGTCGAAAGGTTCCGAGGGGTAGCGATGCAAAGAAGATGCGTCGGTTTCCCGTTCTGTTTCGCTCTTCCGGGAAGGCAAGACCACAGGCATTCCGAAACAGTAACGTTTCCCTTCGTCCGTGACGGTTCCGCTTACGGAGGTCTCGATACCCGGCAATGCCGGACCGTTGTCGATCGAAACGGCCGTTTCCTGTAACTCGAACGCTCCGGATACGCAGGCGGCCACAGTCGGTTGCCCGTTCCGGATTCCGTCGGGCAACAGCATGTACAATTCTCTTTCCGCCCGGGTAACCGCTACGTACAACAGATTGACGTTTTCGATGTAACTCATGACTTTTTCCCGGGCATGCGAATAGGAAAGGCGGCTTACGCTCAACGCATCCGAATAACGGACCGGCATGCCGTTGATCGCGGAAAAATACGGGTCCGATGTTTCCGCCCAAATGAACGGATTGCGCTGAGGCTCCAAACTCCAGTTCAGAAAGGGGAGAATGACGGCTTTGTATTCCAGTCCTTTCGATTTGTGTATGGTCTGTATGTGCAGGGCATCCTGTCCTTCCGGCAGGGTAATGCACTGTTTTATGCCTTCCCGCTGCCACCATTCGATGAAAAGGGGCAAATCGGAAATATTCCGGGACGAAAATCCGATGACCTGCTCGTGCAACGCTTGCAGGTAAGCCACTTCTTCGGGGGTATTGCAGTCCGGAAAGAAACGGATGATCGTTTCGAAGGCTTCTGCCGGAGGAACGGCCCGCAGACCGTTGATGAATCGTTGCTCCTCTTCCGGCAACGGAGCCTGCAATGCCCGGTGCAGGAACCGGTTGTAACGGGCCCGCGTCAAATCGTTGTTCCCGCTTAGCGGCCCGCAGGCCAGCATCATGCAACTCAGAATGAACAGAACGGTTTCCGATCGGCCGATCCGCAGGGCGTCTTCCGAAACCACGTCGTAATTGTATCCGTTGTCCGGATGTCTGCTGCCGTATTCTAAAATATAAGCCGCTGCACGTTCGGCTTCGGCATTGCTCCGGACCAACAGGGCGATGTCCCGTGCGCGGTAGCCGCGGGATTGCAGGTCTTCGATGTGGACGATACACCGTTGCAGGTGCTCGTCGCCGGAACAGTCCACGGTTTCTACGGAGATGAATCCCCTGGTTTCTTCGTGCGCGCAATGTTGCTCCATCCGTTCATAGGCGCGGGGAAGCATGTTGACCAATTCGCTTTCCTGTCCCGCTGTCAATAGTCCCGCCTCGCGCTGTTTTTCCAAAAAGGCGTTCAACAGGGCGGTGGCCTGCTTTACCGTTTGCCGAATCAAGGCGTTGTTGAATGCGACGATATCGCGGGAGCTGCGCCAATTCGTGTCCAGGGTACAGTCACAAATCCGGTCGGCCGGCAGGTCGTTGTAGATTTCTCCTTGCAGTAACCGCCAGTCGCCGCCGCGCCACCGGTAGATCGATTGTTTGACGTCGCCGACCAACGTTACGGCCTTTTCATCCGGTTCGGCCGTCGCTATGGCGTTTCGCAGTAACGGGGCGAAATTCTCCCATTGTCCCCGGGAAGTGTCCTGAAATTCGTCGATCATGAACGTATCGTAACGGGTCCCGCATTTTTCGTAGATGAAAGGAGCGTCGTTTCCTGCGATCAGGGCTTTCAGCAGTTGCGTGGTGGCCGGAAGCAGCATGACGTTGCGTTCGGCGCATATTTCGTTCAGAAAACGGCCGATATCGTCCAATAGCAGGAACGAACGGTAATATTTCAATACTTCCCGGGCCGTAATCAGAAAACTTTTCTGTTCGTCCCAGAAATTGCATAATTCGGCCAATATGGGTTGCAGATGTGTTTTGACTTCTTCCGGAATCCGTTTCCCCCATGTGGCTTTCGGGTGCAGGGCATCCTGTACCCGTTTCCCGTAGTCTTCGAAGGTACCGGCGGCTATTTTGTAGAAAAACCGGACGAATCCGCTTTTCCCGTAGTGAAAATGCTCGACCGACAGGCCGGCGTCGGCTATGTAGGCGACCGCTTCGGCCGCCCGTTGCCGGTATTGGCCGACGGCTTCTTCGTACAACTGTTCCGTCCGACTGAAAAAATCGGAGAGGATTTGTTTGCGTTGCTGCAATTCCAATTCGTTGAACTCTTCCGAAAAGAGGATGAACGCGAAACCGGACAATTCCTGTTTTAGCCTTTGGTAACTAAGGTTGCGATTCAGCGAATCTTCGATGAATGCCTCCAGTGTCCGGCCTAATTCCGGGTCGGTTTGCATGGCGTCTATCAGTTTGTCGATGGCCATGCCGAGCAGATAAGCGTAATCGAAATCGATACTGTAGTCGCTTTCGATGCCTAATTCCCGAATAAACGCCCGGATGATTTTTTGAAAAAAACGGTCGATCGTCAATACGCTGAAGCGGGAGTAGTCGTGCAGAATCAACGTCAGCGCCCGGTTGGCTCTTTGCGCTATTTCCTGCGGAGACAATTCCGGCATTTCCTTTTGCAACAACGGGATATAGCCGTGGCCGCTTTGGTGCGACAATGCATGCAATTCGCTCAGAATGCGCCATTTCATCTCGTCCGTCGCTTTGTTCGTAAAAGTCACGGCAAGTATCGACCGGTATTTGTACGGGTCGTCGATGACATTTCGGATGTATTCGTAAGCCAGCCGGAAGGTTTTTCCCGAACCGGCCGATGCTTTGATGACTTGCATGCGAGTCTCCTTTCAGGCTTATTTAATACGTAATTTCCGGCCTATGCGCAATATCGTGTTGCGGGTAATGCCGTTCAGCCGACATATCTGGTCTATGGAAACGCCGTAACGAATCGCTATTTTTCCCAACATGTCTCCCGATTTGACGGTATGATAGACAATGTTGGAGGAAGAGACCGTTACCTCCCGGTTCGTTCCGCTTTTCGTTCCGCCCATCGCCGCCCTGATGGCGGTGGAGTCGTCGGCGTTGGCCAATAGTAATCCTGTGGTAATGTATTCCTCGTCTTCCTCTTCCAGCACTTCCGAAGCCCGGGAATGGATGTTGAGGAAGGAGCGTTCCAGGGCAAAGACCTGATACCGGAGCAATCCGTTTTCGAAATCGATCAGAAATTCCGGGTCGAAAGCCTGGTCCTTATAACGTATTTCGTAGTGGAGATGGGGTCCCCGGCTGCGTCCGGTATTGCCTCCGAATCCGATGATATGCCCTTCCCTGACGTAGTCGTTTACCTTTACGTTGAGCCGGGAAAGATGGGCGTACCAAGTCTCCAGTCCGTTCGGATGACGCAGAATGACCAGATATCCGTATCCGCCTGTATTGTATCGGGCGTATCGTACCTTACCTTCGAAAGTCGCGTATATCGGTTCTCCCACTTTCAACGGGATATCGGAACCGTTGTGGTTGCTTCGCCGTCTGGGGCCGTATTTGGAATAGACACGTCCGACGATGGGAGCGTGGAAACGGTTGATCGAATCTACCAACGGCAATTCCACTTGTTCCGGCAAATCCTGATATTTTATATCCTTATAGGCGAATATCTGAGTCGTGTCCCAATGTTGGGCATATTGCGAGTGGTTCAATACCTGTTCTGCGGTTTTATAAATGTACTCCCACGTGTTGTTGCTGTACAGTACGATGAATTTGCCGGCATCGTTTGTTTTCAGTGTATCCAATGCCTGCCGGGGCAGTTTTTCGATAGGCAGTTCCCTGGGATAACGTTGCGCCGTACCTTGGCAGAAACATCCTGCCAACAGGCAGGACAGGAGCAGACTTTTTCCGTTCATGAAACCGTAGGCCGTCATTGTACGATGATGTTGTAAGACGGCGTGTAGTTTACCATCATCCACTCTTCGTTTTTGAATCCTTCGTCCGGAGATGGCCGGTGGAATTTATACCGCACTTGCAAAATCGTGGTGTAATAATCGTCGATGTAAGTGTAGAAATCGCTTCCGAATTCTTTCAGCGAGCCGATAAAGAACATGGCGATATCGTAGCCCCGATAAGAGTACAGCGAGGGTACGGCTCCGAAGGTTTTAATGTAGTTGCTGTCGAACCGCAGCACCTCTTCGTTGGTCCGGTCCACATGGTATGAAGTTATGTAACGGAGGTTCAGCAGGAAGAAGTAGGCCGGATCGAGCGCGCTCATGCGTGCGAATTTGGATGAACCGAAGACGCTCATCGGTTTGGGACTGAACGCAGTCTTTTTGATGGCGGAGAGCTTGGACAGCATGGCATCGGCCAACTGTTCCGTTTCCGGGGCTACGATGAAGACCGTCTCTTTGTCCGATTCCAATATTTCTCCGATCTCTTCGGGCTTTTCTTTGGGATCGAACGGACGGGTTTTATAGCCAGGAGGAACGATGGCTTTGATCTGATTGACAAACTCCTTGTCGTCTTGCGAGCTTTCGTAGAATACGACGTTTTTGTCCTGGAGGAACGTTTTGGCCTTGTCCCACCGGTGTTCTTCGATGGGCGCCATTTGGAAAATATATGGATTTTCGCAACCGACGGCGGCCAGCGGCGATACGATGGGAATGGCTCGGGATTTGGCGTATGCCGCTACTTCACAAAATTCTTTTTCATATACCGGACCGATAATTAAGTCGGAAGAAGCGAGCGCTCCCGAAGCGATGATGGAGTTTACCTTTTCCAGGCTTCGCTGAGTATCGAACAACTCCAGTTGGATGGATATGCCTTCCCGTTTCAGTGAGTCGAGAGCCAGTAACAACCCTTGATACAGTTCGGTAAATTGGTCCGCCTGTTTCCCCTCGTCTGTCATGGGAAGCAGCAGGGATACCTGAATTGCGGTTCCCGGAGTGTCGAAATTTTTAACCGGTTTCCGGATTTCTTCGCCTTCCGTATCATATTTGTTTTGATCGGCCAAACCTTCGTATTCGACGAATTCGGATTCTGTTTCAGAAACGGCTACGGGAATGCGGATGACGCTTCCTGCTTTCAACCCGTCTTTCAAGGCTTCCGGGTTGGCGAACCGGATATCGGGAACCGTTACTTTATATTGTCTGGAAAGCGAAAACAGTGTTTCTCCCGGAACGACGGTGTGTTCTATGTATTCCTGTCCCTTTTCTTGTGTTTTCGGTGCCGGAGAAACCGATTGTTCCGTAGTGTCGGCCAGCGCGACTTCTGTTACGGGGCGTCCAGGTGCGATTTGCATTTCCGGTTGTTTGTTTTTCAGGTCGCTTTCATCAACAGTCTGAGAGGCCCGTTCCGCAAAATGTTGTATTCCTTGGGCCATTTCGGCCCGTATCTGTTCCGAAGTAGCCGTATTGACCGCTGATTTGTCGATTTTCAACTGTTCTCCCCGCACGAGATCTCGGGTAAGCAACTGAGGGTTGTTTTCCAACATAACGGACAAAGGTACGCCGTAACGTTCCAGAATGGAAAGCAGGCTTTCGCCTACATTGACCGTATGGGTCAAATATTTTTTCTTGTTCTTCTTTTTCTTGAACAGCTGGCCGATCGAATTTTCGGAAGCGGCCGTTTCCGCTTTGCTTTCCATAGGCAGGCCGTAAAAGCCGCACAAGAGAAGCAGTAAGAAAGAAAGACGAAAGAAATGTTTCATAATTTGGATTCTTATTTTTTTGCCGCAGGCATCATCCGCAAATAAATGTTCGTCAGCATTTTTTTCGTATGTTCAGGGAATTCCCCTTTCATCATCCAGCCGTAATAGCCCGGATCGCTGAGCAGCACTTCCGAGACTTTACGTCCTTTGTATTTCCCGAAATTGAAACAGGCTTCTCCCTGTTCATTATAAACCATGCGTCCGGCAAAGTCCACGTTGTTGTTCCGGGAAGTGTAATCGGAGAGAAAATCCACATCGTTTTTCAATTCTTCGTATCGGTCCAGCTGCGCTTGCAGCACTTCATAGGTGGCCCGGGTGTCCGCTAAGGCCGAATGGGCGTTGTCCAATGATTTGCCGCAATAAAACTGGTAAGCAGCCACCAGCGTCCGTTGTTCCATCTTGTGGAATATGGTTTGTACGTCTATGAATTTCCGTTTTTTCAGGTCGATGTCCACACCGGCCCGGATAAACTCTTCGGCCAGTAGGGGTACGTCGAACTTGTTGGAGTTGAAACCCGCGAAATCGCACCCTTCGATGAAGGCCGCCAACGATTTGGCTATTTCTTTGAAAGTAGGGCAGTCTTTCACGTCTTCGTCGTAAATGTGGTGTACCTCCGAGGCTTCTTTCGGAATGGGAATGGTCGGATTGATCCTGCGGTTTTTTACGATTTCGCTGCCGTCCGGCATGACCTTAATCATTGATATTTCTACGATTCTGTCTTTGCAGATATCTATTCCCGTCGTTTCCAGATCGAAAAATACGATAGGGTTTCTATTGTTCAGTTTCATTCGGTTCGAAATTCGTTGAAAATAAAACCGGAATGCGCGCGCCGGATTTATTTCGTACGCATTCCGGTTTTGTCCTGATATACGGTATTATACTATCATGGGAACCAGCAGCATAATCATCTCTTTTTCCTGCTCGTCGTCGCTTTCGTAGGGAATAAGTAAAGCGGCGCGCGTTTGGTCGGCCAGTTCTATCAATACTTCTTTGGATGACAAATTAGACAGCATTTCAATCAGCGAAGTTCCTCTGAAACCGATGGTCAACGGCTCTCCCTCGTAACTGCACTGGATGTTGTCGTTCGCGGCTACCGAAAAGTCGATGTCCTGCGCTACCAATTCTACATTGTTTGCTGAAATATTCAATTTAATCAGGTTACTCGCTTGGTTGGCACATACGGAAACCCGTTTTACGCAATTCAGTAATGAAGTCCGTTCCACCAACAGTTTGTTGGTGTTGTTTTTCGGTATGACCGCCTGATAATTGGGGTATTTCCCTTCTATGGCCCGACATATCAGTTTGCACTCGCTCATGTCGAATACGATGTTTTTCGAATCAAAACGAATGGTTACGTCTTCAGATTCTTTTTGCAGAACAGGTTTCAGCAGCAATGCCGGTTTTTTCGGCAGGATGAACGAACAAGGTTCTTCCGTTCCGGTTTCGCCGTTCATGATAACACGGACCATTTTCTGGGCATCGGTCGTTACGAACGAAATGGCTTGGGGGGTAATGTCGAAATAAATGCCGTTCATGATGGGACGCAGATTGTTATCGGCCGCGGCGAAAATGGTTTTGGAAATTACGCCGAAAAGCCAGCTGGCCGGCAGGGTAACGGAATGCGTCGATTCCTGTTCGAATTCCGTGATTTCGGGATATCCCGCTCCGTTCAGTCCGGGAATCGAGATTTGGCCCGTTTGCCACGTAATGACGATTTCGTAAGTATCGCTGTTGACGGAAATAGTAATCGGCTGGTCCGAAAATTCCCGCAACGTGTCGATAATCAATTTCGAAGGTACGGCGAATGAACCGTCCGGCCCGTCGGATTCTACCGTGGCGATGGTAATCAGCGTGGTTTCCAGGTCAGAGGCCGTTACCGTCAGTTTGTTGCCTTCTATCGTCAGTAAAAAATATTCGAGAATGGGCATGGTCTGACGCGCCGTAATCAGCTTTACCCCGTTTTGCAGCATGTTGAGCAACAGAGTGCTGGATATTCCAAATTTCATAGTCGCGAATTCTGTTTAATATAATATTGTTTTTTATCGTTTCGTTCGACGGAATGCCGCAGGCGTTTCCCTGCTTTTCAGAATGGACGAACTCCTTTTCTTAATTTACAAATATACGATTAAAATTGAAAAATGGCAAAAAAAGCCGATTTATGAGAACGTATAAATCGGCCTTTCCATATGCTGTTTCCCCCACGGTTAGAAATCGGTCAGTTTAAGTCCGTTTCCCGATTCGATGTCGTGTTTTCGTTTGATGGCTTCCAAATAGTAATAATCTGCATATACCAACGGGCGGTCCACTTCGGCTCCGTGAGGAATGCTGCCTACGCTGTGCATCAGTACGAAATTACCGTTCGTTCCCGGTGCGGCGGTATAGGTTTCTCCTGAAAGGTTTTTCAGAATGGTGTCCGCGTACTTTTTATACGCTTTGTTCTGCGTGTAGGTATATAGTTCGTATAGGGCCGAAGCCGTGATGGCGGCGGCCGAAACGTCGCGCGGTTCGTCGGGTATTTTGTCGGCGTCATAGTCCCAGTAAGGGATCAGGTCTTTGGGCAACCGGGGATGGTTGAATATGAAATCGGCGATCCTTTCGGCTTGTTGCAGGTATTTTTTATCTTGTGTGTACCGGAAACACATCGTGTATCCGTACAATCCCCAGGCCTGTCCGCGTGACCATGAGGAACTGTCGGAAAAACCCTGAGCCGTTTGCCGGTGGCGAATCGCCCCCGTTTCAGGATCGTAGTCTACTACATGAAAGCAGCTGTTGTCTTTCCGGTAATGGTTTTTCAGGGTCTGGTCGGCATGCGATACGGCGATTTTCCGGAAAGAGTCGTCTCCGGACAGTTTGCTCGCTTCGAAAAGCAGCTCCAGATTCATCATGTTGTCGATGATGACCGGACAAATCCAATCTTTGGATTTGTTGGCGTTCCAGGATTGGATGATACCGGCGCCGGGACGGAACCGGGTGGAAAGCGATTTGGCGGCTTCTACGATTACGTCAGCGTAGGCCGGGTTCTTCGTCAGCCGGTATCCGTTGCCGAAACTGCAATAGATCATGAAGCCGATATCGTGGTTCCCCGTGTATTTTTTGATGCGTTCCATGCCTTCGGTATATTTGATGCCGTAATTTTTCCACGCCTCGTCTCCGGTCAGTTCATATAGATACCACAGCGAGCCCGGAAAGAATCCGCTGGTCCATTCCTCCAGCACGACGTACACCGTCTTGCCGTTTTTATCGGTGGTACGCGGGCTCAGAATTTTCCCTGTTTTTTCTATATCATCGACCATTCGTTTGATTTGTTCGGAAGCAAGACCTACGTTTTTCGCCTGTTTCCCTTTTAGCGGCGGAACAGCCGCTGATGTCTGACCTATTCCGCAGGTCAATAGCAGAACTGAAATGAGATACTTGATTTTCATCATATTTATTTAAATTTGAGGATAGGTGTTTGGTAAAAGCGTGTCAGACTTCGGGTGTTTTGTCGTTTTGACGAATGAATTTACGCAATCTGAAATAAGCAATGAGATCCACTACGCCGTACAAAATGATAGAGATACCGAAAAACATCAACAGTCCCGCTGCCGAAGCGAACGGGTTGACCATGATGACGATACTACATATCAGAATGACCAGCGGGTATAGAAAGATAAGGGGAGAGACGCCGGGGGCGTACCGGTAATAACTCGAAGCCATTATCAGTTGTCCTAATGCTCCGATCAACAGAATAACTCCCAACAGGATCATGAAAACGTTTACGAAAGTTGCCGGCGTAATCAACATGATGAGCCCTAATACGGAACAAATGATTCCGCCGAAAGGAATCATGACAGGGGCTTCCGTATCTTTAGGTCTTCTGAAGTAGGAGATGATGCCGACGATTCCGAATCCGAGCAGCATGGCGCCTATGAGAGCAATGATGTATTGCAGGGTCAGTTCCGGCAACAAGAGCAGGACGATACCGGCCAAAATGGAAATGATTGCGCGTAAAGCCGTATTTTGTCGGCTGAGCGTTTTGTTGAAATTGTTCATGATAATTTGCGTATAGGTTTTGTGCTTTTTATGCAAATATGATGCAACGATAAATTCGCTTTTTTATATGGCACGGCATTTCTCCGCCAGATAAAGAGCTTCTTCGGGGAGCAAGTGCGGCGATAGTTTCCGATATACTTCGCTGTGGTAATGATTCAGAAATTCCTTTTGTTTTTCTGTCAGCAATTCCGGGCAAATGCTTCGGGTATCGATGAAGCAAAGGGAGAGGGTCTCGAATTCCAGTATTTTCCCGAATTCCGTTTCTCCACCTTCTTTTACCCGCATCATGTTTTCCGTTCGTATGCCCCATCGTCCCGGTCGGTATATGCCCGGTTCATTCGAGAGTACCATGCCGGGTTGCAGGGCTACCGGATTGTAGTCTTTGCGGACGGCGAAAGGTCCTTCGTGTACATTCAGACAATGGCCTACGCCGTGTCCTGTACCGTGCAGGTAATTCCAGCCCCGGTCCAACAAAGGTCTCCGCGCCAATATGTCCAGTTGTGTACCGCAGGTTCCTGCCGGGAACCGGGCTGATGCGAGGTCGATATGACCGGCCAGAACCAGGGTAAAATCGATCTTTTCCGTTTCGGAAGGAGTTCCCAGATGCACGGTGCGTGTGATGTCTGTCGTTCCGCAACGGTAATGGGCTCCCGAATCGATCAGCAAAAAACCGGAACCGTCCACGGTAATGCTGCTCTGGTCGGTTACCGCATAATGCACGATAGCGCCGTTTTGCCGAAAACCGACGATCGATTCGAAGCTCTCCCGGATGAAAAGTTCGCTTTGGGAACGGAAATGGTGCAACATGTCGCTGATTTGTTTTTCGCTCGATACGGCTCCCCGTTTCAACAACCCTTCCAACCATCGGTAAAAACGGGTCAAGGCTATACCGTCTTCTATCATCGCTTTTCGGAATCCTTCGATTTCCGTATCGTTTTTGATGCCTTTCAACGAATTGACGATTCCGAATTTATCCCGCTCCCGGACCAGCGAACATCCCAGTTCCATCAGTTTCGCGTAATGGTTGTAGCTGAATTGCGCCGGGTTATAAAGAATTCTGCAAGCGGCCAACCGTTCCAGATACGGCTCGAAACCGGCATAAGGAATGACTTCGATATCGTTGTGGGAAAGGTCTTCGATTTCCGTGCGAGTCAGTTTTTGCGGGTCGATGAACAAAAGGGCGCGGTCGTGGAAAACCGCGGCGTAGCAGAAAGCTACCATATTGTAATCGATATCCGTTCCCCGCAGGTTGAACAGCCAGGCAATTTGGTCCAATACGGATAAAAGATATACGTCGCCTTGCCGTATTTGTAAGGCTTGCCGTACTTTGCAAAGCTTTTTACCAGAGGACAGACCGGTAATTTCGTCGCTTAGGAAGAATACTTTGGCAGAAGACAACGGAGGCCGTTGCGGCCATATCTCTGTCATGAAATCCTTTTGCGGAACAATCTCCAAGCCGTTCATGCCGCTTTGCAATGCCGCTATGCTTTCTACGGAAAATAGATCGCCGTCCAGCCCTATCCGGCTTCCGGCAGGCAATCGATCGGCCAGCCACCCGCTCAGGGACGGGGTGCTTTCCAGTCCGTCGCGCATCAGCAGAATTCCACTGCCTTGCAATTGTTGTTCCGCCTGAAGAAAATACCGCGAGTCCGTCCAGAGGGCGGCTTCATTGATCGTGATTACCAAAGTGCCTGTCGATCCGGAAAATCCGCTCAGGTATTCCCGGCACTTGTAACGGTCGGCCACGTATTCGCTGAAATGACAATCCGACGACGGTACGATAAGGGCTTGCAAACCCGTATTCTGCATATATGTCCGTACGCGTTGCAGTCGTTTGGCAATCGGTTCTGTACTCATAAGATTAATAATTGCTAAGAAGAGGCGCGGTTCGCGATATCGAAATTATCTCGTTCCGGCCTCTTCAGTTACAACGTTTGAAAAGTTCGATTATTATTCTATGATAACCCGTAAAGGATGGAGCAACTCGTTTTTCTTATTATTGAGGGTTTTGCTCCACTCTTTTTCGCTGGTAATATCCCCGGCATTGCTCCAGGCTGCTCCCATATAGTAAGTCGCTTCTCCGTTATTGTCGGTAGCAGTAATTCCCAACAGGTGCTTTCCGTCGTCTATGGTACTGTTCATGGCTCCCGGCATAATGACGCCTATCGCTGTGTGTCCGTTATTGGTGCCGCTATCGTTGTTTTGGGGTTCCCAATAACCGATAATGCCGTTCGCTGCATCTTCTATTTTATAGCCTCCGTCGCGCAGGACGATCCCGGTCGCCACATTCAACGGCTTGGAATATTGTTCCGTGATTTTGTTGAACCGGTCGGAAGCATCCAGCGAAATGATTCGTTTTTCGGTTACGCTGCCGTCGTATGTTTCGTAGGGAGCATAAGTCAGTTCAAAGGTAAAGCGAATGGGACCTTGATCCAAAATTTTATAAGAAACGTAGTTATTTCCTAAATAAAGGCTGTCGTTCTGGAAAGGTGCCATTGCCCCGGCTCCTAACGTTCGGCCTACTTTGTAGCAATCCATCCCTTCACCGTGGTCTCTGTGGTAGTCGTCTTCCTTGTACCATTTGTCAATAATCAGGTTTTGCGTTTTCTTTACCCAGATATCGATGCCATTGCTGATTTCTCCTGTTGCTTCCAAGGCCGGGCCGTACATGCGGAATGCCATAATATCGTTTTCCCAAGCAAAGTCGTCTTTCCGTTCGGGAACGAATCTGCCGAATACTTTGGGTTGGAAATTTTCCCTTTCTCCTGTTTCTACGGTGTAAAAAATGCTGCCCGAAGGCGCTACGTCTGTTTGGAAAATAAGTGATAGCGGCGTATTACCTCCGTGATAGATGACTTGTGAGGGAACCTGTTTCCCGTTTTGGCTTTTTACAATGATTTTGTCCGGAGTGGCGTCGGGAATTTTTTGCGATATTTTTTGCCAGTCCACTTCTATGGTTGCGGCTTTCCGCATCATGTCCGTATCGTTGTTGATCGATACTTTTACTTTATCGGCAGAACTGCAGGAAACAGCCAATACAGCCCAGACCATGTAAATTGATTTTTTCATCTGTTTTTATTTTGTTGTATTTTGTTTTTGATTCGTTGGGTGCTTTTTCTCACGATTAATCGTGTCGGAAGCACCGCATGCATGCAGGGATCGCCGTTGAGACGTCCCATGAGTATTTTGGCTGCCGCTTTCCCCATTCGCAACGGAAATTGTTCTACGGAAGATAACGGCACGGGAAGGTAATTGCAGAGCGGGTCGTTGGCAAATCCCATGATTCCGATATCGTCCGGAATAACGTATCCCCGTCGTTTCAGTTCCGTCATGGCGCTGATTGCGGCATAGTCCCCTGCAAAAAATATGGCGTCGGGTAACGGTCGGCCGCTTTGTAATAAACGATCGATATACCGTATGCCTTCTTCTTCGGTCTGCTGGGCTTCGCATATCCATTCTTTCCCGGGAACGATGCCGTGTTTGGCTAATGTGTCCGCATAGCCTTGTCTCCGGGCTTTCCAGATTTGTATGCTTTGCAGACCGCCGAAATGATAGATGGTCCGGTAACCTTCCGCAATCAAATGTTCCACGGCGTCGCAGGCTCCTTTATAGTCGTTTACCGTTACGGAACTGACATTTTCCATATTCACGCTGCGGTCGAAAAACACTAAGGGGATATGATAGTCGGTCAGTTTTTTCCAATGTTTGAAGTCGGAAGAACAAGAAGAAAGTGAAACGATAACACCATCTACCTTTCCTTGAAGCAAGGTTTCGATGATTCGTTTTTCATTTTCAGCCGATTCATGTGTCTGATAAATCATTACGTCATATCCGGCTTTATAGGCTTCCTGTTCAATGCCATCGATTGCATAAGAAAAAAATCTTCTGCTGATTTCCGGAACAACAATTCCGATGGTTGTTGTTTTGCCGTTTTTCAGGTTCACGGCAAAGCTGTTCGGGGTATAGTTCAACCGTTCGGCCGTTTCTTTTACTTTTTTTACCGTATTGCGACTGATCGCTTTGTGGTTTTTAAGCGCCCGCGAAACCGTCGAGACGGAAATGCCCAACTCTCTTGCTATGTCGTATATGGAGGTTTTGCTCTCTTGGTTCATAATCTCTGGTTTTCGCTGGTAAGCAATGAAATATTGTTATCTTTATGCAAATATAAAGATAAATCGGAAAATTTCAACGCAGAAAAAAGACAAGTTCCGGAGCGGAGAAAAATAACCTTGAATTTTTATGCAATCGGTTGCATCCGTTTGCCGGGGAAATCGGAACCGTAAATTTTCTCCGACCGTGTCCCGGAGAAAGTTTACGGTTTCGGATAATCCGGACGAAAAACGAAGCGGCCGGTCTCGCTCGTCTCGGAATAATGGACGCCGCTTTCCCGGACGAACGTTTTGGGGAGTCCGGGAAACGTATTTCCGGGTCGGATCCGACTCGATGCGATGAGGAACGGAATCGCTGTATTGGGAATGCCGTTTTTATCGGGGTGTCTCTTTTTCCGGGGGACGGATGATCGTCGTATCCCAGAAAACTGTTTCGTCGGTTTCTGTCGTTTTTTGGGGGGAGGGGCATTCCGGCTCGGCTGCATTTGTTCGTCCGGAAAGGGGGAAAATAGTTCCTGTCGGTTGCGTTTCCGGAAAAAACAGGTTGTTTCTTTTGCTTCTGTCGTCCATAAACAATCAGAATTTGCCGGCTGCTGTTCCTGCAGACCTTGTGATACATGCAAACAAAAAGCGTGGAACATCAACTTGTCTCAATCGAGGCTCTGGTAAGCCCTGCACATAACAAGTAGTGCCCACGCAAAAGTGAGCATTCAGACTTGTATCCCATGTGCATGAATTTACCAGATTCCGATTGCGGGATAAAAGCTAAACGCTTTTCATAATATGTAATATCGCAAATATAATAATATTTACGGCGCAAGGCTACGGAATGTCGTAATTTTTACGACAGGAATCGGTATTTCGGGAAAAACAGGAAAAGTTTCGGCAAATAAAGCTTGCCTGTTTATAGAATCGGGAGAAACGCGACGTGTTTTAAATAATCGAAAAAGTTCGTGTTTGTTTTTATTGCAAACACGAACTTTTCCCGTTCGTTACGGCCACGGGCCGTATCTTTATTTTGCAGGACGGGTAACGTCCAATAATTCCACTTCAAAAATCAGCGGTTGAGCCAGCTCTTCTCCGCGGGTTCCGCCGTAACCTAAGTCAAACGGAATCCACATTTTGATTTTACCGCCTTTACCGACTAACTGCATGCCTTCCACCCATCCGGGAATCAGGTTGCCCAATACGATTTTCAACGGTTGCCCATGTTTGTTGGAAGAATCGAATTCCGTTCCGTCGGGATAGGTTCCTACATAGTTGGCCGTGATAGTGTCCTGGGGGGTCGGTTTCAATGCAGCATCGCCGGCTTCCGTGATCTGGTAAAGCAAACCGCTTTCCGTCTGTACTGCGTCCGGGTTTGCTTTTTTCAACTCTTCCATTTGCTGGTCGCTGGCCGCTTTCATTTGATTCGGACGAACTTCCATGAAATAGCGTTCCAAAACGGCCTGCATTTGCGTATTGGAAAGGGCGGCCGTATCGGTTTTCAATACGTCTTCGATACCCTTAGCGATCAAGGCCGCATTCAGTTTGTCTTTGTCTGAGCCGAAACCGGCCATGTTGTGTGCGATGTCGATCCCTATGCTGTAAGATACGGAGTCCATCAATGTCGTCATTTTCGTACTTCCTGATGGAGAACAGGAACTGAGGACGGCAGCAAGAACCGTTGCGCTGATTAAAATTTTTTTCATTTTGATTATAAATTTTTTTACGTGGCAAATGTAAGTATTTATTTTGTTTTATCCCTATTTTTTTTCAAGAGGGACTACCGAAAGAACATCTGGCGATTCTTCCTGCCGGTTCCCGTAGGCTTTTAAGGCCAATTGTTTGACGATGATGACGAACAGTCCGGTCAATACCAAATTTAGTACCAAAGAGAGCAGGGCGATAATCAGCAACGGTCCTCCCAACCGATAACCTATGGCAATGAATATGATGCCGGCCCCTACTTCGCCCCGAGTAAACATGCCGATCGACAGGGCGAACCGTTCGTACAGCGACCGGTCACGGTAAAAGAATACCGGAAAAAGTTTCCCGATATTCGATATCAGCGTTACGACCAATACGTGTATGCCGATAGCCCCCCAATCCATCATCGGTAGGTTGGCCGTGATTTTATCCGAAACCGGCGGCTCGGAAAGGTCGATGCCGACGAACAGCGGCGTACTCAACCCCACCAGCAGCATGAATACATAGGATACGACGGTCGAAACCTTTTTTTCTTTCGGGCTTTCCTGATCATGGTGGTTCCGCATGGTCATACCCAGAACGAAAGCGGGAAGCAGCACTTCGATATGAATGGCGCTGTCTATTCCGAAAAAGTATTTCGTACAAAAATAGATGCCCTGACATAGAATGACGATCAGCAACGAATAGAACAGCAGCCGGGGCCAGCTTTGTTTCAAATCGTAATGGTTCAGTTTCTTCCACCCTAACCATAAAAGCCAGAAAACGACGGCAATGACTACGGCCAGTTGCCATTTCATGCCGATCATGAATATCTGAAGAGGAATCATCAGCAGGATGGTATCCAAATCGTCGAAAATCGCCAGGACTTCGATTTTTTTGTAAATCCAAGCTTTTTTCAGACCGGCGGCGGCCAACATGGTAAACAGGATGCCTGCGGAGGTCGGAGCGGCGAACCGACTCAATAATAAGCTCTCTTTCCATGCATCCCACGAGGAGAACATCTCTTTGGGCATAAGACACATGAAATAGACAGAAACGAACAACCAGGGCAGGGCAGCAGTAGCCATGGCTATCAAATAGTCGTCGCGATAGGATTTCAATTGCGTTTTGTCCAATTCGAATTCCCTCCCGACGTTAATCATAATATAGGCGAGAGCGATGTAAAGCAATGTATCCAGGCCGAATTTCAACGTGTCGAAATTATCTCCGGCCATGCCGGGCACTATTTGGGATAAAATTAATCCGGCGAGTAGAAATAAGGAAAACAGAATGATTTTTTTCATGATGAAGAAGGGGCGATTTTATGGATTATAATAAAGCTAAATTACAAAGTTTGAATAACAGACGGGCGCCTACATTGGCATCCCACTGGTTTTCTTCGTCTTTGGAAGGCGCGACTTCCGTCAGGTCGAACCCGATGATCCGGCGGCCGCTTCGAATTACGCTGCGAACCAAATGTACCGCTTCGTGAAAAGTCAGGCCTCCCGGAACGGGGGTTCCCGTAGAAGGACATAAGTCGGGCGACAGTCCATCGATATCGAAGCTGACATAAACCGATTGGGGCAACTGGGCTACGATTTCCCGACAGATGGCATCCCACGGTTTCCCGCACATTTTTTCTTCCTGTATCCGGTAATCCGTGAACGTTTCCACCCGCGGGTCGTTCCGCATGATCGCCGCTTCGTTTTTGCAATAATCGCGTATGCCCGTTTGCACTAATTTTTTCAGGGAAGGTATTTCCCTCAGGGCATTATACATGATGGAGGCATGGGAATAGGTAAATCCTTCGTAAGCCTGCCGCAGGTCGGCATGGGCGTCGATATGCAGAATGCCGAAATCCCCGTGTTTTTCGCCTACGGCTTTCATCAGTCCCAGCGGCGTGCTATGATCTCCGCCGACGAGTGCCACGAATTTACCCTGTTCCAGCAGTTCGCGGGAGGTGTCGTAAACATAACCGTTCAGCCTTTCGGAAGCGGCGTTGACGCGTTGCAGCCTTTTTTGGATGACTTCGTCCTGTTCACTGCCCCCTTCCTCCAGATGAGCTATGATTTTTTCTGCATCGCGGGCCAGCAACGTGCTTTCCACCAGAATCGAATCGGAGATGGGATAGGTAGATATTGCCTTGTATCCTTCCGGATTATGGTAATCGTGCAGATCCACTTGAGAGGAAGCCTCTACGATGGCATCCGGACCTTGGGCGCATCCCCGGCCGTACGAAGTGGTAACGTCCCAGGGGACCGAAAGAATGACCAGTCGGCTTTCTTCTACGGAAAAGGGCAGGGCGAAATAGTTCCCGTTAGGTTGAGAGACCAGATTGGGATCGAAATTTTTTTCCATGATTGACGACAAATTTTAAGAACAGTTTCGACCTTTTCCGGAATTTCCTGATCGTGCAGGGCCGGCTCGGGCGTTTTCGTAATTCAGGGCAAAAATAATCATCTGCGCTGGAAATGCAAGCATAAATCGAACCAGTCGTTCTTCAGACGCTTTCAGAAGAAAGAAAACCGTCCGAATTTTCGGCGAAAAAAAGAGAATTTTGGGCGGATCCGACGGGAAAAGAGGGGTTGTCGATTATTGAAAATTTTATCGGTACATTTAAAAAAAAACTCGAAAAAAACTTTTTAGGTCGGTAATCGAATGTTTTTACTAATTTTAACGCTTAAACGATGTTTTTTCAATTAAAAAGGTTTCATTATTCGATATGCGAATAGAGATGAAAAAGGGGATACTGTTATTGTATTTTGCCGTATTTTTTGGTTTTGTCCGGCTTTGGGGGCAGGAAAAAAATCTTGCCGTCGATAAGGTTTATGTGATTTTTAAAACCCATTTGGATGTGGGGTTTACCGATTTGAGTTCGGTGGTAACGGAACGGTACGTGCGTGAATTCATTCCGAAAGCATTGGCGGTTTCGGAAAAATTGCGGGCCGAAGGAACGGAGGAAAGATATGTCTGGACAACCGGTGCATGGCTGATTTGGAAATATCTTCATACGGCGTCGCCGGAGGAGGTAAAACGCCTGGAGGCTGCAATAGCCCGCGGGGATATTGTTTGGAACGGGGTTCCCTATACGGTGGAATCGGAGTCGATGAACCGGCCGTTGTTCGAAACGTGTTTGTCTCTGTCGCAACGGTTGGACGAAAAATACGGGAAAAAAACGGTGGCCGCCAAGATGACGGACGTTCCGGGACATACCCGGAGTATTGTCGCTCCGATGTCTCGCGCCGGTATCCGTCTGTTGCATGTGGGAGTGAATCCGGCTTCCCCGATTCCTGCCGTGCCGGAGTTTTGCCGGTGGAGGGATACGGACGGCAGCGAGTTGATTCTGGCCTATCAACAGGATTACGGGGCGGAAAGCATTCTTCCGGGAGGAAAAGAGGCGGTTTCCGTGAATTTTACTGGCGATAATCACGGGCCGCATACTTGCGAGCAGGTAAAAACCATTTATGCCGGTTTGCGGAAACGTTATCCCAATGCCCGTTTGGTCGCCGCTTCCTTCAACGAAGTGGCGGAGGCGTTATGGGCTGTCAGGGACGTACTGCCGGTCGTTACTTCCGAAATCGGGGATACTTGGATTTACGGCTACGGCAGCGCGCCCGTGCGCATGGCGAAATTCAGAGCTTTATCCGGGCTTTACGCCCGATGGCTGCAGGAAGGCAAAATCGATAAAAACAGCGAAGAAGCCGTCAATTTTGCCGTGGAATTGGGGTTGATTGCCGAACATACGCAAGGTTTGGACGTGAAAACGCACCTCAGGCATTGGGAGGAATACGATATGGACGCCTTTCTGGCCGCCCGTTCTACGGAACCTTACCGTAAAATGGAACGGTCGTGGGAAGAGTTGGACCGGTACATTTATTCGGCCATCGATTATCTGCCCGGTCCGTTGCGGCAGGAGGCGCTGGAAAAAATGAAGGAAATAGACGAACCGTTCGTGCCGACGGTGCCGGAGAAAAAACGGGCGGATACTGCTCGGTGGCAGCCGTCGTTGCTGGAAGGGGGCGTACTGAAAATAACGGGCTTGTCTTATCGGATGTATGACGCTCACGATTACGAGAATTATTTGAGCAAATATTTGAGACATCGTTACGGCTGGGCCTTGGACGATCTCGGAAAAACGGGGCTGGATAAATCGAAAGCCGTCAGCGTTTCTCTCTCTGCAAGAGCGGTCGGTTGGGAAAGGCATCGGGACAAACCAGGAAGCCGTACCGTTTATGAACTCGCTTTTCCTGTTTGTCCGGAAGTGGACCGGCGGGTATATCCCGAAAAAATGTACGCGGAGGTTCGGGAACTTGAAAAAGGGAGGAAGGCCGAAATCGCTTTGACGATTTTGCGGAAACCGGCGGTCCGGTTGCCGGAATCGTATTGGTTGTCGTTCAATGTAGATGGTTTGACCGCTATTGTTGCTGAAAAAACAGGAGAGAGGGTGGATTTGCTGGATGTGGTGGAAAGAGGAAACCGGCAGATGCACGGAATCGACCGTTATGTGGATTTGGTCACGTCGGCCGGTACGGTCCGGATATGGAGCGAAACGGCTTTTCTGGTCAATATAGGGGAAGCCGAAGGGATAAATTATTCAACGGATTATCCGGATAAGCGCGGAGGCGTCCATTTCAATTTGAGCAATAACCTTTGGGGAACGAACTATGCGATGTGGAACGAAGGGTCGTTGACCTACCGTTTCGTCGTGGAGCGGCTGGATTGAAACCGTACTCTTGCATGAAAGCAATGGAAATTATTTGTAAAACCATCGAAATAAATTGTAACGGATGAAAACATTGGGAAAAGCGTGTTTGCTCTTGTGGGGATGCCTGATCGGAATGCAGGGGTTCTCTTTGGACAACGAAAGCGGCCGGATTCGGCGGATGGGAAACGCCGGAACGGAATCGTTCGACGAAGGCTGGCTGTTCATGCGCTACGGGTTGCAACCCGACGGAACTTCGCTGGCGGAACCGGCCGGAGTGGAAAAAACGGATTGGGACGATTCGAATTGGACAGCGCTCGATTTGCCGCACGATTTCGCGATAGCGGGTCCTTTCCGGATCGAATTGGCGGGAGAAACGGGAAAGTTGCCGTACCAGGGGATCGGCTGGTATCGGAAACATTTTACGCCGGAAAAGGAGAACGGAGAGAGAATCTATATCGATTTCGACGGAGCGATGGCCAATGCCGAAGTATGGCTCAACGGGAAATATGTCGGAACATGGCCGTACGGTTACAGCTCTTTCCGGTTGGATCTGACCCCTTATGTCGAACCCGGGAAGGAAAACGTGCTGGCGGTCCGGTTGGATACCGAGAAATGGGAGTCGAGATGGTACAGCGGCGCCGGGATATACCGCCATGTGTGGCTGGTACGGTGTAGGCCGGTGCATGTGTCGCATTGGGGAACTTACGTGACCGTGCCGGAAATATCCGACCGGTCGGCCGAAGTGAGAATGGAGGTTTCCGTTGAAAATTATAATCATTTGCCGGTCCGGGCCGAATTGGTCACGCAGTATTTCGAACTGGGTGCGGACGATGTTCCCGGCCGGTTGGTCGCCGAGGCGGAAACGGCGTTGGACATTCATGCCTGTTCTTCGGGAACGGCGGTGCTGACGGCCGATATTCCCGAACCCAAACGGTGGGATATCCAGTCGCCCGACCGTTATTTGGCGCAGACGAAGGTCATCGTGAACGGGACGGTGGAAGATGTATATAATACGCCGTTCGGTATTCGGACGATTGAATTTTCTGCGGACAAGGGCTTTTTGCTGAACGGACGGAAGGTCGAAATCAAAGGGGTTTGCCTGCATCATGATCTGGGCTCGTTGGGTGCGGCGATCAATACGAGCGCATTGCAGCGTCAGTTGGCGATGTTGCAGGAGATGGGCTGCAACTCCATACGCACTTCCCATAATCCCCCGGCTCCCGAGCTGTTGGCGTTGGCGGACAAAATGGGCCTGTTGGTTTGGGACGAGGCTTTCGATGCGTGGAAACGCGGAAAACGGAAAAACGATTACAACCGTTTGTACGACGAGTGGCATGAAAAGGATTTGCTGGCCATGGTGCGCCGGGACCGCAACCATCCTTCCGTCATCATCTGGTCCATCGGAAACGAAGTGATGGAACAGCGGAATCTGGAAATGACGAAGCATTTGGCCGGTATCGTGCGCCGGGCCGATCCCACCCGTCCGGTGTCCAACGGCTATAACGATCCGAACGGCGGCCGCGATTCGGGAGCGGCGGCCGCGTTGGATATCATGGGAGTCAATTATTTCTTTGGGCAGCAATCCCGTTGGGATGCCGATCCGCGGTACGCGCAAATGCCGACAATAGGCAGCGAAACCTCTTCCTGCCTCTCTTCTCGCGGAGAATATTTTTTCGGGACGGATTACGAAAATTGGCAGATTAGCTCTTATGACCGGGCTTCGACGGGGTGGGGCTGTATCCCCGACGTACAATTCCGAACGCAAGCCGCATACCCTCATTTGCTGGGCGAATATGTCTGGACCGGATTCGACTATCTGGGAGAACCTACGCCTTATAATTCGGACGCGACCAATTTGTTGAATTTCAGAAACGATCCGGCCAAAAAGAAAGAGCTGGAGGCGGCTTTGGACACGTTGAGGAAAAAGAGCCCGCCCTCGCGGAGCAGCTATTTCGGCATCATAGACTTGGCGGGATTTCCCAAAGACCGTTATTATCTGTACCAGTCGCAGTGGCGTCCCGACCTGCCGATGACGCATATTCTCCCGCATTGGAACTGGCCGGAAAGAGAGGGGGAAATCACGCCGGTACATGTTTATACTTCCGGAACCGAGGCGGAGCTGTTCGTCAACGGGAAGAGCCAGGGGAGAAAAACGAAAAAGCCCGGAGAGGATTTTCGGCTGGTATGGGACAGCGTAAAATACGAACCGGGGACCGTGAAGGCCGTTTCGTATAAAGACGGCCGGAAATGGTCGGAAGCGGAGGTGCGGACAACCGGGAAAGCCGTTGCGTTGGCCCTTACCGCCGATCGGCAGGAAATTTCGGGAGAGGATTCCGAACTGGCGTTCGTTACCGTGGCCGTTCAGGACAAACGGGGCAATACGGTTCCCCGGACCCATCCCCTGATCAAGTTCACGGTGGAAGGTGCGGGCGAGATCGTATCGACCGATAACGGAAACCCGATCGACTTTACCTCTTTCAAAAGCCATGAGCGCAATGCGTTTAACGGTTTGGCTCTGGTAATCGTAAAGACCAAAAAAGGAGAAACCGGAAAAATCGTGGTTAAGGCGGAGAGCGAGGGTTTACGGTCCGGAACGGTGGAAATCATGAGTAAGTAAAAACAATAAATGAACGTAAGTTATGGAACGAAAAGGATGGTTTTGGATAGTCGCGGTCTTGTTGGGGTCGGTGTTGGCCGCTTGCGGACGGACGGAATATGCGGTAAAATCCCCCGACGGTTCCGTTGTCGTCGAAATGGCGGTCCGGGACGGAAATTTGTGTTACCGGGTGTTTAAGGACGCCACGCTCGTCGTGGATCGTTCCGACATGCTTTGGAGCGTAGCCGGAGACAGGCTCGGAAGCCGTGTCGAAAAGATGAAGATTCGAAGAAAAGACGCGAAGGACGCTTCGTTCGACGTTTTGGGAGGACATGCTTCGGGCAGGGAGCGGTATAACGGGGTGTTGTGCGAGATCGTTTCCGACACGTTGCCTGCTTTCCTTTTGGAAGTGAGGGCGTTCGACGAAGGGGTGGCGTTTCGCTACCTGAGCGATGCCGCAGGCGCGGCGGAAATCGACGATTTCACGACTTTTATCGTTCCTTCGGGGACAACGGTGTGGTTGCAGGACAATATCCGGTATTACGAGGGAAACTATTCGGCGCATGATGCGGACGATTTGTCCGAAGGGCAGCTGGCGGGACCTCCTGTGGTCGTGAAATATCCTCAGCCGGATCTTTATGCAGCCGTTACGGAAGCCGGCCTGGCCGATTTCGCGGGAATGGCGCTGCGGGTTTCCGGGAAACGGGTTTTTCAGGCCGAACTGGACGGAAAGACGCTGTTGTCGGGAAATGTCCGGACTCCCTGGCGGGTGGTCTTGGTCGGTTCTTTGAACGATTTGGTAAATAACGACGTAGTCGCCGCTTTGTCGGAAAACCCTTCCGAAACGCTTTTCCGGGATGCCGACCGGTGGCTGAAACCGGGTAAATGCGTCTGGAGCTGGCTGACGGGAACCGGAGTTTCTTTCGAAAACATGAAAAAGTTTTCGGAATGGGCCGGTCAGCTGGGAATCGAGTATAATCTGGTGGACGAAGGTTGGAGCAGCTGGCAGGAAGACGGCAAGGACGGATGGGCTTTGATGAAGGAACTGGTCGATTACTCCGCCGAGCGGAACGTGAAGGTTTGGGCCTGGAAAGCCTATCCGGACAGAAATGGGATTCCCGGCATACAGACGCCGGAAAGGAGAAAGGAGTTTTTCGAAAAATGCAAGGAAACCGGGATTGCCGGACTGAAAATCGACTTTTTCGACAGCGAGTCGCAGGAAATCACGAAATATTACCGGGAAACGCTGCGCGAAGCTGCCGAATACGGCTTGATGATCAATTTCCACGGATGCGACAAACCGACCGGCTTGAACAGGACTTATCCGAATGAAATGTCGAGGGAGGGCATTAGAGGTTATGAATACGGCATAAGTACCGATTGCAACGTTACGCTTCCCTTTACGCGGCTTTTGGCCGGTCATGGCGACGTAACCCCGTTGGTTTTGAATCCCGGCCAGATGAACGGGACGACGCTCGCCCATCAATTGGCGAGCGCGGTAATCTATTCATCGCCTTTGCTGTGCCTGGCTGCGCATCCGGAAGAAATTCTGAACAGTCCGGATCGGGAATTCATCGTATCCATGCCTACCGTTTGGGACGAGACCGTCGTGTTGCCTCCGAGCGAGATAGGAGAAGCCGTTTTATGGGCCAGACGCAGCGGATCGGTTTGGTATGTCGGAGGAATGACGAAGGAGCGGCGGTCTTTCGAGCTGGACCTGTCGTTTTTGGATGCGGGCGAATATGCCGTTTCCTGCATAACGGATATTCCGGATCAGCCGCATGACGCCGCCAGAAAGGAGGAACGCCTGACCGGAAGCGACAAGTTGCGTATCGAAATGAATGCCCGGGGCGGGTTTGCCGCTAAAATTTCGCCGTTGTAGCGTGAAAATTGCCGGAAACGGCACGAATGTCGGATTTGAGAAGGGGAGTTAACAAATAAAAACTCCCCTTTTGTCTTTAGCAAGTCGTTCGAAAAATCTTTATCTGCCAGGCTTTGCTTTTCAAAGATAGGGAGCGTACTGACCCGAAGTTTTCAACCCCAATCGGCCTTTAGGCCGGCCTTCGGCTTTTTCGTCTGTTTTCAGTCTCGTAGGAATCCCGTTGTTCCCTCGAACAGACGAAAAATCTACTGCGGCATAGTCCCGAAATCATGGCGAAGCCTAAGGAGCGATTGGGGGTGGAAAGCGGTAACGCAGCCGATGAAGATTTTTGGGACATTTACATTTGCAGTATTGAATATTAAGTAACCCTGTTACGTATTTTTGAAAAAAAGAGTCGCAGTGAACTAATTTTGGGGCGACTTCATTGTTTTCGGAAAGTGCGTGGCGTTTTCGGGACTTTGCACGGTCGCGTCCGATATTTGTTGATTCAAGATTTCGCTATCTCGTCAATTCTGTTTATCTTTGTAGATTAAAACATAAATATTTGGGAAACTATGGAATTAGATCTGCTCGTTACGAACATATTGCCTCCGATCTCCGGTCAGTCGGCCCGCGGAGCGTGGACAAAACAGGAAGTCATTTTTGAAATTCCTTCGGAATTCAACCGGAAAATCTGCATCGGTTTTATGGGCGAACGCGTCCAATTGGTGTCGTCGCTTTCCGTCGGCGAACTGGTAAAAGTTTATTTTAACGTGGAATCGCGCGAGTTTAACGGCAAATGGTACACCAACGTGAATGCATGGAAGATCGAAAAGCCGGCTCAGGCGGCTGCCCAGCCTGTGCCGCCCGCAGTTCCCATGCCCCCGCTCGGAGGAATGCCCGCCGAGTCGAAACCGTTTGCCGCCGGCACGGATCCGTTGGATGAGAATTATACGCCTGCGGACGATTCGGGAGACCTTCCTTTTTAATGATTTAAGTTGTGGAATTTTAGTAAAGTTTTAATATCGTGAAGAAAATAAAAAGCGCGTTGATTTCCGTTTTTTACAAGGACGGATTGGAAGAGATTATCAAATGTCTGGCAGAAAATTCCGTAACGATTTATTCTACCGGCGGAACCTTGAAATTTATCGAAGAATTGGGATATAAGGCAGAAGCCGTGGAAAACCTGACCGGTTATCCGTCCATTCTGGGCGGACGGGTAAAAACGCTTCATCCGAAAGTTTTCGGCGGCATTTTGGCCCGCCGCGACAATGAAAGCGACAACCGGCAGTTGGCCGAATACGGCATTCCCGAAATCGATCTGGTCATCGTGGACCTTTACCCGTTCGAAGAAACCGTGAAAAGCGGGGCGGATCATCAGGCTGTCATCGAAAAAATCGATATCGGGGGAATTTCGTTGATTCGCGCTGCCGCGAAAAATTACAAGGATGTGGCTATCGTGGCTTCCAAGAACCAGTATGCCGAACTGCTCGAAAAACTGCAAGCCAACGGTTGCGCCCTTTCGGAAGCCGATCGGCGTCGTTTCGCCGCTTTCGCTTTCGCGGTCAGTTCTTCCTACGACACCGCTATCTTCAAATATTTCAACAGGGAAGAAGGAATCGATGCGTTGCGCGAGAGTTACGACCAAAGCCATCCGTTGCGTTACGGGGAAAACCCGCATCAGAAAGCGGTGTTTTACGGCAATCTCGACGAACTGTTCGAAAAACTGAACGGCAAGGACATTTCTTATAACAATATGCTCGATATCGATGCGGCCCTCAATCTGATCGCCGAATTCGACGAGCCTACTTTCGCCATTCTGAAACATAACAACGCTTGCGGAGTCGCTTCGCGTCCCACGCTGTTCGAAGCGTGGAAGGACGCATTGGCTGGCGATCCCGTTTCCGCTTTCGGCGGCGTTTTGATCTGTAACCGGGAAGTGGACGTCCGGACGGCGGAAGAGATCAACAAATTGTTTTTCGAGGTTATCGTGGCTCCTTCCTATGCTTCGGAAGCGTTGGACATTCTGAAATCGAAAAAGAACCGCATTATCCTGCGACTGATCGAGGCGCCGCGGGCTACCTGTCAGATGCGTTCGTTGCTGAACGGCGTGGCCGTGCAACAGCGCGACCTGAAAGTCGGCGGTATCGACAGCGAAATGACCGGTGTTACCCGGAAAGAGGTTACGGACGAGGAACGGAAAGACCTGGTCTTCGCGAACAAACTGGTCAAACATTCCAAAAGCAACGCGATCGTATTGGCCAAGAACGGCATGTTGCTGGCCAGCGGGGTAGGGCAGACCTCCCGGGTCGATGCTTTGCGGCAGGCGATCGCCAAGGCTCAGTCGTTCGGGTTCGATTTGAACGGGGCCGTCATGGCTTCCGATGCTTTCTTCCCCTTCGGAGACTGCGTCGAAATCGCTCATCAGGCCGGGATTACCGCAGTGATCCAGCCCGGCGGTTCCGTCCGCGACAACGAAAGCATAGATTATTGCAATGCCAACGATATGGCGATGGTGTTTACCTCGCTCCGCCATTTCAAACATTAGTATCGGGTAGATAAAATTTTAAATCTGCATAAAAATGGGATTATTCTCTTTGCTTACGCAAGAAATCGCCATGGATTTGGGAACGGCCAATACGTTGATTATCCATAACGATAAGATCGTAGTGGACGAACCCTCTATCGTGGCTTTGGACCAACATACGGGCAAGCTGATCGCGATCGGCAAGAAAGCCCGGATGATGCACGGCCGTACCCATCAGGACATCAAGACGATCCGTCCGTTGCGGGATGGCGTCATTGCCGATTTCAATGCTGCCGGACTGATGATTCGGGGCATGATTAAAATGATTAAGTCGAAAAGCATGTTCGCTCCGTCGCTCCGCATGGTCATCTGCATTCCGTCGGGGAGTACGGACGTGGAGATACGGGCCGTGCGCACTTCTGCGGAAGAAGCGGGCGGACGCGAGGTGTATCTGATTTACGAACCGATGGCGGCGGCTTTGGGGATCGGTCTGGATGTCGAAGCCCCGATGGGACATATGGTGGTGGATATCGGCGGCGGGACCACGGAAATCGCCGTGATTTCTCTGGGGGGCATCGTATGCAGCGAGAGCATCAATGTCGCCGGAGACGTCTTTACGGAAGATATCCAGACCTATATGCGCCAGCAGCACAATATCAAGATCGGCGACCGTACGGCCGAAACCATTAAGATCGCGGTAGGAGCGGCCGTGTCCGATTTGGACGAGCCTCCCGGAGATTTCAAGGTCATCGGGCACAGCATCATCGATTCCCGTCCGCACGAAGTCACGGTGTCGTATCAGGAAATCGCTTTCGCGCTGGAAAAGTCGTTGGTCAAGATCGATGCAGCCATTATGAAAGTGTTGGAAAAAACGCCCCCCGAACTGTATAGCGATATCGCCGACGGCGGAGGAATCTATCTGGCCGGGGGAGGCGCGTTGATCAAGGGACTCGACCGGCGTTTGTACGAGAAGACGAAAATCCAGTTCCATGTGGCCGAAGATCCGTTGCGTGCGGTGGCCCGCGGTACGGGAATCGCCTTGAAAAATATCAATCGTTTCTCGTTCCTGAAAAAATAAATTTTCGGGCGTGCGGGGTTTCCCCGATTCGTTCGGGGGGCCGCGCCGCGTAAAACGTTTTTTGTGTTCGTATGTTCCGGTTGCTTCTTTTCCTGAAAAAGATCTATTTTTTCGCGTTGTTCGTCGTTTTGGAACTGCTCGCTTTCAGCTATTTTTACCGCAGTTCGGCTTATACCAACGCCAAAATCATGAACGCCTCCAATCGTCTCGTCGGGGGCGTTTATAATAGTTTGCATCAGGTAAAGTCGTATTTTTTATTGAAAGAAGAGAACCGGCAGTTGCTCGACCGGATTTCCGAACTGGAAAACCGTCTCGAAAATTATCGGGCCGGGGAATTGTTTTTGCGCGACTCGTCGCGTTTCGAGCCGGTGGATTCGCTGGGGTGCTATATATACCGTAATGCCCGGGTCATCAACAATTCCATCGTCCGGCGTCATAATTTTCTGACGTTGGACAAGGGGCGTCGGAACGGCATAGAAAAGGATATGGCCGTGACGCAAAACGGGATGCTGGTCGGTTACGTCCTGCATGTTTCCGACAAATTCGCCGTTTGCATGTCGCTTCTCAATACCGATTTCAAGACCAGCGGGCGCGGACTGCGCGGCGATTACGACGGGTCTATCCGTTGGGACGGCATTCGTTACGATCACGCCACGCTTTCCGAAATTCCCCGATATGCCGAAATCAACGTGGGAGACACGATCGTCACGACCTCTTTCTCTTCCCGTTTTCCGGAAGGCATCGGCATCGGGACGGTGGAGTCTTTCGAACTGATTAACGGGACATATTATGAAGCGGATATCCGGTTGTTTACCCGTTTCGGCGCATTGCGTTACGTCGATGTGATCCGCTACAAGGACATGGAGGAACGCCGTTTGCTCGAAGAAATGATAGAGAACGATATTTGAAAGTCATGATCAGATTTTTGGAATATACGGGATTCGCCCTGCTGTTGCTGCTGTTACAGATATTGTTGTTTAACCGGTTGCAGATCAACGGTTTCTTCAATATCTACATTTATATCCTGTTCATCATCGCTTTACCGGCCAATGTCAATGGCACGGTGCTGCTTCTTTCGGCGGGAGCGATCGGCGCCTGTGTCGATTTTACCTGCGGAACGCCCGGAATCCACGCGATGGCGGCTCTTTTCATCGCTTTTCTCCGGCCGGTGCTGATTCGCATTTTTATCGGCAGCGACGAAGAGAGTCAGAACTGCATCCCTTCTTCCCTTTCCGTCGGTCCCCGCAAATATCTCGGCTATGCCGTCACTTCCGTGCTCGTTTACGATATAACGGTGTTCATGCTGGAAGCGTTGTCCTGGGAGAATATCGGTTATACGTTGCTGCGTATTTTGGCCAGCTCTGCGGCCTCCGTTTTTTTTATTTACCTGCTTCAACTGATGCTTCCGTTGAACCGAAAAATAAACTGACGTTTTGCAATTGCCCCGGGAATACATACTTCGTTTCGTCGTCGTTTTGACGTCGCTCATCATCGTCGTCCGCCTTTTTCAGTTGCAAATCGTGGACGACAGCTACAAGGCGTATGCGGAAAACAACGCTTTGCGGAAAATGGTGCAGTATCCGCCCCGCGGGGAAATCTACGACAGGAACGGTCTTTTTCTGGCGCAAAGCAAGGAAGCGTACGACCTGATGGTAATTCCGCGCGATTTGAAACCTTTCGATACCGTGGCTTTTTGCAGTGTCGTAGGGGTCACGCGGGAAGAACTTGTCGAAGGGCTGGCCAAAGCCCGCAGTTATTCTTCGCGCCGGCCTTCGGTATTGTTCAAACAGCTTTCCAAAGAGACGAAACTGAAATTCGAGGAATACGGTTTCCCCGGCATGTACACCCAATTCCGCACCATCCGTTCCTATCCGTACAAAACGGCGGGAAATATTCTGGGGTATGTGGGAGAAGTCAATGCCGACCATATCCGGGAAGACAACTATTACAAAAGCGGCGACTACATCGGTTTGGCCGGCATTGAACGGGCCTACGAAACGGTGCTGCGCGGCAACAAGGGGGTCAAGATGGAGCTGGTGGACGTGCATGGCATGCCGAAAGGGGCCTATGCCGACGGTCTGTACGATACGATAGCCGTTCCCGGTACCTCCATCGTCTCTACCATCGATGCCAGGTTGCAGCTTTTGGCGGAAGAGCTGATGGAAGGAAAGATCGGTTCGGTGCTGGCCATCGAGCCCGCTACGGGAGAGATATTGGTCATGGTCAGCAGCCCCACGTACAATCCCGATAAATTGATCGGTCGCGACCGGAGCAAAAATTACCGCGAACTGGCGACCGATCCCCGTAAGCCGATGTTCAATCGTGCCGTCATGGCCGCCTATCCGCCCGGTTCCACCTTTAAAATCGCAACCGGGCTGATCGGATTGCAGGAGGGAGTGCTCACGCCCTCGCAGACTTACCCTTGCAGCAACGGGTATCATTTCGGCAATCTGCATCTGGGATGCCACTCCCATGCTTCCCCCCTCGATTTGAGTTTTGCCATACAGACTTCCTGCAATGCCTATTTTTGCTACGTTTATCGCAATATTTTGGAGAACAGGCGTTACGGCGATGTGAAAAAAGGGTTCGACGCTTGGCGGAAACACGTGCTTTCTTTCGGTTTCGGCCGTAAGCTGGAGTCCGATTTTATCGGGGAACGGAACGGCAATATTCCGTCGCGCGAGTATTACGACCGGATGTATAACGGGCGTTGGAATTCTTTGACGACGCTTTCTTTGGCCATCGGTCAGGGCGAAATCGGCGTTTCCCCTTTGCAGTTGGCCAATTTCGTGGCAACGGTCGCCAACCGCGGCTATTATTATATTCCTCATATCGTCAAGCGGATCGACGGCAAGGATTCTATCGATGTCCGGTTCCGCCAGAAACAATATACGGATATCGATCCCAAATACTTCGATATTTTTGCCGAAGCCATGTGGAAAGGGGTGCATGTGGGCGGAACCAGCATGCGGGCGATGGTTCCCGGACTGGATATTTGCGGCAAGACGGGAACGGCGGAAAACGGACAGGGGGCCGATCATTCCACGTTTGCCGCGTTTGCGCCCAAGGACCATCCCAAGATCGCCATATCGGTTTATGTCGAACACGGCGGTTTCGGAGCCTCCATCGCTTTGCCCATCGCCAGTTTGCTGATCGAGCAATACCTGACCGATACCATTACCCGGCCGGCCGAAGTCGAATACGTGAAAAACAAACGCATCAATTATCCGCAATATGCAAAATAGCAATCAGTTCATACGGGGTATCGATTGGTGGACCATTTTGATTTATCTGGCGTTGGTATTGCTGGGATGGATCAGCATTTACGCGGCCGTGTTCAATGAAGACCATGCCAACATGTTCGATATGTCGCAGCGTTACGGTTCGCAGATCATGTGGATCGGGATATGCTGTTGCCTGGCGGTGGTCATTTTGCTGATCGATGTGAAATACTATTATTTTTTCGCTTATCCGGTTTACGGATTGATGATCTTGGTCCTGCTGAGCGTTTTTGTGCTGGGATCCGAGTCGCATGGCGCGAAATCCTGGATTCAGATCGGATCGTTCAGCGTCCAGCCTGCGGAATTCGGGAAATTCGCCGTGGCTTTGGCTTTGGCCAAATACATGAGTTCGTACAGTTTCGATATCCGCTCCGTCCGCAGCTTGTCGGGGCTGGCTTTGCTTATCGGCCTACCGTTTCTGTTAGTGCTGCTTCAAAACGATACGGGGTCCGCCCTGGTCTATTCCTCTTTCCTTTTCATGCTTTATCGGGAGGGGCTGAATAAATGGGTTTACGTGATTTTGTTTCAGATCGTGTTACTGTTTATCGGGTCTTTTCTGATGGAACCGGCGGCCCTGGTGCTGTTGATCCTGTCGGTCACGCTGGCGGCGGAAGGGATGACCAACGGCCTGTGGCGGAGTAAATTCATCTATCTGGCCGTGCTGTTTACGGTAATGATTTTGTTGAAACTGCTTTCGATGGCGTTGGCGGAAGCGTCTTTCGGCGGCGATGTCGTCGTGCTGGTCTCCATTGCGGCGACCGCTCCGCTGGTTTTTCTGTATGCCTACCGTTACCAGTTGCGTAATGTCGTTCTGTTCGTCGTCCTGTTCGTTTCGTCGATCGGTTTTACCCTTTCCGTCGATTATGTCTTCGAGAATGTCGTTCAGGAACACCAGCAGAAACGGATTCTCGACGTTTTGGGACTGGAGGAGGATTTGAAACATTGGGGATACAACGTCAACCAGTCCAAGATCGCTATCGGTTCCGGAGGATTTTCCGGGAAAGGCTTTTTGCAGGGGACCCAGACTAAATTCGATTTCGTTCCGGAACAGAGTACGGATTTTATTTATTGCACCATCGGCGAAGAGTTCGGCTTTTTGGGCAGCGTGTTGGTCGTTTTTTTGTTCGCCGCATTGATCTTCCGGCTGATGCGGATGGGAGACCGGCAGCGGGAGACGTTCGGACGGGTCTATTGCTACGGAGCCGCTTCCGTCTTCTTTTTTCATGTCGTCGTCAATATCGGGATGACGTTGGGACTTTTCCCCGTGATAGGCATTCCGTTGCCTTTCTTCAGTTACGGAGGTTCTTCGTTGGTGGCTTTTACCGTATTGCTATTCGTGGCTTTGCGCCTGAATCTCAGCAATGAAGAGCGGGGATACCTGTAACGGGTGGCGTATTTGTGCCGTTTCTATTTTTATATATGGCTAAAAATTTATACCTTTCCTTTTTTATTCTACGAGAGAAATGGCATATATGATTGATAAGGCGGCCCGTTGCGCGGTTATCGGTTACGGAAGCTGGGGAACGGCGTTAGTGAAGATATTGCTCGAAAACGAACCCCGCGTCGGTTGGCATATCGTCAATGAGGAGGTGGCGCAGCATATCCGCAGGCATAACGTCAATCCCAAGTACCTCAGCAGCGTGTATCTCGATACGTCCAAACTGCACATATCGGGCGACATCGACGAAATCGTGTCGGAGGCCGACGTGGTCCTGTTGGCGGTTCCGTCCGCTTTTCTGAAAACGATATTGGAAAAATTGACCCTGCCCTTGACCGACAAGTTCGTCATTTCCGCCATTAAGGGCATCGTGCCTGACGAATACGTGACGATCGCCGAATATCTGAACGAGAATTTCTCCCTTCCTTTCGAACAGATCGGCATCCTGACGGGGCCTTGCCATGCCGAGGAGGTGGCGCTCGAACGGCTTTCCTATCTCAATGTGGTGGCGAAGAGCGAGGATAACGCCCGTTTGCTGGTCGATAAATTCAGTTGCGATTATATCCGTTACAACATATTGACCGATATTTACGGCACCGAATATGCGGCCGTCCTGAAAAATATTTATGCCGTGGCCGTAGGAATTTGTCACGGGTTGGGGTACGGCGATAATTTCCTTTCGGTATTGATCGCCAATGCCGCCCGCGAAATGGCCCGTTTTCTGAAAGAGACTTACCCGTTCGATCGCGATATTCATTCTTCCGCTTATCTGGGCGATCTGTTGGTTACCTCTTATTCGCAGTTCAGCCGCAACCGCACGTTCGGTACGATGATCGGAAAGGGGTATTCGGTCAAAAGCGCCCAGATCGAAATGAACATGATCGCCGAAGGGTATTACGCCTCTTCCTGCATTTGTCACATCAACCGGAAATGGCATGTGGATATGCCGATCGCCGACGCCGTTTACCGTATTCTTTACGAGCGCAGGAATGTCCGGGAGGAGATTCGGCTGCTTTCCGAACAGTTGCGGTAGTTTTTGTGTAATCGTTTAAAATTTAAATATAAATATCGAATTATGGCAAAATTGAGTTTATCGACGGACAAGATCCGGGAATGCGTGCCGCAGCAGGAGCTGGAAGCATTGGCTCCCCTCATGGACGCCTGTCACGCCAAATTGTACGACGGATCCGGAAAAGGAAACGATTTTCTGGGATGGGTATCCTTGCCTTCCTCTATTAAAAGTTGGGAATTGGACGATATAGCCCGTACGGCGCAAAACCTGCAATCGATGGCCGAAGTGGTTATCGTGATCGGCATCGGCGGCTCTTATCTGGGAGCTAAGGCCGTGTTGGAGGCTCTTTCGGATAGTTTCGACTCGTTGAAGACGGTGCGTACGCGGCCTGTCGTGCTGTTCGCCGGGCAAAACCTCAGCGAGGATTATATGTACGAACTGTTGCAAGCGGTTAAGGATCGTTCCATCGCCACGGTGGTTATTTCCAAGTCGGGAACGACTACCGAACCCGCCGTCGCTTTTCGGATCATTAAGGAAGAAATCGAATTCCGTTACGGAAAAGAGGGAGCCGCTCAGCGTATCGTGGCCGTTACCGACGCCGCCAAAGGGGCTTTGCGTACCTTGGCCGATCGGGAAGGGTATAAAACGTATGTGATTCCCGACAATGTCGGCGGCCGTTTTTCCGTGCTGACTCCGGTGGGGTTGTTGCCGTTGGCCGTGGCGGGCATCGATATTCGCGCTTTGGTCAAAGGAGCGCAGGAAATGGAAAAAATGACCGGTAAAGACGTGAAATACGCCGACAATCCGGCTGCGCAATATGCGGCGGCTCGGTACGCTTTGTATCAAAAGGGTAAAAAGATCGAGATTCTGGCCTCTTTCGAACCCAAGTTGCAATATATCGCGGAGTGGTGGAAACAGTTGTACGGAGAGAGCGAAGGGAAAGAAAACAAGGGACTTTTCCCGGCCAGCGTCGTCTTTACTTCCGACCTGCACTCTATGGGGCAATATATCCAGCAGGGAGAACGCCTTTTCTTCGAAACCGTTGTCAGCGTCGCCAATGCGGAACATGTGGTTACGCTGAAGCATGACGAGGAGAATCTCGACCAGCTCAATTTCCTGGCCGGCAAGCGCATCGGCGAGGTAAACCGCATGGCCGAGTTGGGAACCATGTTGGCCCATGTGGACGGCGGAGTGCCCAATATCAAGGTAGAGATCGAGCGCATCGATGCCGAACATATCGGCATGTTGCTCTATTTCTTTGAAATGGCTTGCGGAATCAGCGGATATGCGCTGGATGTCAATCCTTTCGACCAACCCGGCGTAGAAGCGTACAAGAAGAATATGTTCGCTTTGCTGAATAAACCCGGCTACGAGGAAGAAGGGGAAGCGTTGCGCAGACGGTTGTGATTTCGGATAGAACCATCGCATAACAGAAAGGGGGACGAATTTTCGCCCCCTTTCTAATATAATTTTCCGGCAATGGTCCGGATTCCGCTAATACTCGTCCACCTGTAACTCTTCCCGGAAACGCTGCAATTCCTGTCGCAGGCGGTCCGCCGTCGATGCGTATTCCGGATTTTCGATTAAATTGTGCAGTTCTTCCGGATCGTTTTGCAAATCGTATAATTCGTCGTAGTCGAGGTCTTTTCCCCGGTCTTTCCCGAAGCCCTGGCCGTAGAAATGCACCAGTTTGTACCGGTCGTCGCGTACTCCGTCGTGCCTGCGGGCCTGATGAATGGCAGGGTAGTCGTAATAATGGTAATACAGGTACCGGCGCCAGTCATCCGGGATTTCTCCCCCGAACAGGGAGACGAGTGAGCGGCCCGACATTTCCTGCGGCTTCGCTATGCCGGCCAGATCTAAAAAGGTGGGAGCGTAGTCGATATTCTGCACCAAAGCGTCGCATACCGTACCCGGTGCGATACGGCCGTCATAAGCGATGATCAACGGCGTCCGGAACGACTCTTCGTACATGAACCGTTTGTCGAACCAGCCGTGTTCTCCCATATAGAAGCCCTGGTCGGAAGTATAGACGATAACGGTGTTTTCCCGAAGCCCTTCCCGTTCCAAATAGTCGAGCAGCCGGCCTACCTGGTCGTCCACGCTTTTGATGCAACGCAGGTAATCTTTCAGGTATTGCTGGTATTTCCAGACTGCCCGTTCGTCCCCTTGCGGGTTTTCCCGTTCGAACTTCTCTTCTCTGGCGGCGTAGGCTTTCGTCCAAGCTCTTCTTTGTTCCGGTGTCATCCGTTCCAGCTCTTGTTCCAGTCCGGCTATATTCCACTCCCGGTCGTAAGGGGCGGTTTCTTTCAAACCGAGCATTTTCAGATCGTAGATGAACGTCATGTCCCGGCTTATCGACATCTCCTGCGAGCCGGCGGCGTCTCCCCGCGAGTCGTAGGTGTCGTGGAAAGTGGCGGGCAAAGGGAAAGTCGTGTCTTCGTATAAGGTCAGGTATTTCTCTTCCGGCATCCAGTTCCGATGCGGAGCCTTGTGATGGACCAGCAGGCAAAACGGCTTCGTTTTGTCCCGTTTTTCTAAAAATTCGATGGAATGGTCCGTGATTAAAGCGGCGGAATATCCTTCTTCCCGGATGAATTTGCCGCCGCTTTCCGGCGTGCGGAATACCGGGTTGTAATATTCCCCCTGGTCGTTCAACAGGCAGAAATAATCGAATCCTTTGGGTTCGCATTGCATGTGCCATTTGCCTACCACACCCGTTTGATAGCCGGCCTGCCGCAATAATTCGGAGAAAAAAGTTTTGGAAGAATCGATTCCTTTTCCCAACCTTCTTTGCCCGTTTTGGTGACTGTACAGTCCGGTCATCAGACAAGCTCTGCTGGGGGTGGACAACGAGTTTTCCACGTAGGCCCGTTCGAACCGCATGCCTGAGCGGGCCAGCCGGTCTATGTTCGGCGTCGGCGCCAATCGGGAAATCGGATGCCCGTAGGCGCTGATGGTTTGAAAAGAGTGGTCGTCGCACATGATGAACACGATGTTCGGACGTTCCGGATTTTTCGTTCCGCAAGCCGTCAAAAATAGAATATTGGCCAAGGCTCCTCCGGCCAGCAGTTCTTTCTTCATATCGATATCGGGTTTTCGCAAATATAACGATAAATCCGGAATTTGCCGCTGTTTCGGGAAAAGCGGTCCGGCGAATCAACCGTATATTTCCGAAACTTTCCGAACCAGTCTTTCCAGCAGTGCCTGCGTGCGGCTTATGTCCGGATTGTCGGACATCTCGTATCGTTCCGCTAATTTCTCCATCTGCGGGAAGGCGGTCCATATCCGTCCCAGGGCGTCTTTCCAGACCGAGAGCCGCAGCGGAAGCTCTATGGCTATGCTTTGGTTCGGTTGCATCAGCTGTGTGTCGGCCTGCGGTGTGCCGAACGCGATGACACGGGTGGGACGCAGGTCCATGTTCGTCTTCAGCGCGTTTTTCCCGTGGTCGAATTCCGCCAATATGGGAATGTCCAGCGCCGTAAGTTCTTTTTTTATCCGTTCCGCGGTCTCTTCTACTTCGAACAGACTTTCGTAAGCATACAGTTCCGCGTCGTTTATTCCCGATCCCATCCGGCTGCCGTAGGCCGATGCGACACGTCGCCCCAAATTCGTCAGATCGACATCTTCCCGGTTGGCTACCAAGGTAATGCAGACTTGTTCCGAGCGATCGGTAAACCGGCTCAAGAATGCGGAGAAACCGGCGGAGGAACCTTTCAGGTACATCAGTCCTTTGTGATGGGGAAACTGCCAACCGGCCATGGCCGGCACCGTTTTCCCGTTTTTCAGCCGGGTGGGATTCAGAAGCAGGTCCCTGTTCTCGCTTTTTTGGATCAGCAACGACCCGTTCAACGCAATTCCCCAATAGCTCAGGTCTTCCGCCGAAGCCCAGATGTCGCTGAACCCCTGCAATCCCGCGCCGGTCGTTACGGGAACCCGGACGGTTTCCCTGTTTTCGCTGAAACGGTAGCCGGTGGCCCGTTCCGCCGGATTGATGTAGAAACGGCTGTTTCTGAATTTTTCGTGTTTATTGTCTTGTTCCGAAAGGGGTTCCTGTTTCAGGGTAGCGAGTTCTTTGGCGAACAGGGTCCTCCGCAGTTTCAGAAAATCGATCTGACGGCGTTTGACGAAATCGCTGTAAGGCATGCCGGCGCAGGTGGATATGATTTCCGTCAGCAGCAACATGTTCGTCGCGCTCAGGCGGATTTCCGTTCCGGGAGGGAAGAGCGGCGGATATCCGGCCGCTGCCGTTATCAGCTCTTCGGCCGATTGGCTCAACAGGGGAACGTAACCGGGCAGGGACCGGTAATCGGCAATGCCGCTGGCGTGCTGCAATAGTTGCAGGACCGTGATTTCCGACCATGTCCGGGGAATGTCCGGCAGATAATCGCCGATCGGGGATTCCAGCGACAGGTTCCCCGCTTCGTGAAGTTGTATGGCGGCCACGGCGGCATAACCCTGCGCTATGGGGCCGATGCACCATACGGTTTGCGTGGAAGCCAGTCGCCGTTCGGCTATGTCGGAAAACCCGTATCCCGTACAGCGGGAAATGTAGGGAACTTGCGCTACGGCCAGGGCTAAACCCGGAATGGAATTCCGTTTCATGAAATCGAAGATCATCTGGTCGATCGATTCCCCCCGATAAGAAATAGGTTTGCTGCCTCTGCCGTTTTGCGGCAGGTGGTATATTATCTCCGTTTCCATAAATGGCATTTGTTTTTTCGGTTTTATTCAAAACGAATGCCATTTCCCGTTTGTCCTCTGTTTTCCTTGTCCCTCAGGATTTCAGGGAGAGGGCTATCCGGTTGCGCGCCTTGTCTATGCCGATCACGCGGACTTCTACGTGCTGATACAGTTTTACGGCCTCGTGGATGTCCGATACGTAACGGTCCGCGATTTCCGAGATATGGACCAAACCTTTCTGTTTGAGTCCTATATCGACGAATGCACCGAAATTGGTAATGTTGCTGACGATGCCCGGCAATACCATGCCTTCTTCCAGGTCGTTCATCGAATGGATTTTGTCGTTGAATTCGAACATGCCGATTTTTTGGCGTGGGTCGCGTCCCGGTTTTTTCAGCTCCGCGGCGATGTCGGTCAGGGTCGGCAGGCCGGTTTGCGGTGTGACGTAACGGTTCAGGTCTATCGAATCGACCAAAGGCTCGTTGCCGATCAGTTCGGCGATACCGACTTTCAGATCGGCGGCCATGCGTTCCGCTACGGCGTACGATTCGGGATGCACGGCGCTGTTGTCCAAAGGATTTTTTCCGCCGGCGATGCGGAGGAATCCGGCGCATTGCTCGAAAGCTTTTTTTCCGAGGCGCGGGATGTCGAGCAGTTGATCGCGGGAAGTGAAATCGCCGTGTGCTTTCCGGTATTCCACGATATGTGCCGCCATGACGGGGCCGATGCCGGAAACATAGGTCAGAAGATGTCGCGAAGCGGTGTTCAGGTTTACACCGACCCGGTTTACGCAGCTTTCCACGGTCCGGTCCAACGCTTCTTTCAGGGCTTTCTGGTCCACGTCGTGCTGGTATTGTCCTACGCCGATGGCTTTCGGATCTATTTTTACCAATTCCGCCAGAGGGTCCATCAACCGCCGGCCTATCGAAACCGCACCCCGGACGGTAACGTCGTAGGACGGAAACTCTTCCCGGGCGGTTGCGGAAGCGGAATAGACGGAAGCGCCGTCTTCCGATATGACGAATACCTGGACGTCCCGGTCGAACCGCATTCGGCGGATCAGGTTTTCCGTCTCTTTCCCGGCCGTGCCGTTGCCTATGGCGACGGCCTCTATTTTATAGGCGTCGATCAGCGAGGAGAGTTTTTTCATGGCCGCTTCCTCCTGCCGCTGCGGCGGGTGCGGATAGATGGTTTCGTTGTGAAGCAGATTTCCCCGGCTGTCCAGGCAGACGACCTTACAGCCGGTCCGGTAACCGGGGTCTATGGCCAGTATCGTTTTTTGTCCCAAGGGCGGGGCCAGAAGTAGTTGCCGCAGGTTCTGGGCGAATACGTAGATGGCTTCGCGGTCCGCCCTTTCTTTCGCCCGGGCGAAAAATTCGTTTTCCAAAGAGGGGGCTATCAGTCGCTTGTAACTGTCTTCCATCGCTTTTTCAAGGTACGGAAAAGCGGCCGCATGGCGGTTTTTGACGAAAAAGCCGGCCAATATTCCGTGGACGGAAGAGGGATCCGGCAAAGTGATCGACAGGCGCAAGACCCCCTCTTTCCTGCCCCGCAGCATCGCCAATATCCGGTGGGACGGCGACCGTTTCAGCGTTTCCCGGAAATCGAAATAATCCTTGTACTTGTTTCCCTCTTCCTCCTTTCCTTTTACGATTTTGGAGGAGATGACCGCCTGCTTTTCGTACAGTTTCCGTATGGCCGCGCGGACTTTCGGGCGTTCCGCGATCCATTCCGCCACGATGTCGCAGGCTCCTTGCAGGGCCGCTTCCGCCGTAGGCACTTTTTCGCCGATGAAACGGCGGGCGAAAACCTCTATTTCCTGCAGCTGTTGCTTTATGATGGTTCCGGCCAGCGGTTCCAGCCCGTTTTCCCGGGCGATTGCGGCTCGGGTGCGTTGTTTCGGCTTGTAGGGCAGATACAGGTCTTCCAATGCCGCCGGATCGTAACAGGCCGCGATTCGTTGCGCCAACTCGTCCGTTAGTTTGCCCTGTCCTTCGATGGCATGGCGGATGCTTTCCTGCCGTTTTTCCAACTCGGCCAGCCGGCGGTATTCATGGCCGATTTTTTCAATGGCCACTTCGTCCAGTCCTCCCGTGGCCTCTTTCCGATAACGGCTGACGAACGGAATGGTCGCTCCCTGGACAAACAGGAGTTCGATGACCTTTTCCGCCTGTTCCGGCCGGATGTTCAACGCATGCGCTATTATTTCTGACAGTCGTTTTTCCATTTCAGTAATTTGTCGTATCTTTATTGATTTTTTAAGCCGTTTCGAAAAAAGCGTTTCGGCTGTTTGTCGAAAGGAATGAGGTAAAATCGTTCCGGATTTATTTTAAAAACGAAATGATTATGTCAAAGAAACAAAAAAAAGAGATACTTTCCAAGACGGAACCGGCCGTTCAGGTAAAAGCGTTGTTTTTGGAATCGCCGTTCCGGACGTTTACCGCCCGCCAGATCGCCGGGATGTTCCGGCGCATGGACGATGAGAGCGAACGGTTGTTGGACGATACTTTGCAACGGCTTGTCGAAAGCGGTTTCCTGACCGTTTCCGGCGAATCCCGTTATCGGCTCGGACGGATGGAGGAGGCCCTGAAAGAGGGAGTGGTCGTTACTTTGGGGCAGGCTGTCGGGTATGTCAAGGCCGACGGATACGACGAAGATTTGGTCGTTACCCCGGAAAACCGGATGAATGCGCTGGTCGGCGACCGGGTGGGAATCGTGGTGTTGCCCAAACGTCGCCGCGGCCGGCTCGAATGCGTGGTCGAAAAAATTATCGAACGCAAGACGACGCGTTTCGTGGGTACGGCGAAAGTGTCGTCCGGTTATACGTTCGTCGTGCCGGACAACCGCCACATGCCGGCCGATTTTTTTGTGGAGCCTAAAGACAATCTCGGCGCAAAGACGGGCGATAAAGTGCTGGTGGAATTGATCGACTGGCCGTCCCGGAATAAAAATCCGAACGGCCGCATCGTTACGGTTTTCGGGCCTGCGGGCGAAAACAATGCGGAAATGCATGCTATTCTGGCCGAGTACGGATTGCCGGGCCATTTCGCTCCGGAAGTGGAAGCGGCGGCGAACGGCATCGGCGATGCGATTCCGGCCGCCGAACGGAAAAAGCGCCGGGATTTTACCGGGGTGCCTACCTTTACGATCGATCCGGCCGATGCCAAGGATTTCGATGACGCGCTGTCCATTCGGAAAGTCCGGGAAGGGGTTTGGGAAGTCGGCGTGCATATCGCCGACGTGACCTACTACGTGCGGGAGGACAGCGTGCTGGACCGGGAGGCCCGAGAACGCGCCACTTCCGTTTATTTGGTGGACCGGGTGGTTCCCATGTTGCCGGAACGGTTGTCCAACGAACTGTGTTCGTTGCGTCCGAACGAAGAAAAACTTTGTTTTTCCGCTGTCTTCGAGCTGAATGAGGAGGGCGAAGTGTTGCAGGAGTGGTTCGGCCGCACCGTCATTCATTCCGACCGCCGGTTTTCTTACGAGGAGGCGCAGCAGATCATCGAAACGGGGATCGGGGATATGCACCGGGAGATCGTCACGTTGAACCGGCTGGCCTGCGTGTTGCGCGCCGCCCGTTATAAGAACGGCTCCATTGCGTTCGAGCGCGACGAGGTAAAATTCCGGTTGGATGAAAACGGAAAACCGTTGGGGGTTTATTTCAAGGAGATCAAGGAGTCCAACCATTTGATCGAAGAATTCATGCTTTTGGCCAATCGGAAAGTGGCGGAGTTCGTCGGCCGCAAACGGGGCGGACGACGGAAGGAACGGACGTTCGTTTATCGGGTACATGATAAACCCAACGAACAGAAATTCAATGATTTTTGCACTTTTATCGCCAAATTCGGCTATACCATGCGGGCGAAGACCGACCGCGCCATCGCCCGGGAAATGAATAAGCTGCTGGCTAAGATCAAGGGGCGTAAGGAGGAAAATCTGTTTTCCGTATTGGCGCTTCGTTCCATGGCCAAGGCGGTATATAGCACTGACAATATCGGCCATTACGGGCTGGCGTTCGATTATTACACCCACTTTACTTCGCCTATTCGCCGTTATCCGGATATGATGGTGCATCGTCTGCTGCAACACTATCTGGACGGAGGAGCTTCCGCGGACAAGGAATTTTACGAAGAGCTTTGCCGCCACTCTTCCGACCGGGAAGTCCGGGCGACGGAAGCCGAACGCTCGTCTGTCAAATACAAGATGGTGGAGTTCATGATGGACAAGATCGGGGAAGAGTTCGACGGCTACATTTCCGGGATTACCGAATGGGGCGTTTATGTGGAACTGGAACAGACGAAAATCGAAGGTATGGTGTCGGTGCGCGATATGCATGACGACCATTATGCGTATGATGCGGACAATTATCGTTTGATCGGCATGAACAAAAAACGTATCCTGACGTTGGGCGATCCGGTTTCCATCCGGGTGCTGCGGTGCGATTTGCAGCGGAAACAGATCGATTACGAGCTGACGGCGCATACCGATCTTTCTTCCGGGAAACGTTCGCGATTTGAAACGGTTAAGAATAAAGAGGTTAAAGTAGGGAAAAAAGGAAATATCGTGACGGAAAAGCCGTCGGGGCGCAGAAAAAGAAGATAAAAGTTCTTCTTTTTGGCGGTTGCAACCGATAAAAAGCGTATATTTGTATATTAAAAACGTTATTGAAATATGAGATTACCGCAATTAGTGAATGTACTGTTGTTAGGCGCCGGGGGAAGGGAGCATGCTTTCGCGTGGAAAATCGCGCAGAGCGAACGGTTGGCTAAGCTGTTTATAGCCAAGGGGAATGCCGGAACGAAATCGTTGGGCACGAATGTCGATATCAGTCCCACTAATTTTGCAGGAATCAAACAGTTCGTCCTGACCAACAATATCAATCTGGTCGTCGTGGGGCCGGAGGAACCTTTAGTGCGGGGGATCCGGGACTTTTTTGCCGGAGACGACGAGATTTGTTACGTCCCTGTCGTCGGACCGTCGGCGGCGGGAGCCATGTTGGAGGGCAGCAAGCAGTTCGCGAAGGATTTCATGCAGCGGAACGGCATTCCGACGGCGCGTTACCAGACTTTCGGAAAGAACGATTTGGAGGCGGGATACGCTTTCCTGGAAAGCCTGAAACCTCCTTATGTACTGAAAGCCAACGGGCTGGCGGCAGGAAAAGGAGTGGTCATTCCGACATCTCTGGAAGAGGCGAAACGGGAATTGGCCGACATGCTGAACGGAAAGTTCGGAATCGCCAGTCAGAAAGTCGTTATCGAAGAGTATTTGAACGGCATCGAATTGTCCGTTTTCGTAGTGACCGACGGAACGGACTATAAAATATTGCCCGAAGCCAAAGATTACAAACGTGTCGGCGACGGCGATACCGGGTTGAATACGGGAGGCATGGGAGCCGTTTCTCCTGTTCCGTTCGCTACGCCCGAATTCATGCGAAAGGTGGAAGAACGGATCGTGAAACCGACGATCGAAGGATTGGCCAAAGAAAAAATATTGTACAAAGGGTTTATCTTCGTCGGCATTATGAATGTGGACGGGGAACCTTACGTAATCGAGTACAACGTGCGTATGGGCGATCCGGAAACGGAAGTCGTGTTGCCGCGTATCGAATCGGATATTCTCGATCTTTTCGAAGGAATCGTATATAATTCGCTGGCGTCGAAAGAACTGCGTATCAGTCCGGATACGGCTGTTACGGTGGTGGCCGTTTCCGGCGGTTATCCGGGAGCGTACGAGACGGGGAAACCGATCGAAGGACTCGATGCGGTCGGCGACAGTCTCGTGTTCCATGCGGGAACGACGGAAACGAAAACGGGGGTGGAAACCGCCGGTGGCCGGGTTTTGGCCGTTACCTCCAAAGGAACGGGAATTGCGGACGCTTTGCAGAAATCGTATGCCGCTTTGTCCGGCATCCATTACGAAGGAATGTATTACCGGAAGGATATCGGGCAGGATCTTATCAAGCTTCGGAAGTAGGCCGATCCGGAAATCCTTTCTGGAAACTATTTAGCGTTTTCGAGAAATGAGTTTCGATTTTACCCGCCAGTCGTTATTACAGACAATTCTCTATTTCCTGCTGTTGTTGTTTATTTTGTGGAATAGGGAATTGTTTTTTGTTTTTCACTCGTTTCCGGAGGGGGTCGTCGAATCGTTGAACCAAAACGGATACATGCCTTTGGCGGTGCAGGGCATGGAGTACGTGTCGTCCGTTCCGGGGCTTTTGCTTACCTTGTCCGTTTTGTTGCTCTTTTTCAACGCTTTTTTCCTGACGCGTATCGTGATTCGGAACGTGTTGTTCATTAACCGCAGTTATCTGCCTTCCCTCTTGTTCCTATTGTACTGTTCGTTGATGACGGAAATGCAGTTGAGCGTGGTTTCCCAGTGCGTCGTTCTGTTGCTGCTTTTCGGTTTCGAAAACCTGTTCGCGATTCCCAAGGCGGACCGTACCGTGCGATATACCCTGAACGGGGCTTTCTTTATCGGATTGGCTTCCGTCCTTTATTTTCCGGCCATCGCTTTCTTCCTGTTGGTATTCGTGATTTTATTTTTATACGACCATTTTTCCGTGCGGGAATGGATCGTGGCTTTGCTGGGGTTCCTTGCGGCTCCCTTCCTTTATTCCTATGTTCTTTGGATACTGGGAGAGCCGTTTCCCGCTTATTTTTATCAGGCGTCGGAAGTTTTTGCGAAGGTTTTCCGGACGGAATTTCCGGATTGGCGGCGAATACCCTGGCCCGGTTATCTGCTCGGCGGAATTTCTTTCGGATATGTGTTGTGGTCGGTCATCGTTTTTTTCAAACGGGCCGCGTCCTTGAATATCTGGACTGTCAAATCTTATTTGTTTTTTCTTTGGATGTTGCTGGTTGCCTTTGCGCTTGTCGTCGTTTGCTATGCCGCCCGAGTCACGCTTTTCCCGGTCATGGCCGTTCCGCTTACCGTGTTGCTGACCGTATTGGTGCGTTTGCTCAATAAACAGGCTGTGGTAAACAGTCTGTTGGGATTGTTGCTTGCGGGAATCTTGCTGTTCAATATGACGCTTTAGCGGCAGCATGCCGTAATGCCGGCGAAAATTATCCTGTAATTTGGAATCGTTCATCGACAACGGGCACTTTGTCCGTCACACCGCATTGCAGGCAATAGTCGATGTCTCCGGCGAAACCTAACCGTAACAGGTCGTTGTAATGTCGCGACCGGCTCAGGCCGCGTTTCATGTCGTTTCGGTACAACAGGTACAGGTCGCGCAGGCTCCAGGCTATATCCGACAATTCCGCATTTCCGGTCCGTTGCAGCAGTTCGTCCGCCATCATGCCGGCGCACAGGGCGTCTTCGAGCGTAAACCGGTTCTCCCGTCCCGAACAGACGAGGGTAACGTCGCGATTGTCTTCGATGATGCGGGAGCATACGGCCCGGTAGTTGAGCATGGCCGCGATATATATGGCGGCTGCGGTCCGGGAGGCGTTTACGGCCCGCGTGCCGTTCGTCGTGCTCATGATGAAGGTTTTGCCTTCCAGGGCCCGGTCGTCCATGTAGGAATAGGGGGAGTTGTCCCGGTCGAAGCCGGCTATTTTCACGGCATTCCGTTCTCCGCCCGTGATAACCCGTTCTCCCTGCGAAAGATAAGATGCACGCAATGCTTCGGCTTCTTCCACGGTCGTTACGGGAATGATTTTGCGTATGCCGTGTTCCAGGGCCGTAACCATAACGGAAGTGGCTCGGAATACGTCGATGACGGCTACGCTGCGGTGCGCTACCCGGTCCGGGGTAGTGTCGGCGGCCGAAAGGGTAATGTCTATTTGCATGAGATGTCTTTTTATCGGTTGTCTTTTCGACGGTTTCTCAGTGTGGCTACCAATACGGCCTTGATGGTATGCAGGCGGTTTTCCGCCTGCTCGAATACGACGGAGGCTTCGCTTTCGAAAACTTCGTCGCTTACTTCCATTTCATACAGCCCGAAACATTTGAATATTTCCGCTCCGACGTCCGTTTCCGTATTGTGAAAAGCGGGCAGGCAGTGCATGAAGCGGCAACGGCCGTTTCGTGAAGCGTCCATGATTTCCCGCGTTATCCGGTAAGGCTCCAATAACCGGATGCGTTCTTCCCAGAGGGATGCGGTTTCGCCCATCGAAAGCCATACGTCCGTATAAATGAAATCGCAATCGCGCACGGCGGCTTTCAGGTCGTCCGTCAAAGTCAGCTTCCCCCCGTTTTCCTGTTCCGCTTTGCGGGCCGACTTTATCACTTCCGGAGCCGGGGCCAGTTCCGCCGGAGAAGCTATCCGGATATCCATGCCCGTTTTCAAACATCCGATCAACAATGAATTGCTGACGTTGTTCCGGGCGTTGCCCGCATAGCAGATTTTCATTTCTTCGAACGGTTTCCCGCCATGTTCCCGCATGGTCAGCAGGTCGGCCAGGGCCTGTGTGGGGTGCGCGTTGTCCGTCAGTCCGTTCCATACCGGCACGCCGGCGTATTCGGCCAGCGTCTCGACGGTCTGTTCCGAGAAGCCGCGGTATTCGATGCCGTGGTACATGCGTCCCAACACCCGTGCCGTGTCTTTGATCGATTCTTTCCGTCCTATTTGCGATCCGGTCGCAAGATAGGTCGTCGAAGCGCCTTGGTCTGCGGCGGCGACTTCGAACGCGCATCGGGTACGGGTGGAGTCTTTTTCGAAAATCAGCGCGATGCGTTTGCCTTTCAGCGTCGGCTTTTCCGTGCCCTCTTTCTTTTCCCGCTTCAGCCGGGCGGCCAACCCTAACAGGTATTCGATTTCTTCGCGGGACAGGTCGCCCAATCTCAGCAGGCTTTTCTGCCGTAAACTTTCCATGGAGAACGAATCGTTAATGAATGGAACGGAACATGCGCCCGAAACGGATGTTGTTCGGAAATTTTTTGTTTTTGTCCAACGACAGCCAGACGAACGAGGCTTTTCCTACCACATGGTCTTCCGGCACGAATCCCCAGAACCGCGAGTCGAGCGAGTTGTGCCGGTTATCCCCCATCATGAAGAAATAATCCATTCCGAACGTGTAACTGTCCGCTTCTTGCCCGTCGATATATATTTTGCCGTCCTTTTCTTCCAATTGATGACCTTCGTAATTCTTGATGATGCGCCTGTAAAGGGCGATGTTTTCCGGCGTCAATCGCACCGTGGCCCCTTTGGCCGGGACCGTCAACGGTCCGAAACGGTCGGTGGACCATCGGTAATGCACCGTGTCGTGAGGAAAGATATCTGCCGAGGGAATCGTGTCCAGATAGCGTTCTACCGAAACCACGTTGGGCAGCTTCTTGAGTTTTTCCACGTTCGCATCGTTCAGAATCATCTGGTAAACGGAATTCTGGGGATAGTAGCCGTAATCTTCCGGGTTCATCTCCAGGCTTTCGATGATTTTGGGGGCGATGGGCGTTCCGTCCGTATATACGGCGTAAATGTACTGTCTGCCGGGAATGGGGGCTTCAGCCGTTCCGTTCACATAGACGATTCCGTCCCTGACTTCGAGCCGGTCGCCGGGAATGGCTACCGCCCGTTTGATATAGTTGTCCCGTTTATCGACGGGGTGGGCGATGATTTCGGATTGTTGTTCCACCGCTTTCCGCCCGAATTTCCGGATCAGCTGGTAATAGTTGCTTTGCGGGTCGCGCAAGGCTACGGTATCTCCTTCGGGGTAGTTGAATACCACGACGTCCCGCCGTTCGACGGTGTCGAATCCCGCGATGCGCCGGTAGGGACGCTTGATCCATTCCAGATACGATTTTCGGTTGGGGTTCAGGGGGTTCATGTTATGTACGAAGGGAAACGACAACGGCGTGTTGGGCAGTTTGGGACCGTAGGCCACCTTGCTGACGCCCAGATAGTCGCCTACCATCAGGGTCCGTTCCATCGACGGGGTAGGGATGACGTACATTTCGATAAAATAGGTGCGGATCAGGGAGGCTACCACCACGGCGAACAGAATGGCTTCGACCCATCCCCAAACGCTTTTGTAGGTCTTGTTCCGTTCTTTCAGGGCCAGATGTTTGTCCCAGAACCATTTCTTGTAGTATTTGGAGATGTACAGGTCGTAAATGACCGGAATGCCGATCAGCGTCCACCATAATCCGGCCCATACGACGAACCATAGCACGTATAGAATGGTTACTGTTGAAAATTTAACCCATCGGTTGTTTCCGATTTCCCGGATTTTCTCTTTTATTTCCATCATGAACGTATATTCTGTTTTTTTGTATCGTATTGTATCTCAAATCGCTAACGGGCTTTCTGCCGCGTTTGCGCCGCGAAAATACGATAAAAGTAATTTTTTTTTGCCGAAAAAACATAATCGGATGTTGTTTTTTCCCCGCTTGATCGCCGGTTGTCCGGAAAAAATAAAAAAACGGGAATACGTTTGGACCGTAACGGTAAATTGCCTATATTTGCACATCATTAGAAAATCGGATAATGTATTGCAATTTGCTCCATAACCATCATCATCACTGTGTACGTTCCAGGTAGGCAGCGTGATTCTGTGGGCATTCGCAAAAGATACGGAAAGAGGCTTACCTGACGGGGCCTCTTTTTTATTTCTCACGATATTGTATTGAAAAAAAGATAAAATGATCAGATTAGCTATTCAGAAAAAAGGCCGTTTGAATACGGACAGCCTCGAATTGCTCGCGGAAGCGGGCATTCGGGTATCCGACGGCAGCCGTCAGTTATTGACCGCTTCCGACGATTTTCCCATTGAAGTCCTTTACCTGCGCGACGACGATATCCCCCATGTCGTGGCTATGGGGGTGGCCGATATCGGCATCGTCGGCCAGAACGAGGTCAGTGAAAAGCGGCAGGCCGTCGATGAAGTGTACAAGCTGGGCTTCGGAAAATGCCGGATTTCTCTGGCCGTGCCCAAATCGGAGAACTATGCTTCTCTGGAATATTTCAACGGCAAGCGCGTCGCGACTTCTTACCCGAATATTCTGCGGTCGTTTTTCGACGAAAAGGGTATTCGGGCCGAAGTGCATGATATCGCCGGTTCGGTGGAAATCGCTCCTTCCGTCGGTTTGGCGGACGCGATTTTCGATATCGTCAGCTCCGGGGCGACGCTGGTAACCAACGGTCTGAAAGAGGTGGAAAAGGTATTCTTTTCCGAAGCGGTGGTTATCGCCAACCCCGGTTTGTCCTGCGAAAAACGGGAGCTTTTGCAACAATTGCTGTTCCGCTTCGATTCGGTAAAACGCAGCAAAGGCATGAAATACATGTTGCTCAACCTGCCTAACGAAAAGGTGGACGAGGTGGTGGCCATGTTGCCCGGAATGAAAAGCCCGACCGTTCTTCCGTTGGCTCAGCCGGGTTGGAGTTCCATTCATGTCGTGGTCAATGAAAGAGAGTTGTGGGGGAAAATCGAGGCGTTGAAAAAAATCGGCGCCGAGGATATTTTAGTGTTGTCGCTTGAAAAAATGATTCCGTAATGAAGATTTACGACAATCCCGGGCCGGAGCAATGGGAAGCCCTTACGGCCCGCAATGCCATACAGGCCGATCCGGTCGGAGACCGGGTGGCGGCTATCATCGACCGGGTACGTACCGAAGGCGATGCCGCTTTGTATGATTTCAGCCGTACCATAGACGGAGTGGAGCTGACCGCCTTGCAGGTTTCCGAAACGGAGATCGACGCCGCTTGCAGCCGGGTGGCTCCGGCGATTCAGGAGGCGGTAAGGACGGCGCGGGAGAATATCGCCCGGTTCCACGAGGCGCAGCGGATGCGGCCGGTGGAGGTAGAGACCATGCCGGGAGTGCGTTGCCGGCAACGGGCCGTTCCCATCGAACGGGTAGGGCTGTATGTCCCCGGCGGCAGCGCTCCGCTTTTTTCCACGGTATTGATGTTGGCCGTGCCGGCTTCCATCGCCGGATGCCGCCATGTGGTTTTGTGCACTCCGCCCGATAAGAGCGGTTGCGTGAACGATGTCATCCTCTTTGCGGCCCGTTTGTGCGGTGTGACGCATGTTTATAAGGTCGGCGGAGCGCAGGCCATCGCCGCCATGGCATACGGTACGGAAAGCATTCCGAAAGCGGACAAGATTTTCGGTCCCGGAAACCGTTATGTGACCGAAGCCAAACAGCAGGTCAGCCGTACGCAGGTGTCTATCGATATGCCGGCCGGGCCTTCCGAAGTGTTGGTTATGGCCGACGAAACGGCCGATCCCGAATTTTCCGCCGCCGATTTGCTTTCGCAGGCGGAACACGGCGGAGACAGTCAGGCCATACTGGTCGCTTCTTCGCTCTCTTTCGCCGAACGGGTCGAAGCGTGCGTGGAACGTCAAATGAAAGCCCTTTCCCGCGAAAGCATTGTGGAGAAAGCGCTCGAGCACAGCCGTATCGTCGTGTTGGACAGCCGGGAAGCCATGACGGCTTTCGCCAATAAATACGCGGCGGAACATTTGATCGTTTCCATGGAGAACCCGTGGGAAATCGTCGATAACATCACTGCGGCGGGAAGTATTTTCGTCGGGAATTATACGCCCGAAAGCGCCGGCGATTACGCTTCCGGGACCAATCATACGCTGCCTACCTACGGTTGGGCCCGCTCTTGCAGCGGCGTCAATCTCGACAGTTTCCTGAAAAAGATAACCGTTCAGGAGATTACGCCCGACGGATTGCGCGGCATTGGTCCGGTCGTCGAAACCATGGCGCAGGCCGAAGGCCTTTCGGCACACCGCAACGCTGTGGCCGTCCGCCTGAAAACCTTGAATGAGAACGAACGATAACCCGAATGTTATGGATTTGACAAAATTAGTGCGTAAAAATATTCTGGCGCTGGCTCCGTATTCCACGGCCCGGGACGAATACCAGGGAGAACTGGATATTTATCTCGATGCGAACGAAAACCCGTTCAACGACGGATACAACCGTTATCCCGATCCGTATCAGAAACGGCTGAAGGAACGGTTGTCCCGCATCAAGGGCGTCGATAGTTCGCGGATTTTCATCGGGAACGGCAGCGACGAACCCATCGATCTCGTTTACCGCATTTTTTGCGAACCGGGCGTTCACAACGCCGTGGCCATCGCTCCCACCTACGGCATGTACCGGGTGGCGGCCGATATCAACGGAGTGGAATACCGCGAAGTCATGTTGCGGGACGATTTCGGCCTGGATGCGGAAACCTTGCTGGCTGCCGCGGACGGGAATACCCGTCTGTTGTTCCTTTGTTCGCCGAACAATCCTTCCGGCAATGTTTTGTGCCGGAAAGCATTGGAACGTCTCTTGACCGGTTTCGGGGGAATCGTCGTACTCGACGAAGCCTATATCGACTTCGCCGATGATCCCGGTTTTCTCTCGCAACTCGACCGCTATCCCAATCTGATCGTGCTACAGACGCTTTCCAAGGCGTGGGGGATGGCCGGTTTGCGGCTGGGGCTGGCCTTCGCGTCGCCCGAAATCGTCCGGTTGCTGACGCGGGTAAAATATCCGTACAACATCAATGTCGTTACGCAGAAACTGGTATTGACGTTGTTGGACAAGGATATGCCGGGACAGGTGGAAACCTTGAAGCGGGAAAGGACAAAGCTGTTGGAGGCGTTGCCGGAACTGCCCGTGATCCGGAAGGTATATCCGAGCGATGCCAACTTTATTTTAGTGCGGGTGGACGAACCGCGCAAAGTATATGATCGGCTGATCGAGAAAGGCATTGTCGTCCGCGACCGTTCCCGTATTCGGGGATGCGAAGGATGCCTTCGCCTGACGGTGGGAACGCCGGAGGAAAACGAACGTTTGATTGCCGAATTAAAAGCCATGCCGGTATGAAGAAAGCTCTTTTTATAGATCGGGACGGGACGTTGATCGTCGAACCGCCCGAAGATTTTCAGGTCGATTCTCTGGCGAAATTCCGGTTCGTTCCCGGAGCCGTTACCGCCATGCAGCGTATTGCCGGGCTGGATTATGAACTGGTTATGGCGACCAATCAGGACGGATTGGGAACCGATTCTTTTCCCGAAGCCGATTTCTGGCCGCCCCACCGTTTGCTGCTCGATACGTTGGCCGGGGAGGGGGTAACTTTCGACGACATATTGATCGACCGTTCTTTCCCGGAAGAAAAATTGCCTACCCGCAAACCGGGAACGGGGATGTTCGGAAAATATCTGGACGGTTCGTACGATCTGTCCGCCTCTTACGTGATCGGGGACCGGATTACCGATGTGATGCTGGCGAAGAACCTGGGAGCCCGCGCGATTCTGATGCAGACGCCGGAACGGGGCGCCGGGATGCTGGAAGAGGCCGGACTGTCCGATACGGCCGTGCTGGTAACCGATTCCTGGAACGATATTTATGCTTTCTTGCGCAGCGAGGAACGCCGGGTTACGGTAGTGCGAAAGACCGCCGAAACGGATATTTCCGTAACGGTGGATCTCGATACGACGCAGGGAGCGTCCATAGAGACGGGCATCGGCTTTTTCGATCACATGCTTTGGCAAATCGTACATCATGCCGGTATCATGTTGCAGGTTCGGGCGAAAGGCGATACTTTCGTGGACGAGCATCATACCGTCGAGGATACGGCCATCGTGTTGGGCGAAGCGATTTACCGGGCGCTCGGTTCCAAACGGGGAATCGAACGCTACGGTTACGTGCTGCCGATGGACGAGAGCCGGGCTTTGGTGCTGATCGATTTTTCCGGCCGCATATCGTTCGAATGGAAGGCCGCTTTCACGCGGGAGAAGATCGGGGACATGCCGACCGAGATGTTCAAGCATTTCTTCAAGAGTTTTTGCGAGGCGGCCCGTTGCAATCTGCACATCGAAGCGACGGGGGAAAACGAACATCATAAGATAGAAGGCATTTTCAAGGCATTCGCCCGCGCCTTGAAAATGGCGGTAAAACGCGATGTATTCAAATATGAGCTGCCGAGCAGCAAGGGGGTGTTATGATTGCCATTATCGATTACGATACCGGAAACCTTTGTTCCGTGATTAATGCTTTGCACCGGCTGGGGGCCGATTACACCGTTACGGACGATGCCTCTGTCATTCGCAGTGCCGAACGAGTCTTGTTGCCCGGTGTCGGTGCGGCGGACAAGGCGATGGACAATCTCCGTTCCCGCGGATTGGACGTCGTGATACCGCAACTTGCCGTGCCCGTATTGGGGATTTGCGTCGGCATGCAGGTCATGTGCCGTCGCAGCAGCGAGGGCGATACGGCGTGTCTGGGCATTTTCGATGCCGACGTCTCCCGTTTTCCCGAAGAGGGATTGAAAGTGCCTCATGTCGGCTGGAATACGATTGCCGGATTGTCTTCTCCGCTGTTCGCCGGATTGCCGGAAGAGAGTTTCGTCTATTACGTACACTCTTACCGGGCCGGCCTGTGCGACGATACCGTTGCCGAAACCGTTTACGGGGTCCGTTTCAGCGCGGCGTTGGGACGCGGCAATTTTTACGGGACGCAGTTCCATCCCGAAAAAAGCGGCGGGGTGGGCGAAACCATTTTACGAAATTTCTTAACGTTATAAATCCGATGATTGAAATCATTCCCGCCATCGACATTATCGGCGGCCAGTGCGTCCGCCTGTCGCAAGGCGATTACGACAGTAAAAAAGTCTATTACCGGGATCCGTTGGAGATTGCCCGCATTTATCAGGATTTGGGCGTGCGCAGGCTCCATATCGTCGATCTCGACGGGGCCAAGACGGCTTCTCCCTGCAATCTGGCCGTACTGGAACGAATAGCGGGGAATACTTCGCTGGATATCCAGTACGGGGGCGGCATTAAAACCTCCGAATCGCTTCGGGCCGTTCTGCAGGCCGGAGCTTCCCGGGTCATCTGCGGCAGTATCGCCGTATTGGATCCCGACTCGTTCATCGGGTGGCTGGATGACTACGGGCCGGAACACGTCATTCTCGGGGCCGATGCCAAAAACGGCAAGATCGCCATTAACGGCTGGCTTGAAAGTTCTTCGGTAGGGGTGGAAGATATTATTCGTAAATTCGCTCCTCACGGGCTTTCGCAGGTCATTTGCACGGATATTTCCAAGGACGGCATGCTGAAAGGACCGGCTTTCGAGCTTTATAACCGTTTGCAGGCGGCATTCCCGCAGATCGAAATCACGGCCAGCGGAGGCATCAGCTCCGTCGGAGACATCCGCGCACTTGACGAGAACGGCATCCGTTCCGTGATCGTAGGAAAAGCCATTTACGAAGGAGCCATTACTTTTGAACAGTTACGATTATGCTTGCGAAACGAATAATTCCCTGTCTCGACATCAAGGACGGCAAAACCGTCAAGGGAATCAATTTCCTGTCGTTGAAAGAAGTGGGCGATCCGGTAGAGCTGGGACGCATGTATGCCGATCAGGGAGCCGACGAACTGGTCTATCTCGATATCAGCGCCACCTATGAAGGGCGCAATACGTTCGTGGATCTGGTACGCGATATCGCCGCCAATATCAATATCCCTTTTACGGTGGGTGGAGGAATTTCGTCGGTGGAGGATGCCGGCCGTTTGTTGTTGGCCGGGGCCGATAAGATCACGGTAAACAGCGCAGCCGTGAGAAATCCGCAGTTGATCCGCGATATTGCCGATAAATACGGGAACCAGTTCGTCGTGGTGGCTATCGATGCCAAGCGGGTGGACGGCGTCTGGCGCGTCACGACTCACGGCGGACGCCGTTTGACCGACCGGGAGCTGTTTTCGTGGGCGGAAGAGGCTTGCCGTTTGGGGGCCGGGGAAATCCTGTTTACTTCGATGGACCACGACGGCACGCGCAACGGTTATCCGTGCGATACCTTCCGGGAACTTTCCCACCGTTTGACCATTCCGGTCATCGCTTCCGGCGGAGCCGGTTCCGCCGACGACATAGCAGACGTATTGGACGAAGGACAGGCCGATGCGGCATTGGCCGCCAGCATTTTCCATTACGGGGAATATACGGTGGACGGTTTGAAAAAAGAGTTGAAAAAACGAAATATAATAGTCAGATTATGATTGAATTCAAAGAACTCGACTGCGCTAAGAACAGCGACGGTCTTATTCCTGCCATCATACAGGACGACGCTACCCTGCAAGTGCTGATGCTGGGATATATGAACGAAGAGGCTTACGACAAGACAGTGTCCGAAGGCCGGGTTACCTTTTACAGCCGGACGAAAAAGCGTCTGTGGACGAAAGGCGAAACCAGCGGGAATTTTTTGAATGTGCGTTCCATTGCCAAGGATTGCGATAACGACACGTTGCTGATTCGCGTCGATCCGGTCGGCCCCGTATGCCATACCGGGGCGCAGAACTGTTTCTGTACGGAAGAAACGGAAGGTTTCATCGGCCGTTTGCAGCGGGTGGTGCAGGACCGTCATGCCAAGATGCCCGAAGGTTCCTATACGACCTATCTTTACGAGAAAGGCGTGAACAAGATGGCGCAAAAAGTAGGCGAAGAGGCGGTGGAAACGGTCATCGAAGCGGTAGCCGGCAACAAGGAACGATTTATTTACGAATCTTCCGACTTGATTTACCATTTGCTGGTACTGGTGGAAGGAATGGGATGTTCGTTGTCCGATCTGGAAAAAGAGTTACATTCCCGGCATAAATAAATCGTCGGTTTCGGAACGGAGGGGGAGGAAAATTTTCTTCTCCCCCTGATTTTTATTTGTTTTGACGATGGATGAATTGAAGAAAATGAGAAACGGAGAATTGTACGATTTCTCGAAAACGGAAGTGCAGCATAGTTTTTCGGAAGGTCGCCGGAAATTGAAACGGTTGAATGAAACTTCCGTGGACAGCCCGGAATACCGGACGGCTTTGGAGGATTTGATTCCGGGAGTTCCCCGGACGGCGACGGTACTCCCTCCCTTTTTCTGCGACCACGGGCACGGCATTCGCTTAGGGGAGGAGGTTTTCGTCAATTTCAATTGCACGTTTCTCGATTCCGGCCTGATTACCGTCGGCGCCCGAACCAAAATCGGCCCTAATTGTCAGTTATATACGCCTCAGCATCCTGTGGATTATCTGGAACGCCGGTTGCCGAAGGAGACCGGCCTTCCCATAACGATCGGCGAAGACTGCTGGCTGGGCGGAGGGGTGGTCGTCTGTCCCGGCGTTACGATCGGCGACCGGTGCGTTGTGGCCGCCGGCAGCGTGGTTGTCCGGGATATTCCCGCCGACTCTTTGGCCGCCGGCAATCCGGCCGAGGTAAAACGGAGATTGAAGTAAAAAGCAGGACTCTGTCTATTGGACGGTTCTTCCGTCTCCCGGGATCGGAGCTTTGCAGAATCGTTTCTGGAAAAATACGAAATGAAAGGGGAGGTCCAACAAATTTTCATTGCGTTATCGCTTTTCAAAAATTCGGCCACGTGCCTTTTATTTTTGAAAATCAAAGCCTTGCGGCAGGATACTTTTTGAACGACCGGTTGAAAATGGTCTGTTTTTTATTTATTAGAACCCCTTTTCTCTTTTTGAACCTGTTCCGATAGGAATTCCAGCGTTCCTCCCTGCAAGATTTCCTGGACGGGAATGAACGGAGTCGCCACTTCCTGGCCGTTGAACCGGATATGCGGCAGCGATTCTGCCGTTCCCAATTCCGGAGCTTTTATTTTCAACCGTTTCCCTTCCGGCAAACGGAAAGTTATCTCCCGGAAATTCGGAATGCCCAGCGCATATTCTCCCGAAGCGGGCGTCAAGGGATAGAATCCCAAGGAGCTGAACAGGTACCAGGCGGACATTTGGCCGCAGTCGTCGTTGCCCGACAAGCCGTCAGGACGGTTTTTGTAGTGGGCGGACCGAATGGCCGGAACGCGTTGCTGCGTTTTGTCCAACCGTCCGCAATGATTGTACAGATAGACGTAATGGTGTCCCGGTTCGTTGTCGTGACGGTAATGCCCTTCGTCGAAATTCCGGTCGAGCAGGGCCGTGAATTTTTCTTTGCCTCCCATGAGATCGATCATGCCCGGCACATCCTGCATGACGCAGAACCGGTAGGTCCAGTTGGCCCCTTCCGTGAATCCCACGTCCGACCGGTCCCAACTGCCGTCCGACCGCCGGGCCTGGAAAAATCCCGTTTCGGGATTGTAAAGGTTCCGGTAATTTTGCGCCCGTTTCGTCAATATTTCATAATCCGTTTCGTATCCGAGGCTTCGGGCCATTTGCGCAATGCAGTAGTCGTCTATGGCGAATTCCAAAGTGCGGGCTACCGCTTCATCGGTTTTGTCCGAGGCCACGTAACCCCGTTCCAGATAGGAGGTCAGTCCGCCGCGGGCTTCGTATCCCCCGTTCCAGTGGTGCCTGTCTCCCCAACGGTGCAACGTGTCGTTCAACGGCGGCTGGAAGGCGTTTTTCCGAATGGCGCGATACGCCTCTTCGGTATCGTAATCCCGGTATCCGTTGATGTATGCGTCGGCGATGACGGCGTCGGCATGGGTCCCTATCATGATATTGGTATAAGTGGGGTTCGGCCATTTGGGAATCCATCCGCCTTCGCGGTACATTTGCACCAGTGCGGCGATCATGGGGCTTACCCGTTCCGGTTGTGTCAGCAACAGCCACGGATGCTGGGCCCGGAACGTGTCCCACAAGGAATAGGCGTTGTAGGATTCTCCTTCGTGTACCCGGTCGTCGAACGGACTGTAATATTTTCCGTACTCGGAAAATTCCCGCGGATATTGCATGGTTCGGAAGAAAGCGGTATAGAAAACGGTCAGTTCGTCTTCCGAGCCTCCTTTGATCCGGATTTTGTCCAGTTCCGCCGCCCAGACTTTTTTTACTTCGTTCTTGATTTTATCGAAAGACGAACGTTCCGGCATTTCCCGTCTCAGGTTTTCTTCCGCCTGCTCGTAACCGATGAATGAGGAGGCGATCCGGATTTCCACGTTTTTCCCTTCCGTGCCGAACGCTATATAGCCGCCGGTGCGCGCTCCTTCGTCTTTCTTTTCTCCTTCCCTTACCGAGTCTTCTTTCCAGGTCCCGTAAGCGGCAAAAGGTTCGGAAAACTTCAATACGTAATACCCGCACAGGTTTTGCAGTTCCGGTCCGAGGTGGGTGTCGTGCCGTTCCCGGTTGCATATCCTCACTTCCTGTTTTTCCGGAATGATCTCGATGTCTCCGCCCGCGTTTTCCCGGCCTGCTTCCAGAAACAGCAACGCCTTTTCCTGTTCCGGATAGCGGATGCGGAAGAAGGAACATCGGGACGTTGCCGTGAATTCGGTCACGATTTCCCCTCCGGTTTCCGTTTCCGTCGCTACCCGGTAATAATACGGGGTGGCCGTCTCCCGGTTACGGTCTAACCGGACCGAACGTTCCTGCGGACTTATTTTCAGTTTTCCGCTTTGAGGCATCAGGGTAAAAAAGCCGTAATCGCCCATCCATACGGCCGGCTGGTGGGTAGCCATGAACCCGAGCAGACAGGTGTCGGCGTAATGGTACATGGTTTTGGAAATGCCGTTGAGACGCGTGACCGCACACCATTGCGTCATGCCGAACGGTTCGCTCACGGCCGGCGTAGTCCCGCCGTATTCGGTCGGATGGCTGCCGGTCGTGCCGATCATCATATTGACGTAATCCAACGGTTTTTGTGCGGAAAGCGAATGTGTCCCGCAGAGCAAAATCCACAGTATTGCCAGACTTTTTTCTTTTGCGTGCTTCATAGTCGTTCTTCGAAACGGTTTAGGTTTTCCCTGCATTTTTTTCGGTTCTGGTTCTCCTTTTCGGTCATACGGTTCCGCTGTTCGTCTTCAAAAAGATAGGAATCATTCGAAAATGGAGCTGAATGAAAATACGGTTAAAATGCGGTTTCTTCTTCTCCGAGCAGGGTAGCGGAGGTGCATGCCTTTACTTTCACGGTTACGTAATCGCCCGGTTTATGGTCTTTTCGCGGAAATACGATTACCTTGTTTTGCGAATTCCGGCCGAACAACTGGTTCTCGTCTCTTTTCGAGACGCCTTCTACCAATACTTCGAACCGTTTGCCGACGTCCCGTTGATTGCTTTTCAGCGATAATTCGTTTTGCAGGTTGATGATTTCGGTCAGCCTTTTCGTCTTTTCCTCTTCCGGAATGTCGTCCGTCATGGTACGGAAAGCTTTGGTTCCCGGCCGCATGGAATATTTGAACATGTATGCGAATTCATAACCCACTTCCCGCATCAGGGAGAGCGTCTGGGCATGATCTTCCGGCGTTTCGGTACAGAAACCCGCAATCACGTCCGTAGTGATGCTGCATTCGGGCATGGCCTTCCGGATGGCGGCTATCCGTTCCAGATACCATTCGCGCGTATATTTCCGGTTCATCAACTGCAATATCCGCGTCGAACCCGATTGGGCGGGCAGATGGATGGCCTTGCAGATGTTCGGCGTTCGAGCCATCGTTTCGATCAGTTTGTCGCTGAGATCCTTCGGGTGCGAGGTCGCGAAGCGTACCCGCAACAGGGGCGATACGGCGGCCACCGCACGCATCAGGTCTGCGAAATCCGTTCCGTCCTCCGTCCATTGGTAAGAGTTCACGTTTTGTCCTAACAGAGTGACTTCCCGGTATCCTTTATCGAACAAATCCCGGACTTCCGACAGGATGGTCTGCGGATCGCGGCTGCGTTCCACTCCCCGGGTGTAAGGCACTACGCAGTAGGAACACATGTTGTTGCATCCCCGCATGATGGACACGAAAGCCGATACGCCGTTTTTGTCCAGGCGTACCGGTCTGATTTCGGCATAGGTCTCTTCTCTGGACAACAGCACGTTGATTCCTTTGTGTCCTTCCCGCGCGCTGCCCGCCAATACGGGGAGCGTCCGGTAAGCGTCCGGTCCGGCCACGATGTCCACGATTTCTTCCTTTTCGATCAGTCGTTCTTTCAGCCGTTCGGCCATGCAGCCGATTACGCCGACGATCAGGGAAGGTTTCTTTTTCTTGAAGGCGGCCAGTTCTCTCAAGCGGCCGAAAATACGCTGTTCCGCATTGTCGCGGATCGAACAGGTATTGATTAATATGATGTCGGCTTCGCCGGGCTGTGTCGTATGGGTATAACCGTGTTCCTGCATGATGGAGAGGACCACTTCGCTGTCGCCCACGTTCATTTGGCAGCCGTAGGTCTCTATATACAGTTTCATGTCCCGGTCGATGACCGGACGTATAAATGTGCGTTTCGTATTCATGAAGTTTCTTCCGAAATGATGGATGGCAAATATAGTAATTCCTTTCCGGACGGGGAAACGGCCTATCGGTCGAATTCCAGCGCCATGCCCCGAAATTCCTCGTCCAGTACGCCGTTGTCATATACCGGGGTGCCGTTCACGAATGTATGGGTTACCCGACATGAAAAGGCATGCCCTTCGAAAGGGGACCATCCGCATTTGTATAAAATGTTGTCGGACGTTACGGTCCACGGCTCTTTCCGTGTTATTACGGCGATGTCCGCGAAATAGCCCGGACGGAGAAAACCCCTTTCCCGGACGTTGAACAACCGGGCCGGCGTGTGCGCCATTTTTTCCACGACCGTTTCCGGAGTAAAAATTCCCTGTTCCGCCAGGTCCATCATTGCGGTCAGCGAATGTTGCACGAGGGGGCCTCCCGAAGGCGCTTCCAGATAAGGCCGCCGTTTTTCTTCCAGCGTGTGCGGGGCGTGGTCGGTCGCCACTACGTCGATGCGTCCTTTTTTCAGGGCTTCCCGCAATCCGTCGCGGTCCGCCTGCGTTTTTATGGCGGGGTTCCATTTGATGAAATTCCCTTTCTCGGCGTAATCCGCGTCGGTAAACCACAGATGGTGGACGCAGACTTCGCAGGTTACCGCTTTGGCCTGTACCGGACGCGCGTCGAACAGTTCCGTTTCCCTGCGGGTGCTGAGATGGAGCACGTGCAAACGCCCTCCGTACTTATGGGCCAGTTCCACCGCTTTGGCGGTGGAGGCGTAGCAGGCTTCCGCGCTTCGGATAGCCGGATGAGCCGAAGCCGTGAGGCTGTCGCCATACAGGGCTTTGTACCGTTTCATGTTTTCCCGGATAACGCTTTCTTCCTCGCAGTGCGTCGCAATCAGCAGCGGAGAGGACGAGAAAAGCCTTACGAGCATTTCCTGGCTGTCCACTAACATATTGCCGGTAGAAGAACCCATGAACACTTTGATTCCGCATACTTTCCGGATATCGGCCTTTTCGATGACGTCGAAATTGGTATTGGTGGCGCCGAGATAGAACGAATAGTTGGCCAGCGAATTGGCGGCTGCCGTTTCGTGTTTCCACGCCAACGCTTCGGGAGTCGTCGTGGTCGGCTGCGTATTGGGCATTTCCATATAAGAAGTTACCCCGCCCGCAACGGCGGCCCGGGATTCGCTGTGTATGTCGCCTTTATGGGTCAGTCCCGGTTCGCGGAAATGCACCTGGTCGTCGATGGCTCCGGGAACGATATACCCGCCCGCGGCGTCCGTCGCGGTGTCGTATTCGTCTTTTTTTCCGGTAAATTTTCCTTCTTTTACGGCTGAAATCCGTGTCCCTTCTATGATGACGTAACCTTCGTAACGGCGGTTCTCATTTACGATAATGCCGTTGTATATCAATCTTTTTTTCATTTATGCACGATATTTATATATGCGGAACGGCAGTTTCAGCACGCCCCAGAAAGCCTCTCCGAAAATTCCGCTGCTCATTTTCGAATTGCCGGCCTTTCGGTCGGTAAATATGATGGGGACTTCTTCCAACCGGAACCCCAAACGCCAGGCGGTATATTTCATTTCGATCTGGAAGCCGTATCCTTTCATCCGTATGCGGTCCAACCGCATGGCTCTCAGAACGCGGGAGGAATAACAAATGAAACCGGCCGTGGCGTCCTTGATCGGCATTCGCGTCACTAAACGCACGTAAACCGAAGCGTAGTAGGACATGATGACGCGTCCGATCGGCCAGTTTACGACGTTTACTCCGGTTTTGTAGCGGGAGCCGATCGAAACGTCCGCTCCGCCGTCCCGGCAGGCCCGGTACAATTCGATTAAATCGGCCGGATTGTGCGAAAAATCGGCATCCATTTCGAAAATATAGTCATAGCCGCGTTTCAACGCCCAGTCGAATCCGGTCAGATAGGCCGTTCCGAGTCCTAATTTGCCGCTGCGTTCCAACAGGTGCAACCGTTCGGAATGTTCCGTCTGCAGGCGTTTTACGATAGCGGCCGTCCCGTCCGGCGATCCGTCGTCTATTACCAGAATTTCGAATCGTTCGGGCAATGAGAAAACGGCTTTTATGATCGCTTCCGCATTCTCCTTTTCGTTGTATGTAGGAATGATGACGATGTTCTTATCCATGTATGCGAGGTTAATGACCTATCCGCCGTTTCGGCAGAAAACGGCCCGAATAGCCTACCAAAGGAACTAAAAAAACGGCGAAAAATAAAACATCTCGTGAAAAAATGAATACCTTTGCAGAATTATTGCCGTTCTGTTCAGAGTAACTTGCAGGTTGTCATATCGATAGGTTGGGGACGGCAGTAGAAGTTTTATGCAGACACGTCTTTATTTTATGAATACTTTTACACGTTATTCCGTTTTTCTTTTGTTGTTCGCAGGTTTGTCGGTTCCCGTTCGGGCCGGAAATCCCAAAGGGTTCAAGGATTTTTTCAAAAAGAAAGAGACCGTGGCGGAAACGGCGGCTCCTTCCGCTGTTACGGCACATTTCAATCTGGGAAAGTCTTTTCATATCGTGGCTTCTCATGAAGACAAGGAGGGAATGCAGGCGGCCCGGAAAATCGACGCTTTTCTGCAAACGAAGGGAGTGCATGCCGAAGTAACGAACGTCAAGGCCCGGCGGAATATCATCGTACAGCAGGTGCAGAGCATACCTACGGTAGCGCCGGAAATTCAGGACGCCTACCTGGTCGAGGTGTCCAAAAATCAGGTGCTGGTCCGTTTCACTTCGCCGCTTTCGGCCGTATGGGCTTATAACGCTTTCGTTTCGCTTTATGGACAGCGGGATAATGTTTTGTCGAAAATAACGAAAAAGAACAAAAATTACCTGAAGGGCGATCGCCTGATCGCTACGCAGGGCGAGGAAGGCGATAGCGATGTCGTGGATTTCACGAAGCAGGAAGGAGCCGATGTGGCCCGGGCGAAAGCCGTCATTGACCAATGCAAGAAAAACGATATTCTTTCCGTCTATTTGGTGTTTGTTTCCGGGCAGGGCTGGAAGGTGGAAAGCGACGTCATGAAATTGGTCAATCCGTTCGACAATCTTTGCGCGTCGGGAGGTTTCGATTACCGTTCCGTCAATGAGATCGGCGATTATGCCGCGGATAACGGCGTGACCGTTATTCCCGTGTTCGATTTCGTGTCGGAGGACAATCCCTGTTTCCTGCAATTTACCGGCCATCCGGTACATTCGGTGGAGGGGTTGCGTTTTTCCCGGGCCTTTCTGGATGAATTTTGCAAGCGGACCTCTTTCGAAACCGTTTCTTTGGGGCGTAAGGTCGATGACGAGGAGATCAGACGGAAATACGTGGTTCCGTTGGTCGAAGTGCTCGAAAAGCATGGCCGTAAAGCCGTTTTGTATTAAGCGGCGTTTTTGTTCGATGTTTAAAAACCAATAGAGATATGTCTAAACTGATGGATCCCATTGTGGGAAAACTGATGGGGCTGCGCTATAAGTCGCATCCCTGGCATGGCGTGAATATCGGAGACGAAGCGCCTGATTTGGTCATGTGTTTTATCGAAATGGTATCTACCGATACCGTGAAATACGAAGTAGACAAGGAGTCCGGTTATTTGAGACTGGACCGTCCCCAGAAATATTCCAATACCATTCCCGCCTTGTACGGTTTTATTCCCCAGACGTACAGCGGCGATCAGGTGGCGGCCTGGTCGAACGAAAAATTGAACCGTCAGGATATTAAAGGGGACGGCGATCCGATCGATATCTGCGTATTGACCGAAAAGACCATTACGCACGGGGATATTATCGTGCATGCCAAACCGATCGGAGGGTTCCGGATGATCGACAGCGGGCAGGCGGACGATAAGATCATTGCCGTTTTGGCGCACGACGCGGTGTACGGCAATTACGAGAATCTCGACGAACTGCCCCCTTTGGTGGTGGAAAGGTTACGCCATTATTTCCTGACTTACAAGGATCTGCCCGGCGAGAAACGCCATTGCGAGATTACCCATATCTATAATTCGGACGAGGCGAGAAGCATCATTTGCAAATCCATGGACGATTACGATAACAAATTCAACAATCTGACGATGATGCTGAATATCAAATAATGGGTTTGTACGCCTGTCTGTAAACGGGGATGGACCGCATGGCCCATCCCCGTTTTTTATGTTGCGGTAAAATTTACAAAACCGGATATTCCGTTTCATAGCGGCCTTCCTGAAATATTTCCAGCAGCTCTTTTGCCAGCCGTTTCGCCGCGGGGAGGTCATTCAGTCGGTAATTGCCGCATTGTTGCGGATTGGCGGCGGGTATCTCGTCGATTTCCAGGATGTACTCGAACGCCTTGCGCAGGTAAAAGGCGATTTCCGGGATTTCCGTTTCCCGATTCAGCAACAGATAAAAACCGGTACAGCATCCCATGGGACCTACGTACAGGATATGGTCGCGAAAGGAGGCGCTTCCGCGCAGCGACGAGGCCAGGCAATGTTCGAAGGTGTGCATCACGGCGCTCGAAATTCCTTTTGTCTGCGATTCGGCGGGAGCGATGAACCGCAAGTCGTAAGTATATACTTTTCCGGGTTCGGCCTGCAAATAAATGCCCGGTTTCAGCCGGGTATGGTCGATGGTAAAGGATACGGGTGTCATCTCTTTCTTGTTGATTATCGGGATAAAGATAGGGAAAAAGGGAAAGAGAATCGAAAAAAAGTAAAAAATGTTTTTGCGGTAAAAAACAAATGCATATATTTGCAGAAAAGAAATCGAAAGAAAATAAAAAAGAAATGCAAAGCAAACTAAAGGATCGGGAAAAACAAATTCTGCAGCTTCTTTACGAAGAGGAGGGAATCTCCATGCAGAAGTTGTGCGAAATTTTTAATGTAACGGTGGTTACGATACGGAAAGATCTCGATCGTTTGGAAGCGAATGGGCTGATTGTCCGGACGCACGGCGGAGCTTATCCTTTGTACGACAAGGAATTGATGGACCGCAAGAAAGAGAATGCGGAAGAAAAGATGCGCATCGCCAAAACGGCGGCGGAGATGATCGGCGACGGCGAACGTGTCATGATTACTTCCGGTACGACGACTTCCCTGATTCCTAAATTCCTGTACGGCAAACGCAATGTGCATATCGTGACCAATTCCACGCTGCTGTTGACGTACAGCCGGATGAATCCGAACGTGAGCGTGACTTTGCTGGGTGGGGAGTTCATGTCCGACGCGGAAGCGCTGACCGGTTCCGTGACCCTGCGCGAATTGGACATGTTCCATACGGATAAGGCGTTTATCGGATGCGACGGTTTTTCTTTGGAAGGAGGAGTTTCGGCCAATCATCCCGAGCTGGCGGAAGTTTGCCGGAAAATCATTGCCCGGACCAATAAACTGTATCTGTTGTCCGATTCGTCGAAATACGATAAAACGGGTTTCGCCTATATCGACAGAGTAGAGAATGTCGATACGCTGATTACGGATTCCGGCCTTTCCGATGCCGGAGCGGCGAGTCTGAAAAAAATCGGCGTTGATGTGGTAAGAGTTTGATTTTTAATACATAGAACCTAAAATTATGAAAATTCTGGATTTTAAGGGCAGAACGGCGTTGATTACCGGAGCTGCCGGAGCTATCGGCAAAGCGGTAGCGCAACAACTGATCGAAGACGGCGCTCAGGTCGTGATTACCGATTACAATGCCGAACAGTTGGCGCGGGTGGCCGGAGAGCTGAACTGCAAATCGATGGCGGCGGACGTTACCGTGGCCGAACAGGTAAAGAAAGTGGTCGATTATACGCTTGAAAACTATAAAAAGATCGACATCCTGATCAACGTGGCCGGCATTGTAGGGCAAGGGTTGGTGGAAAACCTGACCGAAGAAGAGTGGGACCGCATGTTCGCCGTGAATTGCAAAGGGACTTTCCTGTTTACGAAATACGTCGTTCCCCAGATGAAGGAGAACCGTTATGGAAAAATCGTGAACTATTCTTCCAAATCGGGTAAAACCGGTTCGGCCCTGATGAGTCATTACTGTGCGGCCAAAGGCGCGATCATCGCTTTCACGCAGGCGTTGGCTTACGAGCTGGCGGAATACAATATCAACGTGAACTGCGTATGTCCCGGCATTACCGACAATTCGGGCGTATGGGCCAATGTGTCGGCGGGTTATACCGTTAATCTGAAAATGCCGAAGGAAGAAGTCGTTAAGAAGTTTACGGCGAAAATTCCTTTGAAACGTTTGGCTACCGTGGAAGACGTGGCCGCAGTTACCGCATTTTTGGTTTCTCCCGGTGCGGACTATATGACGGGACAGGCGGTCAATGTGACCGGCGGGCGTGAAATGCATTAAACTTATATACTTGAGACTAACTACTACCTAAACAGGAAAGGAAAGAGGACTTCGGAAAACCCGAAGAGGTTCCGAAGTCCTCCGGACCTTTCCGAAAATCGATTAAAAACGAAAATTATGAAATATACCAAACAACAGGTAGCGGCTGTGATCGACCATGCCGTGCTGAAGCCGGATATGACCGTGGCTCAAATCAAAGAAAATGCCGAATTGTGCAAAAAGTGGGGCGTGGCCAGCATGTGCGTTCGTCCTTGCGATGTGAAACTGGCGGCGGAGTTGCTGAAAGGATCGCCGGTCAAGGTTTCCTGCGTGCTCAGTTTCCCCCACGGAACTGATACGACGCCCGTGAAAGTTTTTCAGGCGCAACAGGCTATTGCCGACGGAACGCAGGAGATCGATATGGTCATGAATATCGGAGAGTTCTTGTCCGGCAATTACGATTATGTTCGTAACGACATCAAGGCCGTGGTGGATACGGCGCATGCGTCCGGCGTATTGGTAAAGGTAATTCAGGAAAGCGGCTATCTTACGCAGGAACAGGTGGCGAAGGCGTGCGAGCTTTCTTATGAGGCCGGAGCCGATTTCGTAAAGACTTCCACCGGTTTCGGGCCCGGAAGCGCTACGCCCGAAACTATCGCGACGATGGTAAGGACCGTGGGCGGAAAAATGGGGATCAAACCTTCCGGAGGCGTTCGCAGCTGGCAAACGGCGGTAGGGTATCTCGACCAGGGGGCGACCCGTCTGGGCGTGGGGTCTACGCAGGCCGTTTTGGATGGTGCCGATAGTGAATAATTCATTGGGTGTTAATATTTATTGATGTGTTGGGAAGGGGTTGTTTTTGCAAAGGCTGGACAACCCCTTTATTGCCCGCATGGAAAAGAAGCTGTCCGACAAGTCCTCATCTGCTGCGTTACTGTTTTTCAAAGCCTTGCATTAATGATGAAAAACTTGCCGGTAAAGTATGAAGGGGGGGGGACTTGTTGGACACCCTCAAATTAAGAAAATGGAATGAAGATGAAAGCAGTATTGTTTTATGCTCCGGGAGACATTCGGGTTGAAGAGGTCGATGTTCCGAAGTGCGGAGACAACGAAATATTGGTCAGGGTGGATGCCTGCGCCGTTTGCGGTTCCGACCTGAAGGCCGCGGCGGTGGGGAATCCGCGGATCAAACCGCCGAAAGTCATGGGACACGAGTTTACCGGATTGATTGTGGAAACCGGACGGAATACGACCGGATATGCCGAAGGCGACCGGGTAGTCATGGCTACCAGCATCAGTTGCGGAACCTGTTATTATTGCCGCAGGGGATGGAAGAATCTGTGCCGCGATTTGGCCCCGATGGGATATTCTTACGACGGCGGAATGGCCGAATACGTGTTGATTCCCGAACGGGCTATCGCCAACGGACATTTGGTCAAGGTCCCGGCCGGGGTAAGGCCGGAGACGGCGGCTTTGGCCGAACCGGTCAGTTGCGCCGTCAATTCCATCGAGAATTGCCGGATAGAAAAAGGGGATACCGTAGTGGTAATCGGGGCCGGTCCCATGGGAATCTTGAATGCCTGCGTGGCGCGGGCGTACGGGGCCGGTAAGATTATTTTCGCCGAATTGAACGAGGACCGGTTGCGGCAATGCGAGGCCTTCGGATTCGACCGTCTGGTCAATTCGGGGAAAGAGAATTTGAAGGAGATCGTTATGCAGATGACCGACGGTTACGGCGCCGATGTCGTCATAGTGGCCGCTCCGGCCGCCGCTCCGCAGGAACAGGCGCTCGATCTGGTGCGTAAACGGGGGACGGTCATGTTGTTCGCCTCTTTGCCCGTCGGTCGCAGCATGCTCAATATCGACAGCCGGCTGATTCATTATAAGGAACTGCGGGTCATCGGCAGCAGCGATTCCACGCCCGAACACGTTAAAAAAGCCGTGGAGATTCTTTCCGGAAAAGATTTTCCCGCCGATCGCATCGTCACGCATGTCTTGCCGCTGGACGGTATCGAAGAGGCTTTTGCGCTCATGCGCAGCGGCGAATCGTTGCGCGTTGTTTTGAAACCTTAATGTTTGTATCGTATGAATCTGGAATTACAGGGAAAAATCGTTTTGGTTACGGGCGGCAGCCGGGGAATCGGCAGTGCCGTCTGCGAGGAGTTTGCTAAAGAAGGCGCTCATATCGCTGTCAATTATATGTCGAGCGCCGTTTCTGCCGAACGACTGGCGGAACGGTTGGCGAAAGAGTACGGCGTGCGGACGTTGGCCGTACAGGCCGACATGGGGTGCGAGGATTCCGTAAGGGCCATGATCGCCCGGGTGGAATCGGAGCTGGGGCCGATCGACGTGCTGGTCAATAATGCGGCCATGTGTCCTTCCGGCCCTTTGGCTTCTTATACCCGTGAGGTTTGGGAACGCACGTTTGCGATCAATGTTACCGGAACCTTTATCGCTTCGCAGTGCGTCGTGGCGAAAATGAGGGAGACCGGAAGGCGGGGCGCTATCGTCAATATCGCCTCTCAGGCGGCTTTCCGGGGATCTACTACGGGACATTTGCCTTACGACAGCAGCAAGGGGGCCGTGGTGTCGTTTACTATCGGGTTGGCCCGGGAACTGGCTCCCGAGGGTATCCGCGTCAATGCGGTGGCTCCGGGACTGGTCATGACCGAAATGGTGGCCAAGAACTGGGAACAGCGTAAAGAACGTTATTTGCAGACCATTCCGTTGTATCGTATCGCTCAACCGGAAGAGATCGCTTCGGTCGTCGTTTTTCTGTCCAGTGCGAAGGCGGGCTACATAACCGGTTCCACTTTGGACGTCACGGGAGGCATGATGATGCGTTAATCGGAAAACCTAAAACAAACTGACCTATGAAACACGAAACGAAAGTGAATATCCGGTTGCGGACGATGATGTTTATGCAATATCTGTTTTTCGCCGTATGGTGGGTGCCTTTGGCGGCTTATCTCGTCAATATGGGAATAACCGGTTTCGAAAAGACTTTGATTCTCAGTTCCATGGCTATCGGTTCCATGGCTTCTCCCGTTTTGGGGGCCTTGGCCGACCGCTATTTCGCCGCCCAAAAGGTGCTGGCGGTTTCCAATCTGATTACGGCCGTATTGCTGCTGGTAAGCAGCGCGGTTGTTTCTCCTACGCTGCTGTTCGTCCTGATTTTGCTGGCAATGCTCTGTTACATGCCTACCTGGAGCTTGGTCAGTTCGATCGCCATGCGGCATACTTCCGCCGAAGAGTTTCCGCGGATGCGCATGTTCGGTTCGTTAGGATGGGTGGCTTCCGGTCTGTTCAGTCTGGCCGCGGTGCATCTGTTCGGAGCGGATACGTTCGACGGCGGCAATTTGCCGTTGATTTGCGGCGGAGCGACTGCCTTGCTTGCCGCTTTGTTTAACCTTACTCTGCCGAACACCCCTGCCGACCGTTCTGCCGGGGGAGTATCCGTAAGGGCCTTGCTGGGATTCGATGCTTTCGCGTTGCTGAAAGACCGTAATTTCATGGTTTTCATGTCAGTCTCGTTTCTGGCCATCATTCCGTTCGCCATGTATTTTACCTTCGGTTCCGAATTTTTGCAGACTCAGCAGTTCCGGTACATTACCCTGACGATGAATTGGGGGCAGGTGGCCGAAATGCTGTTTCTGTTTTTGGCCACTTCCATTATCCGTAAAATCGGGGTCAAACATGCCATGTCGTGGGGCTTGTTGGCCCTGGTGGTCCGATATGCGGCTTTTTATGCAGGCGTCGATTTCGGATGGCCTTCGCTTTTCATTGTCGCTATTTTGGTCCACGGCCTGATTTTCGGTCTGTTTTTCGTCGGCGGACAGGTATATACCGATAATGTGGCTCCGCAACACCTCAAGGCGCAGGCGCAAGGGTTGCTTTCGTTTGTTGTATGGGGCGTGGGGCTGTTGATCGGAAATTTCGTTTGCGGTTCTTTGATAAAATCCTGTTCCGTGTCGGAAAACGGTGCGGCCGTTTGCGATTGGGGCACGGTCTTTCTGATTACTACGGCCATGTCCGTAGCCGTTATGTTGTTGTTCCTGTTTTGTTTCAGAACGGAAAAAAAAGTTAGGAGGGCATGATGGGACGCTACTATTTGGGTATCGATAACGGAGGAACCGTTTCCAAAGCCGCGTTGTTCGATGAACGGGGAAACGAACTGGCTACGGCTTGGCGTTATGTAGAGGTGCTTACCCCGAAAGACGGCTGGAGCGAACGGGACGCTACGGAAATGTGGCTGCAAACGGCCGCTTCCGTACGGGAAGTCATTGCTTCCGCCGGTATCGACAGCGCGGATATCGCTTGTGTGGCCTGTACGGGTCACGGTAACGGTCTCTATTTGATCGACGCCGAAGGAAAACCGGTACGGAATGCCATCAATTCGAGCGACGAAAGGGCAGCGGCTTATATCCGGAAATGGCAGGAAGAAGGGGTTTATGAAAAGGTGTTGCCCTTGACGGCCCAAAGTCTTTGGGCGGCCCAGCCGAATGCCTTGTTGTCGTGGCTGCGCGATCACGAGCCGTATAATTTCGAACAGATTTCGGCCGTGTTGATGGCAAAAGATTTTATTCGTTTCAAACTGACGGGCGAAATAGCGGCGGAAATAACCGATATGTCGGCGACCAGTCTGATGAATGTACCCGAAAGCCGTTACGACGATCGTGTTTTGGCGCTGTTCGGTCTCGACGCGATAAAGGAAATGTTGCCTCCTTTGACGGAATCCACCGCCCTTTGTGGCCGGGTAACGGAGGAGGCGGCCGGTTTGACGGGGTTGAAGGCCGGGACGAAGGTGGCGGCGGGCATGTTCGATATCGACGCCTGCGCGCTTTCTTCCGGAATCATCGATTCGCAGCAACTGTCCATCGTCGCCGGAACGTGGGGCAACAACCAGTACATTTCGCAGGAACCTTTGATCGACAAGGAGCTGTTCATGACCAGCCGTTACAGCATTCCCGGCTGGTATATCATGCTGGAAGGCAGCCCTACTTCTACCGGCAACATGCAATGGGTAACCCATAATATGTTCCGGAAAGAACGGGATGAAATGGGCGGGGCTTTCTTCGACTGGGTGGCCAGTGAAGTGGCTTCCGTCGATCCGGCCGATTCTTCCTTGATTTTTCTGCCGTTCGTTTACGGAAGCAATTGCGGAAATGTGCAGGCCGGCTTTTACGGCATTTCGGCGAAACATACGTCCGCCCATTTATTGACGGCTTTGTTCGAAGGAGTGGTTTTCGCCCATTATCAACATTTCAACCGTCTGTTGCGGTTCCGCGACAAGCCCGAGACCATTCGGTTTACGGGCGGAGCGGCCCGCAGCGATGTCTGGTGTCAGTTGTTCGCCGATTGCATGGGAATTCCCGTGGAAGTGCCGAAAGGAACGGAACTCGGAGCGTTCGGGGCGGCTTTGGCGGCTATGGTGGCCGACGGCCGTTATGCTTCGTTGCCCGAAGCGGTGCGCGACGTGACTTCCATCCGTCGCCGGTACGAGCCTAATCCCCTCCGGCATGAAATATACAGGGAAAAATATGACCGTTACCAAAAATTAATATCTTTGTTACGACAATTTAACGCTTAATACAAAACGCCTATGAAAACGATCTTTTCTATGTTCGCCGCAGCGGCATTCGGATGTTTGTGCTCTTGCGCGGAAACCCCGCAAAACGAGCTGAAAACCCCGCAACTGCTGGGCGGCAAATTGTTGGATGCTCAGTACGCCAGTCCCGACGGGATGACTATCGGCCCCGACGGTTATATCTATCTCTCCATGAACCAGAGCGGGGCGGGATGGAAACACCCGGCCAAAATTATGCGCATTTCTCCGAACGACGAATTGGAAGAGTTTTTCGAGTTGCCTGTCAATACGTACAGCGGCAAGTGTAGTCCGCTGGGTATCGTTTTCGCTGCCGACGGCAATATGTATGTGTCCGATAACCAGTCGTTTTGTCATAATGTTCCCAACAGTGCGGGCGTTATGCGCGTGGTCATCGAGAACGGAAAACCCGTTCGTGGCGAATGGGTGGTCAGCGGATTCAATATGTCGAACGGAATTACGCAATGGGGAAACTGCATTTATGTCGCTGAAAGCAATTTGGGAACTACCGACAAGCATACGAGCGGTGTTTACCGGTTCACACTGGACGAGTTGACCAGCGGCGATACGCTGAAGGTAACCGGTCCGGGCGATCCGCATCTCATCCTGTCGTTCGAAACGCGCAATCCCGATCATAAGGTGGGGGCGAACGGTTTGGCCTTCGACTCCAAAGGCGTGCTTTATGTCAATAATTTCGGCGATGCCGAAGTGTTGAAGTTCGTCTTGAACGAGCAGGGACAAGTGGTTTCACAGGAAGTGTTGTGCAAAGCCGAGGGCATGTTGAGTCTGGACGGCATGCAGATCGATGAGGACGACAATATCTGGACGACCGATTACCGGAACAACGCCGTGGCCATGATCGATACCCGGACGGGGGAAACGACCATTATCGCGCAAAACGAAGTGCCGGTTACCGGGGAAAACGGCGAACTCGACGCTCCTTCGGAATGCATTCGCCGCAGCGATAAGGTGTATGTGTCCAATATCGACACCCAATATGAGAGACAAACTCCCGATTCGGCTCAGGCTGTTTCTGTTATTCAATTAAAATAAATTTATACGGATTATGAAAAAAGTTTATGTGTACGCCGCGGCTCTGTTTTTGACCGCTTGCGGCTTTAAGGCGAACGAACCCGTTGAAACGGCAACGACGGTGGATACCGTGACGGTGGCGGAAACGAAACCTTCTTTGGCATTCAATAACGCCGATTTTTACGATGCCGACGGCAAATTCAACCAGGACAAGGCCAGGGACGCCGTTATTACGTTGATGAAATATTACGGCTATCCCATTCAGGAGGATACTAAATCCAAGATATGGGTAAGCGATTACGGTACGGGGCGTTATACCGAAGTGGGATTGGCTTGTATCGGTATCGTGAACAATCCCGAAGACGGCTACATGTTGCAGGACCTTTTCCTGTTGCCGGGACAGATGTTGCCCGAACACTGGCATTTGAAGCCCGAAAAATATCCTGCCAAGATGGAAGGGTGGTACGTGCGTTACGGTAAAAGCTATATTGTCGGCGAGGGAGAAGATAACCAGGCGCAGTTCCCCGATATCAAAATTCCCGCATGCCACAATAACGGTACGGTAACCGTGCATCACGTCATTCCTGCCGAAGCGGGCGGTTTCGTTCCCTTGTCCCGGATGTACAGCCACCATTGGCAGTTTGCCGGTCCGGAAGGCGCGATCATGACCGAAGTGGCCAACGGTCATTCCGATAAGGATGTCCGCCATCTCGATCCGGTAGCCAACAAAACGTTTTTAGGCCAATAAAGCAGACAAAGGTTCCGGGCGGTACGCGCTCTGTTCCGGAATACTAACGCGGGGCTGTCCGTTTATGATTTCGGACAGCCCTTTTCGTGTTTTTCGAAAAACGGTTCGTAAATATGCAAGGTCTTGCTGTTCCGATAAGAACGGATATGATTGAATTTTGAGAAAGCGGTATAAGTATTGGGGGCAAGCCGTTCGGAGAGGGAACGGACGGTTATCCGAATACTTCCGTCCGTTCGTATCCGAACATTTCGTAGTAGGCTACCATTTTCAACAGTTTGAAAAATTCGTACAATCCCATTTCCATGGCCCCTTCTTCTACCTTGAAGCAAGAGGCTTGGTGGCCATGCGAGGTTTCCACGACCACCATGTTCGATTCCGTGGTCCACGATGCCGAAGAATAACCGTATTCGCGTTCGCAGAATTGTTGCAGCATCCAGGCGTACATCGCCATCTGCCGATAATAGTGGTAATGGTAGAAACTGCCGAAATGACTCATGAATTGCCGTAACGGTTTACTGGTGGTCTTCAGATCGTTGACGACTAATTTTTTCGATCGGGGATGGATACTCCAGTTGTCCGCCTTCATTTTCAGTTTCAACGTGGTTTCCTTCTCGTTCCGGTATGTGGCCCGTACCTCCATCAACAATACGTCTTCGTTGAACGAGCGGGCGTCCGGCTCGTAATTTTCCGCTTCGACAATCCGCATCACGGCGTCGTGCGAAGTCAGGGCTTCCAAACAACGTTTGCACTTACAGGCATCTTTTCGGGGCAACACGATTGTATTTTCCGGAAGCTCCCGGAGGGTCAGGTAATATTTCAATCCCTTGGCGATCAAAGTTTTGATCCGTTGTTTACTCAAACCTCCCGCAAAATAATCGATTTCCGAACAGGAACAGTCGATGGCCTGATGAATGGACAAAGAATTTTCATATCGGTATTTTCGTATCTTGTCGATGACTTTGCCTAATTTGGCAGTCGGTTTGTCTATGCTGTCGTCCAGCGTATATGCCTCTTTTTCGAGGAAAAGCTGATGAATGGCCGAACCTAAATTGGTATAATTGGTATTCAGGTCTTTGTTGCCTTCCAAATATAATCGGGGCGATCCGTTTTGCTGGGGATTGATATAACGCAGCCGGGAATTGCTGATGTAGTCGGCGTAGGACGCTCCGAAATACAGCTCGTCCGGAATTTTTGCATGTACGATACTTTCAGAAATGGGAATGATTTTGATTTCGCTCAATTTTATCATGACCGACAAATTTAATAAAAAAATCGATGACCGGTTCGAATAAAAAATCCGTATGACCGAATTGAGATTCGGCCGTACGGATTTTAACAGATCGAAAAAAAGGGATTATTGTCCCGCAATGTTCATGGAAAGATTATTCTCGTTTATCATCTTTCTCATGTTCAACAACGCGTATCGCATACGTCCTAACGCCGTGTTGATGCTTACTCCGGTTTGTTCGGCTATTTCTTTGAAACTCAAGCCCAGATAATGCCTCATGATGACAACTTCCCGTTGTTCCAGCGGCAGATGATCGACTAACTTTCGAATGTCGTTTTCTGTCTGCTCGTTAATCAGCTTTTCTTCCACGGCCTCTTCCGAAAGGGATTTGTTATTCAGTATGTTGATTTCTCCGTCGATGGAAACGTTGCTTTTCTGTTTCTGGCTTCTGAAATAATCGATGACCATGTTATGGGCGATACGCAATGCCCATGAAAGAAATTTTCCGTTATCGGCGTATTTTCCGCTTTTGATGGAATGAATCACTTTGATAAACAACTCCTGTGAAATATCGTCGGCTATATCCGTATTTTTTACCAACATCAGTACATAATTGAAAATTTTATGCCGATGCCTGTCGATGAGAATGTTGATCGCCGTTTCTTCTCCGTTTTTATAGGAGTCTATTAAAACCTGATCGCTCACATGTTTCGTATTCATAATTCTACTCGTTATTAAAGGGTAAATGACAGAGCCGTTTTTCTGTTTATATACCATCCCCTGTTCCATGGTTATTTCCGATGGACAGGTTTTCGGCAACGATCCGTGCCCTGCTTTTGTATAATAATATACAGAAGAGTAGAAATTTACGATAGGCTTATTCGATTAATTTACGGTACAATATTAATTATTAAAAAGCATAAATGCAACTCCTTTCCTATATTTTTTTTGAATATGCCTATCGTTTTATTTTATAAAATGTCTTTTCCTCGCATTTATTATTGACTCTTCCTGCCGCCGGACATCGATCCGGGAAATTCCGTAAATGGAATTCGATTCATTGATTGGAGACAATAAATATGCCAACCGGATAATGTAATTTGGTCTGAAATTAACTGACCGGCCGATTGGGAGCAAAAGAATGACCGGAAAGTTTTCTAAGGGGATGGAAGTAGATAAAAGTTGGGTTATTGAAATAACCTTGGTTAAAACCTTGGTTTATATCGGCTAAGTTATGAATTAATTTTTTAGGGACCAAGAAAATTGTTAAAATATTTGAAATTAATTATCTAGAAGACGACTATCGGACTACTGTTCAGGTTTATAGGGGTCTTTTTTCCGTAGATATTTTTTATTGAAGGTTTAAAACGGTATTTGAAGTTTATAAGTCATTGATTTATAAAGGTATTATGCCGGTATTCGAAATATCCGTTTTTACTTGGAAATAGAGACTGAAGAAATCGAATGAAAAATAGGAAACCTTATGGAAAAATCTTTCTGTTGCAGGAGTCTTTTCGTGTTTCTGTCCCTACTCTTGTATTATGCTTCGAGTGTCGAAGCGCAAGGGTATGACCAGACAAACCGGGCGTCTCTCGAGGATGTCTCCAATCCGGGTGTGTCTCGTTATCGGTGGTCAGTCAAGACGAATGTAGCCTATCTGGCCGCCACGGTAGCGAATATAGGGGCTGAATATTGTTTCGGGAGACATTATTCGGTTGATCTTCCGGTTATTTACAGTCCTTACACCGTGTCCCGACGTTACCGTCTG
>CASDZK010000006.1 GCA_949286165.1 uncultured Alistipes sp.
TATCGAAACAGTTGAATTACTTTCGACTGTTTCTCGCCTCGGCATAGCCCGAACGAGTTCGGCTCTGCGCTCGGCTTATCGAAACAGTTGAATTTCTTTCGACTGTTTCTCGCCTCGGCATAGCCCGAACGAGTTCGGCTCTGCGCTCGGCTTATCGAAACAGTTCTATTTTTTCGTTCCGTTGCAGGAGGATATTGCCAGGCGGTCGGCCTCTTCCGCCTTCCCGTCCTGGCCGGACCTTTCGGCGAACCGCTCCCCCACGATGACGCGCAACGCCTTCGGCACGACGGAAAACTCGAACGGAGAGTATCCCAACGCCTCGCCGTCCACCTCCACCGGACTCTCCGGAACCGATTCCACCGTAATCTTCGCCCCCCGGAAAAACATGACCTGAGGAATATGGTAAATGGTTCCGTTGTACAACGACCGGAAATGCAGGAAAACTTTCAGGTTGTTCAGGCGACGGATCATGGTCATATCGAACAAGCCGTCGTCGGCCACGGCATGCGGCATCTGCTGCATCCCCCCGCCGTTATACTGCCCGATACCGATGGCTCCGGAGAAAACCGGCGCATCGCGCAGCACCTCCTTGTCGTCCACCCGGACGGTAAACCGTTTCGAACGGAAACGGAACACCATCAGAAAAGTGCCGACGATATACAGCCACTTATTGTAAAAGCCCCGCTCTTTCAGCCGGTTATAGGTCCTGTTGACGCTGGCGTCGAACCCCAATCCCGCCACGTTGGCCATGTAGCGCACCTGATGCACGAACGATTCGTAATAGCTGATACGCCCGGCATCCTGCAAAAAGCTGTGTCCCGCCACAATGGCGCTGATGGCCTCGGTGTATTTGCGGGGAATGCCGTACATGCGAATCCAGTCGTTGCCCGTCCCTACGGCGATCACGGCCAGCAACACATCCGTCGTGGCGCACTGCCGCTGGATGAACAGGCCGTTTACCGTTTCGTGTAACGTGCCGTCGCCCCCGACCACCACGATACGCCGATACCCTTTGTTTACCGCTTCCACGGCCAGTTCGGTGGCGTGGTATTTCTTCTCGGTAAACACGGCGTCGTACCCGATCGCATGATCCCGCAGCAGTTTGCTGATGATGGGCCAGTCCTTCAGCCCCCGCCCGCTCCCTGCCACGGGATTCACGATCACAAACCATCTGGTTTCGAGATCGAACATGACTATCGTTTCTTCGGGGCGTTTTTCACGGTTTCCGTCAGGAAACGGTAGAATTTGTCCACCGAAGCGATTTCGGCCTTTTCATCCGGCGAATGGGGATAACGCAACGTCGGTCCGAAAGAGATCATGTCCATTTCGGGATAGACGGCGCCGAACATGCCGCATTCCAACCCGGCGTGAATGGCTTTGATTTCCGGCGTCTTGCCGAACAGCCGACGGTACGTTTCGCTCATGACCTTCAGGATGGGCGAATCGGGGTTAGGGTTCCAGCCGCCGTACCCGCCGCCGAACTCCACGTCGGCGCCCGCCAGCGTGAAAAGCGAGGCGATCCGCTCGCAAAGGTCCTCTTTGGCACTGTCCACGGAACTGCGGACCAGAAACATGACTTCGATATGCTCTTCGCCGGTCTTCACGATGCCCATGTTGGAAGAGGTTTCCACCAGTCCCGGCATGGTGTCGCTCATGCGGTCCACCCCGTTGGGGCAGGCGTGCGCGGCATAAACGAAAGTGTATTGCGAATATTCGTCGATAACCGTTTCAGGCAGTTCGGCAGGCTCCAGCGTCATGATGATACCGGGATCGACCGTCTTGTATTCGGCCGTGACGATTTGTCGGTATTCCTCGAATTTTTCTTCGAACGCGTCGGCCAGCAAGGCGGGCACCGCCACCACCGCCTCCGCTTCGCGCGGAATGGCGTTGCGCATGTCGCCGCCGTTTATCGAGGCCAGCCGGATATCCACCTCCTGCGACACCGTATCGAGGAAACGGGCCATCAGTTTGTTCGAGTTGGCGCGTTGCAAAATGATCTCCAGTCCGGAGTGACCGCCCGACAGGCCGGCGATGCGGATGCGGTAGCCCTTGCTCTCTTCGGGAACGGCCTCGCGTTCGAACGGCATCACGACGCGCACGTCCTGTCCGCCCGCGCAACCTACGTACAGTTCCCCTTCCTCTTCGGAATCGAGGTTCAGCAGAATATCCGCCTTCAGTTCGCCCGCTTTCAGGTTCTGCGCCCCGGTCATGCCGGCCTCCTCATCCACGGTAAAGAGGGCTTCGAGATACCCGTGTGGCAGCTCGTTGTCCTCCATCACGGCCAAAGCCGCCGCCACACCCAGCCCGTTGTCGGCGCCGAGGGTGGTCCCGTCGGCGGTTACCCAGTCGCCGTCGATATAGACCGGGATGGGGTCGGTCAGGAAATCGAACCGCTTGTCGCTGTTTTTCTGAGGGACCATGTCCAGATGCGCCTGCATGACCATCCCGGCGCGGTCTTCCATGCCGGGCGTGGCGGGTTTGGAAAGAATGACGTTGCCGATGTCGTCCACCCGGCAGTCGATGCCGTTCCGCGCGGCGAAATCCACGATATATTCGCGCACCTTTTCCTCATGTTTGGAGGGGTGCGGCAATTTGCACAGTTCCGCGAAGTGTTTCCACACGTTTTGCGGTTTCAGCTCCTGAATATTATTGTTCATAACTCGGTGTTTTTAAATTTTTTTACAAAAATAATAAAAACGCGTGCAGAGGCCAAATTTATTTGAACTGTTTCGATAAGCCGAGCGCAGAGCCGAACTCGTTCGGGCTATGCCGAGGCGAGAAACAGTCGAAAAAAATTCAACGTTTTCGATAAGCCGAGTGCAGAGCCGAACTCGTTCAGGCTATGCCGAGGCGAGAAAACGTCGAAAAAAATTCAACCTTTGCCGAGCGCATCCTATCTGTCTCAAAGATAATACAAAAAAGAATATGCAGCCGAAAAAATCAAAACAGCTTCTAAAAAATAAACGGTTTCGATAAGCCGAGCGCAGAGCCGAACTCGTTCGAGCTATGCCGAGGCGAGAAAACGTCGAAAGAAATTCAACGGTTTTTCGGGATGCGGTTGAATGGTTGAAAGGATTTGAAATTTGTATGTCCGGCCCGATTATCCGGCTTGGCATGGATTTTTCCCGATTTGAAAGAAAACGAAACGAATGAACGTTCCCGTTCGAAGCGATGCCTGAAATGTTCGTGGGTTAAGCTGATATTCAGAGTATATTGGATGGTTGTGTTTTGGGGTAATAATTATTCTGGAATTTTTTGTGGAAATATTTGATAAAACCATTTTTTTTGTTTACATTGCCTACGATAATTCTATCCGAGACAAGGAGGTGCTTATGAAAATCGTATTCACTATTATCGATTCCTCCGCAGCCGTATCCGTTCTGCGATAGCGGCAGTTTATGCCTTTTATTTTTATCGTCACATCAATTCCTGTTATATGAAAAATGTAGCCTGTTATATCGTCTTTTCTCTCGTTTTATCCTCTTGCGCGGGCGGAGGGAACCGGGGAACGTCTGCCGGAAAATCTGCGGAAGGCCGTGAAACGGCTTCTGTTTTGCCCGTACTGGACATGGAGTATGCCCACGAGCATGTGGACGAGGCGGACACTTCGTTCGTGTGGAACGACCTTATCGAAAATGAACGGTTCATTCCGTTGGAGACGAAAGAGGAATGTCTGGTCGGAGGGGGATGGTGGACGGTCGCACGGTTGGGAACCGATTTCTTGATTTCCCACATTCCCGGTCGGAAACCGGTTTTCCGGTTCGATTCCAGTGGCCGTTTCGTCCAATGTATCGCTCAACCGGGGCGAGGACCGGGAGA
>CASDZK010000007.1 GCA_949286165.1 uncultured Alistipes sp.
AATCAACAACGTCAGCCGGTTTTTCAGGGCTATTGCCTATTTAGTTCTGCTGAAACTTTCCAATATTTGTCGGAGCGCCTCCTTTTATTTCAACGTAGCGTAAATCAATATTCCGTTGGCATCTTCCGGCAGGGAATCCAACAACGCCTCCAATCGTGTGTTGGGAACAGAAGCAATCCACCTTCGCAATATAGATACAGGAAGGATATGATACAATTGTTTCCCGTCAGGGGTAATTTCGAACAACCCTAAAGGATAACCTCCGTCCAAATCGTTCAGAATTCTATTTGCTATATAATGCAACCGGCGTGCTTCGACATCGTACCAAAAAGCTTCCCATTGGTCATTTTTATACCCGGAAATGTAAATATATTTTCCTATATCGTCAAACGTACGAATACTGAAATCCTTTTCCAAGTTACTGTGTTCATAAATGATCCGATACGGATTGTCTATTCGTCCGTCGTAATAAAACCGGTAATACCGGTCGTGCCGGTCCTTTCCCTGTCGTCCGTCGTAATATCCGATATAATCTTTGAACTTGCAGAAACTCGGAAAATAAGTCGTATTATAATGAATGTTGTTGTAGTTTAAATACCGAGGGGAGGGATCGGCTGTATAAGTGACCCCGTACATTCCCGATACCCGTTCGAAAGTGGCTTCGCGGTCAAAGGTCTTCGAGGTAAATACCCGGGTGGAATCCGCATTGATATGGAAATAGAATGTTTTGTCCTCATTGCCCATATGGGCGTATTGCGGAAAATGCGGAGAACGGTAATAGGTCTCGCCGGCATGGAACCGCCGGACGGAAAGCCGGTCCTCCCCTAAGAATTTTCCCTGGATATCGAAATGCATCGCATGCAGTCCGACTAAAAACAGCGTGATTTCGTTCGTCTCGGGATTGATTTGACCGCGCTGAACTACCGATTGCATTTCTCCCGGCCCACGCCCTATACGGCCAATGCGTCGCAAGAATTTTCCCCGACGGTCGAAAAGGAGCGGTGTGTTTCCCAAATCTCCGATCAGGATATAGTCGTCAGTCATGTCCAAGACCATCGCTGTCCCGAATAAACAGGAATCCGAAGTTTCCAGAGGCACGTATTCGATCGAAGTAACCATATCGCTCCATTTCAGATTGCTTTCGTGTTTCATCGCTTCATCCAGGTTCAGCACGATACATCCGTCTTCGTCTATGCTGACGGCAGGATCGTTTTGGTTTGTACATGAGAAGCATAAACCGATCAACAGAGCAGACCACGCTTTTTTCATATCCTATGTCTTTACGGAATACTGTTAATATCGGACAAAACGATAATTCATCGTTTTGTCCGATATTTTATTCAGGTTAAAATCCCGGAGCCGTATTGTAATACTCGCCCGGTTTACAGTCAATATCAGTGTAATTGGCCGCTTCAAGGTGTGCAATGGCTTCCGCTTTAGACATTTTAAACAGATTAATAGTTACGAAATTGGCTTCGCTGTCAAAAGCAGTACACTCATAATGACTGAGTCCCATATCTTCCGGTTCGAAATCGTATCCGCAATACGGGCATTGCAAACCGCCCAACAAATCGTTCATTTGTTCCTCGGACAATTTTTTGTCCTGCAAGGCAGCCGTAGCTGACTT
>CASDZK010000008.1 GCA_949286165.1 uncultured Alistipes sp.
CTTGAATATCTTGTCGCCTGCATCGTCTTCCACGAAATTTATCTCTACATAGTTGTCATAGAGTTCCGTCCCTACATCTCTTATGATGTAAGACTTGCCTATCTGCCTCGCTCCTTCAATCAAGAGAATCTTGTCCTCATTAGACCTAAGGTGGTCATCTATATATGATCGAATCTTTCTGTACAACATTGCTTCTACACTTTTCTAAAAGATTTAGCATTGCAAATATACACTTTTCCTCAGAAATAGCCCTTATGATTCTACACTTTTTCTACCTTCCCGTGTCTACTTTTCAGCAGCAGCACAGCAACAACTTTTTTCGGAGGCAACCTGTTCGGCAACAACTTTACTTTACCCCGTACTCATATATACGCCAATTAAAGTAAAGTCAGAACTAAGGGAAAAAAGAGATGGCTCCGCCAAACAGACTAGCCAATTTGACGAAGTCCACCAAAGACACTACCTATTTTTCTTTTGGCTGCAAAATCTTCGTGACTGCATCTTGCTTTTAGTTGACATCAGTTGGTGAAAATCCCACTTTATTTTCGTACCTTCGCAACGGATAGAAAACAAGTGGACTTCGGACGGAAAATGTGAGTTTTCCCGTTGGTTCTGATTCAAGTGAAAAGTGCAGCAAAACGGACGGTTTTTGGCCTGAAAAACAAGCGAGAAAAGGCTTTTCTACCGTTCAAAACGCAACTCTTTCACATTCAGGTTGTTCGGTATGCTGCCTTGGAAAATGATATATCGAAATTAACCGCAACGAATTAGATCCATCTATAATGAAGAGGCTACCTCAAAATAAAGTTGAGATAGCCCCTTCAAAGTTTTATTTCAATTTTTTCCCATCCAAAAAAGCTTTACCGACTTTCGGGCCGACGACCAAATAGTCGTTATTGAACGGATCGAAAATGATCGGAGCCGCCTTGGCCGCATCCACCTTGCCGTCGGCATCGAGCACCCGCTCGTCCACGCTGACGTTCACGATTTCGCCCCGCAAAATACAAGTATCGGGATCATAATCTTTCAGTTGGCATTCGACCGCCACGGCCAATTCTTCAATCAACGGGGCATCGACAAACGCCGACTTGACGGCATGAAAACCCGCTTGCGCAAATTTGTCGGGCACTTTATGTCCCGAAACCAACCCCACGTAATCGCATGAAACTACATGCTCCGCATCCGCCATGCTTACCGTGAACGCTTTCCGGCTAAGGATATTCCGTACGGTTTTATGATTCCCGCTCAGACACATGCTGATTTCATTATGTTCGCTGATGCCTCCCCATGCGGCATTCATCGCATCGGGAACACCGTCTTCCCCGTAGGTAGCGATGATAAACACCGGCTGGGGATAAGTCAAAGGTTTCGCTCCAAAATTTTTTCTCATCTTTTTATTCGTTTTCAATTCTACAAATCCGCATCTTCATCCAAGGCTTCGATCAGGAAGCTGACCGGACGGAAACCGTCGTTGCACGAGATCATGGCCGACTTCTCGTTCTTCATCCAGCCGTTGTAAAAATTTCCGCCGCCATGCGCCAACGTCATCACGAACGGAGACATGCTCTCCCACGCACTGTCACACAACCCCACGGGTTTCTTCCATCCGTTGGCTACGAACACCCGTCCCTCCGTCATATCGCAAGCATGTTCGAGGGAGTTTTCGTACTTTTCCATCAAATCCCGGTAACAAGCCGTTCGCATTACCGTAATTTTGCATTTTTTCATCGCGCGTTCTATGCTTTTGCGCCTTAAAGATAACAAAACGACGAAAAAAAACAATGCATATCCTTTTTTCAAAACCTAGTTTTTTCTCCGGCCAGCCTCCGTTTCCGCACCTGTCCGTTAAAATGCCGCAGGAATTTTTCGCCCGGCACTCACGAACCGCCTGGAAATTCGGAAATTATCACTATTTTTATTGGTCGGATCATACGAAACCGGGATACGACAAGCCCTGAAAAATGGGAAAGCCGTTTTTTTGCAAAAGGACCCGGCAACCGGTTCCCCAACAAGCGATTCAAACATTCAGTCCCTATGAATACGAAAATATTGGAAGAACGCCTAACCTCGTTCCATCAATGGTTTAAAACCAACCGCACGACTGCCGAACAAGAAAAATCGGAGCGGGAACAATCAGCCGACCAGGTCCGGTCGTTTACCTGAGAAAAACTTTCCGCCATGACGGAAGACGATCTTTTCGATTACCTTTCGCCGCTGTGGGCGATGGCCATGTGGGGCAACAAACACTATCAGATCGACAACATCATCGAGGCGAACGGCATGGAAGCGTTGCGGAAGCATTTTTCCGACCTCATCTACGGTCCGACCCCGATAGAGAAACGCTGGGATAATTTCCGCACCCGCCTCAAAGGAGTGGGTCCCGCCATCATGAGCGAACTTTTATGCAAGACCTACCCCGACGAATTTCTGCTCTGGAACAAAAAAACCTACAACGGCTTCTCAGCTCTCGAAATCCCCGATCTACCCCGATACGAAGCCCGGCTGAGCGGGAAAACCTACGTCCATCTGTCGGAAACGGGGAAACGGCTCGTGGAAGAAGCCCGGAAACGGAAAATCGCCGAAGTGTCGAATCTGCTCGAACTGAACTCCTTCATCTGGCAAGAACTGCAAAATATTCCCGACGACTGCCGTTCCCTCCCCAATCTGCAGGAAGAACTGGCCGGTACAACCCCCAAAGAGTCGGTTTTCATTCACAACGACATCCGGGACAAAGTGGCTGAAATCGGCAGATGTTTGGGATTCAGGGCCGAAGTGGAGAAAAAAGTAGCGGACGGCGCCATCGTCGATGCCATCTGGGAAGTGACGATCGGAAACATGGGACGCGTCATCTACGTTTTCGAAGTGCAGACGTCCGGTTCGATCGACAGCCTGATTCTGAACCTGATGAAGGCCAAAAACAACAAAGCCGTACAGGGCATCGTCGCCGTAACGGACCAGAGACAGATCGAAAAGATCAAACGGGAAACGGCCGTCCTTCCCATCAAGGAGGAAATCAAGTTCTGGGGTTACACGGAAGTACTGAAAGTACACGAGTCCCTGCAATTCGTGAACGAATCGATCAACCGGCTGGGCCTCGTTCCGCTCGGACTGTAAACCGCGGTCAGGACAAACGCCGGAAGTCCCCGCAAACGACAGCTCCTGACGGACAACAGGATCGCCCGTTCCGGTCAGGACAGGCGCGCCGGTTCCGCCGCCCAAACGCAGGAATCTCCGCAACGGGCCGGTAAAGCGGGAAAGAAAGAAAACATGAATCGCTATTCGAAGAAAAGTAGTACCTTTGCGGATAAAGAAAAAGCGAAAACGCATCCTGCCTCCGCAACGAGCGGCACGGGACCCGGCAAAGCCGGAACGACACAAAACAACTATAAAACCAATTCAACGAAACATGGAAAAAGCGATTGTAAAAACCGATTTTCACTTCGAAGGACAAACCGGCCTGTATGTCGGGAAGGTACGCGACGTCTATACCATCAAAGACCAATACCTCGCCATGGTGGTTTCCGACCGCATTTCGGCCTTCGACGTGGTATTACCCAAAGGGATTCCCTACAAAGGACAGGTATTGAACCAAATCGCATCCAAATTTCTGGATGCGACCGCCGATATATGCCCCAACTGGAAAATAGCCTCCCCCGATCCCATGGCAACGGTAGGACACAAATGCGAACCCTTCGCCGTGGAAATGATCGTACGGGCCTACCTGACCGGCAGCTCATGGCGGGACTATAAAGCGGGAGCACGCGAAATCTGCGGTGTCCCCATCCCCGACGGCATGCGCGAGCACCAGCGGTTCGAACGCCCCATCGTGACTCCCACCACCAAAGCGGAACAGGGTTCGCACGACCAGAATATCTCCAAGGCGGAAATTCTGGCCCGCGGCATCGTCTCCGAAGAAGATTACGAACAATTGGAAAAATATGCGCTGGCTCTCTTCGCCAGAGGAACGGAAATGGCAGCCAAACAAGGGTTGATTTTGGTGGACACCAAATACGAGTTCGGAAAAAAAGACGGGAAAATCTACCTGATCGACGAAATCCACACGCCCGACAGTTCCCGCTATTTTTACGCCGACGGCTACCAGGAACGTTTCGACAAGGGCGAACCGCAACGCCAGCTCTCCAAAGAGTTCGTGCGCGAATGGCTGATGGAAAACGGTTTCCAAGGCAAGAAAGGACAACAGGTTCCCCACATGAGCGATGAATTCGTAAACAGCGTCAGCGACCGCTATATCGAATTGTACGAGCGGATTACGGGAGAGAAATTCGTCAAGGCGGAAGAAGGCGACATCATGGCCCGGATCGAAGGTAACCTCAAAAATATGTTGGCCCGCCTGTAAACGGCCGAAGTTCATACTTACGAAGAGGCCGAATTCTAAGTTAAATCCAAATTTAATTTAAGAAAATTGTCCTCAATTTTTAGAGAAGAATGATTTTAATAGTCATTCTTCTTTTTGTCATAGATTGGGGACCGATTTTCTGCTCCATCTATTTTTACCGGCAGAATATCTGGGGCCGTTACAATTTGATCCGAAAAGGATAATTTGATTCCTTCATCGTACATAGCGACAATATTAAATACGTTCTTCTTGAATATAAGGGAGTTGCTGAACTTTTCCGGGGCGGCGAGCTTTACCATATCCCCGGCTTCGAATTGAGCTGCCATAGTATATATACGTCATTAATAATTAATATCATCTGCGAAGAAAAATACATTCGGCACATTAAACAAGTTTTAAATGAAATATTTAACGACCATGCCGGATTATACAATAAAATAGAGAGCATCCCCTCAATCCAGCGGGGATGCTCTAAAATGTTCATTCGTAGAAATATGTTTTTTACTTTTTGTGGAAATTTTCAAAAAAGGCCCTAAGTAACATCAATGTTTATTATTGATTTCTTCCACGTATTTCGGACCTGGAGCTCCCCAAAGAGAACATTTCAGATAATGATAGGTTATACCATGACACTCTCCTTGGTCATTATACATTTTTAACCAATAATCGCCGCCATTGGGAAATTGTATGCTGTTTTTTCCGATTTTCAAGTCTATACCGTAAATGGATTTGTTTTCGTGATAGACTTCGCAACGAGTTACCTGCATTTCGTTGAACGTAATCGAAGGATAGGCAACGTTGATCTCCGCCTGCCCTGTTTGTGTGACTGTGACCGTTACGTCCCCATAATACCGTCCGCAACTGGAAGGATTACCGCCAGAACCGACGCTACCTCCTTCTTTCAGTGAAAAATTTACCGTCTGGGAACAAGACTCAGAACCGGAATATTCTCCTAATGGTTTGCATTTACTTGAATTACTTGTACAAGTTAAAGTCGCACTTCCCGTACAATTTTGTCCATATCCGATGCGTACATCGCTCACATATACATTAGTTCCGGAAATGTCGTCCTTGGAATATGTCGTTCCATTTACCGTATATTTTAAAGTAAAACTTTTACACTCATAACTTCCTCCCAACGGGAAAGTGAATACCAGCACTCCTGTAACAAGTTCCACTTTTATAGGCGGTACACAACCGCAACTTCTTCCGATACCATTACTATATATGGCACGGAATAGACGAAACCATCCGAGGAAACATTCAGTGTCGTATCGATATCGACTAACGATTTTGTCGCCTCCCGCACGCTCAGCAATACCGGGTCTTTCGTGTTTTCTTCAACTGTTTCCAACCCCGGCTTTTTCACAAGCAGAAACTCCAAAGAGGAAAAATGCAA
>CASDZK010000009.1 GCA_949286165.1 uncultured Alistipes sp.
CTGCAAGGAAGTTTCTTTTTGTTCTTGTCCTCTCAGGACTATGGTGCTTTGCAGCTCCTCTTGGGTTTGGGTCAATTTTATCCTTGTCTCATTTAATATGATTTTATCTTTCCTCCACCCTGCTGTTGTTTCAGCCAGTTCTACATGCAGACTTTGTTTTTCCTTATGCAGGTTTGCTGCCAATAGTTTATAGTGTTTGAATGTATGAATGAATATTTTGCAGTATTTTTGAAAGGCAGGGGTGTTCCTGTCATCCCTTACTTTAATGGCTTCATTGAAGGTATTCAAGGCTTGGAGAATTTTGCCCTCCATTAATTCTGCCCTGCATTGTTTATATAATTTGTCTGCTTTATTCTTTTCTATTTCCTGTATCAGCAGGGTTTTAGGAGTCTCTGTTTTTGCAAACTCTAATATTCGCTGGTCTGTTTTTATGGCATCCCTCTTGATGGGGGACAACAAATGTAGCCCATTCAATTTCCTGCACCTGCTTAATGCCACATATACTTGTCCATAGCTGAAACACTCTGCCAAGTCAGCATAGATGCTGTCAAAAGTCATTCCTTGGCTTTTGTGTATGCTCACAGCCCAAGCCAGTTTAAGGGGAAATTGGGTAAAAGTCCCCTTTACGACACTTTCAATGGTTTTTTCTTTACCATTCTGGACAAGTCGGAATTCAATATTTTCCCATTCAGCTTTTTCAACTTCGACAGTGTTTTGGTCACTTAGTTCAATTTTTATGACATCATTTTTAATTTCTCGAATTATGCCAATATTTCCATTGTAATAAACAAAAGTCCCGCTGCGTTTGTCCCATTTGTTTTTAGTTATCATGACTTGGGCTCCTATTTTAAGTTTCAGGTCTTGTGCAGCAGGATACTGGGAAGTAGGGTAATCTCCCGTGATAGTTGCATGGAAAATATATTCTTCTGCATCTAAATGTGAGAAATTCTCATTATTATATTTATCGACATTATAATTGCGTGAGCTTAATAATATGGAGGCTTTTTCCATTTTTAGTCCATTGGGAGAGACAACTCTGGAGTTAAGTTTGTTCAATTCCTCATCTGAAATGTCATTGATTCGGATTTTATCCAATAAAGAGAGGTATTCAAGTTCTGTTTGCCTGTAAGGTTTTTCCAATTGGATGTAAAAAGGAGAATTTTGTTCATACACTTTGGCATTGAAAAAATAAGGGCTTGAATAGACACTTTTCAGAAGGCTCCATTCGTTGTTTTGTGCAATTGGTGGCAATTGAAATGTATCCCCTATAAACAGCATTCTGATGCCTCCAAAAGGTTTGGTATTGTCCCTGAATACCTGCAAAATCTTGTCTATGGAATCCAATACATCACACCTGACCATGGAAATTTCATCAATGATTATCAATTTCAGGTTTCTAATCAAGTCTTTCTTTGCCTGATTGTATTTTAACCAGTCGTAAATATGAACCTTACTAAATTTCGCATCATCAGGCAGATGGGGGCTAAAGTCCAATTTAAAAAAAGAATATATGGTCTGCCCTCCAGCATTCACAGCAGCCAAGCCTGTAGGTGCCAATACAATTTTGTTCTCATTGTATTGTGACACAATATATTTGAGGAAAGTGGTTTTTCCTGTACCAGCTTTCCCTGTTAAGTAGATAAGCTGCTTGTCTGTTTCAAGCACAATTTTAGCGGCATTAAAAAATATGGAATTGTCTGGGTCTAATTTGATGTCTGCTACATATTCTTCTTTTGAGTTTTCTGCCATAGTGTTTCTTTATTGAGAATTGAACTTGTTCGTAAAGTGATTATATACAAATCAAAAGGGGACCAACGACATCGTCCAAAATTTTGCATGTAATACTATTTGTTTCTCAATTGTTCTGCCTATTGAATCATATAGCTATTGATACTTTTATTTACCACTTCTGCATAAGATTTTTAGTACGACTTTGTTTCTATACTCATTTTTAACTGTAATTGTACCTAAATATCTTTTTAGTAGATAAAAAGCATATAAAAATAGGTGTTAGAGGCAAACTCCTTTTATGAGAAAATTTTCTATGTATCTGATTTATATTATTACGTTTTTCTGTGGATAAAAAATAAGCAATCACTTTTGTAATTGCTTATATAAGAGCGGAAAACGAGGCTCGAACTCGCGACCCCAACCTTGGGAAGGTTGTGCTCTACCAACTGAGCTATTTCCGCAACATTTTAATCGGGTCAAAGGTATCATTTCTTTTTTTGACTGGCAAATATATCGAGAACTTTTTTGACAAATCATCCGTCGAAACCACAATGTCCGGGTACGGGAAACTGATCTTCAAACAGTTAACAGAAAAGGTGCGGAAAACACCTTTGATTTTCCGCACCCTGGCAACATAAATGATTGATTATAATGATGGAAAGTAAGGTTTACTCATCCGTCAGCAAAGCCGCTACGGCCTTGTGAAACGAACCGGCCTCGTCGTCCGTGAACCGATAAACGGAAGAAGCGGGCTGATAATTATAAGGAATATATTCGAAAAGCTGGGCAGAAATGAATCGTCCGTCCTTCGAGATCAACAGATCGAGACGAGCATTTTTACCTTCCTGTTCCGCAATCTTGCGTATCTGCTCAAACCCTTTATTTTCAAGTGCCTGCACAAGCGGAGCAAGTCCTGCGGAACTGAAATATATTTCATGGGCGCACAACGGACTTCCCGTAGGCTTATACACTTTCTGATTGCAACCGAGGGCTATTTTGATAATGCCTACCGCAACCCCGGCCCAGCCTAACGATACCAAACCCAAATAGGCCGAAGAGGTCTTATCGCCTATGGCAGCCGCAGCAAAAAGGCAGCCGCCTCCGACAATGACCAATAACAAAGAAAACAATACGGGTTTCAACGCTTTACGTTTTACAATAATATGATCGGCAGCCTCAACCGATTTTTCCGCTAAACTATTCGTTTCCATGATTTTAATTTTCTAATGATTTTAAATAACGATATGAATACTGCACCGACGACACCGTCGGCAAAATCTTACATGGCCTTTCCGAAATGAAACGCAACAATAAACCGACCTCCCGCCAAAGGAAGTCAGAGCCATGAAACCATTAGAAAATATTAAATCCGGATTTGCCTCAGAGCGATGTAATAGGAAGAAAACGACGGCAAGTACCGAACGGCCTCGGAACGGGCATAGTCCGCCCGACGGATACCGGTCTCCCACTTGACTGGCGACATGCCCGATACGGATGCCCGCGGATGATCCTGCACCTTTCCGTTCGGATTCGAATAAATGCCGTTATTTTCGCGATTGCCGGAAATTTCCGACGTGAGATCCTTGAGAATGAAATTCAGACAGTCCGTTCCCGTTCCGCCAACGATACGGGCGCCTGTCGAATGGCCCCCCGGCACGGCATGTTCCGTTCGGGCAACGGCATACCCCGTTTCCTCGCAAGCGAAACGCACTTGCGAGATGACCCCGGAGAAGAGCAACACGCTCAACAAGGAACACAGTAAGAATGCCGTATATTTTTTCATATTTGCAAATATAATCATTTTTATAAACGATTGTACAAAAATCGTTTTTTGTTTTTTCTCCGTAAAGTTTTCCTGAGGACCGCCGGCGGGATACGCCCGCATTCTACGATCTCTTTACGGACCGGGGCACGGTTTTCGTTTTTTCAAAATTCCGCGCCCCAAATCCCTCATAAAAAAACAGATCCGGGAATTTTTGGCTATATTTGTACGACACGATAAATAAGAACCGATTTATACGATTTGTCATGAACGAGAATTTCAAGGATGCACTGCAAAAACGCCGTTCGTTTTACGAACTGACCGACCGGTCCGCCCTATCGGACGCCGAACTGGAACAACTATTGCGTTTCGCCGCGGAACACGTCCCCTCCGCCTTCAATTCTCAAACGACCCGGCTCGTCCTGCTTACGGGCGAAGCCCATCGGAAATTGTGGAACATCGTGAAGGAGACGCTGCGGAAAATCGTCCCGGCCGAAGCCTTCGTCCGCACGGAATCGAAAATAGACACGAGTTTCGCTGCCGGATACGGCACGGTGCTGTTTTGGGAGGACCAGCAGATCGTTCGGGAACTGCAGGAAAAGTTCCCGGCATACGCGGCCAACTTTCCGACATGGTCGGAACAGACGAACGCCATGCATCAGCTGGCGGTATGGGTAATGCTGGAGGACGCCGGCCTGGGAGCTTCGCTGCAACATTACAATCCCCTGATCGACGACGAGATAAAAACCGTCTGGCAATTGCCGGAACACTGGAAACTGATTGCGGAAATGCCGTTCGGCCTGCCGGCGGGACAACCCGGAGAAAAGACGATGCAACCGTTGGACGAACGGGTGCTGGTGTTCCGGCAATAAACCGTTTCCCGACCGAACAGAACCGAAAAAAACGTAAAACGCAGGCGACCGCCCCGAAAACGAAGGGTAGCCGCCTGCCGTTTTTTTTACCGGACTTAGGGTTCAAAGCTCCCGAAACGCAAGGTCAGCAACGCCGGGCGTCTGCTTCCCCCGGTTCGCGCATTCACTCCGTTTCGGACAACCGGTAATCCCCGGCCTGCTCCGACACGACTTTCTGCAAAACCGCCAATTCGATTTCCCGTTCCGAAAATTCCACGACGGCCACGGGCGGATGCAACGTGACGACCGCTTTGACGCCGGGAATTCCGTTCAATGCCTTTTCGACATGCGCGCGGCAATGGTCGCACATCATGCCTTCTACTTTCCATGTTTTTTTCATATGTTTTCGTTGATATTCGGTTTTTCGGTGCATTGTTGCGGAAGAGGCGGCTTTTCTCCGGGAAAAGCGGGACGTCCCGTCGATACGCCTGCGCCTCAGCCGCAGGCTGTTGGCCACAACGCTGACGCTGCTGAACGCCATGGCCGCCCCACCGATCATCGGATTCAACAAAAACCCGTTGATCGGGAAAAGGACGCCGGCCGCAATGGGAACGCCGATCATGTTGTAAACGAAGGCCCAAAACAGGTTCTGCCGGATCGTCCTTACGGTCAGTTGCGACAGGCGGATCATCTCCGGAATTTTGAGCAGGTCCGAAGAGAGTACGGTTACCATGGCCGCATCCATGGCAATATCGCTGCCGCGCCCCATCGCTATGCTCAGATCGGCCTGCGCCAGAGCGGCGCTGTCGTTGATGCCGTCGCCGACCATGGCCACCGTTTTGCCTTCGGCCTGCAACCGGCGGACGAACGACGCCTTTTCCTGCGGCAGAACGCCCGACCGGTAACGGGTTATCCCCACCTCCCCGGCGATGCGTTCCGCCGAAGCGGCATGGTCGCCGGTCAGCATGTAAATTTCAATGCCCATCTCATGCAGGCGGGCGACGGCCGAAGCCGACGTTTCCCTGACCTCGTCCGTAACGGCGATCGCCGCGATTACCTTTTCGGCATCGAAAAACCAGACGACCGTTTTCGCCTCCTCCATCCACCGGCCGGCCTGTTCCCGCAACAATCCGCCGGGGGTTACCCCGCACGCCGCGAGCAGTTCGGAGTTCCCGGCGTAATAGGTCCTGCCCTCCGCCGTGCCGCGAATGCCCCGCCCCGCCATGTTTTCGAAATCGCTCACAGGGGCCGGCGTCTCGCCCGACAACGCACGGACGACCGCTTCGGACAGGGGATGTTCCGAAAGCTTCTCCAAACCGTACAGCACGGAACGCTCCCTTTCGGAACCGGGCTCCCAAACCATGCCCGCAACCGCCGGATGTCCCTGCGTGACCGTTCCCGTCTTGTCGAGCACCACGGCGTCGATCTTCCGGGCGATCTCCAACCCTTCCGCGTCTTTTATCAGAATGCCCTGTTCGGCCCCTTTGCCTATGCCCACCATGACGGCCGTCGGCGTAGCCAGCCCCAACGCGCAGGGACAGGCGATAATCAGCACGGTAACCATAGCCAGAAGCCCGTAGGTAAACCCGTTTTCCGGAGCGAATATCCACCACGCGGCGAATGTCAGCACGGAAAGGAGCAGGATGACGGGCACGAAAACGCCGGCCACCCGATCCGCCAGCTTCTGCACCGGAGCCTTGCTGCCCTGGGCGTCCCGCACCATGCGGACGATCTGCGACAGCAGCGTATCCGTGCCGATCTTATCGGCCCTGAACCGGAAGGCGCCTTTCTGATTGATCGTTCCGGCAAACACTTTCTCCCCGCTCTTTTTATACACCGGCACGGGTTCTCCGGTAAGCATGCTCTCATCGACGTACGAACCGCCGCTTATGACGGTCCCGTCCGCGGCGACACGTTCTCCGGGTTTTACCGCAACGGTATCGCCGCTGCGGATTTCCGTAACGGGAACGATGCGTTCCTCGCCCGACTCCGTAAGCACGCAGACGGTCTTCGGCTGCAAACCGGCCAACTTCCGAATGGCCGACGAAGTCTGCTTCTTGGCCCGTTCTTCGAGCAGCCTGCCCAACAAGATGAAGGCGACGATGACGCTGCCGGCTTCGAAATAGACATGGGGTTCGATGCCTTTCGACCGCCAGAACTCCGGAAAAAACAGATTGAAGACGCTGAACAGGTAGGCGATGCCGGTACTGACGGCCACGAGCGTATCCATATTGGCGGAACCGTGACGCAACTGTTTCCACGCATGGACGAAAAAGCCGCTTCCCAACCCGAAAACAACCGGCGTGGAGAGCACCCACACCGCATATTTCACGCCGGGAACCTCCATGAACGCCATGCTGAAAACCGCAATGGGGACCGATAACGCTATGGCCCAAAAGGTCCGCTTTTTCAGGGATTCGTACCTCTTCGCCCGAATCCGTTCGGCCTCTTCCTCCGAGTCTTCTCCCGTATCGATCAGCAAATCGTACCCGGCATGTTGCGCCGCGGCTTTCAGAGATTCCTCGGAACATACGTCGGGATCGAATTCCACCCGCGCCGTGGCGGCGGCGTAGTTGATGCTGGCTTTGCGCACGCCGGGCTGGCCGTTCAGCGTCTTGTCCATCCGGGCGGCGCAGGCGGCGCAACTCATGCCCAAGACGGGAAAAGTGCGTTCGATGTTTTTGTTCTTGTTCTTACCCATGTCGTTCGGCAGTTGCTCTTCCGCCGTTTCTGCTCCGGCCACGAATTCCCGGAGGGAAACGGGCGAAAGAATTTCACGGGTAAAATTACAGCATATATCGTTCCGGAAGTTATATAATTATGGATATGATTTATATCTCGTCGAGCGGACGCAGTTTCCGGCTTTTCAGCCGTCTGAACCGGCTCGGCGACATGCCCGTCACGCTTTTGAACTGGCTGCTCAGGTGCGCCGCGCTCGAATAGCGCAGCAAATCGGCAATCTCCCCGATCGTCATTTCGTCGTACACGAGCAGCTCCTTGACCCGTTCTATCTTCTGCGCAATGGCGTATTTCTCGATGCTGACGCCGTTGATCTCGGAAAAGAGCTTGCTGAGGAAGCTGTAATCGTGATGGCATTTGTCCCGCAAATAATCGGACAAATTGCCCTTGGCCCCCTCGTCCGCATAGCGCACCCATTCGATGACGGCGACGCGGATTCGTTCGACGATGCGCATGCGTTTGTCGTCGATCAGCTCGAATCCGTACGATTCGAGCAGGGGCTCCAGCCTTTCCCGTGCTTTCGGCGACAACGGCTCGGACAGGGTAACCGCGCCCAACTCCACGTTCAGCGGCACGATTCCCGCCTTCTTCAAAATCGCCGTAACCGCCATAACGCAACGGTTGCAGACCATGTTTTTTATGCAGATGACATTCTCCGACGGCATAACATTCCCCGGTTAAGCGCGCGTTTGCGGTCCTTCGATCCGGTCCCGCAAGAACAACGCATACAAAGATAGCCACGGCGGATGAAATTAAAAAGACGGGAACGGGAAAATTCCGTTCAAAATATTCTATATTTGCCGCAAATTTTGCGATGTGAACACGAAAGTCAAAGGATATGTTTTGGGAACGGTCGCAGCGGCCACCTACGGCATGAACCCGCTCTTCGCCCTGCCGCTGTACAAAGCCGGCATGGACCCGGATTCGGTATTGTTTTTCAGGTATCTGTTCGCCCTGCCGCTGCTGGGGATCATGATCAAGGCGCGGGGGAGGAATTTCAAGCTGAAACGGCGGGAAGTGCTGCCGCTGGCGGTCATGGGGCTGCTCGTCGCGCTCTCGTCCCTCACGCTGTTTCTGAGCTACAACTACCTGGACGCGGGCATCGCCTCGACGCTGCTTTTCGTATATCCGATCCTGGTAGCCCTGATCATGGCTTTCGGCTTTAAGGAGAAAGTGTCGCTGCAAACCGGTTTGTGCATCCTGCTGGCCGTCGCGGGAATCGGCCTGCTTTACAAAAGCGGCGACGGCGCGACGCTCAGCCTGACGGGGACGATGCTGGTATTCGCCTCCGCGCTCTCCTACGCCATCTATATCGTCGGGGTCAACCGGACGGCGTTGAAAGAGGTGGCCACGCTGAAAGTGACCTTCTACGTGTTGTCGTTCGGCTTCCTGCTCTTCCTGACCCGGCTGGATTTCGGGCAAGACCTGCGCGTTCCGGACCAGTGGTATCTGTGGGGCAACCTGCTGGCCTTAGCGGTTTTTCCCACGGCCATCTCCTTCCTCTGCACGACCAGCGCCATCCAGTACATCGGTTCCACACCGACGGCCATCCTCGGAGCGTTGGAACCCGTCACGGCCGTATTTTTCGGGGTAACCGTTTTCGGGGAGTCGCTGACACCGAGAATCATTTGCGGGATAACGATGATTATCGCGGCCGTTACGCTAATCGTCGCGGGCGGCAACCTCCCGGCCTACATGGTCCATTTCCGGAAACTGTTCCCGAGGCTTTCGGTCAAAAAGCGGTTTTCGAAAAAACCGTAGCGGCCGCATAACGGCCTCTCCCCCCTACCGAAACTCCCCGGAAAACGGACGGATCCGTTTTCCGGGGAGTTTTCTGTCGCGCATTCCGCCGCCGGAGCAATCGCTACGACTCGAACGCAACCGCCACCTCTTTCAGATACTCCACGACAGGCAAATGCTGGGGGCATATCTTTTCGCATTTCCGGCAGGCGATACACTCCGAAGCCTTGCCGTGATTCTCATAGGTTTCGTAATAGGTCCGCTGTATCGAGAACAGGTGGTTGACCGCCTGCTGCTCCGCATTGTACAGGGCGAAATAATCCGGAATAGCGATATGCTTCGGGCATCCGGGGACGCAATAACGGCAGGCCGTACAGGGAATCGCGATGGAGCGGTTGATGATTTCCACGGCCTGCCCCACGACCGCCTTCTCCCGATCGTCGAGCGGCATGAACTCCCGCATGTACTCCGTATTGTCGAGCAACTGCTCCAACGACGACATGCCGCTCAACACCATCATGACCCCGTCGAGGCTCGCCGCATAGCGGATCGCCCACGACGCGACGGACCGGTCCGGACGTTCGGTCCGGAAAAGCCGTTCCGCCTCGTCCGGAACCCGGGCCAACGAACCGCCCTTGACCGGCTCCATGACGACGATTTCCTTCCCGTGTTTCCGGGCCACCTCATAACATTTGCGCGACTGGATGCTTTCGTTGTCCCAATCGAGGTAGTTGATCTGCAGTTGCACGAATTCGGTCTCGGGGTGGGCCGTCAGAATTTCGTCCAGCAGCTCGGCGTTGTCGTGAAACGAGAACCCGACACGGCGGATCCGGCCTTCCGCCTTTTTCCGGGCGACGAACGCGAAACTGTCGAAACGGACGACGTTTTTATAATTAGCGGCATTCAGGTTGTGCAGCAAATAGTAATCGAAATAATCGACCCCGCATTTTTCGAGCTGTTCTTCGAAAATGCGCTCCTGGTCTCCCGCTTTTTTAAGGAACATGGTAGGCAGTTTCGTCGCGAGCGTAAAGGCATTGCGGTCGTGCCGTTTGACCAGCGCTTCGCGCAAAACGCATTCGCTCGTGAAATCGTGATACATGTAGGCCGTATCGAAATAGGTAAATCCCCGTTCGATGAACGTATCGACCATTTTCTCCACCTGCGGCATATCCACCGCCTTGAAATTATCGGCTTCGACCAGCGGCAGACGCATGCAGCCGAAGCCCAGTTTCTTTGTCATCATCATATCGGCGAATTAAAAAAATCGAAGGCGATCCGGAACCGTCCGAACGACAAACGAATCCGCGGCAGAACGGCGAACGTCGTCCCCTGCCTGCCGATTCCTTCGGCAAAACAACGCGGAACCGTTGCAAACAAAGGGATTCGGACACCTTCGGATTATCCGGTTAAAGATACGAAAAAGAAAGGATACCGACAAACCCCATCTTTCTCGACCTACGTACTAAAAGCCCTATTAGCGAATAGAAAGACAACCGCCGCTATGAAATTTCATAGTTTAGTTGGGCGTATAGAAGAAAAACTAAACAAACCGCTTGGGGCAGCAATGAGGGAAAAAGAAAATCGGGGCGGATTGTGTTGCTCCTTCCCTCTTGTCCGTTACTTTCATAAAACCCTGTTCGAGACTTCGTGCCGATACTTTTCCGCTGTGGCGTCCGGCAGCTTGTCCGGCTGTTTTGCGGAACACAAAACCTATACTTGCTTCCCGGACACGTTCAAACGCCGGCGAGCTACCGCCCCCCTTTCTCCGATGTGGATCACGCCCCTAATTCCCGTTTCAGCCACACCGTCATCACGGGATCGGAAATAACCACCTGACGCT
>CASDZK010000010.1 GCA_949286165.1 uncultured Alistipes sp.
GAGGAAAATTCCTGCCGTCCTCGCGGTCTTTTATATGCCGATTTTGAAAAAGATTGCGTAAATTTGCACAATCCATACGCTTGCATCATGTTGAAAGAATTTTCCAAATTACCGGGTGTCCGAAGCGTTTCCGGCGCTTTGGACGGTGTTGTCACGGCCGTCGTGTTCGATTCGCGCCGGTGTGTGCCCGGTTGCCTGTTCGTGGCCGTGAAGGGAACGGTTGTCGATGGACACGACTATATTCCCGCCGCTCTCGAAAAAGGGGCGGCGGCGATCGCCTGCACCCGGTTGCCGGACGGTTTGCCCGACGGGACGGCCTGTTTCCTGGTCGATGATACGGCCGCCTTTCTCGGCCATGCCGCTGCGCTGTTTTACGGAAATCCTTCCCGACGGCTGAAACTGGTAGGGGTTACCGGAACGAACGGCAAGACCACGACCGCCACTTTGCTCTACGACCTGTTTACCGCGTTGGGGTATTCCTGCGGGTTGCTTTCCACCGTCGTCAATCGGGTGGGAAAAACGGAATATCCGGCGACCCATACCACTCCCGATGCCGTGGAACTCAACCGCTTGTTGAAAGAAATGGCGGATGCCGGGTGCGAATACTGCTTTATGGAGGTCAGTTCCCACAGCGTGGTGCAGCAACGTATCGCGGGACTCGTTTTCGCCGGGGGAATTTTTACCAACATTACCCACGATCATCTCGATTATCACGGCTCTTTCGCCGCTTATATCCGGGCCAAGCAGGGCTTTTTCGACCAATTGCCGCGAACCGCTTTCGCCCTGTACAACGCAGACGATAAAAACGGGGAAGTCATGGTGCAGAACAGCCCGGCGCGGCGACGCAGTTTCGCGTTGAGGAACATGGCCGACTACCGGTGCCGGATCATCGAATCGCTTTTCGGCGGCATGCTGCTCGAAATCGACGCTACGCAGGCGTGGGTGCGTTTCATCGGCGGGTTCAACGCCTATAACCTGCTGGGCGTCTATGCCGCCGCGCGGGAGCTGGGGGCGGAAAAGGAGGAGGTGCTGCGCGTCATGAGCACCCTGCATTCCGTAGCGGGCCGGTTCGATTACGCGGTGTCGCCCGAAGGGGTTACCGCCATCGTCGATTACGCCCATACGCCCGATGCGCTGGAAAACGTGCTGGATACCATCAACGCCATCCGCAAGCCCGGACAGAAACTCTATACCGTTGTGGGATGCGGCGGCAACCGCGATAAGACCAAACGCCCCGTCATGGCCCGTATCGCCGTCGATAAAAGCGACTTCACGATCCTCACGTCCGACAATCCCCGGTTCGAACCGCCGCTGGAAATTCTCCGCGACATGGAGGCGGGAGTGGCCGACGCGCCCGACCGTTGGGTCGAGATCGCCGACCGTGCGCAGGCCATCAAGATGGCCGTACGTCTGGCGAAAGGCGGAAGCCGTCCCGGCGAAGGCGACATCGTTCTGGTCGCCGGCAAAGGGCACGAGACCTATCAGGAGGTGGAGGGCGTCCGCCATCATTTCGACGATAAGGAGCAGCTTTGCACCCTGATGGGGCTGGCCGGTTCCGATGTCTTACCCGATCAAACCGCCCGATAGCCATGCTGTACCATTTGGCGGATTATTTGTCGCGACATATCGACATTCCGGGGCTGGGCATGTTCGAATACATTTCGTTCCGCTCCGCTTTCTCCATCATCCTTTCGTTAATTATCGCCATGATTTTCGGCCTTCGCATCATCCGTTTCCTGCAACGCAAGCAGATCGGCGAGGAGGTCCGCAATTTGGGACTGGAAGGGCAGCTGGAGAAACGCGGGACCCCCACCATGGGCGGCGTCATCATATTGCTGGCCATTCTGGTTCCGGCCCTGTTGTTCTGCGACCTGACGAACGTTTACGTGCAGATCGTGCTCGTTTCCACCGTCTGGTTGGGGCTGATCGGTTTTTTAGACGATTATATCAAAGTGTTCCGCAGGAAAAAGGACGGGTTGAAAGGCCGTTTCAAAATCGTCGGACAGGTGGGGCTGGGCATTATCGTCGGATCGGCCATGTGGCTCCATTCCGACATTACCGTTCGGGAAGACACTGTCCGCAGCCGGGCCGCCGCCGAGGTTACCGTCATCGACGACAGCGGCCGCCCGCAGGTTCTCTATCTCTCTTCTCCCGAGAAAAAGCCCCTCTCTACCATTCCTTTCGTCAAGGATAACGAATTGGATTATACGCAGCTGACCGGCGGGAACGACCGTTGGGGCTGGGTGCTTTACATGTTCGTGGCCATTCTGGTCATTACGGCCGTTTCCAACGGGGCCAACCTGACCGACGGTCTGGACGGTCTGGCCGCCGGAACGACCGCCAGTATCGGCGTGGTGTTGGGGTTGCTGGCTTACGTGTCGGGGAACGTGATTTATGCCAATTATTTGAATATCATGTATATTCCCGGCAGCGGGGAATTGCTGGTCTTTTGCGCCGCTTTCGTGGGGGCGCTCATCGGTTTTCTGTGGTACAACAGCTTCCCTGCCCAGGTGTTCATGGGCGATACCGGCTCGTTGGCCATCGGCGGCATCGTGGCCGTGCTGGCCCTGCTGATCCGCAAGGAGCTGTTGCTGCCGTTGCTGTGCGGCGTTTTTCTGGTCGAAAGCCTTTCGGTCATGTTGCAGGTAGGATGGTTCAAATACACGAAACGCAAATACGGCGAAGGCCGTCGTCTGTTCCTCATGGCCCCCCTGCACCATCACTACCAGAAGAAAGGGTATTTCGAAGTGAAGATCGTCAATCGGTTCTGGATCGTCCAGCTTTTGCTGGCCGCCATCACATTGGTAACGTTAAAGATTCGATAATCGAAAAAAGACATAAAGAGATATTGACAGAAACATGGAGCGTATAGTTATACTGGGAGCCGCCGAGAGCGGTTTCGGCAGCGCGGTGCTGGCGAAGACCAAAGGTTTCGACGTGTTCGTGTCCGACCGGGGTGCGATCAAGGACGATTATAAGGCCGATTTCATCGTACGCGGCATCGAGTTCGAAGAGGGGGGCCATTCGATGGACAAGATATTGACGGCCAAAGAGGTCATTAAGTCGCCGGGCATTCCCGATACGGCGGAGGCGGTCAAGGCCGTCCGCAAAGCCGGCATTCCCGTTATTTCCGAAATCGAGTTCGCCGGCCGTTACAATACGGCCAGGACCGTCTGCGTCACGGGCAGTAACGGCAAGACTACCACGACCACGCTGATTTACGAGTTGTTGAAGGCCGCGGGGTACAAGGTGGGCATCGGCGGCAACATCGGCAAGAGTTTCGCCTATCAGGTGGCCACGGCCAAAAACGACTGGTACGTGCTGGAGCTGAGCAGCTTCCAGCTCGACGGCATGTTCGACTTCCGGGCGGACGTGGCCGTGCTGATGAACATTACCCCCGACCATCTGGACCGGTACGATTACAAGTTCGAGAATTATGTGGAGAGCAAGTTCCGGATCATCCGCAACCAAACCAAAAACGACGTTTTCATCTATTCCGGCGACGATCCCGTTACCGTCGAATACATGAAGAAGCATATCGGTCTGTTCCAGATGCGCTGCATGCCCTTTACCGTGCAGGACAAACTGCTCGAAGGGGCCTATATCAACGATAACGGCTGCATCGACATCGACTGCATGGATACCGAGTTTCTGTTCGACGTCTGCCGCCTCAAGATTCAGGGCATTCACAATATCTACAACGCCATGGCCGCTTCGCTGGCGGCGCGCGTGGCCGGGGTGGACGGCGAAATCATCGCGGGGGTTCTGGAAGAGTTTCCCGGCGTAGAACACCGGCTGGAGAAAGTAGCCGTCAAACGGGGCGTCGAATACATCAACGACTCCAAGGCCACCAATGTCGATTCCGTATGGTACGCCTTGGAAAGCATGACCGCGCCTACCGTGTGGATCGCCGGAGGACAGGACAAGGGCAACGATTACGCCCGTCTGCGCGACATGGCCCGCAATAAGGTCAAGGTATTGATATGCATGGGGGTAGATAATACGAAACTGGTCGAATCGTTTACCGGCGTCATTCCGTTCATCTATTCCACCGATTCCATGGAAGAGGCCGTGGCCAAGGCCGCCACGGTAGCCAAACGGGGCGATGCCGTGTTGCTGTCGCCCGCCTGCGCCAGCTTCGATCTGTTCCGGAATTACGAAGAGCGCGGCCGGATGTTCAAGGAACAGGTACTCAATATAGAAGAATAACCGTCATGCCCGGCAAGACCGACATACCCAAACGCGAGTTCATCGGCGGCGACCGGTCGTTGTGGATGGTCATCCTGATCCTGTGCATCACGTCCATTCTGGTCGTGTACTCCTCCACCGCGTCCATGGCCTACCGCAAGCTCGACGGCGATACCAGCTATTTTCTGGCCCGCCAGATCAAATTCGTCCTGTTCGGGTTGGTCGTCATTTTCGCGTTCCATCATATCGACTACAAGATTTATTTCCGCCATGCCAAGCAAATTTTTCACGTGGCGGTGGCGTTGATGGTGCTGACCTTCTTTACGGGAGAGACCTACAACGATGCCGCCCGCTGGCTCCGCATCCCCTACACGGCCTTTACCTTTCAGCCGTCCGACGTGCTGAAAATCGCCCTGACGCTGCGGCTAGCCATGCAACTGGCCAGTTGCCAGAAGTTCATCGACCGCATTCCCATTCTGCCTTCATTCTCGTACGCCGCCTGGAAGAAAAACCCCGAACGCAATGCCTATATCCTGCATCATACGACCCTTCCCCTGATCGGGCCTATCGTCGTTTCCTGCATGCTCGTGGTCATATCCAACCTTTCCACGGCTATCATCATGGGGCTGGCCTGCATCATCGTATTGATTCTCGGCCGCGTGCGGTGGCGCGAGATCGGACGGCTCATCGTGCTGGCGTTGGTGTTGTTCGTGCTGTTGGTAGGCGTGTTGAAGCTGTTGGGCGTGGGACGCGTCGATACGTGGATCAGCCGCGTGGAAACTTTCGTAGGGGTCGGGGAGCCGCAGGAGACGGCCGGCGGGAAGAAGCAGGAAATCAGCGATTCCGAATTCCAGGCGCATCAGGCCAAAATCGCCGTGGCTTCCGGCTGGCTCATGGGCAAAGGGCCGGGGCGCAGCACCCAGCGGTCCAACCTGCCGCACCCTTATTCCGACTACGCCTACGCGTTCATCATCGAAGAGTACGGCTTTTTTGGGGCGGTATTCATTCTGGGCTGCTACCTGTGGATTTTTTATCGGGCCATGGTCATTTTCCGCAAGTGCAAAACGGCCTTTCCGAGCATTATGGTATTGGGACTCAGTCTGATGATTACCTTGCAGGCTTTGCTGCATATGTGCGTGTCGGTTGACGCCACGCCGGTCACGGGGCAGACGCTGCCTATTATTTCGTTGGGCGGGTCGTCGCTCATCTTTACCTGCGTTTCGTTGGGCATGATTCTGGGGGTAAGCCGGCAAATCAATTATGTGGAGAAAATGGAAAAACTGGAGGAACAGCGCCGCGTCATTACCGAGGAGTGGCAACAGGTCCTGGAGGATGAACGGCGCATCCGCGAAAATACGGGGTATCCGGGAGTCGTGTGGCATGAAAAAGATCAGAATCATCGTTAGCGGAGGCGGCACGGGCGGGCATATCTATCCCGCCGTGGCCGTTGTGGAGGCGTTGGAACGGCGGTTGGGACGGGAGCATGTCGAAGCCTTGTTCGTCGGCGCCGAAGGAAAAATGGAAATGTCGAAGGTCCCTGCGTTGGGCTACCGCATCGAAGGGCTGCCCATCGTGGGGCTGCAACGGCGTCTGACGCTGCGCAACCTGCAAGTGCCGGGCAAAATGCTCCGCAGTTTGAACAAGGCCCGCCGCATCCTGAAGGAGTTCAGGCCCGATGCGGTGGCGGGCTTCGGCGGTTACGCCTCACTCCCGCTGTTGTGGCAGGCGCAACGGATGCACCTGCCCACCGTGGTATGGGAGGGCAACTCCTTCGCCGGCATGGCCAACCGCTGGTTAGCCTCCCGGGTGCGGGCCGCCTGCGTCTCCTACGACGGCATGGACCGTTTCTTTCCCGCCGACCGCATCGTCAAGACCGGTAATCCCGTCCGCGGGGTTTTCGGAGTCCTGCCCCGCAAATCGCCCGAAGCACTCGCTTATTTCGGGTTCGACGGTTCCCGGCCGGTACTGCTCGTGACCGGAGGGTCTTTGGGCGCCCGCGTCGTGAACCGCAGCGTCCAGCAGGGGCTGCGCCGCCTGATCGAACGGCGCGAGATCGATTTGATCTGGCAGACGGGCGGTTATTATTACGAAGAGATGCGGGCCTTTCTGCAAAGTTGCGGCGATGCGCCCAACGTCTGGTGCGGGGCGTTTATCGACCGCATGGACTACGCCTACGCCGCTGCCGATCTGGCCGTGTCGCGCGCGGGAGCTTCCGCCGTTACCGAACTCTCCCTTTCCGGCGTTCCTGCGCTCTTCATCCCGTCGTCCAACGTGACGGACGACCACCAGACCAAAAATGCGGAGGCGTTGGCCGCTGCCGGAGCCGCCGTCCTGCTGACCGACGCGGAAGCGGTGGAAAAGATGCTGCCGTTGGCGGAAGCATTGCTGGCCGATGCGACGCGGCGGCACGGCATGTCCGAAAAAATCCGCGCCTTTTCGCAGCCCGACGCCGCCGACCGGGTCGCCGGCGTGCTGTTGCGGGCGGCCGGATATACCGAATTGTGAAACTATTTGCCGGATGAGAGCCGGCACAACATAACACGGATGAAACCATTTACGCACGTTTATTTCATAGGCATCGGCGGGATCGGCATGAGCGCGCTGGCCCGCTATTTCCGTCACGAAGGCAAAGAGGTGGCCGGTTACGACCGCACCTCCACGCCGCTGACCCGCGCTCTGGAGGCGGAAGGCATCGCCGTTCATTATGCGGACGATCCCGCACTGGTGCCGGCCGGTTTCGGCGACCCCGCCTCTACGGTTGTCGTCTATACGCCCGCCGTTCCGGCGAACCACCGCGAACTGGCTCGCTTCCGCGAAGGCGGGTTCGAAGTCGTCAAGCGTTCCCGGATGCTGGGGCTGCTCGCCGCCGGCAAATACGTCATGGCCGTGGCCGGAACCCACGGCAAGACCACTACGACCACCCTGTTGGCCTGGTTCAACGCCTGCGCGGCCGCCGGTCCGGAGGGACGGACGGACGGGGGCAGCGCGTTTCTCGGCGGCATTTCCAAGAATTTCGGTTCCAACCTGGTCCTCGGCTCCGGCAACCGGCTGGCGGTGGAGGCCGACGAATTCGACCGTTCTTTTCTGACGCTTTTCCCCGACCAGGCGTTGATTACCGCCGTGGATGCGGACCATCTGGATATTTACGGCACGCCGGAACAGGTCCGGGAAGCCTTTGCGCAGTTCGCGTCGCAGACGGTTCCCGGCGGTACGATCGTCTGCCATGCGGACATCGACCTGCCGCTGCCGGAAGGACGGACCGTCTATCGGTACGCCCTGAACGACGTTTCCGCCGATTTCCATGCCCGCAACCTGACGCTGACGCCCCGCGGCACGTACCGGTTCGACGCGGTTTGCCCCGACCGGACGATGGAGGGGTTGGAGTTGGGCATCCCCGGGCTGGTTCACGTCGAAAACTGCATCGGCGCTATCGCCATGATCTGGGCGGCGGGATTCGACGAGGCGGCGCTCCGCGAAGCCGTCCGCTCCTTCCGCGGCGTTCGCCGCCGCATGGATGTTTACGTCAATACGCCGCAGCGGGTGTATATCGACGACTACGCCCACCATCCCCGCGAAATAGAGGCCACGCTCCGTTCTCTCCGCGCGCTTTTCCCCGGCCGCCGCATTACGGCCGTGTTCCAACCCCACCTGTATACCCGTACCCGCGATTTCGCCGAGGCGTTCGCCGCCAGTCTGTCGCTGGCCGATGCCGTGTTGCTGCTGCCGGTCTATCCGGCCCGGGAAGAGCCGATCGAAGGGGTGGACAGCGACCTGATCTGCCGTCGGGTTACGTTGGCGGACAAGGCCGTGGTGCGGAAGGAAGAACTGCTGGACCGGCTGCGCCGGGAGCCGCTCGACGTGCTCGTCACGTTCGGAGCGGGCGACATAGACGCTTTCTGCGGACCGATTGCGAAACTGATGACCGAAGCCTGAGACGATGGAAGGAACGAGCAAACGAACCGATGCGATTCTGCTGGGCGTCATCGCGCTGCTGCTGGTACTGGGGGGCTGGTACGGCTGGGTGCGGAGCGACGAGACGGTATTGAAGGATTTCGAGATCACGGTGGGGGGCGACCGGCGGCACCGGTTCATTACGCCCGAAAACGTCCGTTCCTTCGTCGATTCCGTCTGCCGCGGCAACATGCGGTACGGAGCGGTGCGGGTGTCCGCGCTGGAGGAGTACCTCGCCTCGCGGCCCTATGTGGACAGCACGGAGGTATTCAAGGATCTGAACGGGACGTTGCACCTGTTCGTGGCCCAGAGCCGCCCTTTGTTCCGCCTTTCCGCTCCCGGCTGCGGAAGCGTCTATGTGAACGACCGGGCCGCAATTATGCCCCTCTCGCGCCAATATACGGCCGACGTGATTCCAATTACTTGTGATTCATCGGTTTTCCGCCGATTGACGGGAACCGGAAAAAATAGCAAAAAAAATGCTTCGGATGAGGTAAATTTAGATAATTTGGTTAATTTTGTAGATTGGGTGGAAAGGAATAGTTTTTGGAGTAACCAGATCACTCAAATCAACATCAACGACCGCCGCGAAATCGAGCTGGTTCCCCGGGCGGGTTCCGAACTGGTCGTTTTGTGCGACGGGGAGCATCTCGGCGGGTTCCGGGAAAACATCGGCAAGCTGAACACGTTCTACCGGCGCGAGTTGCGTACCGCCGGAGCCGACAAGTACCGGATCATAAACGTAAAATACAAAGACCTGATAGTCTGCACCAAATAAAGAAAGAGAGAGAAAACAGAAGCATGGAAAAAGACGAAAACTACGTAGTAGCGATAGATATGGGCACCACCAAGGTAGCCACCTTGGTAGGCCGGAAGGCGGAAGACGGGAAAGTGGAGGTAGTGGCCGCTTCGTGTTGTCCGGCATCGGGCATAGCGCGCGGCGACATCAAGAACATCGAACAGATCGCCTATGCCCTGCAAAACTCTTTGGACACGATTACGAAGGAAGCCGGCATCAAGGTATGCGAAGCCTACATCGGTCTCTCCGGACAATACATCAAATGCCAGCAGCACGACGGTTACGTTTTCGTGTCCGACAGCGAAGGGGAGGTGCGCGAAGAGGATGTGGCCAAACTGAGCGACAGCATGCGCAACATCCAGGTTCCTGCGGGCGAAGCCATCATCCACATTTTGCCGCAGAGTTACCTGCTCGATTCCGATACCGACACCAACGACAACCCCGTGGGCATGATCGGGCGCAAGCTCGAAGGCATTTTCAATATCATTACCGGAGACAAGAAGAACCTCGACCTGATCGGCAAGTGCATCAAGCGGGTGGACGTTTCCGTGGCGCAGATCGTCCTCAACTCGCTGGCTGCGGCCGAAGCAGTGTTGGTGGACGACGAGAAGGAGCTGGGCGTGGCCGTCATCGATATCGGAGGAGGCACGTGCGACATCTGCATCTACCACGACAAGAAAATCCGCTATCTGGGCGTCATTCCCATCGGCGGCGAAGCCATCAACAAGGACATCAAATCCTGCGGGGTGCTCGAACGCCAGGTGGAAAAACTGAAGGTAAAGTTCGGCAGCGCCATCAGCGACGACGTGCCTTCCAACAAGATCATTACCCTGCCGCACGGCAACAATACCCCTTCCAAGGAGATTCCCCAGAAAATTCTGGCCAAGATCATCGAAGCCCGCATGCTCGACATCATCGAACGGGTGGACGAGATTCTGGAACGCACGGGCTACAAGGGCCGGCTGGCCAGCGGTATCGTGCTGACGGGCGGCGGAGCGTTGCTGAAAGACGTGGACAAGCTGTTCCGGCGGGAACTGAACTGCGACGTGCGGGTGGCCGTGCCGTCGCTTTACGTCACTCCCGATACGCTCGACAAGGTAAACAGCCCCGTCTATTCCACGGCGCTGGGTCTTCTGCTCAAGGGAATCGACATCGGACGTCCCACCCGTACCATCGTGATGCGCAAGAGCCGTCCGGTTCCCTACGAGGGGGGCTATGTCCACGGCGGACAGCAACGTTTCGAACCGTCGCGTCCGACCGATCACGGCTACGCCTCCCGGAACAACGCCGTAACGGACGAGGCTTACGACGAGATCGAACGGCAGGAGGCGGAGGAGAATACGGAAACGGTTCAGCCACGCAAGAAGTCCTGGTTCAAGTCGGTTTTCGAAAACATCAAAGGAGCCATCGACAACGACGAGCTGGAAGACAACAACATTTAAGCGACAAGTAAAACATAGCAATAACTCCCGGATTCTCCGGTCCGTTCCCGGCTTTTCCCGGTCGTTTTTCGGAGGTCCCGCAAATTAGAGAATACAATGGAAGAGATAATAGACTGCGTCGACGTGTCGGATATCCCCGCTCCCCCCAAGATCATGGTCATCGGGGTGGGCGGCGGCGGCGGCAACGCCGTAAGATACATGCACGATCAGGGAATTTACAACGTGATGTTCATGGTGTGCAATACCGATGCCCAGGCTTTGCTGAAAAATCCCGTTCCGCTGAAAATGCAGCTGGGGAAAGACCTGACCCGCGGGTTGGGAGCCGGCAACAAGCCTGAACGGGGTCGCGATGCCGCTTTGGAAAGCATCGAGGACATCCGGGCCGCTCTTCGTTCTTCGGGCGCGGATATGGTGTTCGTTACGGCCGGCATGGGCGGCGGCACGGGAACCGGCGCCGCTCCTATTATCGCGCAGGTGGCCAAGGAAGAGGGAATCCTTACCGTGGCCATCGTTACCATTCCCTTCCGGGCGGAAGGGGATATCCGGTTGCGGCAGGCGACCGTCGGCATCGAGGAAATCCGCAAGAACGTGGATTCCCTGTTGATTATCGACAACGAAAACGTGAACCTCAAATACGGCGAGCTGCCGATTTCCAAAGCCTTCGGACGGGCCGACGACATTTTGGCGACGGCGGCCAAGGGCATTGCCGAGATCATTACCCGCGATTCGTTCATCAACGTCGATTTCGCCGATGTCAAAACGACCATGAGCAACAGCGGCATCGCCCTGATGGGGTACGCCATCGTCGATTCCAGCGTCGAGAACATCGCCATAGAGCTGGCCGAAGCGGCGTTGAACACCTCTTTGCTGAACAAAAGCGACATTCTGGGAGCGAAAAATATCCTGGTCAATATCTCGTGGAACGAGAACGAGCCGAAGATGAGCGAACTGCACGCCATTTTGGGACATATCCAGGCGGCGGCGGGCAGCGAGGCTTCCATCATCTGGGGGGCCGGTCAGAACGATTCGCTCGAACCCAACGAAACCAGCGTGACCATCGTGGCCACCGGTTTCGATACGGGAGGCGACATGCCGGAAGACATGTTGCCGCTGACCGTGCCGAAGAAGGCGCCGGTCGTTTCTTCCGCGCTTTCCGAACCTGCCGCGGCAGGAGAGACACCGGGCGAAACGGTCAATCCGGTAGTGGACCGTCTGAACCGTTACCGCGACCAGATCGCCGAGCCGAAATCCGATCCGGTCCATTTGGTCCGGGTGGCTTTCGACGCGGAGGAGAAGAGCGGGCCTGCGGAACAGGATTCGACGGAAGACGAGGACGGCATGACCATTATTGTCAAAGGCGAGGCGGAAACGACACACCCGAAAACGGAAAGCGCGAATTCCCGACCGTCGGTTCCGCAGGAATACGAACGGTTGACTTTGGACGACGAACCGGCACCCGCCTCGGCCGAGGAGCCCGCGTCCGATGACGCGATGAACACCCGCGAGGCTTCTGACGACACGTTATATACGGAACGGATGGGGGTTCTTTTCTCCGAAGAATTTTTGCAGCAACAGCCCGTGCAGCACAATAAACCGAAAGAACGCGAACGCACCAACTTCCGCGATCTTTCCATCGACGAGCTGGAGGATGCGCCGGCTTACCGTCGCCGCAAGGTATCCATGTCCAACCGTCCTGAAAAAGGAGACAAGAAAATATCCCGTTTGTCGTTGAAAGACGACGACTTGTAGTTCGGGCCGTCCCGTGGCGGTCGTTTCAGGGCCAAAGCGTGTTTCGGCATGTTTTGGCCCTGAAATTTACCGGGACGAAAGGTCTGTTTTTTGTTCGATACGTTACGGAAAACGGAGGTTTTCCCCGTTTGTCATTATATATGCGAAAAATATGTTATATCCGATGAAATTCAAGCCCCTGTTCAAAGAACGCATCTGGGGCGGCAGAAAACTGGAAAAATGTTTCGGGAAGAAACTTCCCGGCAACGGACCGATCGGCGAGAGCTGGGAAATTTCGGGCGTGCAGGGCGACATATCCGTCGTGGCCAACGGCCGGCTGGCCGGTAATTCCCTGCAAGAGCTGGTCGAAGTCTATATGGGCGATTTGGTCGGAGAAAAGGTGTTCGACCGTTTCGGCGAGGAGTTCCCGTTGCTCATCAAACTCATCGATGCGGCGGACGTACTCTCCATTCAGGTGCATCCCGACGACGAGCTGGCGGCCAAACGGCATAATGCTTACGGCAAAACGGAGATGTGGTACGTCATCGATTGCGAGAAAGGGGCGAAACTTTACGTCGGATTCAACCGGGAAACCGACCGGGAGGAGTACCTGCGCCATTTGGAAAACGGTACGCTGGCCGATCTGTTGGGGGCGTTCGAAGTAAAGCCGGGCGATGCCTATTTCATTCCGGCCGGCACGATTCACGCCATCGGCAAAGGCAATTTGATTGCCGAAATACAGCAAACTTCCGATATTACCTACCGCGTGTTCGACTGGAACCGGAAAGACGCTCAGGGGCGTTCGCGCGAACTACATACCGAGTTGGCCCTCGACGCCATCGATTTCACGTCGCGGCACGATTACGATATTACCGTAATTCCGCAACCGGACCAGGCGGTGCAGATGCAAAGCTGCCCTTACTTCACTTCCGCCGTATTGGAGGTGGAAACGGCCCTGGAACGCGATTTGGCGGCCATCGATTCCTTCGTCATTTATATCTGTCTGGAAGGAAACGTCGAGCTGGTTTGGGAAGAGGGGACGGAAACCCTGAAAAAGGGAGAAACGGTACTGGTGCCCGCCGTAATCGACTCGCTGGAGTGGAAAGGGAAAGGGAAGCTGATCGAAGTTTACGTTCCGTAATTACCGAAGAGCTTTTGATTTAACGAAATGGTTTGAAAAACGAGGCAGTCCGCGGCAAAGGAGTGCCTCGTTTCGCATGCATTGTTATACAACCTCGCAGACAGAAGGAATTCGGTTCGTAGCGGAAGAAAACCGTTTTTTCAAAACGGGAGCGTCGATTTTTCATGACTATAAATAACTTTTATTGATTACAATAAACCCGTTTCGAGTTCATCGATGAATAATTCCGGAGTTTGATATGCAGTACAAGACATGCATATTCTGTTTGGTTATCGCATATAATCAATTTTAAATAAGAACAACCGTATATAACCGTTATTTTTGCGCGGGAAAAAACAGTATCCATCGCTAAGAATACGAAATTATGTTCAGCCGCGCAAACAGAAACCATACGTTACACGGAATTTTACTGATCGCCCTTTTCTCTTTTTCGGCATTCTATCTCGCCGAAATTCCTTTGTTGAAAAACCTGTCCCTCAGTCCCTTGATTATCGGGATTGTTTTGGGTATGTTATACGCCAACAGTTTACGCAACCAGTTGCCGGAAACGTGGGTTCCGGGCATCCGTTTCTGCACGAAGCAGCTTTTGCGGGCCGGTATCGTCCTGTACGGTTTCCGGCTGACGCTGGCGCAGGTAGCGGAGATCGGACCGGCGGCCGTGACGACAGACGCGATTGTCGTTGCCGTTACAATTTTTTTAGGAATCGGAGTCGGCCGGTTGCTGGGGATCGATCGGGATACGGCATTGATGACCGCAACCGGAAGCGCCGTTTGCGGAGCCGCAGCCGTATTGGGAGCGGAACCGGTAGTTCGTTGCGAAGGATATAAAACGGCCATTGCCGTATCCACCGTCGTAATTTTCGGCACGATTTCCATGTTTCTTTATCCGGCACTGTACCGAGCCGGATGGCTGGATGCCTTAGGGCCGTTGGGAACGGCCGTATATACGGGCAGCACGCTGCACGAGGTGGCTCACGTGGCGGGGGCGGGGAACGCCATGGATCCGGCGGACACGCTGGGCATAGCCGGACCGGCCACCATTACGAAAATGATCCGGGTCATGATGCTGGCGCCCGTATTGGTCATTATGGGCATGGCGCTTTCCGGACGCCGGAGAGCGGCCAAGGAAAAGAACGAAGAGAACGGCGAGCGCCGGAAAATCGCGGTTCCCTGGTTCGCTTTCGGCTTTATCGGCGTCATCGGGTTGAACACGTTATTGCAATACCTTTGCGGAGCGGCGACGGTCAAAGATATTCCTTTGAACGGAGCCATCGAGTATGCCGATACCCTCTTGCTGACGATGGCGATGACGGCATTGGGAGCCGAAACCAGTTTCGACAAATTCAAACAGGCGGGAACGAAACCGTTCCTGCTGGCTTTCCTCCTGTATGTCTGGCTGGTTTTCGGCGGTTACCTGCTGACGAAATATCTGGTTCCGGCTTTGACCTAACGGATATTCCGACTTTCCGAGCCGTTTTTCTCCGTTTCCGCGGAAATAAACCTTTCCGGATTTGCCGGATTCGGAATTTAATCCTATCTTTGCCCCGATTTTAAATTATCATATCAATAAAATGAGTTACATCACAGCAGAAAAGAAACAGGAACTTTTCAGTTCTTACGGGAAGTCTAATACCGACACCGGCTCTCCCGAGAGCCAGATTGCGTTATTTTCATACCGTATCAATCATCTGACCGATCATCTGAGAGAGCACAAGCACGACTACAACACGCAGCGTGCCCTGCTTCGTCTGGTCGGGAAGCGTCGTCGTCTTTTGACCTATTTGAAAGACAACGACATCGAACGGTACAGAGCCATCGTGAAAGCGTTGAATCTTAGAAAATAACATATTCGGTTTTTCCGTAATCGAAACGTCCTTCTCTCGCGGAGGACGTTTTTTCATAACAAGCAGACGACTTAACATAAAAACGCCCCGAATCCATACGTCGTCTTATTGCACGACACATTTCCCCATGTTCCGACAATAGACAAAAATTTATTCGAACGAATCTTCATACAGGCAAACAAATCTTCCCCTGTTTTAAACCGTAACAAGTTTAGAACAGAGGAAGATGCCAATCTTATTTCCCCGACCGGGTCAAATTTTCAAACAAGCCGGAAATACGTCATTCCATTCGATTCAATTTAAAAAACTCCAATATCGGGTTAGAATCGTCAGGAAGCGTCTCGGCTAACGCTTTCAAGCGAGGTTCGTCGGAATTTTCCGCCCGACTGAGGAAGGTGCCGAAATCCTCCACCTTATAAATAGCTCCGTCGGAGGTAATATCGCTAAGGTAGGCATAATTCCCGCTTTTGTCCAAATCATTGACGATTTTCCTCATGTTGGTAAATTTTCCGCTTTGCTTGTCATATAATATATTGACGATCTTGTCCGGATATTGACGGGCCCGAAGGATCAGATGCCCTCCGATATCGTTCATATAAATAACCCACGACAACTGCTCTCCCGAACCGAAATCGATCTGTTGCGTAACCTCTCTTTTCCCGTCCGGATAAAGGCGGCCCCACTCGCCCGTCTCGCAATCGACGAAAGAAAGATAATCGCAGGTAATGTTCGGTTTCCAAGCATAACGAGAATAATAACTGGGAATAGTCGCCGTAGAATCGACCGTTTTCAGTCGATATTTCCGGGCAAACGTTTCTTCCGGTTTTATTCCTGTGCGGAACCATTCGGTATCCGTAGAAACCACATCGCAAGTCGTATAAGTCATCATTGTAAACCAACAACGGCGGTCCGTTCCGAAAACCTGGTAGTAATACTCTTTGACCAGTTTACCCCATAACGGACTCTCGTAAACGCGACGGCCCGTAGAGTCGAACTGTATGAATCGATCGGCATAGACAGAAAAGGTTCCTTCCGAATTGACATGAGCGGAAATGTTTCGGATATCCGCAATTTCCCCCGGTCCTTTACCCCGCCACAGTACTTTCTTAACAAAACGACCTTTCCCGTCGAACATCCAAATGCCGGAATCCTCCAAAACGACAATCCGGTTGCCATTCCGCCAAACTTTCCAGATCTTACCTAACAATACGGAATCGCTCGTCTCCAACGGAACATATTCAATGGACGACGCCAACGTACTCAACGGAATGTCTTTCGGTGCGGCATTGATAACCTCCGAAAAATTACACTCCACAACCTCTGTTTTTTTGGTTTCTCCCTGGCAGGAAAACAACAGGCTTCCTACCACGCCTAAAAGCCATACCCTTTTTCTCATCATACGACAAAATTTATTCAAACATAATCTCTCATACCTGCAGAAGGAAAAAACATTTTCCATATACTTCAAGCCCCTGCAAGGTACGAAATAAAAAACAAAAACAAAAGAAAAAAACGACATAATCAAAGAAAATATAAACAAGACACATTCTTTATCATCTATTTTCCTAATTATCAAGCAGTATTGATAAAAGTTCATTACGCTTCTCTATCAATCGGTTATTCCTAATGACACCTATGCGCAGCATAACAACGAATATTCTCGCAACGGAAATTTATCAAAACGTTTTTTACAATACTTATCATTCCGATAATTTATCATAAAAACCGATTTTTCATCAGAGCCGAAAGAAATTCCGAATAAAAAATATCGTTCGCTATTCTTCTCCAGACATGATTCTGCCCGAACACGTTTTACCGTTCGAAAACGAATCTACCGATTTAACGGAAACCTCTTCCACGGCCGCGAAAATGATTCGTACCGCCGACCGAAAAGAGCACCGTAAGCATCGCCCCCGTAACCCAACGACACAGAACCAACGGCTGCTTTTCAACGTATGGTTCCGCTAAATTCCGGGAGAACGAAAACCGGCTCCGACAAACGGAAACGACATTTCAAACAAAAAAACAGTTATTTCCGAAATTTATCGTATCTTTAAACACCATTTTAATGTTTTCGTATTTCAAAATGAATTTTGTCCGATCGGATAAATCGGGCAAATGGAAATGGAGAAATGGGGGGAACGATTGAAACCGAAACGAAACCGGAGAAAATAATAAAAAAATTCTGCCGGCAAAAAAGATAAAACAGTTTTTCAAAAACCACAAAAAGATGAAACGACTGCTTGCTCTATCGGTACTGCTGCTCTGCTACGGAAACATAACGGCAGAGGGTGCAGTTCTAAAAACGGAAAAAGAGATGAAAACCATTCGATTGGAAGTCCCCGACAAGAACCGGGGCAAAAGCATCATGCAGAGTTTGAGCGAACGACGCTCGACCCGTGAATTTTCACAAAAAGCGTTATCGGCGCAGGATTTGTCAGACCTGTTGTGGGCCGCCAACGGCATCAACCGTCCCGCCGAAGGGAAACGCACCGCGCCGTCGGCCATGAACCGGCAGGACGTAAAAGTGTACGTTTGTCTGGAAGAAGGGTGTTACCGCTACGACCCGACTGCCCATGCACTGGAACCGCTGACGGCCGGAGACTTCCGCTGCGGCGGGGCCCCGGCCACGATCGTGCTGGTTACGGACACAGGGGAGACCTGGGCGGCGATAGACGCGGGCATCGTATCGCAGAACATATCGCTGGCCTGCGCCGGATTAGGGTTGGCGACCTATCCCCGGGCGACAATGGACCAAGCGGCGTTGAAAAAAGCGTTGAAGCTGTCCGGCCCGCAAACGCTGATGCTCTGCCATCCCGTAGGGTATTTCAAGTAGGAACCCGGTATCGCACAACCCGCAAAAACGCTTTCCTTGTTTCGGAAAAAAAAGGTATTTCAAACAGGAGAGGGGTATCGCACAACCCGGGATTTTCGGCATTTACCTGCCGAAGATTCATAAAAACGAATGATCCAAATCTGCATAAATTATGAAGAAAACTTCGATTTTACTGGCGGCGACGCTCCTTCTGTCCGGGGGGTGGCCAGGCACGGCAGGGGCGCAGGAGATAGACCCCAAAGCGGTGTACCAATTACTGAATCCGGGCGGGCTGGCCATCGACAACCAGCAAAGCGCCGACGACAATTCGCAACTGTTTCTGGCCCCGGCCGACGGAAAAAGCGCAGCTCAGGCCTGGTCGCTATTCAAAAAGGGAGAGGGCGTTTACGTCATCAGCAATCCCGCGACGGGAAAAAGCATCGACAACGGAAACGCCCCGACCGACGGATCGCGGGCCATACAGTGGGGAACGGAATACGACAACCCCAACCAGCAATGGCTGCTGACCGAAACGAAAGAGGGCTTTTTCACGCTGACTTCCGTGTCGGGGCAGGGGCTGAACCTCGGCAGCTCGGACGCTGGTCCCGTAGGGGAGCCGCTCTGCCTGCTGAAAGCCGACGCCAACCGTACGGGCCAGCAATGGCGGTTGCAGAAAATGGACATAGAGATCAAAGTGGATCTGCCCAAAACCAGCAGCGACAACGACTGGGAGAACGAAGCGATATTCGCGGTAAACAAAGAGCCGGGACGCGCCACCTTCATCCCCTTTTCCAACATAATGGAGATGGAACGGGACCCCAGCTACCGCAAACCGTGGATAGCGCCCGCCTCGTCGCGCTACCTGTCGTTGAACGGCAACTGGAAGTTCCACTGGGTAAAAGAACCGGAAGAACGGCCGAAAGAGTTTTACCGGACGGATTACGACGTATCGGGCTGGGATGAAATTCCCGTTCCCTCGAACTGGGAAATGCACGGCTACGGAACGCCCATCTACACGAACGTGACCTACCCGTTCCGCAACAACCCGCCTTTCATACAAGGCAACCGGGGCTATACCACTTACGAGAAGGAACGCAACGCGGTGGGGTCGTACCGCCGCGAATTCACGCTGCCGGAAGAGTGGCGGGACAAAGAGGTGTTCATTCATTTCAACGGCGTATATAGCGCCATGTACCTGTGGGTAAACGGCAAAAAGGTAGGTTACAGCCAGGGGGCCAACAACGACGCGGAATTCGACATCACGGCTTACGTGAAACCGGGTGTGAACACCGTGGCGGCGGAGGTGTACCGCTGGAGCGACGGAAGCTATTTAGAAGACCAGGACATGTTCCGTCTGAGCGGCATACACCGCGACGTATATCTGATCGCCACGCCGAAAATACGGTTGCGCGACTTCTATCTGACCTCGGATTTCGAAGGCGACGGGTTGAACCGGGCGACATTCCGGGCGGAAACCGACATCCGCAACTACGGCGGGGGAGGAGGCGCCATCCTGAAACTGCGGTTGTTGGACGCCGACGGCAAGACGGCAGGCGAGACGAGCGCCGAACTCCGGACACCGGGCAAAGGGAAAGAGACGCGGCAAACGCTGGAAATACCGGTAAACGACGTACGGTTGTGGTCGGCGGAGACTCCGTACCTTTACACGGCCGTACTGGAGCTGCAAAACGGCAAAGGCTACACGCAGGAGGTGGCGCACGCGCAGTTCGGATTCCGGAAGATCGAAATCAAGGACCGCCGGGTGTTCATCAACAACGAACAGGTATTCTTCAAGGGGGCCAACCGACACGACATCCATCCGAAATACGGCAAGGCCGTTCCGGTGGAATCGATGATCGAAGACATTCTGCTGTTCAAACGACACAACCTGAACACGATACGGACCAGCCACTACCCCAACGACCCGCGCATGTACGCCCTGTTCGACTATTACGGCCTGTACGTGATGGACGAAGCGGACGTGGAATGCCACGGCAACGCCTCCATCAGCAACAACCCCTCGTGGCTGCCGGCTTTCATCGACCGCACGGTGCGCATGGTGGAACGGGACAAGAACCACCCCTCGGTCATCTTCTGGTCGTTGGGGAACGAATGCGGTAACGGGGCCAACTTCGACGAGACCTACAAGGCCGTGCGCGCGCTCGACCCGCGCCCCATCCACTACGAAGGGAAAAACGACCTGTCGGACATCGACTCGCACATGTACCCCTCGATCGACCGCATGACAGATTTCGACCGGCAAGACCGCGACAAACCCTATTTCCTGTGCGAATACGCGCACGCGATGGGCAACGCCATCGGGAACCTCGACGTTTACTGGGATTACATAGAGAACCGATCGGACCGCATGATCGGCGGTTGCATCTGGGACTGGGTGGACCAGGGCCTGAACAAATTCGGAGAAGCCTCCGACCGGTACTATTTCGGCAGCGGATTCGGCGACGTGCCCAACGATTTCAATTTCTGCTGCAACGGCATCGTGACGCCCGACCGGAAAATCACGCCGAAATTGCTGGAAGTGAAAAAAGTGTATCAATACGTCAAATTCAAACCCGTGGATTTAGCGCAAGGAATCATCGAACTGGAAAACCGGTACGACTTCACGAACCTGGACGCCTTTGTGTTGAGATGGGAACTGAAAAAGAACGGGAAAACCTGTACGGCAGGAATAAGCGAACTGCCTTCGACGGAACCGAACGGCCGGACGACGGTTACCCTGCGCTATGCCGAACGGCTGACGGACGATGCGGAATATTGCCTCAACCTCAGCGTGAGACTGAAAGAACCGACGGTATGGGGCGAAGCGGGACACACAGTAGCCGACGAACAGTTCGTCGTGCGGGAATACCGTTTCGTTCCGGAAGTGCAGACCGAAGGCATGGACACGCTGACGGTGCAGGAAACGGAGGAAAGGCTGCGGTTCACGGCACAGGGCTTCGAGACATCGTTCAACCGCGAAACGGGCATCATGAACGCCCTGCGGTATGCCGGGGTCGATCTGCTGCACGGCGAAGCGGGATTTACCTTCAACGGTTACCGCTCGATAGACAATGACAAACTGAGTTATACGGCCCCCGAAAACCGCTGCACGGAATTCATTTGGACGAAAGGCGACGGAGGCCGGAGCGCGGAAGTGAAGACGCGGCATGAAGTAAGCATCGGCAAACAGCGGTTGTCGTACGACATGATCTATCGGATTTACGGCGATGGCACGATAGATGTCGAAGCGTCGTTCCAACCGGGGGAAAACTTCAACATGCCGCGTATCGGGCTGCAAGCCATGCTGAGCCCGAACATGGAAGGGGTGCAATGGTACGGCCGCGGTCCGATGGAAAACTACTGGGACCGGAAAAACAGCGCGTATTTAGGCATTTACAAAAGTACCGTGACCGAAATGGAAGAGGCGTATGTACGGGCGCAGTCGATGGGGAACCGGGAAGACGTGCGGTGGCTGAATCTGACGAACCCGCAGAAAAACGTTACCCTGTCGATTACGGCGAAAGGCCGGATGGGATTCTCCGCCCTGCATTTTACCGACCAGGACCTGTGGCAAGTCGTGTACGGGCACGACCGGGACAAGGTGCGCCGGGCGGAAACGGTGCTGAACCTCGACTGCATACAGCGGGGGTTGGGCAACGCCAGCTGCGGGCCGCGCCAACTGCCGCAATACCTGATCGACAACACGGCGGAATACGGTTATGCTTTCCGGTTGGAACCGGACCGCTTTACCCGACGCATGATGCAACAGCAAAAGGCGCAGACCCTGCCGCAGGCACGGCAAACGACCGCAAAAACAAACCTATAAAACGAAAATAATATGGAATACAGAACATTGGCCAATACCGACCTGAAGTTGTCGGTCGTTACGTTCGGCGCCTGGGCCGCCGGCGGATGGATGTGGGGCAAGACGGACCGCAACGCGGCCGTAGCGGCCATACAGGCCGCCCATGAAGCGGGCGTGACCTCCATAGATACCGCCCCCGCATACGGGCAAGGGGAAAGCGAGAGCATCGTAGGCGAAGCCATTCGGAACATTCCGCGCGACCAGGTGCAGATTTTGACGAAATACGGCATTCAATGGGAGAAAGAGGCGGGAGCTTTTTATTTCAAGAGCCGCAACAACGCGGGACAGCCCATCGACATTTACAAGTATGCCGGAAAAGAGAGCGTCATGGCGGAATGCGAAGCGAGCCTGCGCCGTCTGGGGACTGATTACATCGACCTGTACCAGATTCACTGGCCCGACCCCACTACGCCGATGGAAGAGACGTTCGAAGCGGTCATGCGGCTCATGGAGCAGGGGAAAGTCCGATACGCCGGGGTGTGCAACTACGACGCGGCATTGATGGCGGAAGCCTCGAAATACATCGATCTGGCCTCGGACCAGATTCCGTTCAGCATGGTCAATCGGGGCATGGACGCGGAAACAATCCCTTACTGCATAGAACACGGGAAATCGGTGGTGGCGTACAGCCCCATGGAACGGGGCCTGCTCACGGGCAAGATGAAGCCGGGACAGGTGTTCGCCGAAGGCGACCACCGGAAAGAGAATCCGTTCTTCACGGACGAAAGCATCGAACGGACCAACCGGTTCCTCGACGAGTTGCGTCCGATGGCCGAAGAGAAAGGAGCCACCCTGAGCCAGTTGGTGCTGCGGTGGACGATCGACCATCCGGGCGTCACGATAGTTTTGGCAGGCGCGCGGAACCCCGAACAGGCGGTCATGAACGCCAAGGCGGGCGATTTGCGGCTGACCGAGGAAGAAAAAAGTTTCATCGACCGGAAAATCGACGAGCTGCTGAAATAAAGCCAAAACAAACAGCGGTAAAAACAAAACTCCGGACGGTTGATAACCGTCCGGAGTTTTAGTATTCGCATGGGAAAAGGCATTGTTTTTCCGTTTACCGCCGATTTTTCAATCGGCCAAATGTCCGGCAACCGTTTCCGCAAATTCCCCCGTTATTTTTTCCACAAGCGGCCAAATCGCCGGAACGCCGTAATGGATAGGCATAGCGGGTTTCAAATCCCATGTTTCGGAAATAGACAAATGGGACCTATGAGTGGATTGACTTTTCAATCTACGCTCATCAACATACTGCCGTTCGGCAGCATCCCGTATATTTTCCCGAGCAAACCTTTTTTCCCTCAATTCATCGACCAGACCGCGCGTAATACGCTCTCTGTCCATTCCTGCCGTTCCTTCCGTACGGAACTCGCTGACGATCCGTTCCGAACGGCAGTCGTAAACCGCCCAGACGGCGCCGATTGTCAATTCTGCCTCGCCCGACACGTCTTTGGGCTTGCGGCCCGGTTCTTTCCATGAACGGAACCGAAAATCGCAGGAACAATCAGTCAAAAGCAACAACGTGTCCGCCCCGTAATTTTCGCATAATAAATTTCGTAATTTCAACCGGTCGGCTTCTGTTATTTTTTCCTTTTCCAAGTCCCATCCTTCTTTCAATAATTTCAGAACGGCCGGTGCAGGAGTTATGACGGAATAGCCACGCTCGGACAATATTTTCCCGGTCGTTTCCACGATTCCGTCAGCCGTTTCCCGGTTGCGGATGCCCGAACGGAAGAACCGTTCGTTGCCTTCCCAATAAACAAGTTCTTCAAATGAACGATAGACGATGTCGGGCGAATCATAGATGGAAGGCATGCTTACCGAATTATCGGCATTTATATTTCTAATCGCTCTTACCTCGTACATTTTCGGCATGAACCGGTTCAGATCGTCCGGAGTATTGCATTCGTTCAAAAGAACGATCTGTGCGTTTACGGTCGTGACACCTCCCGCCCAGGCGAACCATAAAAATAAATATTTCATCGTTTTCATAGGGCATAAGGTTTTAATGGTTGTTCGTTTCCACGGCTGGCCATGTATTGGGCGATACGGACAGACTGGCTTCCAAAAAATGTTTCTCGTGGTCGCCGCAGGCAGAACTGTACATTTTTACCAAATAGAGATAAGAAGACGATGCGGAGTTCGGATAACGAATCGTATTCTCCCCGACGGACAAACTGCCTTTACTGTAAGAAGTTCTATGTCCGTATCGGTCTTGGGAAAAGATTTCGTACTGATCCGGGATCATATCGGTATTGCCGGTATCGGAAGGTCGCACTACGGTCAGCACAGCTTGTCCGCTTTCAGGAACCCGAACCGATACTCCGGCATAGTTCCGGCCGCAATCGCCCGGAGAAACGATCGTGCCCCCGCCGGAAGAACCGTCATATGAAAAAGCGACAGTACGACTGCATCGAGAGCCGTCCGGTCCCTTGCAACGGTCGTCTTTTTCATTGCAAGTCAGTGTAACCGACAATTCATAAGAATGATTTCCCATGGAAGCAGGAAGAATGACGAATTGATGCGTAGTAGCCGGATCGATACGTCCCATATCAGTCGTACTTCCATCCAACATATAAGAAAGATTGATATTGGAATGCCGATAAGTGCCTGCCAATGGAAAACGGACTACCGGGAAACCGTTCTCATGAGAAATGGAAGGAATCGGCAGACAACCGCAATGGTAAGGCGTAAGGGCAAAAAACGCCGGAACGCTATCAGACACAACCGTATCACAACAGGGCTGAAGAAAACTGTCAATACTCGAAAGCGAATCGCCGATACAGAAAGCGATTGCAGGAACAGAATGTTCTTCGAAATCGCTCTTCACACAAGCAACAAAGCCAAGCAAAAACGTAAAAGATAAAACCGAGAAAAATAATTTTATTTTCATAACGCATCCGATAAAATTTGCCCGACAAGCAGCAGTTATGCATCAAATATAACAACTAAATAATAAAAAATCAAATATAAATTTAACATTCCGATTTATTTAATCAAACACCGGTCAAACGGACCGGAACCAAAGTCACTAAAGGCTCAAGGCATCCACTCCCAAACGCCCGAAACCGGATGCGTCCGTCGCCATGCCTGTAATTCGGCATAGGTCCGCACCCCGTCCTGAAGAACCGCCCGATAATACTCCACCCCCATAATTTTTTCCGTGTCCGGCGTTTCGTACTTCAACCGCAGTATCGTTCGCCGCGTCTCTTCGGTCAATGTTTCGGAAATGCAGTCGGCCATCCGTTCGAAATAACCGTCGTACCGCGACCCTCCGACGATATGGATCATATCGATCTGCCAATCTTCCTCGTCCTCGTCCCGATAACGGACGTGCCATTCCAGACACCGTTCCTCCGTATGCAGCAGATTCGCATATTCGATATGCTCCACCGCACCGTTTTCCGCAAGTTTCGCCATCGCCCGGAAACTGTCGGACACGTTCAGCGGCGAAGAATAAATATGAAAATCGATATCCCGATGCTTGCACAACAGTCCCATGCGGAACGACCCTACCGGACGGACTTCCGCCCCTACCGACTCCCAAATACCGACCAGACCGGTGCGGGCGACGATCTCTGCCGCCTTCTTCCGGTTACGTTCGGCCAAAACTAAAAAAGGTTCCATATCGATTGTCAATAAAAGAAAAACAAGTTCCGTATCTTTTCGAGAGATAACGATTAGAAAACCGCACTTTGCAGCTGCAAAGATAACGACCGAAAGCGAAAGACGAACACCGTTACCGTTTATTTTTCCCCCGTTCGGGCCGTTTTGGCGAACATGAAAATGCGGACGGCATCCGAAAGTCTGTCGTCCGACGGCTGTATGCCCCACATGCGGGAACTTTCTTCGCCGAAAACGGAAAACAAAGCCTCCAATGCCTCGGATACCTCTTTCAGCACAGGCGTCTCCCCGCCGTACCGGATCATGACATACCCTCCAGAAAACGGCTGCCGGTCCGGAAAAAGTTCCGCGGCGTCCCTCAACAGCTCTTCCGTCGCCCGCCGCATGCGTTGCGCTCCGGTTCCGCGTCCCAACAGGTAAACCGTATGCGGCGGAGCGGCATGAACAAAATATTTCAGATCGTAAAAATCAAGATGAATCAGCCCCGGAACCAGCACCGTCTCCATAAAATCCGCCGCCTGCTCCCGCAACAGCCGCTCCGTTCTTTCCCGTACCACCTGAGGGGCAAGCCTGCACCACCGCTCCGCATCCGTTACCGACAGCATCGACGCCTCCCCGGCCAGGTCCCTCAACATCTCCTCCGCCCGTCGCCGTCTTTCCCGGTTTTCCCGACCGTCGGGCAGAACCGCCAGCACCGCCGCCTGCCGTTCGTGCCGTCGGATTTCGCGGACGAACGGAACGAGGGCATCGACCGGCTCGCCCAAATCGACCGCCACGATCCATATCCCGCTCCGGAACAACCGGGCTTCATCAATCTCCCCGTACCGAACGGAAGCGACGGGAAGTTCCTGTAGAAGCACTCCCCGCGACACGAAATTCCGCAACGAACGCACAACCCTACCGCCCATTTCGCCGATACCGGTAACGGCGAACAAAGCCGATTCCCGGAACGTCCCGTTCAAAAATTCATACCCGCCCGACAATTTCATAAACTCCAATCATAACTTTTTATCTCCTCCAAACGAGCCTGCAGTTCGGGGACGAACACCAGATAACCGTTCTCCTCCATGAATATGCGGCCATAGTTATGGCCCTTATCAGTCATCATGCCGTGAACAGCCCCGTAGGCATTGTCCGAAATTCCCGCCTCGCGCACCCGGTCCACCAGATCCCCGACAGTCATCCGCTCATGCTGCAGAAACTCGGCGATAATCTTATGGCTGACCTGCGACTTTTTGGTCGCCCATAAGAAAAGACGTTGCGATTTCGACGCTTCGTATCGTTCCGCGATTTTACGGCCCGACTCCGTCCGGCCGATCTTTCCGTCCAGCGTTTCGAGCCGTTTTTCCGCCAACCGCCGTATCTCCTCGTAACTCGTTTGCAGGAATTCCGGCAAATCGAAACCCAACGACCGGCATTTCTCAAGATAACCGGACACCCGCTGGAACTCCAGGATCTTCCGTTTCCGCATCTCCCGCTCCTCCGCGTTCATGCCGCGCAGGCAGGCGGCATCGGAAGCGAAAAATTCGTCCAGCGATTTTCCGCCCTTGCTGGCGTTGGCCTCGCGGGAAGCGGGAACGACATTGCCGTACAGATGCAGACCGCCAGCCGCCCGGTTATGGGCGACCGCATGGTCCATGACCGTCGCGGCGGGAGCAAGCGGTTTTCCAGTATAAGCGCACCGATAGTCGAAATAGTGTCTGGTCGCGCGCCAGTCCCTTTCCGAAAAGCCCCCCAGCATTTCGCTGATCTCACACAGGAGATTGCGTACAAAAATATTGGCGGCGTCCGCGATATAGGTTCTTTTGTAAGATTTCATCGTTTATTCCGGTTTTAGAAACCGTTTTAATTTTTCACAAACATACTCTTTTCTTAGAGACTGCACAATCTCTCCTTTTGCAAAAATAACGAAAAACCGGTCGGGCCGTCTTCCCCGCCACCGACCGCCGGATCAGAAAACATACGGAACGGGGCGGGCCGCTCCCGTCCGCAACAACCGGTCATTCCCGGCATGGCTGGCGTTGGGAAAACCGTAATCCATGGCAAAGACGGGCCGCCCCAGTTTCCGGGCGCAACCCACGGCATGCATCGTGCCGCTGTTCTCCCGGCACTCCACCACGAACAACGCGCCCGACAAAGCGGCGATCAGGCGGTTTCTCGCCCGGAGAAATCCGGCCGCTCGGCCGCCGACGACCCGTTCGGACACGACCAGCCCCCCCTGTTCCGGAATGAGAGCCTGCAAGCCGCGGTTCTCCTCCGGATAGCCCCGGTCCAGACCGGTGGCCACGACCGCGACGGTAGCTCCGCCTACCATTAGGCAGCCGCGATGGGCCGCCGCATCGCAACCGCGGGCCAACCCGCTCACGACCACACAGGGAGCCGTGCCGACGGAAGGGAAAGCGGAGCAAGCTCCGGTGCGGCAAAACCACGCTTCCCGGTCCTCTTCCGTTCCCCCATACCAGATTCCCAGATCCTCCGCCGTCAGAAGCCCCTTTTCGGAGGTATTCCGCGACCCGACCACCGCTACCGCCGGTTTGCGCAACAGGCTCCAATCGCCCAGATAATGCAGCAGTACCGGCCGGGCATCGCCCAAATCATTCAACCCGGCGGGATAAACCGGTTCGATGAAAGAGACAGTCCGGATGCCCAGCACCCGTTGCCGGTCCAACAGAACGTCGGCCCGGGACAATGCCTTTCGGTCCAGACGTTCCCGCAGGCTTTCGAGCCTCCCGGCATCCGACGCCGCCACTATCGTTCCGTCCGCCGTTCCGGCCAGTTGCAGGGCCAACAGTTCCCGGTGCGACAACACCGCCCGCGCAATCGCTTTATCCCCGGCAATTTCCCGTTTCATCCGATCGCATTCCGCAATGAGATGTTCCACAAATGCTTCTTTCATGATTCCTTATCGTTTTTTGTTACGGGACAAAGGTCAGAACGCACAGGCTCAAAACTCGATCCTATAAAAAAAATAATCGTACCTTTACGGGAAAAACGGTCGTTTCATGAAAAAACTTCGGAGTCAATTATTACGGTGGACCCTGATCGTGAGAAAGATACAGAGCCGCCCCTACCTCTCCTTCCGGGAATTGCAACGGGAAATAGAACGGGAACTGTATTTCCGCGGCTGCGAACCCGCCTGTTCGGAGGCCACGCTGAAGCGGGACCTGAGCGAACTGCGCGAAGATTTCGGTATAGAGATCGTCTACGATCGCGCCCGCAACGGCTACCGAATCCGATACGTGGATAAAGAGTGGCTGGATGTGGATCAGCTGATGGAACCGCTCGAGATACTCACGGCCTTAGGTGCCGAGGATGGTCTGCCGGATTACATTCTGCCGGAGAAATATCCGGTCAAGGGAGCCCAGCACCTATCGGGCATGATTTACGCTATTCGGCATGCCCGGAAAATCGGATTCCACTACCGCAAATATTCGGACGGAAGTTCGAGCGAACGCATCCTGTCGCCGTACGTACTCAAAGAGTGGCGGGGCCGATGGTACGTCATCGGCAAAGAGCAGGAGGGAGACGAGGAGTTCAAGACATTCGGACTGGACCGCATAGAGGAATTGAACATCATGCGAGAAACCTTCCGAAAAGACGAATCGTTCGACCCGGTACGGAAATTCGAATACAGCTACGGCATCTATTCCTCCCCCGAATACCCCATCGAGGAACTAGTATTGCGTTTCGATACCGAGGACGGACGTTATCTTGCCTCGCACCCCTTGCACGCCTCCCAACAGACGGAGAAGACGGAAGACGGGAAAATCATCGTCCGCGCCAAACTCCGAATAACGCCCGATTTGATGATGGAACTACTCTCGCGCAGTTGGTCGGTAGAAGTGCTGCAACCGGACACCCTGCGCCGACAGCTTTGTACCGTGTATGAAAAGGCACTGAAACGAAATAGTCATTGAAAAAAAGCGGTTCCGGCTTATTCAGTCATTGCCAGATTCGAAATTCAGCGGATTTTGGAAATCAGCATGCCGTAATTGACCACAGGAACACCCGCCTGCTTGAGTGCGCGCAGCCGCATGAGCAACTGCCTGCGGGTAACCATGCAGCCGCCGCACTGAAGAGCCAGGGCATAGGCGGGCAGGTCGTCGGGCAAAGGGGCCAGGCCGGAAACGAACGTGAAATGGAGCCGTCGGCCGGTATATTCCTGCAACCAGCGGGGAATTTTTACCCGGCCGATGTCCTCGCACCCGGCATGGTGGGTGCAGCTTTCCAGCACCAATATGCGGTCGCCCTCCTGCAAGCGGTCCACTTTCGGCAAACCGGCCCGGTACGCCTCCATGTCGCCTTTGGCCCGGGCCAGCTCCAGGCTGAACGTGGTCAGGGGTACCCCTTCGGGAAGACAAGGCCGCACCCGGTCGATGACCTGCGAGTCGGTCACGACCAGCCGGGGTTTCGGGAAAGCGGAGAAAAAGGCGGGAAGCTCTTCGGGCTGCACTACGGAGACGAACGCATGGGCATCGAGCAGGGCGCGGATGGCCTGCACCTGCGGCAGAATGAGTCGGCCGGCCGGCGCCCCGCTGTCGATGGGACAGACGAGCAGCACGCGATCGCCCGGCGAGACCTTCCCTTCGAACAGGGCAGGAAGCGTATAGGAATAGGCGGGAAGCGTCTCCCGCACCGCCTGCCACACCCGGCCGGCCCCTTCCTGCTGCGAAAAGGTCAGCACGGGCGCGCCGTAACGTTCGGAGAGGGACGACAAAAAAGCGGGATCGGGTTCCGGTTCGCCTGCAAAACGGTTACAGAGCAACAGGCAAGGCAAAGCGGCGGCGCGGATACGCTCCATCAAACCCTCATACCCTTCGTTCCACCGGCCGTGGGCGAAAACAACCAACGCCAGGTCCACCTGCCAGAGGGTTTCATAGCTTTTCGCCACCCGCAAAGCGCCGAGCGGGCTGCCGTCGTCGAGACCGGCGGTATCCACGGCGACCACGGGAGCGAAACCGGGCAGCTCTATCGGCAGACGCACGGGATCGGCAGTAGTGCCCGCCACGGGCGACACCAACGCCGCCGGACGTCCGGCCAACAGATTCAGCAACGTGCTCTTGCCGCTGTTACAGGCCCCGTAAATGCCGATATGGGGTTTGGACTCGTTACCCCGCTGCATGTTATTTATAAGCGACGATGGTGTGATCCGTATTGCGCTGCAACACGAAAGAGCGTTCCTTCGTGCCCTGCACGTATGTTTTCCAGCTCAGTTTCACATCGATCCGGTCCTTTCCTTCCGGAATCAGATCTTCCACATTGAACGACACGCGGCCGTATTTAAACGTTTCCAAAATGGGAATATCGTCCAAAGCGTTATGTTTGAGCCACAGCACCACGGTATTTTCATCGGAAGCCTCTTCGTCCACCAACAGGCTGATGCGATGGTCGGCTTTGGGATTCAGATATTTGATCTGGTAATTCACATTGAGGTATTTGCCGGAAGAGATTACCGCTTCCGCCACGTTCAACGGTTCGACCCCCACGTAAGTCTCCGCGTCCTCGTCGGTAGAACGGACGATTTCCGGCGTGGGAATAATGGAAAAATGGTTGAGCCGGGCGGTAATTTCCCGCGTGCCGTCGGGAGCGGAAACCGTCTCCTTTACCTCATAATTGGCCAACAGACGGCTGCCTGTCGTGATGCTCTTGACTTCCAATTCCTCGTTCAGTTCGTCGATGGTCACGAAATCGCCATTATCCATCGAAATCGTGAAACGGGTCAGGGAACGGTCGGCAATGCCGAACCCCTCTTCGGCCTTGTCGGAGGGAGCGTAATCGTCCAAGTCGAACCCCTTTTTGGAACAGGACACGGCCAAGACCGCACAAAGCGCCGAAAGGCAAAACATATTGACAAACTTTTTCATACGTTACTTTATAAAAAATTACAAACCTAAATCTTCATTGATCAAAAGCACTTTGATGCGCCGTTTGGGGAACGACTTTTCCAGTACGAGCCACGCGTTGCAGATACGGTCATCGGAGGCGCAGTCGTGGCAACGGGCCGTAGTCATGCAAGGGGTTTTCATGCCGGTATGCCGGATGGCGTTCATGGGTGCGGCCGTCTCGCGGATGCGGCGGCGGGCCTCTTCGTCGTCGGCCACGAGCTTGTTCCGCCCGACGAACAGCACGACATCGAGCGGACCGAAACAGACGGGGGCGATGCGGTTGCCGATCATATCGAGCCAGAAAAGGCGTCCCGTATCGGTTACCGCATTGCAGCCGGTCATGAACAGGTCGGCGCCCAACGCCTGACGGCGGCGGGCCATCTTTTCCGGACGGGAAAGGGCGGGGTCGAACCCATCGATGAACGTCCAGTCGCTACAAGCGGCCACCCGCGGCAACAGCCCGGTGGCGCGGAGCGTCATGGAGTCGCCGTAAGCGACGGAAGCGGGAGCCGCGGCGCGGATCAATTCCCACGCCGTTTCGCCTGCGGAACGGACGTCCGGCACGACATACGCCTCGAAGCCGTTTTTCTCCAATGCCTTGCGGCAACGGTCCAGCCGTTTTTCCCAATAATCGGTAATGAAAGGCGCTTCCATAATCATCGGCTGTTAAAAGCGGCGGCGATCTGGTCGGCCACCGCATCGAGACCGTTCTGCAACTTCTTGCCCAACATCATTTTCATCATGGCATTCAGTTTGGCATGCACCGTCAGGCGCATGCGGGTATCGTCGGGAGCCACGCTCTTGAGCTGTATCCAGAAATAGAATTCGAACGGAAGTTCGTCGCCCGTGACCTTGATGGTCTTGCAAGGCTCGCGGTCCGCCATTTTCAGCCGGACGGGAAATCCTTTGGCCTTGAAAGAACAACGGTCTTCGGTAGCCTGCCACTCTTCGACCTGCTGTTGCAGAATCGGGGTAAAATTGTCGAACCGCGACAACAGTTGATAAATGACCGTGTCGGGCTTGCGTATCCGTACCTGTTTGCTGGTGTATTCCGTCATATCGATCTTTACTAAAAAACACTATCTTCTCCATTCGGAAGGATTCTTCCGCCACTCCCGCAGGGTTTCGAGGTCGGCGTCGGAGACATAACGCTGTTCGATAGCCACGCCGATCAGGGTTTCGTAATCGCTGAGCGTAGTCAGCTCGACGCCCGCCTTCGCGAAATTTTCGGTCGCCGTAGGGAACCCGTAGGTAAAAATGGCCGTCATGCCCAACACGTCGCAACCCGCCGAACGCAACGCCTCGACGGCGTTCAGGCTGCTGCCGCCGGTGGAGACGAGATCTTCCACCACCACCACCTTGGCGCCGGGACGGACTTCGCCTTCCACCTGATTGGTCAATCCGTGGTTTTTCGGCGCCGAACGCACGTAGATAAACGGCTTGCCCATGGCTTCCGCCGCCAACACCCCGTGGGCGATAGCCCCCGTGGCTACCCCGGCCAGGACCTCGGCTTCGGGATATTTTTCGGCGATCAGCGCGGCGAAACCCTCATAGATCCGTTTGCGGACCTGCGGATAAGAGAGGGTCTTGCGGTTGTCGCAATAGATGGGCGAATGCCATCCCGAAGCCCACGTAAAAGGGTTTGTCGGATTTAATTTTATTGCCTTAATTTGCAATAGCATTCGGGCAATTTCCTGTTGGGTCGATGCGTTCATAAATTTGGTAACAACTATTTAATAACGTCTATGTATAAAGTTTATTTTAACGACAAAGTTATTATTTTCGATACAAATACCGAAAAATATAACGCCGGGGATACGATATTATTTTCCGCCGAAGCCGGAGAAGTCCCCGCCTGGGACGCGTTGCGGGAAGAGACGTTGCCGCGCGTACGCCGGGCGGTCGTCGTTTCGGACGACCCGAAAACGGCGTTGGAAAAATTTTTCGAAACCTTCCGCGTCGTCAAGGCGGGCGGAGGAGTGGTCCGGAACGCCGGAGGAGAAATCGCCATGATTTACCGGTGGGAACGGTGGGACCTGCCGAAAGGGAAGCTGGAGGCCGGGGAGGCGCTGCCGGAATGCGCCCGCCGGGAAGTCAGCGAAGAGTGCGGGCTGGAACCGGAGAAAATTACCATAGAACGGGCCGAGCCGCTGACGGAGACCTTCCACATCTACTGCATGAACGGCGAATGGCTGGTCAAGGACACGACCTGGTATGCCATGCGGTATGCCGGCGACGCCCGGCCGACGCCGCAGACGGAAGAGGGCATTACCGCCATTGCGTGGGTAGCCCCCGACGGGCTGGCCGAACGGCTGCAAACGTCCTATTTTACCATACGGGACGTGTTCGAGGCAAGTGGCTACGGCCATGCGCTGCAGGACGGGACGCGATAGTTCCCGCCGGCTGTCCGCAGGGGCATGAAAAGGCCCGCGGAACGAAAAAATCAGAAACCTTGTGAATACGATACGATGAACAGCACTTTGAAAACAGCCATGTTTTTTTCATTAGCGGCGCTATTCTCCTGCCAGCAGGCGAAAAAAGGCGCGGAAACGAAAACGTTCGAACCCGTTTTGACGGCCGAAGAAGCGGAGGCGGGGAAATTTACCGCGGAGGTCATGCTGAAGATGAAGCGTTTGGGAGAGACGACGCTTTCGCCCGACGGCAAGACCGTCGTTTACGGCGTGACCGTCGTAGACGCGGAGCGCAACAAAAGCTACACCAACCTGTACGCCCAGACCGTGGGCGACACCGTGGCGACGCGGCTGACCTGCGGCAACCATAAAGACCTGAACGCCCGGTTTTCGCCAGACGGCAAAAGTCTCTATTTCCTTTCGGACCGCAGCGGCAGCCTGCAACTGTGGAAGATGGACGCTGACGGCGGGCACCCTTCGCCCATGCCGGGATTCGGGACGGAGGTCGCCGGATTCGAGCTCTCTCCCGCGGGGGACAAGGTCTGGTACACGGCGCAGGTAAAGGTGGACAGCACGGCAAAAGACCTGCATCCCGGCCTGCCCGAAGCCAAAGCCATGATATACGACGACTTGATGGCCCGCCACTGGAACTATTGGCTGGACGGCACGTACAGCCACCTGTTCGTGGCCGACTTCCGGAACGGGAAAGCGGAAAACGCGAAGGACATCACGGCCGGCGGAGCGTGGGACGTGCCGCTGGCGCCCTACTTCGACCTGTCGGAAATCGCATGGAACCACAGCGGCACGCAGATCGCCTACACCGCGAAGAAACTGCACGGAAAGGCGTACGCGGAAAGCACCGATTCGGACATCTACCTGTACGACCTGGCTACGGGGGAGACGCGTAACCTGACGGAAGGGATGCCGGGCTACGACCGCTACCCCCTTTTCTCTCCGGACGACCGGAAAATCGCATGGACCAGCATGGAACGGGCAGGCAACGAGTCGGACAAGGAACGGCTGTTCGTGGCCGACCTGGCGACGGGAGCGAAAAGCTACCTGACCGGCGGATTCGACTACAACGCGCAAAGCCTGCAATGGGCCGACGATGAAACGCTCTACTTTATCGCCCCCATCGAAGCGACGCACCAGATCTGCCGGGTCAGGACGCTCGCGGACGAAGCGGGGGCCGACCGGGGTCCCAACGTGGAAGTGCTGACGGAAGGGCTGCACGACTACACCTCCATACGCTATGCGGACGGGAAACTGCTGGCCGCGAAGACCACACTGACGATGGCTCCGGAACTGTTCGTCGTGGAGCCGGGATGCCCCGGCGATACGCAGATGACCTTTATGAACCGCCCGATCTACGAAAAGATACGCATGGGAGAGGTGCAGAAACGGTGGGTGCCCACCACGGACGGCAAACGGATGCTGACCTGGGTGCTGCTGCCGCCCGACTTCGACCCGACGAAAAAATATCCGACCCTGCTCTATTGCCAGGGTGGGCCGCAGAGCGTGGTCAGCCAGCGGTGGAGCTACCGGTGGAACCTCGCACTGATGGCCTCGCAAGGCTACGTGGTGGTGGCGCCGAACCGGCGGGGGCTGCCCTCGTTCGGGCAGGAATGGCTGGACCAGATTTCCGGCGATTACAGCGGGCAGAACATCCGCGACTACCTGAGCGCGATAGACGACGTGGCGAAAGAGCCGTGGGTGGACACCGCCCGGCTCGGATGCGTGGGAGCCAGCTACGGGGGCTATTCGGTCTATTATCTGGCCGGACACCACGAAAAGCGGTTCAAAGCCTTCATCGCCCATTGCGGCATGTTCAACTTCGAAAGTTTCTACCTCTCGACCGAAGAGCTGTGGTTCCCGAACAACGACATCGGCGGCCCGTACTGGAAGGAGGACCCCGTGACCCGGCGTTCGTACGCCCACTCGCCGCACAAGTTCGCGGACCGGTGGGACACGCCGATATTGATTATCGTAGGGTTGCAGGATTTCCGCATTCCCTATACCGAAAGCCTGCAAGCCTTCACGGCGGCCCGGCTGAAAGGGCTGGACGCCCGGTTGGTGGCGTTCGAAGACGAGGGACATCAGGTATTCAAGCCCCAGAACTCGCTGCTGTGGCACCGGGAATTTTTCGGGTGGCTGGACAAATACCTGAAAAAATGACTTCCGGCTTTTTCTTCCCGAGGAACACGAAAGAACCATGCGACTGGGCCAAGAGGTTCAGGAGGAATTTCAGAGCGTGTCCAACAAGTAGAAAACAGTCCGCTCCTCATACTTTACCGGCAAGTGTTCAACAAGTCTTCCCAGATGCAGGGCCTTGTCTTTCCAAGACGAGGGAGCGCACTGACGAATCTCCGAAAAGCGGTAACGCGGCAGATGAGAAGTGGCCGGACAACTTCTTAACGACATAAGCGACAAAATCATGACGAATCAGGAAGCATTGGATTATCTGCTCTCTATCCCCATGTTCCAGCAGGCGGGGGGGGCGGCCATGAAACCCGGCACGGAAAGGATAGAACGGCTGTGCGAAGCCCTGGGCAACCCGCAGCGGCGGATACGCGCCGTACACATCGCAGGCACCAACGGCAAAGGCTCGACGGCGCACCTGCTCTGTTCCATACTCATGGCGGCGGGCTACCGGACCGGTTTGTTTACTTCGCCGCACCTGCACGATTTCCGGGAACGGATACGGATCGACGGGCAGATGATAGCGCCGGAAGAGGTAACCGCATTCGTGGAACGGGCATACGAAGAGATAAAACGGACGGACGCGTCGTTTTTCGAAGTTACCACGGCGATGGCCTTCGACTGTTTCGCCCGGCATGAAACGGACATCGCCGTCATAGAGACCGGACTGGGCGGCCGGATCGACGCCACGAACATCATCACGCCGACAGTTTCGGTCATTACCAACATCGGCTACGACCATACCGACCTTTTGGGCGACACGTTGGAACAGATCGCCGGAGAAAAGGCCGGCATCATCAAGCCGGGCGTGCCGGTCGTGATCGGGGAGACGCGGCCGGAAACGGCGGCCGTATTCATTCAGAAAGCGCGGGAATTGCAGGCCTCCCTGACATTCGCCGACCGGCGTTTCGCCTGTCTGTCGGCCTCGCTGAAAGAAAACGCGCAGGAGTTCCTGCTGCAAAGCCTGACGAACGGCTACCGGTTCCGGTTGGAAAGCGACCTGTACGGCGCATACCAACAAAAGAACATCCTGACAGTGCTCGCAGCGGCGGAGGCGTTGCAGGACGCGGGGATAGAAATTTCCCGCCGGGCGGTGGAGGAAGGGACGGCCCGTTGCGCCGCCGCCACGGGATTGCAGGGACGGTGGCAGATCCTGAGCCGGCATCCCTACGTGGTGTGCGACACGGGACACAACGAAAACGGGCTGGCGCAGACCACCCGGCAAATCGCGTCCTGCCGTTACGGGAAACTGTACATGATCCTGGGATTCGTCCGGGACAAAGACCTGACGAGAATATGGCCGCTGTTGCCGCAGGAGGCGGAGTACCTGTTCACGCGCCCCTCCTGCCCGCGGGGACTGGACGAAAAGGCGCTGCAAAGCGAAGCGGGCGAACACGGCCTGCGAGGCGGTACGGCGCCGGACGTAAACCGCGCCATTGCCGAAACAGCGGCAAAAGCCGGACCGGAAGACATGGTTTACATCGGCGGCAGCACCTATCTGGTCGCGGACATCGCCTCGGAAGGGTGGCCGGTAAAACGATAGTTTCCGCCGGCAGAAACGTCCGGTAACCGCGAAAACCGCTGTTTTCGCCGCCGGAGAAAGACAGGAAAAACCGGCCGGACATCCGACAGGTCGGCCCGGAATCGCGCCAAGCCGGACAAAAAGAATCCGTTTCAACCGTCGAAGCGGAAAATCGTCGAGAAAAATTCAACGGAAAAACCACCGAAAGGCTCAAACGATATGTTACAAACACGAAAATTCGCAGCCGTTCTGTCGGGCTGTCTGACACTCGCCGCCTGCGGCACGCAGACGCAGACACAAACGGCCTCCGCCGATCTTCCGGCATGGGCGATGGGCCCCTTCGTCCGGCCGGAAGGGGCGAACCCGGTCGTCGCGCCGAATCCCGAAAGCCGGTTCCTTTGCCCCATGCGCGACAGTTCCGTAGGGTGGGAGGAGAGCGACACCTTCAACCCGGCCGCCGTGGTCAAAGACGGCAAAATATGCATCCTCTACCGCGCGGAAGACAATTCGGGACAGGGAATCGGGCTGCGCACTTCCCGCATAGGGCTGGCGGAAACGGAAGACGGGACGACCTTGTTCCGACGGCCGACCCCGGTCATGTATCCGGCGGAAGACAACGCAAAAGAGTACGAATGGGAAGGGGGCTGCGAAGACCCGCGCGTGGCGGTCTCGGAAGACGGGCTGTATGTCATGACCTACACCGCATGGAACCGGAAAACGCCCCGGCTGTCGATAGCCACCTCGCGCGACCTGATACACTGGGAAAAGCACGGGCCGGCCTTTGCCGACGCTTACGACGGGCGATTCCGCGACATGGCCTGCAAATCGGGGTCCATCGTTACCCGCCTGCAGGACGGGAAACCGGTCATCGCCCGGATCGACGGCAAATATCTGATGTACTGGGGCGAACACATGGTAGCCGCCGCCACGTCCGACGACCTGGTTCACTGGACGCCGGTATTGGGACCGGACGACGAACTGCTGGGCCTGATTTACCCGCGCGAAGGCCATTTCGACAGCGAACTGACGGAATGCGGCCCGCCCGCCCTGATGACGGAGGACGGCATACTGCTGCTCTACAACGGGAAGAACCGGACGGACGAAAAACGGGACACGGCCCGGGCGGCCGGGACTTACAGCGCAGGGCAGGTACTGTTCGACAAAAACGACCCGTACAAAGCCGTAGCGCGTTTGGACCGCCCCTTCTTCGAACCGGAAGCCGATTTCGAAAAGAGCGGACAATACGCGGACGGGACGGTATTCATCGAAGGGCTGGTCCCCTACAAGGGCAAATGGTTCCTTTATTACGGTTGCGCCGACTCGAAAGTAGGCGTGGCGATATACGACCCGGCGAAGCGATAAGGCCGCCCCGTTTCCCGGCCGGAACCGGAAACCGGCCCGACCCCAAAACATCGTATCCATATCAACAGACTTACCGTTATGAAAAAATTATGGTTATCCGTCGCCGGATGCTGTCTGGCGGCATTCGCGCTGGCGCAAGCGAACGTCAAACCGCTGGACGAGCTGCAACAGGAGTTCGTAGACCTGCGGTTCGGCATGTTCATCCATTTCAACATTCCTACCTTCATGGAGGACGACTGGGCCGACCCCGACGCCTCTCCCGCCCTCTTCAATCCCCGTCGGTTGGATTGCGGCCAATGGGCCCGCATAGCCAAAGCCGCCAACATGCGGTACGGCTGCCTGACCACCAAGCACCACAGCGGGTTCTGCATCTGGGACACCCGAACAACCGACTACTGCGTGACCCACAGCCCGTTCAAGCGCGACGTAGTGAAGGAATACGCGGACGCCTTCCGGAAAGAGGGGCTGGACGTCATGCTCTACTATTCCATCCTGGACACGCACCACAAAATCCGTCCGGGACACATCACGCCCGAACATATCCGCATGATCAAGGAACAACTGACGGAACTGCTGACGAACTACGGCGAAATCAAGGCCCTGATCATCGACGGCTGGGACGCTCCCTGGTCGCGGATCTCCTACGACGCCGTGCCCTTCGAAGACCTGTACCGTCTCATCAAGTCGTTGCAGCCGAACTGTCTGGTCATGGACCTGAACGCCGCCAAATACCCCGCGGAAGCGTTGTTCTACACGGACATCAAATCGTACGAACAGGGGGCCGGACAACACATTTCCAAAGAGAGCAACCGGCTTCCGGCCCTCTCGTGCCTGCCCATCAACTCGTCCTGGTTCTGGAAACCGGATTTCCCGACCGTTCCGGTCAAAAGCCCCGAAACCATCGTCAAGGAAAACCTCGTGCCGCTCAACGACGCGTATTGCAACTTCATACTGAACGCCGCGCCCAACCGGGACGGACTGATCGACGACAACGCCGCGGAAGCGTTCCGGACCATCGGGCAGCTATGGAAGAACGACGGGAAAGGCAAACCGCTGTCCGCCCATCCGGCGCCCGTGATCTCGCGGAACATCGCCAAGCACAAGCCGGCCAACTCGAGTTGGAGCCACGACATGAACCTCATGGACTTCGCCAATGACGACGATTTCGGAACCGCATGGCGGTCGAACAAAGCCGTAGAACGGCCGTGGCTGGAAATCGTTCTGGGCGAGACCGAACAGCCGTTCAACCTGATCACGGTGGCTCAGGCCAACCGGGGCATCAAGAAATACCGGCTGGAATACCTTCACGACAACCGGTGGTGCGAACTGCCTGTAACGGAAACCGACGACAAGATCAAAATACATCGCTTCGAACGGGTATGGGGAGAGAAAGTGCGCATCCTCATCGACGAATTCGACGAAACGCCGGCCATCGCGGAATTCGGCGTTTACGACGAACGGCCGTAATTTTCTTTCCGACTTCCGCCGCCCCTCGCAGAAACTCCGAATTTTGCAAAATCCGGAGTTTCTGTTTATCTTTACAGACGATAGGATGCGTTCCGGCAAAAAGTTTCAAGCGAACGCGGCTTTTTGCCGGACGGTTTTCACTATCTTTAGCGATCGTGAAGATAAAAACCCGAACATCACTCCTTTTAAATCATGAAAAGACTGCTCTTCCTGCTTTTGTTATTGGGACGCATGGTTCCGTGCGTTACCGGAACGGAACGGATGGATTTGTCGGGACTCTGGCGTTTCCAACTCGATCCGATGGGATTCGGAAAAACTCCCGGTTCGGAACTTTATTTGAAAAAGCTGTCCGGAACGATTTACCTGCCGGGTTCCACGGACCAGGCCGGGGCCGGCATCCGAAACGACGCCGCATACATCGACCGGCTGAGCCGGAAATACGAATACCTGGGCCCCGCCTGGTATCAGCGCGAAGTGGTCATTCCGGACGACTGGGCGGGCAAGGAGATCATCCTGACCCTGGAAAGATGCCATTGGGAAACGTCCGTATATGTTGACGGGAAAGCCGCAGGCACGGAAGAGCGGCTGAGCGTACCCGACCGGTTCGTGCTGACGGAACGGCTGACGCCGGGAGTACATCAACTGACGATATGCGTGGACAACCGGTTGAAATACCCGATGGACCAATGGAACCACGGAACGACCGAATATACCCAGACGAACTGGAACGGCATAACAGGAAAGATGGAACTGGAAGCGCGGCCGGCCGTCTATCTCCGAAAGATAGACATTTTTCCGTCGGCCCGAACGGGGAAAGCTCTCGTGCGCGCAGCCATACGACATGACGGAAACGCAGGCGAAGGCAAACTGGCTCTGCGCATCCTGACGAAAACGGGCGAAACGGCATACGAAACGGAATGGCCCGTTGCATGGACCGAAGGAAACGATACCCTGCATTTCGAACAGGAAATCGTACCGCAACGGGGGTGGGAAACCTGGGACGAATTTTCGCCCGCGCTCTACCGGTTGGAAGCCCGGTTAGAGACGGTGCGGGGAACGGACGAACGGGTCCTGTCCTTCGGCGTGCGGGAGGTGGAACAGGGCGAACACCATATCCGGCTGAACGGTCGGAACATCCACCTGAGAGGAGTACTGGACTGTGCGGTCTTCCCCCGCACCGGCTACCCCGCCACCGACACGGCGGAATGGAAACGGATTTTCCGGACGGTCAAGGCGTACGGGATGAATCACGTCCGGTTCCATTCCTGGTGTCCTCCGGAAGCCGCTTTCACGGCCGCCGATGAAATAGGGATTTACGTGCAGGCCGAACTGCCGATGTGGATCAAGGACGTGGGAAAATACCCCGCCCGTCGGGAATTTTTCGAAAAAGAGATGTACGCCATGTTGGACGAATACGGCCACCACCCCTCTTTCGTGCTGATGTGCAACGGCAACGAAAACGAAGGGGATTTCGCCGTGCTGGAGGACCTGGTGCGGAAAGCGCGGGCCTACGACGGACGACGGCTCTATTCGGCTTCGACGGCCCGTACGCACGTAACGGCCGACCAATACTACGTGTCGCACGTAACGGAAAAAGGGTGGATTACCGTTTACGAAGGGACCCCTTCTACGGAATGGGACCGGCGGAAAGAGTCGGACATAGACGTACCGGTTATCGCCCATGAGACGGGACAACGGTGCATGTATCCGGATTTCGGCGAAATGAAAAAATATACGGGCGTGCTGGAACCCCGCAACTTCGGCGTTTTCCGGGAACGGCTGGCCCGCAACGGCATGCTGCAGCAGGCGGAAGATTTTTTCCGGGCTACGGGAGCGCATACCGTGCTTCAATACAAAGCCGTAAACGAGGCGTTGCTGCGCACCCCGAACTCCGGAGGATTCCAACTGCTGGGACTGGCCGATTTTCCCGGACAGGGCAGCGCATTCGTCGGCATCCTGGACGCTTTCTGGGAAAGCAAGGGGCTGGTATCGCCGGAAAAATTCAGGGAATCGTGCGCTCCGACGGTTTTGCTGGCCCGTTTCCCGAAACGGACCTATCGAAACACGGAAACGTTCGAAGCGGTGCTGGAACTGTACCATTACGGCGCCGTCCCCGTGCGAAACAAGCCCTTGCACTGGAAACTGACGGAAGCGTCGGGCCGGATCATCGCCGCAGGCAAGCTGAAATCCGTGCATGCGGAGTGTGCGACGACGGATACCCTGTGCCGCATCGAGGTTCCCTTGAACGAAATCGGGAAAGCCGGAAAATACATTCTGCAGGCGGAACTGGAAGGCATCGCCCGAAACGAATGGAATCTCTGGGTATATCCGCAGCTCCGGGAACCGGAACCCGGCGGATTCGTAACGGTCCGGCAATGGGACGACAAAACGAAAGAAGCGTTGCGGCAGGGACAGAGCGTATTGCTGATCCCGACATCGTGCCCGGGACGGAAAACCCGCTTTTCCGGTCATTTCTGGAACCCCATCATGTTCAACTGGGCGCCGGCCATCGTGGGAACGCTGATCGACGACCGGCATCCCGCTTTCGCGGCATTTCCGACCGACCGGTATGCCGACTGGCAATGGTGGGACATCCTGAACCACGCGACGGCGATGGATCTGACCGACCTGCGGGAAATTACCCCGGTCATTCAGAGCATCGACTCCTACGAACACAACCGTAAATTAGGAGTGGCTTTCGAAGCCCGCATCGGAAAAGGCAAGCTGTTCGTCCTTTGCATGGACACGGAAACGGATTCGGCAAACCGGCCCGCCGCCCGGCAACTGCTGACCTCCATAGAACAGTACGTAGCGTCGGAACGGTTCGCCCCGACGGTAACCCTCGCGGAACACGCCCTGGACGCCCTGTTTTCGGAAAATGCCGCCGGAGAGACGGATACGGGAACGGAAGCGGCCGTCAAACAACTGTTAAATCAATAACCTGTTTCAAATAACCGCGGACAGAAAGATGCGCTTTCGCTCCGACCGTCCGAACAATTTACACGATCATGCAGAAAAGAAGAAACCTCCGGATAGGAAAGACCGGGCTGCTGACGCTGGCGTTGGCCTGGGGCGGCCTGACCGGTTGCGCGGACCGGGAACTGCCCGTATCGCCGTCGGCGAGCGACCTCCGTTTCGACGGATGGGCCGCCTCATGGGACGAAGGCATTCCCTTGGGGAACGCCGTGGTGGGCGCCCTGATCTGGCAACGGGATTCGATGCTCCGTTTCTCGCTGGATCGCACGGACCTGTGGGACCTGCGGCCGATGGACAGCCTTTCGGGAGCAAACTACCGGTTCGGCTGGGTGCGCGAACAGGTGCGCAAAGGCGACTACCTGCCCGTGCAAAAGAAATTCGACTGGCCCTACGACCGGGAACCCGCTCCGTCGAAAATACCGGGAGGTGCGCTGGAATTCCCGCTGCAAGCCTTAGGCGCCCCCTCCTCCGTACGGCTGTACCTGAACAACGCCCTCTGCCGGGCCGTATGGCCCGGAGGAACCGAACTGACCGCTTTCGTGCATGCCGACAAGCCCATCGGCTGGTTCGTGTTCGACCGTCTGCCGGAAGGGGCGGAACCGGTCATCGTGCCCCCGGCTTACGGAAGCCGGAAACGGACCGCCGTGACGGGGCCCGAAGCCGGGCCGGAATTGGGACGGCTGGGGTATGAACAGGGCGAGGTAAAGCGGACGGGGAACCGGATTACGTACCGGCAGGAGGGCTGGGGCGGCTTCTTCTACGAAATCGCCGTGCAATGGGAACGGCGGGGCGATCGGCTGTCGGGCGTCTGGAGCGTGACCTCCTCGGCCGGGCCGGAACGGGCGGAACAGGAGGTGCAGGACGCGCTGGAACGGGGCGCGGCGGCGGACTACCGGACGCACATGGCGTATTGGGACGGCTACTGGTCGCAAGCCTCGGTAACGTTGCCCGACACGCTGCTGCAAAAACAGTACGACAACGAAATGTACAAATTCGGCTCCGCGGCGCGGGAACACTCCTACCCCATCTCGCTGCAAGCGGTATGGACGGCGGACAACGGAAAGCTGCCGCCATGGAAAGGGGACTACCATCACGACCTGAACACCCAGCTGAGCTACTGGCCCGCCTATGCGGGAAACCGGCTGCGGGAAGGGTTGGGCTACCTCAACACCCTCTGGGCGCAGCGCGACGTTTACAAACGTTACACCCGGCAATATTTCGAAACGGACGGCATGAACGTACCGGGCGTGTGCGCCCTGAACGGGGAACCGATGGGCGGTTGGATACAATATTCGATGTCGCAGACGGCGGGCGCGTGGCTGGCGCAGCACTTCTACCTGCATTGGAAATATTCGGCGGACCGGAAATTTCTGGAAGAACGCGCCTATCCGTTCCTGAAAGAAACGGCGGTATTTCTGGAACGGATTTCCTCCGTGGGAGCGGACGGCATACGGCGACTGGAGATCAGTTCCAGCCCGGAAATCTTCGACAACTCGCTCCGGGCATGGTTCCGGGAGATGACCAACTACGACCGGGCTTTGATGCATTTCGCCTTCGGAGCGGCGGCGGAAACGGCCGCGGAACTGGGGTACGAAGAGGAGGCGGCCCGGTGGAAGAGAGCGGAAGCGCAGCTGCCCGATTACGACCTGGACGCCGACGGGGCCCTGACCTTCGCGCCGGGATACCCGTACGACGAATCGCACCGCCATTTCTCCCACGCCATGGCGATTCATCCGTTAGGGCTGCTCGACGTCAGTCAGGGGGAAAAATCGCGCCGCATCATCGCGGCCACGCTGAAAAAATTAGAGGCGTACGGCCCGGACTACTGGACCGGGTATTCCTACGCCTGGTTCGCGAACCTGAAGGCGCGGGCGTTCGACGGCGAAGGAGCGGCGCGGGCGCTCCGCACCTTTGCGGAATGCTTCTGCCTGAAAAACACGTTCCACGCCAACGGCGACCAGACCCGGAGCGGAAAATCCCGTTTTACCTACCGGCCCTTCACGTTGGAAGGGAATTTCGCTTTCGCCGCCGCCGTGCATGAAATGCTGCTGCAAAGCCATACCGGGACGGTGCGGTTGTTTCCCGCCGTTCCGCAGGCATGGCGGGACGTATCGTTCCGGAATCTGCGAGCGCAAGGCGCGTTTCTGATTTCGGCGCGGCGAGAAGGGGGCAAGACCGTGCTGGCGACCGTAATCTCCGAACAGGGGGGCGACTTGAAACTGGCATGGCCGGGCAACGACCCCCAAGTGACGGGATGCGCCTACGAACGGGACGGCGAGACGCTGACCCTGCACACGCGCAAAGGGGAACCGGTCACGATACGATAGAGCCGGACGCCCTGTGCGAAAAGAGGGTATTTAAACAGGCACTGAACCCCGAAAGTTTTTGTCCAACTTTCGGGGTTTCCTATCCACAGCCTCCCCCTTCGTAACCGGCAAGGGCAAGCGGGTCAAAAAGGTTTCAGATGCAAGACTTCGACTTTCAAAGAGAAAGGAACGTACTGCGTACGTGACCGAAGCTTCGGAAAGCGGCAACGCAGCAAAGGAAGCCTTTTCGACCCGCTTTTTTTGCGCGAATTGCGGCAAGGCTTTTGCTGCATATCCGCGTTTTCGGCACGCCCTGCACAAGATTCGACCGGGGGAAAACGTTTTAGAAAAGGCGTCCGGGGACGAAAGAGCGTCCGGAAACGGGAAAAGCGGGGAGAGAAAGCGCAAAAAACGAAAGGAGCGATATGTTTTTATAAACAGAAATAATGTATCTTTGCAAATTGGAATTGTTTTTTATACTCGACTAAAAATTTATGGGTAAACTGAAAGAAGTAATTATTGAAGCCATACAAGATAAGAAGGGCCGGGACATTCTGTCGCTCGATTTGAGTGGAATAGAGGGGGCGGTATGCGACACTTTCGTCATCTGCAACGCCGATTCCACGGCACAGGTGGCGGCCATTGCGGACCACGTGGAAGAAGAGGTGGAGAAAAAGACGGAAGAGCGGCTCTACCGGTGCGAAGGAAAGGACAACGGCATTTGGGTGGTCATGGATTACAGCGACGTGGTGGTACACATTTTCCAAACCGAATTCCGGAAATTTTACGCATTGGAAGAGGTATGGGCGGACGTCCCCGTCCAGCAATACGAATCGTTCGCGTAGCCGCCTACCGGCCGGAACGGCGGGTTTACCCGCCGCAAGACGAAATTCATTAAAAACCATTGATTTTTTATGCAGAAGATAGTAAAACCGAGATTCAACATATTTTGGCTGTACGGCCTGATCTTTTTATTCATCATAGGTTGGCGCATGATGTCGGAGACCGGTTCCACCCAAGAGGTAAACTGGGAAACGATCAAACAGGAGATGCTGATGACGGGCGACGTGAAAGAGGCCTTGCTCGTCAATGACAAGATACTGGAAATCACGTTGAAAGAGGACCGCATAGAGGCGTTCCGCTCGCGGGAAGCCTACAAGTCCATTCCCGAAACGGGTCCGCAGTTTACCTGCCGGATCGGTTCGCTGGAGAAATTCGAGAACGACTTTCAGGAAGCGCAGGCCGCCCTGCCCGAAAACGAACGGGTTCCCCTGCAATTCAAGGAGCGGGCCAGCATGTGGGCGCCGTTCCTGAACATCGTGGTCCCGATCGCCATACTGGCCGTCGTCTGGATACTCATCATGCGGGGCATGTCGCGCGGGGGCGGAGCCAACGGCGGCGTGTTCAATGTGGGCAAGGCCAAAGCGCAGGTGTTCGACAAGGACAACAAGGTGTCGATCAACTTCAACGACGTGGCCGGGCTGGAAGAGGCCAAAGTAGAGGTCATGGAGATCGTGGATTTTCTGAAAAACCCGAAAAAGTACAGCGACCTGGGCGGTAAAATTCCCAAAGGCGCGCTGCTGGTAGGGCCTCCGGGAACGGGAAAAACCCTGCTGGCGAAAGCCGTGGCGGGGGAAGCGAACGTCCCCTTCTTCTCCATCAGCGGGTCGGATTTCGTGGAAATGTTCGTCGGGGTGGGCGCTTCGCGCGTCCGCGACCTGTTCCGCCAGGCCAAGGAAAAAGCCCCCTGCATCGTCTTCATCGACGAAATAGACGCCATAGGACGGGCCCGCAGCCGCAACGGGGGATTCTCCTCGAACGACGAACGGGAAAACACGCTGAACCAGTTATTGACCGAAATGGACGGGTTCGGGACCAACGCCGGGGTCATCATCCTCGCCGCGACCAACCGGGCCGACATTCTGGACAAGGCGTTGCTGCGCGCCGGACGTTTCGACCGGCAGATTCATGTGGAGCTGCCCGACATCAAGGAACGGGAAGAGATTTTCCAGGTACACCTGAAAAAACTGAAGATAGAACCGAAGCTGAACACCGACTTCCTGGCCAAACAGACGCCGGGATTCTCCGGAGCGGACATCGCCAACGTTTGCAACGAAGCAGCCCTCATCGCCGCCCGGAAGAATAAGAAAGACATCGGCCGGCAGGACTTTCTGGACGCCATAGACCGGATTGTGGGAGGGCTGGAACGCAAGAACAAGATCATTACCAGGAAAGAGAAACGCACCATCGCCTTCCACGAAGCGGGACACGCCACGGTAAGCTGGATGCTGGAACACGCCAACCCGTTGATCAAGGTAACCATCATCCCGCGCGGCAAGGCCCTCGGAGCCGCATGGTATCTGCCCGAAGAGCGGCAGATCACGACGCGGGAACAACTGCTGCACGAAATGGCGGCGACGTTGGGCGGCCGGGCCTCGGAAGAGCTGACCTTCGGGGAAATTTCGACCGGAGCGTTGAACGACCTCGAACGGGTAACGAAACAGGCTTACGCCATGATCGCCTATTACGGCATGAGCCGGAAAATAGGCAACATGAGCTACTACGACTCGTCGGGCAACGACAGCTTCACGAAACCGTACAGCGAAAAGACGGCCGAAGAGATCGACAACGAAGTGAAAGAACTGATCGGAGAAGCCTACGCGCTGGCGCAGGAGGTGCTGACCACGCATAAAAAGGGACTGCGCGAACTGGCCGAACTGCTGCTCGAACGGGAAGTGGTCTTCTCCGAGGATCTGGAACATATCTTCGGGAAACGCAAGAAACAGAAAGAAGAAGAGGAAACGAACGCCGCCTCAGGAAAAGAAGCGGCGGAAAACGCCGGGAAAGAAAGCCGGACGGAAGAGAACGGCGAAGCCGGAGAAAAGCGGGACGGCCAACCGGAAGCCCCCGAAACGGCGGCCGGAGGCAACAAAACAGCGGAAGCCGTTACGGACGCAACGGAAACGGCCCCGCAACCGGAAGCCGACGACAACGGAACAGCCCCGGAAACCGAAACGCCGGAAACGGAACGATGACTATTCCGAATAAGCCGGGCCCATGAAACCTGTTTCAATGGCTGAGGCGGGAAACAGTCGAAAATAACTCAACGATACCGAACATGATAAACGTCAAAAACCTGATAATCCGGAGCATCAGCGGTGCGGTACTGGTCGTGGTGCTGCTGGGAGGCGTGCTTTGCTCGGACCTGACCTGTTTTCTGATACTGCCGCTGGTAGCGTTAGGCTGTCAGGCGGAGCTGCTGAAAACGGAACGGAAAGCCTTGCCCGCCCTGTCGGTAAAAACGGGCGTGATATACGCTGCCGCGGCCTACGCGGCGATGGCGGCCGTACAATTCGCGACAGGCAAGGTTCCGGCCCTGACGGCAGGAATCGTGTTGTTGGCGTTGTATCCGTTCGTGCGGGGAGGGATACAGATGTACCGTCGGGAGGCGCAACCGTTCCTGCCGGTAGCCGGCGAGACGTTCGCCCTGTTCTACACGGCCGTACCGGTCGCGGCATTGCTGCAACTGTCGGTAACCTACGGAGCGGAAATCTACCGCACGCTGATCGCGGTGCTGTTCGTCATCGTATGGATCAACGACGTGGGGGCGTATCTGACAGGCATTCTTTTCGGACGGCACAAGCTCTTCGAACGGCTGTCGCCTAAGAAAAGCTGGGAAGGTTTTTTCGGCGGTGTGATTTTTGCAACCGTTGCCGGAGGGGCGGCCGGAGTATGGTGGCTTCATGCGGACCCGCTGACGTGGGCCGTCATAGGCTTCTGTACGGCAGTAGCCGGCGTATTCGGAGACCTCTTCGAATCGATGCTGAAACGGGCGGCCGGACTCAAAGACTCCGGTAATGTCATTCCGGGACACGGAGGATGGCTGGACCGCTTCGACGCCTTTCTGTTCGCGGCGCCGGTATATGCCGCCCTGCTGCTATTGAACCGTTACCTATAACCGAAACTTGAATAAATATAACAGACAGCAATGAAAATCGACAAAGAAGGGTATGCGATCATCCGATATACATTCCTCGTGTTGCTGATTGCAGGAGGAATTTCATGGCTGATATTGCCGCCGACTACGGTAGGCGCCATAGCGGTGCTGCTGTTGCTGTTGTGGCTGTGTATCGTCCGCTTTTTCCGGGTTCCCGAACGGGAAATCCGGCAATGCGAAGAGAACATATACGCCCCGGCCGACGGGACAATCGTCGTTGTGGAGAAGACCTACGAAGGGGAATACCTGAAAGAGGATCGGATACAGGTATCGATTTTCATGTCCATCTGGAACGTACACGCCAACTGGTTTCCGGTCGGCGGCACGATAGAATATTTCAAGCACCATCACGGGCGTTTCCGGGTAGCGTGGCATCCGAAATCATCGACGGAAAACGAACGGACGACGACAGTGGTCAGTACGCCGGGGGGACCGATCCTGTTCCGCCAGATTGCCGGACTGATCGCCAAACGGATCGTATCGTACGCCAGCATAGGGGCCGACGTGGAACAGAACAGCCGTTGCGGATTCATCAAGTTCGGTTCACGGGTGGACGTGTTCCTGCCGTTAGACGCGGACATACAGGTCCGGTTGGGCGACAAGGTAACGGGCACGCAGACCGTCATCGCGAAACTCAAGGTGTCCTGTTCCGCCGCCGACCGGACGGCCTCATCCTGACAACATGAACAAACTGCAACGATACATCATTACCGCGGCTATCACGGCCATCGTCGTATTCCTGATCTGGTATTTCGGGAATATCGTGAAATACGTGTTGGTATCGGCCGTGCTTTCCTGGATCGGGAAACCGCTGGTGGACGTATTGTGCCGGATCCGCATCCGGGACCGGGTATTCCCGAAATGGCTGGCGGCCACGGTAACCTTAGTGGCCATGTGGGGCATATCGACGGCTTTGATGTGGGTCTTCATCCCGTTGGTCGTGAGCAAAATCAACGCGCTTTCGGGGTATAACTTCGCCGAATTCGTGAACGCTTTCAGCGACAGCATACGGCAGGCCGAAATTTACCTGCACGACCGGTTCGCCATAGACCTGACCAGCGGCGGGAAATCGCTGACGGAGGTGTTGCGCGAACGGTCGGCGGAGATGCTGACTCCGTCGATCATCGGCATCGGCTCTCTGTTGGACACCTTGACGGCTTTCGTGATCGGCGCCTTTTCCGTTTCGTTCATTACCTTCTTCTTCATGAAGGAAAACGACCTGTTCGACGAAGGAGTCATCATTCTTTTCCCACGAAAATACGAACCGAACGTGCGGCGGGCCCTGGTCTCGTCGGTTACCCTGCTCTCCCGCTACTTCATCGGCATCCTTATCGAATCGACGATCAAACTGTTGGTTATCTCCGTCTGCCTGTACATTTTAGGGCTTTCCGTTTCGGACGCCCTGATTATCGCATTGATTTCGGCCGTGCTGAACGTCATTCCCTATATCGGCCCGCTGATCGGGGCGGTGGCGGGCATCATCATCGGCATCGTAGGCAGCAGCGGGACGGACGCCTACGCGCTGATGTGGCAGATGGCCGTAGTATTCGCGCTGTTTCAGCTCATCGACAACATCATACTGCAGCCCTATATCTATTCGTCCAGCGTCCGGGCCCACCCGCTCGAAATTTTTCTGGTCATCCTGCTAGCGGGCAGCATCGCCGGCGTGACGGGCATGTTGCTGGCGATTCCGGCTTATACGGTATTGCGGGTGTTCGCCAAAGAATTCTTCAATAATCTGCGGGTCGTACAAAAGCTGACGGAACATATATAATATGCTTATAATCCGTGTTTTACAAAATAAAACAGGGAAATGGACGAAAAAATTGCAAAAAATCATTCAAAAAATTTGGCGGGAAAGAAAAAACGCATTACTTTTGTATCGCAATCGAAAAGGGAGTATAGCTCAGCTGGTTCAGAGCATCTGCCTTACAAGCAGAGGGTCCGCGGTTCGAATCCGTGTGCTCCCACCAAGAAAAGCAATCGTGAACAGCGATTGCTTTTTTATTTTGCCCGACCGAAAACCATTGAACTATCTTCCACTGTTTCTCGCCCCAGCCATTGAAATAAAATTTCTGGCGTTCGGCTTATCGAAACGGATGAAAAATCCCGGAAAGACATAAAAAGAAATCGTACAGAACCTCGGCAGGTACGAAAAACAAGTCCGCGCCCAACCCGAACGCCATGCCGTCCGACGACTCCTTTATTTGCAGGCGTGCAACCCATACCTTGCGAACCCCGTTTCACGGTTTTTACGCCGAAAAACATCTATGATGACATAACGACCGTACGCAAATCGGAACAAAAGTCCCGGTATTCTTTTTCCATGATCCGTCGTTTTGCAGTAAGTACAACCAACGGATGCGGCCGATATCCGTCACGGTACGCCGGATGTTCATGCAAGTACGAATTACGATAAAAACCGCACCGCGTATAAAACCTCAAACGGGCCTCGGACACCTCGTCGATAACGGGATCTATTTCCAGCAACACAATTCCGGTCGTCGATTCGATAAACGAACCGAGTATCCTGCTACCGAATCCCCGACCTCTGATTTCGGGGGTTACGGCAAAATGTTCTATGTAACCGTACGTATCGAACAGCCAATAGCAGATGAAACCGACAAAGACATCTCCTTCCGTAAAAGCCAACAGCCGGTATTTGTCGTTTTGAAAGGCCCGTATTTGTTGGAGTTCAGTGCGTTGTTCGAATATCGGGAAACCGATTTCGTACAAGTCCCGAAACGACTTATATAAAGGATGATCGAGCGAATCGATATATTGCCGCCGCATTATCGGTCGAAAATTTCAAAGACGGAAAACATAAAATCGCGAAAGGCATCGCTATAACGGATATTCCGAGTGGTACACCGAGTAATGCCGTCAGCCTCGTCCCCCATATCATAACGGGTGCTTTCTCCTTTACCGACACGGTAAAGCGTAACGGTAAATACCGGATGACTGGTGCGTCCGGAAGCCTTCTCTTCGGAGAGAACGATACGTTCGGTTTTATCGATAAACAGTTTCGTCGCGAGCGATTTCAACGACTGCGTTTCTTCGACGGACAACGTATCTCCGAGACTGCCGTCACGTGAGACAATGGCCTGTCGGTCATTGGTCAGCACGATACAGCGGTGGTACGTTTTCGTGGCTACCTCTACCTTGACAGAGTCGATGCCGTCGCCCAATTCCGAGGCCGCAGGTTTGGCATCCCGGCAAGAAACCGCAGTTATCGCCGCGATGACAACAAACAAAGTCGTAAAATGCGAATTTTTCATCGTAACATACAGGTTATTATTTTCTGTAAAAATACGAAAATTTCCTTCGTCTCCGCATAATAAACGGCAATCCTTACAGGATTCCAAGAAGATAAATATGCATAATCCCGCCCCGTTTCCCTCAGCCTTCCCCGCAAACCGCAACGGCCGGAGTCCTCCTTTCTCCGAACAGTCTCCGGATATCCGATGCCCCCCGCAATCCAGAGACACATTCGAGAAAAAAGTTCTCCGAGTGGTGCATTTATTTCGAGAAAAATTCCGAGTTTTTTTCTATCGGAAAACAAAAATGCTGCAAAATTTACCTGCAAAACACATCTTTCCTACAAAAAACACAGATTGAGGCAAAAAACAGCATTTCAAAAAAATCATTGATAATCAACAAGATAATAGTATAAAAACTTATAAAAAAGAGAATTCCTCCGAAATTACGACAAAGATTATAAAACAAAAAGAGCAAAAATAATAAATAATATTCTACTTTTGCAACAAGCAACAGTCCTAAAAAGATATGTATTATAAAAAATAATGCTTATCTTTGCATCGATCTTGTATCGGAACGCTGTTCCGAAAAGTCAAAAGTTCTTTGGAAACTAAGACGACTATTTTAACCGATTTAAAGTCTGGTAAATTTTAAAGAAGTATAAAATAGTCAATGGTTCATCAGCCTTTTGTCTGAGTAGATTGTTGGCGCGGACTGTTGCTTATTTATACTTCACGGGTTTACCAGAGCCTTAATCGGTTAAATAACATCGGTTCCGTGCCTTTTTTGTCCGGATTCCGAAGTAAAAAGGAAATCCGATGTCCGTTCTTCCTTCGGGAAGAACGGGCGGAAAGTATAACGAATCGCCCGATTTTCTGGTAAAATGATCCATATTAATCTCTGGGATGGTCTTTTACCGGTCTGTTAAGAAAATCCGGGCGATTCCTTTTTATCCCAATGAATCTCTTCCCCTGAAATCAACGGACAACGCTCTCAGAATCGACAGGGAAACGTCTTTTCCCTGCAAGCCGAAATGCCGGAACGTCATAAAGCTTGTTTCAATGGCCGAGGCGAGAAACAGTCGAAGGCAATTCAACCAATACTTCAAATCATGATGAAAAACACGAACTTCCGAATCCTCACGGGAGGTCCCGGAAGCGGCAAATCCACGATATTGGACCTTTTGAAGCGCAAAGGATACGCAACAGTGGAAGAAACCGCCAGAAACATCATCCGCGAACAGATGCGGACAAACGGCGACGCCGTGCCGTGGAAAAATAAGGCCAAGTACGCGCATTTGATGCTTTCGCGTGCGATAGCCGATTTCGAAACGTTCCTCCGCAGCGACCGGCCGCGTTTTTTCGACCGGGGAATACCCGATGTATTGGGATACTGCCGCTTAGCCGGCATTCCCGTAACCGACGAGTTGCAAAAAGCCGCCGAAACATACCGCTACAACACCGAAGTTTTCCTGTTCCCTTTCTGGAAAGCGATTTACATCAACGATACCGAAAGGAAACAAACCGCAGAAGAAGCCGAACATACCGGTCGCGTACTCCAAACCACCTACGAGGCATGCGGTTACCGGACGATCGTCGTCCCTTTCCTGCCGCCGGAAGAACGTGCGGCATGGCTCATCGAACATCAGTGAGATCACGGTCGCAAAAAACGGGAATAAAAAGACCGAAAAGGGACCATAAAGAAAAAGGAACGAGAAAATTTCAACAGATTCTGAAATTCCCCGCCGTATTCCGCTATGAAAGAAACGGAATACGGCGGGAAAAAACGAGACGGGCGTCAGACCAGATCGATGCCCGCGGCAGCGCATTCGGCACGCATGGCGTCGGGCCAAATGCTGCTTTGGATTTCGCCGATGTGCGCTTTGCGAAGCAGGAACATGCAAAGGCGCGACTGTCCGATGCCGCCGCCGATCGTCAGGGGCAGCTCTCCGGCCAGCAATTTCTTATGGAACAGCAATTCCTTCTTATACTCCTGACCGCGTAACGCCAGTTGGCGTTCCAACGCCTTTTCGTCCACGCGGATTCCCATCGAAGAGAGTTCGAAGGCGCGTTGCAGCACGGGGTTCCAGACCAACAGATCGCCGTTCAGCCCCTCATAACCGTCCTCGCCGGGCGTGCTCCAGTCGTCGTAATCGGCGGCGCGACCGTCGTGGGCGCGACCGTCGGAAAGCTCTCCGCCGATGCCGATGATGAACACCGCACCATACTCGCGGGCCACCCGGTCTTCCCGTTCCTTCGGCGTCAGGTCGGGATAACGCTGCAACAGCTCTTCGGCATAGATGAACCGGATCTCTTCGGGAAGGATGGGAACCATTTGCGGGTATTCCACATAAAGCAGGTTCTCGGTCACTTTAACGGCTTCATAAATGCGCCGGACAATCTTTTTCAGGAAAGCCACGGTACGGTCCTCGCGGGAAATGACCCGTTCCCAGTCCCACTGGTCCACGTAGATGGAATGGATATTGTCCAGCTCCTCGTCGGGACGCAACGCGTTCATGTCGGTATAGATGCCGCGTCCCGGAGCGGTACGCAACTCCCACAGTTTGTAGCGTTTCCACTTGGCCAGCGAATGCACCACTTCGGCCGGCGCCTCGTTCATGTCCTTGATAGGAAAGGTAACGGGCCGCTCGATTCCGTTCAAATCGTCGTTCAGTCCGGTCCCCTTGAGCACCACCATAGGAGCGGTCACGCGCAGCAGCGAAAGCTGGGCGGCCAGATTGGCCTGGAACATGTCTTTGACCAGCTTGATGGCCTTTTCGGTATTCTCCACATTGCCGAGCACATTGACGTACCCGGCCGGTTTAATCAGGTTTTGCATAACAAGTTTCAAATATTTACAAGATTTCTCAAAACGGTATAAGAGGCGATGAGCGCGGCATTGACCCACACGGCCCGGCGGCCGAAGAAGCGGCGGTAGGCGGCGGGAAAACGGCGGCGTCCCCCGAAATATTCCATATAGGCTCCGTAAGCCAGATAAGGCAGGTAAAGCACCAACAACAGGTTGTAACGCATGGCCTCGACGGGATGAAGATGCAACAACTGGTGCAGGGCCCGCTGGGCGCCGCACCCCGGACAACGATATCCCGTGAGGGCAAGCGACGGACAACGGGGGAAAAAGCCGGCGGAAGAGGGGTCGAACAAGAAATAAAGCGATGCGACGGCAAGCAGCGGAAGGCCGATCGCCACGATGCGCACTATTCGTTTCCTGCAGACAGTATCCACTCGTTTCGTCTCGCGTCAGTTTTTAATTCACACCACGCCCCGCAAGGGCGCAAAACGGCCGCTTGCGGTCAAACGGCCAGGCATCCCCAGAACGGCAGCCACGGCAGGCTGAAAAAGGCCGCCGAGGAAAGAAGCCACGAAAGCAGGGAAAAGCCGGAAAAAACGACCGAAAGAATCAGCGTCCACAGCACCCATTGCCGGGCGATGCGGGAATAGCGGTAAGCCTCGTCGTAAAAACCGCGCACCCAAAATTCTTCGACCCGGGAGCTGTAAACGAGCGCACCGATGCCGCCGATGACGCCCAACGGGCAACAGAGCAACAGGATAAGCACCGACTCGAGCAACCATGTCTTGGGCATGACACCCGGCGCTCCGGCGGGCGGAACGGGAGGCACGGAAGTCCGGAACAGATGCGCCAGTTCCGGCAAGGTGCGGGCCGGCTGCCAATTGGACATTCCCTCGCGCCAGACCATCGTGTCGGGCGTAATGAGCGAGCCGTTCAACCGGGAAAGTTCCAAAGGCCCCTGCTGCTGTCCATGAGCATCGATAAAATAGTAATAATTAGCCATTTCGGTTTCGGAGTTTGAAAAAATGCACGGAGGCACGGCCGGTCCGGTCGTTTCCGACATGACAAATTTATAAATATAAATCTTATATTTACAAAAAAATGCAGAATTTATGTCGTTCGACGCTTTTGCGGAGAGACCGCTGGAATCGATGGACGAGCTGATACCGCAACAGGTGCAGTTCGGCGGAATAGGACAACTGACCGACACCCAGTTGGTGGCCCTGCTATTGGACAAAACGGCGGTATCGACCGCCTACCGTGCGGCCGAAACGCTGCTGGAGAAATACAACGGCGATTTGGACGTCGTTCGGAAACTGACGCTCAAGGAATTGACCCGTTCCAAAGGAATCGGCCAACGGCAGGCGCTGCGGATACAGGCCGCGCTGGAACTGGCGCGGCGTCTGCCCCCGCCGGAGGAAAACCTCGCGATCGTTACCAGCAACTACGACGTGGCCGCCATATTCCGGCCGTTGATCGCCCGGCTGCCGCACGAAGAGGTGTGGGCCCTTTACCTGAACCCCGGCAACCGGGTACTGGAAAAATGCAGGATCAGCTACGGCGGACAGGAGGTGGCGCCGGTGGATGTGAAAAGCGTGCTGCGCCAGGCGTTGCGGCAACTGGCCTCGGCCGTGATTCTGGTACACAACCACCCTTCGGGCAACCCCGCTCCCAGCCGGGCGGACATCGACCTGACGCAACGGATGCGGGCGGCCTGCGAGCTGCTGGACATTCCGCTGCGCGACCACATCATCCTGGGCGGCGACGACATGTTCAGCTTCCGGGCGAAAGGCTGGATGGAAAAAGAGAACGACAACGAACCCCGAAAATAGACCATGTTAAAAACGCGCATCATACCTTTGGAAGAGACCGGTTCGACGAACGACGCCGTCCGGGAACAACACCCGGCACACGGGGACGTAGTGACGGCGGAATGGCAACGGGCCGGACGCGGACAGAAGGGGAACGGCTGGGAGAGCGAACGGGGGCGGAACCTGCTCTTTTCCCTGTACCTGACCCCGCTGTTCCTGCCCTGTCAGGAACAGTTCCGCCTGTCGCAGGCAACGGCGCTGGCCCTGACGGACGCCCTAGCGGAGCACGGGATAACGGCCCGGATCAAATGGCCGAACGACATTTACGCGGGCGACCGGAAAATCGCGGGCATACTGATCGAAAACAGCGTCGGCATGAACGGGACGTTATTGGACTCGGTCATCGGCATCGGCCTGAACGTCAATCAAACGGTATTCGTCAGCGACGCCCCCAACCCTACCTCCATGAAGCGGGAGACGGGACGCGATTTCGACCGGAACGCAGTGCTGGACGCCTTTCTGCGCGCGTTCGGGAAACGGTATGCCGCTCTGGAAGCGGGCGACCGGGAAACGGTCGCATCCGATTACGCCGCAAAGCTCTACCGGCTCGGGGAATGGCATCCCTATCGGGACGCGGGAGGGGTATTCCGGGGCCGGATCGTCCGGGTGGAACCGGACGGGGAGCTGCTCGTGGAACGCGACAGCGGCGAAATCCGGGGATATTTGTTCAAACAGATCGAATTCATCGTCGAAGGCCGGTAACGGGCGGAAAAGACGGTGTGGGCACCCTGCCGAAAAGAGACATTCTCCCGGCACAACCCGTAAAAAAAGAAACCTTGCCTTTGAATCTTCGCAGGCAAGGTTTTAAAATTTAAACGTCGGTACCGGACCCCGTTTCGGGACTTCTCCCGACGGAGTCATTTCAGGAAAGCGTCGAGCAGGCCGCCCATCCGACGGGCCAGTTCCGCCGCCTTTTCCGCCGCAGCTTCGGCGAACCGTTCGCCGTTGTCCGCATAGATAATGCCGCGGGAGGAATTGACCAACAGGCCGCATTTGCCGTTCATGCCGAAGCGGGCCGCCTCTTCCAGCGAACCGCCCTGCGCCCCCACGCCGGGAACGAGCAGGAAATGGTCGGGGACGATGGCCCGGACGGCATGCAGCATATCGGTTTTCGTGGCCCCCACAACATACATGGTATTTTCCGCGGTTCCCCACTCCCGCGACGTACGCAGCACCGTTTCGTACAGGCATTCCCCGGAGGCCATGCGCTGCATTTCGAAATCGGAAGCGGAACCGTTGGAGGTCAGGGCCAGCAGCACGGCCCACCGCCCTTCGTATTGCAAAAAAGGCTCCGCCGTGTCGCGCCCCATGTACGGGGAGAGGGTAACGGCATCGACCGCCGCTTCTCCCTCGAAGAAGGTCCGGGCGTACAGGCGGGAGGTATTGCCGATGTCGCCGCGTTTGGCGTCGGCAATGATGAAAATTTCCGGATAGGTCCGGCGGATGTATTCCACCGTCTTTTCATAACTCCGCCATCCCCGCGCGCCGCACGCCTCGTAGAAAGCGAGGTTCGGCTTGTAGCTCACGGCAAAGGGGGCGGTGGCGTCCACCACGGCCCGGTTGAAAGCGAAGACCGGGTCTTCTTCTTCCCGCAGGAACGCGGGGATTTTGGCCGGATCGGTATCGAGCCCCACGCAGAGGAAGCTCCGTTTCCGGACGATCTGTTCGAATAGTTGCGTACTGTTCATCTCGTCATGTCGGGGTTAGCGCCGCCTGGGAACGGCAGAAATTACTCTTCGGCCGCCGCCTTGAGGCGTTCGGCGTTTTCGGCGAATTGCAGCTTATCGATGATCTCCTGAAGATCGCCGTCCATGATCGCGCCCAAATTGTAAAGCGTCAGATTGATCCGATGGTCGGTTACCCGTCCCTGCGGATAATTATAGGTGCGGATCTTGGCCGAGCGGTCGCCGGTGGAGACCATGGTTTTCCGTTTGGAGGCGATTTCGTCCAGATATTTCTGGTATTCCAAATTATAGATGCGGGTGCGAAGCTCTTCCAACGCCTTGTCGAAATTCTTGAGCTGCGATTTCTGGTCCTGGCACTGCACGACAATGCCGGTAGGGATATGCGTCAGGCGGATGGCCGAATAGGTGGTATTGACCGACTGGCCGCCGGGACCCGACGCACAGAAAGTGTCCTTGCGGATGTCGTCCATCTTCAGGTCGATATCGAACTCCTCCGCTTCGGGCAACACGGCCACCGAAGCGGCGGAGGTATGCACGCGCCCCTGCGTTTCGGTCTGCGGGACCCGCTGCACGCGGTGCACCCCCGACTCGTATTTCAACACGCCGTACACCCCTTCGCCGATCACTTTCAGCACCACTTCCTTATAACCGCCCGAAGTGCCTTCGCTCTCGGAGGTAATTTCGTAGCGCCACCCCTTCTTTTCGAAGAAACGGACGTACATGCGCAACAGGTCGCCGGCAAAAATGGCCGCTTCGTCGCCTCCGGTTCCGCCGCGGATTTCCAGAATGGCGTTTTTGCTGTCCTGCGGATCGGCCGGAATCAGCAACAGCTTGATTTCCTCTTCCAATTCGGCGATGCGCGGTTCCAGCTCCTCGATTTCGAGTTTGGCCATCTCGCGCATCTCCTCGTCTTTTTCGGTTTGAAGGATCTCCTTGGCCGACTGCAGGTTGCTGACGGCATTGCGGTATTTGTCGCTGGCCTCCACCACGGGCATCAGCTCCTTGTACTCCTTGTTGAGCGCTACGTAACGCTTCATATCCGACATGACGTCGGGATCCGATATCTGCCGGGCGGTCTCCTCGAATTTCGCTCGAATGCCGTCCAGCTTGGACAGAATGGATTGATCTGACATAAATATTCCGGTTTTACGGGCAAAGGTAGCTTTTTTCAGGTAAAATAACAAACAGGGCCGGAAGGGGACCGCAGGAGACGGGAACGAAAAAGAACGGACCGAAAGGGGCGAAGCCAGGCGTATCTTTCCGGAACCGGCCAACCGCCGAACGGAACGCGATTCGGAATGACCGACAGTTATCAACACTTATCGACAGTTATCGACACATTCGGCCGACAACTGTCGAATATCTTTCGGACAAGGCGGGAAAAACCAGGATATGAACAAACCGAAAACCGCTATTCCGAAGATATCGACACGGCGGCCCGACAACGGTCCACAAACGCAAACTCCACATAACCCAATGATTGACAAAAACATGTAAATAAAAGAATATTCCCAAGCGACAAGAAAAGAACAACGGGCGAACAAACGGCGGACAGGTTATCGAAAAGTTATCGACCGTTGAAAAAAAACGATTCACAGACAGGAACAAGGTTTGCCGTTTGACGAAAATAGTGTACATTTGTGAGTTTTATTCGAATCGAATTTTAAACCGATTATAATATTCTTATGTTACTGCAAGTATCGAACCCGGCGGCCGCCGCTGCCGCAACCGCCCCCGAAACCATGGGGTTGGGCGAATTGATTCTGGCCGGAGGATGGTTGATGATCCCGTTGGCCCTGTTGATGGGCGCCGCCATCTTTATCTTCGTGGAAAGATTTACCGTTATCCGGAAAGCCTCGTCGGTGGACATGAAATTCATGAACCGCATCCGGGAAATGATGTACGCCGGACAGATACCGGCCGCGCTGAAACTGTGCCGCAGCACTCCCTCCCCCATCGCACGGATGATCGAGAAAGGCATCGAACACCTGGGACGTCCGATGGGAGACATTCATACGGCCATCGAAAACGTGGCCAATCTGGAAGTGTCGAAACTGGAAAACAACCTGCCGTTCTTAGCCACCATAGCCGGAGGCGCGCCGATGATCGGGTTCCTCGGCACGGTATTGGGGATGGTGGAAGCCTTTATGAACATGGCGCAGGCCGGAGGATCGGTGGACATGTCGTTGCTTTCCAGCGGGATGTACACCGCCATGGTAACCACGGTAGCCGGCCTGATCGTGGGTATTCCCGCCTATTTCGGCTACAACTACCTCGTGCAGCGAATCGAAAAGTTAGTGTTCCAGATGGAAGCCAACTCCATCGCATTCATGGATATCCTGAACCAGCCCGTCGAAGAATAAAAACATTACGGAAATGGCTATCAAAAGAGGATCGAAAGTAGAAACGTCGTTCGGATCGGCCTCCATGACCGACCTGATGTTCCTGTTGATTATGTTTTTCATGGTAGCGACCACGCTCATCAACTCGAACGCCCTGAAAATCGCCCTGCCCCAAAGCAGCAATCAGGT
>CASDZK010000011.1 GCA_949286165.1 uncultured Alistipes sp.
CTCTTTTATCTTTAATGCTTTCAATGAACTTATGCGCCTTACGCTCCATAACCAAAAAAATCATAAACAAAGACGCTTATTCTTCCTTTTTGGCGGGGACAAAATTAGTGATTAAAACACAATTCTCAAAACTTTTTCTCGCTTTTTTTCTTCCCTAAAATTCCGAACTTCTTTATATCAGGCGGTTAGATATGACATTTTTTTTCATTTATTTCCACATTTTTTTTGTTTTAACCGATAAAATTTTCCTATCTTTGGAGAAATTATGTCCGCAGATGATTGAAGTAAACAGCATAAAAAAGCGTTTCGGCGCGCTGGAAGTCTTGAAGGGGGTGGATCTGTATATTCCGAAATCGGAAATAGCAGCGATTGTGGGGGCCAGCGGCGCCGGAAAAACGACACTGCTACAGATCATCGGCACACTGCTTCCGGCCGACGGGGGCAGCGTTTCCATTGACGGAACGGATACCGGCCGGCTCTCGACCGGAGAATTATCCGTTTTCCGGAACCGGAAAATCGGTTTCGTATTTCAATTCCACCATCTGCTTCCTGAATTTACCGCACTGGAGAACGTCATGCTTCCCGGTTTCATTGCAGGCCGCAGCCGTGCGGAAACGGAACAAGCGGCACGAAAACTTCTGGAACTGCTGAACATGTCGCACCGTCTGCAACACAAACCCGCCGAACTGTCGGGAGGCGAACAGCAACGCGTCGCCATAGCTCGCGCCATGATTAACGATCCCGCGGTCATTCTGGCCGACGAACCCTCGGGCAACCTCGACAGTAAAAACAGAGCCGAATTGCAAGAACTGTTCTTCCGGTTGCGCGACCTCACGGGACAAACGTTCCTGATCGTCACGCACGACGAACATTTTGCCGATCTGTGCGACCGAAAAATCGAAATGCAGGACGGTACGATCCTGTCCGATACCGTACGGAAGAAACGATCGACCGGTCATGAACCGGACCATGCGGATGTTACCCGAAAGACGGACGCATAGGAACAGCTGCCACCGCTACACGATCCTGTCCGGGAAAGGGGCTTCCGGACAATACGGGACGAAACCCGCCCTGCAAGGAAGACGAAACGAAAAAAGATGGTAATTTCCGAAATAACCGAATATTTACAGGAATTAGCCGACCGGTTCAATACTCCGGCATTTATCGACGACGATCCCATATCGATTCCTCACGGTTTCCAGAACCGTAACGATCGAGAGGTCGCCGGTTTTTTTGCGGCGACCATCGCCTGGGGCAACCGCCGTCTGATTGTCCGGAACGCCAAACGGCTGATGCATTTGATGGGGAACGAACCCTTTCGTTTCACGACCGAAGCATCGGACAACGAACTGTTGCAAGTGGCCGGATTCGCGCACCGCACGTTCAACGGCACGGACTGCCTCTGTTTTCTGACGGCTTTACGCAGGATATACCGCGAACACGGCGGCATCGGCCATTTTTTCGAGTCGGAATACGCCCGCCATGCCGACCTGCGGATCGCGCTGTCCCGTTTCCGGCGTTGCTTTTTCGCCGAAGCGCACCCGGCACGGAGCGAGAAACACCTTTCGTCGATCGACAAAGGGGCCGCCTGCAAACGGTTGAACATGTTCCTGCGGTGGATGGTCCGGCGGGACACGCGCGGCGTGGATTTCGGCCTGTGGCGAAAAATTCCGCCGTCGGCCCTTTTCCTGCCGTTAGACGTCCATACCGCCCGGACGGGACGGATGTTGGGACTGATGAAGCGCAAACAGAACGACTGGAAAGCGGTGGAAGAGATTACCGACACCCTGCGGGGCATCGATCCCGACGACCCGGTCCGGTTCGACTTCGCCCTGTTCGGCGCAGGCATACACGGCTTATTGTAAGAAACGACCTAAAACTATATAAAACGAGACAATTATGGCAAATACCTATTTCAAGTTCAAACAATTTACCGTATATCATGACCGTTGCGCCATGAAAATCGGGACCGACGGCGTATTGATCGGAGCATGGGCTTCGCGATACCTCAAATCCTCCCGTCGTATCTTAGACATCGGCTGCGGCTGCGGCATCATCGCCCTGATGGCGGCGCAATGTTCCAAAGCGGCCGTAGATGCCGTAGAGATAGAACAGGAAGCAGCCGGACAAGCGGAGGAAAATTTCAAAAACTCCCCGTGGAGCGACCGGTTGACGGTTTATCCCGTCTCCTTGCAGAAATATGCGGCCGACTGCAAAAAACGCTACGACGTGATTATTTCCAATCCGCCCTATTTCATCCGATCGCTCAAGAGCGAAGATCTCACGCGCACGGTAGCCCGGCATACAGAGCTGTTGCCTTTTCGCGACCTGCTCGACGGCGTTCTGCATCTGCTGAAGAAAGAGGGCACCTTTTTTGCCATTTTCCCTTATCAGGAGGCGAACCTGTTCATCGTTCAAGCCGCGTTGAAGGGACTTTACTGCGTCGAACGCATCGACGTCCGCAGCTCGCCCCGGCGTCCTGTCAAACGGGTCATGCTGCGCATGCAGCGCGCCCTGCAGGAACCGGTGTTGCACGAATTAGCGATAGAGAACGAAATTTCGCACGATTTCAGCGCGGCTTACCGGGCCATGACCGCCGATTTTTATCTGCATTTTTAAACCGTCGGCAACCGGGTTCCCGGCCGGGAACGATCCCGGAAACGCGAAAAAGTTTCGCCGGACCGCTTTCGGGCGCCGTGGGGG
>CASDZK010000012.1 GCA_949286165.1 uncultured Alistipes sp.
GCGTCCCACAGCGAAAGCAACGAAGGCCCGTTCCGCGAAATTTCCGATACGGGAAAGGCCGTTTTCTCCGGCAAAAAAGTAACTTTGCAAAAACAACCCGAAATAAAACCGCAACGGCGGCAGACCCCGCCGTTCCTCAAACCGCTCGACCATGAAACCACTCTTTTTGTCCGCCCTTTTATGGCTGGCGGGCTCCGTTCTTTGCACGGCGCAGGAACTCCGGCCGGGCGACCGGCCCAACGAAACCCAGAGACTGATGCAACAGCGAGGGTACGGCATGTTCATCCATTTCGGCATCAACACCTTCGCAGAGACGGAATGGTCCGACGGGACCCTTCCCGTCGAACAATACCGTCCGACCTCGCTGGATTGCGACCAATGGGTCAGGACCGCCCGCGACGCCGGATTCCGCTACGTGATACTGACCGCCAAGCACCACGACGGATTCTGCCTGTGGGACAGCCGGTACACCGAATACGACGTGGCCTCCTCCCCCGTAAAGACCGACGTGGTAAAAGCGGTGTCCGAAGCCTGTCGGAAATACGGCGTCGGATTCGCCCTCTATTACTCCCTGTGGGATCGGAACGCCCCCGCCTACCGCGACCCGGATCCGGAAAAGTACGTGGACTACATGTGCGCCCAACTCACGGAATTGCTTACCGGGTACGGAGAGGTGTGCGAAATGTGGTTCGACGGCGGATGGGACCGGCAACCGGAAGCCTGGAACCTCGAAAGGGTGTACGCGCTGATAAAGAAACACCAGCCGCATTGCGCCGTAGGGGTAAACCACACCATCGCGACGGAAGAGGGAGGACGCACCAACGCCCATCCGGACCTCATGACGGAAGACAACAAATACTACTTTCAATATTTCCCCAGCGATTTCCGGCTCTGGGACCCCGAAATCGCCCATATCGAAGACAAGAAACAGTACCTGCACCGCGGCGAATCCTATTACCTGCCTTTCGAACACACCATCTGCCTGAGCAAATACTGGACGTGGTTCGCCAAACGGGAACCGGAGCCCTGCCGCAGCCTCGACGAGCTGGAAGAGCTGTTTTACCGGTGTACGGGCAACGGGAACACGCTGGTCGTGAACGTGCCGCCCGACCAGACCGGACGCATCCGGGAACACGAAGCCAACGCCGTGATAGCCCTGAAGGAACGGTTGGGCCTCGAATACGGCAAGCCGCTGCCCGAGAACGGAACCCTGCTTTCCCTGCACGCCCGCTCCTCCGCAACGTCGGTCTATGACGGAGACACGCTCCGCTACGGTCCGCAACAGGCTACGGACGGAGGCATGAAGACCCGTTGGGCCTCGGCGGACACCCTGCCCGTGCTGACCGTGAATCTCGACAAGAACCGGCCGTTCGACAAAATCTCTATTTTCGAATACCAGGATGCGAAAGCCGGAGCGAACGGCTTCAGCAACTCCCGGACCAACCGGATACGGCGGTACGCCATCGACATTTCGCAGAACGGCGGATGGACGACCGTTTATTACGACGACGAACCGATGGGCGACTGCAAGGTCGTCCGGTTTCCCCGGCCCCTTTCCGCCGAAAAAATCCGGCTGAGGGTGCTGGAAGCCACCGCCCCTCCCTCCATCTACGAATTCAACGTCCTGGACGACGCGGCAACGGACCCGCTGCTGCCGCAACCGTCCACCCGTCCGTCGGAAGCGCAGGCCCGGCAGATCGCGCGGAAATACGGCATGTTCATCCATTTCGGCATCAACACTTTCCATAACGAAGAGTGGACGGACGGTTCCAAACCGGCTTCCTCCTACGCCCCCGCCGCCATCGACGCCGACCAGTGGGTCCGGACGGCCAAAGCGGCCGGCATGAAATACGTGATTCTGACGGTCAAGCACCACGACGGATTCTGCCTGTGGGACAGCCGGTACACCGAGTACGACGTGGCCTCCTCCGGCAACCCGACCGATGTCGTGGAACAGGTGGCGAAAGCCTGCCGGAAACACGGTATCGGGCTGGGACTCTACTACTCCCTCTGGGACCGGAAAGCAAACGCGGACACCGAAAACCGGGACGCGGACGCGGCCTACAACGACTACATGCTGAACCAACTGAACGAATTGATGGACATCACGCAGCGATACGGCCCGCTCGTGGAATTCTGGTTCGACGGCGGCTGGACCAAGCCCAACTACCGCTGGCCGATCGATGCGATATACCGGACCATAAAGTCGCGGGAACCGTACTGTCAGATAGGCGTCAACTGGAGCATCGGACGGCCGGACGATCCGGACGCCCACCCGGTGCTGCCCGAAGAACAGCGAAGAGGCTATCCCATCCGGTACTTCCCCAGCGATTTCCGCCTCGGCGACCCTTACCTGCCCGCCGACGACGACCCGAAAGTGTTTACGCACGACGGGCGCGAATACTACATGCCGTGGGAATCGACCGTCTGCATCAGCCAACGGTGGTTCTACAATACGGAAGACACGCAGTTCAAAACCGCGGAAGAGCTTCTGCCGCTGTTCAGGCAATGCACGAAAAACGACAACATACTCATTCTGAACTGCCCGCCGGGACGGGACGGGAAAATCCGGGAACAGGACATACGGATTCTGAAAGCGTTGCGGGAAGCGGCGGGAATCTGACCGGTTGCCGGGAAACGGGAAGAAACGGCGTTTTACCCCCTTCCGACAGAGCCGAAACGGTCGGCGAAAGCGGGAATCTCCCGTTCCGCGAACAACCCGCCCACGGAAAGGAAATATTCGGGCAGGACGAAATTTTCGCTCCATTTCAACGGGACGCCCAGGATTTCCGAAGCGGTGCGCGAGACGTCGAACCCGTAAGCCTCCAACGACGAGCGGGCGCGGCCGGGATAGCGGCATGCCTCTCCGTTGCGCCGCGTGCACCGCTCCCGCGGACAAACGGAACAGCTTCCCGCGAAAAACGCGAGACTGCCCGGATATTCCGTTTCGAGAGCCAGCAGACGTTCGTCCATGCCCCGCCGGGCCTCCGTCAAAATCCGGACCGAAATTTCCCGCTGGGAAACCGCATCGGAAGGGGCGTGGCGAAGTTCCTCGTCCAACCACACCTTCGTCCCGACGACATACAGGCAACGGAACCTCTGCAAACGGTCCGCCGGGTCGAAACCGAACGGCGGACAGGTCCACACCCGCCCGTAATCGGGGCAGGCCCGGCAACAGACCGCGAACCGCTCCGCATCGCGGAAAGCGCGGACATAATCGGGGGCGGAAAGCACGGAGGCGGTTATTATTTCGGTTCGGTACATCATGCCGTAAAGTTAATCGCAAAAAACGAAACCGCTTTGGTCGAAAGGTAAAAACGTCGAAATTTCCTCTCTATTTCCCGCTCCGGTCATCGCTTGCGCCCGGTTCAGGACCCCGAACCGAAAACCTCCCTCCCCTCTCCCTCCCATAAAAAAGCCGACCGCCGAAATTTTTCGGACACGGCCGGTTTATTTTCCATTTTTTATGAAAACACACGGATTATATAGTTTTTTATCAACAAAAATAAGATTTTCCATACCTCCCCGATTCCGCCGGAACCGTTCCCTTCACAGCAACCGCCGATACCGGCCTACAAGGGGATAAAGGATTGACAGCCAAGAATAAAACACAAAAAATCCGTCATTCTTTCCGATTCGTCGGCGGATTTTCCTAATTTTCCCCGAAAAAGTTTTCGCCGACGAAAGACACTTCATTTCATCCGAATCTATTTCACTTGCACAGAACAAGTTACATTGCGGTTTCCCACGATTTAAACGTTGGATAAAAACCTATGCCGAAAAAAACAATCTTTTAAATCGGAACTGCGGAAGGTATCGGTTTTATAAATATTTGAATAAAAATATATTAATCGTTTTTTCCCTTTTGAATACGATATTTCGTATCTTTGCCTCGATAAACTGTTGTTTTATCCAACGTTTAAACGAAAGAGCAATATGGAATCATATTTGCAAAGCGATCTACCGAAAGGGTAAAATATTTTGTTTAGTTGGGAATCAATCGAATTTGGAGCGCAATGGACAGAATTTTACATACTTGCAGAACCGTCGAATTATCTTCGGCCATTTTTCGCCCCGGCCATCGGAATCAATTTCATGGCGTCCGGCCCGTCGAAATAGTTTTGACCTTATTGATTATCTGTACCTGGAGCGTTACGGAAACGTACGGACAAAAATTCGGCATTAAAAGCAACGCGCTGTATTGGGCCACCTCCACCCCGAACCTCGGATTGGAGATAGGCACGGGAAAACGCACGACCTTAGACATCTCCGGAGGCTACAACCCCTGGACCCTGAACCGGGAAGCCAACCGGAAACTCAAGCACTGGCTGGTCATGCCCGAATTCCGCTATTGGCTCTGCGAGCGGTTTCAAGGCCATTTTTTCGGTCTGCACAGCGGATACGCTTTCTATAATTTCAGCAACATCCGGCTCCCGTTCCGGGGGCCTTCGAGCCGCCATTACCGTTATCAGGGCTGGGCCACGGGCGTCGGCCTCTCCTACGGCTACGCGTGGATACTGGGCAAACGGTGGAACTTAGAGGCCACGTTGGGGCTCGGCTACGTCTATACGAACTACGACCGGTACGACTGCGCCACTTGCGGACGGTTCCGCGGCGACCGGAACAAACACTATTTCGGCCCTACCAAAGCGGGCCTTTCCGTAATATACATGATCAAATAACCCTTGCCGTATGAAAGAAGGTTTGACACTGCTGTTACTGACAGCCGCAGGGCCCCTTTCGCTCTTCGCCCAAAATATAGATATCGCCGAAGAATCGGTGCAGCGGAACAAACGCGACGTGGAGGTGCGTTTCGAACTGGAAACGACGCCCAAAACCTTGAAAAACCGTTACAAGACGGAAGTGACCCCTTATCTGTATGCGGGAACGGACACCCTGCGGCTGCCGCCGGTGGAGGTGTTCGGCAAAATCCGCTACAAACGGGAACGACAGGAACAGGCGTTGGCCGGAAATCCCCGCTGGGCCCTCTCTTCCCGCCAGACGATGGAAGGCACCCCGTACCGGTATTTCGCCGCCGCGCCTTACGAGCGGTGGATGCGCACGGCATCGTTGGGCATCGCCTGCCGGACGATCGGCTGCGGATGCGACTGTTACGACGGAGACAGGGTCGTGGCGGAACGGATTCCCGTCTATGTCGCTCCGGTCCCCTACCTTTCCGACCGTCCCGCCGAACCGGAGAAATTCGAAGTGGTGGATGCGCGCAAACGGTGGAACTTCGACCGGGAGGAAATAAAAGTCATTTTTCCCGTGTCGAAAACCGAACTGCTGCTGACCGAATACGGGAACCAGGCCGCGTTGGACAAGATCATCGCAGGCATTCGCGGCCTTGAAGGGCTCGACACCCTGCGGCTGAGCGGCGTGGAGATTACCGGATTCGCCTCTCCGGAAGGGAGCGAGGCCTTCAACGCCTCGCTCGGACAAGGACGCGTAGAGGCGTTGCGCGACTACATCCGCAGCCGGGTTCCGGAACTGGAGGAAGAGGATTTCGAGCTGATCAACGGCGTGGAAAACTGGGACGGCCTGCGGCAGAAAGTGGCCGCGTCGGACCTGCCCTTCCGGCAGGCGGTGCTGGACATCATAGACAACGAGAGCGGCGAAGCGCGGAAACGGGCGTTGCGGAAACTGGACGGAGGACGCCCCTACGCCTACCTGCTCCGTCATTACTACCCCGAACTCCGTAACGCCTGCTACATCGCGCTCTACTACGACGTACTGGGCGACCGGGCCGCCGACGCCGTCAATGCGGCCAACGCCGACATCCGCGCGGGACGCTACGCCGAAGCGTTGGAGAGACTGGAGCCTTACCGGACGGACGAACGGGCCTGGAACCCGATAGGCGTCTGCTGCATGATGCTCGAACGGGAGGAAGAGGCGATCGAATGGTTCGAAAAGGCGGTAGAGGCGGGGCAGGGCGAAATTCCCCTGCGGAACCTCGAACAACTGAAATGAGAACAAACTTATCAATCATTCTAAATTTATAACGTTATGAAAATGAAACAGACCATGTTATGGGCGGCCATCGTTTCCCTGGGGCTGGCGGCTTGCAGCAAGGACGATTCCGCCGGACAGCCCGGCGACACCGCGCCCAAAAGCGTGACCATCACGTTGTCGAACGTAACCCCCGAAGCGCGCGGCACAGGCAGCGCCATTACCGACAACACTCCGGTAAAGCTGAACAACTATTACGTGTTCTTTTCGGACGGAATCAACCTGCATAAGGCAAAGCAGGCCAACGGAACGGACGACGCCGTACAATTCATCAGCAATGCATCGGGCAATCTGACCCAGACGTTCCACTTCCTGCCCGCCGAAGTCAATGAGGTCATTGTCATCGGGAACGTGACGGAAGCGGATTACTCCTCGATAACGACCCGGGCCGATCTGGACAAGGTACTGGCTCTGGACGACGAACAGGACCACGAAGATCTGACCCTTTACGGCACAGACAATTCGCTGACGCTCAGCACCAGCGCAGCTACCGACGACCCCAACCACAACCTCTATACGGCGGAAGTCAATCTGCTGCCCCGCATCGCCCGAATCGAAGTGGAACAATTCGGCTGCACTTTCGGAGACCCGGCGACATACAGCCAGTTTACCCTGAACAAAATGGCCCTGAACTGCTATTACACCCAACTCAATGGGTTATCGAACACCGTACAGGGGAACCTCAATCACGCTTCCGTTACCGATGCAACCGTCTGGCCGTTCCTCAACGGTTTGACGAGCGGCTGGCACAACGACGACCTGAATATCACGCTAACCGCACAAAACGGGAAGACGGTAACGAATACGGACCAATATCTGATCTATCATTTCTTCCCGAGTAGTACCCAACAACCCGAACTGGTATTGAGACTGACCGGAACCAAAGGCGGCGTGAACGAACCCCTCTACCTGAAAACCGAAAGGTTTCTTGAATCGGGTTCTCCCGTCGCTTCATTCCAGCCGGGCCATATCTACAAGGTCAACTTCACGTTCGATGAAGAAAGCGACCTGAGCAATCCGCAAAAATGCGTGAAGGTAACCGTGACGGTAGCTCAATGGAAGGTGCATTCCGTAACGCCCGATTTCGGTAATTAATCTCTGCAAACGAGGGTAGCGAAACCTCCCGGGAGGTTTCGCCCCTCTTTCTCTCTTAACCGATAAAAACATTCAACGAACCATTTCGACGGCCGAGGCGAAAAAACATCTGCATACTGTTTCGATAAGCCGAACGCCATGAAACCCGATTCAAAAACGGCCGAAAAAATTCAACGGACAATGAAATTTTCGAATATCGCATGGGGCATATTGTTGGCAGGAACTCTTTCCGCCGCCTGTATCCGTGAGGATTTAAGCGAATGCGTGTACGACGACGCATACAGTCGCAACACCCTGCTCCTCAGCTATAAAGGCGACGGCACGACCGAAATCTTCAACGACAAGATCTGCCGAACGGAACTGTACGTTTTCGACAGGAACAACCAATGCGTATATTCGGGCGAGCTATCCGCCGCGCAGATAGCGGCCCGGTCGGCCGAACTGCCGCCGCTCGCTCCGGGCGACTACCGGATCGTATGCCTCGGCAATACGCACCATACGGAAGTCCGGGGACTCGAAACCTGCGATTTCGACCAGATCGTCTTCGCGTCGGAAGATTACTTCGGAGGGCAGAGGGTTTCCGGAAACGATTCGCTCTACCACGCGTCGCTGCTCTTTCCGGTAACCGGGGAGGACCGCACCGAAACCGCCGAATTCGCCAGTTCGCACTACGACCTGTCGGTGGAAGTGGCGGGGATCGCCAATGCCGAAGTACGGGCTTCCGGACCGCTGACGATAGAGGCGTGCGGCGTATCCACCTGCACCGACTTCGAAAACCGGATATGCGACGAAACGGCGGATTACGTGCTGGAAACGGAATACGAAGCGGGCGTAATGACCGCCCGGACCAACCTCATGCGGCACGAAAACCATGAAGCGGTGGACATTTGCGTCCGTTCCGCCGCGGGCGAGCTGCTGGCGCAGGTCAATCTGGCCGATTTCCTTGCGGCGAACCCGATCATCGACTGTTCCCGGCAGGAGGTAATGATCCCCATCCGCATCGAATTCAGTTCGGTGGGCGTCAAAATATCGGTTCCGCAATGGTACATACAACAAATCAAACCGGAATTTTAAATAAAAAGGACGAAATAAAGCTATGTCGATACGGACGAAAATAGGAGCAACGCTATTGGCCGCGGCTTTCGGACTGACCGGAGGCGGATGCGCCAAGAACGACTCCGGCGTTTCGGAAGAGGAACACCGAACGGTCTCCCTGCAGATGAACGTGGGAACCCGCGCCGCCTCCGACACGGACGAAGGCATGGCCTCCGAACGGGAGGTGGTCTCGCTGCGGGTATATGCCTTCGACGGAGAAGAACCGGCAGGATACTATTACACCGACGCCCCCTCCTTCGGCACGGACGGCACCTTTACCTTCGTGATGGACGTGAAGGTGCGGACCACAGGAACATCGCAGACGCTCGATTTTTACGTGATCGCCAACGAACATGCCGTGACGTTTCCTTCCGACTTTCCCGGATTCTCGGCATCCACGACACTGGCGGAACTGAAAGAGTGCTATTTTACCGAAATAGAACATGTAGCGGAGGGGGAACACGCTACGCCGCACCTGCCCATGGCGGCGGTACGCCGGCAGGTGGAAATCGCCCTGGACGGCGACGGGACCGAATCGACGGAACCGGGACACGAAGGGCATCTGCCGACAGGGACAACGGTGGATTTGACCCTGGAACGGGCGGTGGCCCGGCTCGGGGTCTATCTCGCCAAAGCTCCGGACAATGACGGGACTCTCTTTCTGCAAGGGCTGACCCTGCAACCGGACGGCCGACGGCGGCGGAACTACTGCCTGCCGCCCGACGAAACCCGGTTGCAGGCGGGAGGATGGGAAAACCTGCCCTTCTCGATCTTTTCCGGCGACCGGGAAATCACGGCCGTGACGACAGTCGGAGACACGGACCCCGCACATTACGACACAGGCAACCACCCCTACTACCTGTTCGAGAACCTCTACGGTTCCGACAATCCCGACGCGCCGCAGGATGCCGGCTACCAGAACGGGACTTACCGGGGCAACATTCTGTCGGTGGACTACACCGTGGCGGGCGAAGCGAAACAGAAGTCGGTATATCTGCCCGCCATCGAACGCAACTGCTTTTACAAGGTGTTCTGCACCGTGGAAACGGGCGGAGCCGTTACCGTGACCTATACCGTGGCGGACTGGGACGACGAGGAGACGGCGCTGGAGGTGGACTACCCGACCTACACCTGCGCCCCGCTCGACGCGGACGACTATTCGACCGACGTTTACTATTCGGCCGACAACGAACTGGAAGGCGCCTTCTGCCTGCAATTTACCATGACGCAGCCGGCCGGCCGCAACTGGGTTCCCTCCGTGAGCGGCGGCGATTACAAGCTGCGCATTTTCAGCAGTACGGAGGAGATCACGGACGACAACACCCGCTGGGTATCGTCGGAAAACGAGGTTTACCGGATTTACGTCGTCCCGACGCGGCAATACGACGCCGCCTCGCCCAATCCCGACGGATTGCTGCGCATTGCGGCGCCGACATGGGAGAACCAGGACGACCTGTTGCTCATCAACCGGAATTTCGAATGGAACGCCGCGGAAACGGAGGAGAACCGGTCGGTCAGCTACATCCGGATAAAACAGGTTCCGCCGCCCTTGAACGGCAACGGATAAAACACACCGCAACGGAGGAATACGGATTATGAAGAAAATACGATACATCATGCTGTTTTTGCTGGGTGCGGCGGCATTGGCCGGTTGCGGCAAAGAAGACAGGGAACCCGACGGCGATATCGCCGCCGGGGCGGACCGCGTCGTACTCAGCTTCACGAGTTCGGAACTCCGGACCCGTTCCGCCAGCGAAGGAGCGGAAGCGAAAGTGTCCGACCTGGACGTTTTCATTTTCCCCGCAGACGGCGGCGCTTGCGTCTATTACGGCCACTATTCGGCTTCGGCGAACAACCGGCTGACGCTGGCCCGGAAGAAAAGCGATTTCGCGCAGGGGGCCGAATACCGGCTTTACCTGATCGCCAACTGCTCGTCCGAAACGAGAAAACGGTTCGCCGATTTCGAGAACAAAAGCGATCTGGAGGCATTGAAAAGCCTTGTGGAAAACACGCCGAACATTTACCTGACCGGGGCGAACGAGGGGGGAACGGATTCGAACCTGCCCGCCGTTTTTCTGATGGACGGGACGGCTTATCCCCTGGGCGGAGACGATTCGAAAACCGACGTCGTGCTGAATGACGGAATAACCAATACGGACACGGAACTGGCCGTGACTCTGCGGCGGGCGGCGGCGAAACTGAAGATAGAGGCGGAAGCCAAAGAGACCATCCGTTTTCCGGCCCAGGGCGAACACGACCCGGACGGGGAAGGGCCGGAACAGCCCGTTTTCATCCAATACAATTACGCGCTGGTCAATATGCGGACGGACACCCGGCTGCTGGCGGAGGCGGGACTGGCCACGGTTCCCGCCCTGACGGGACGCACCGACCCCACCGGATTCAACATGCGCCGGACGGACGAAAAGTCGATCGACCTGACCACCTACACGTACAGCCACGAGTGGACGACGGCGTCGCTGGCCGAGAACGAAACGTACCTCGTGGTCCGCATCCCCGTCTATTACACGGCGGAAGGGGCGTCGGAAGCCACCCTGCACACGGACAACTACTACAAGATTCCGGTGGGCAAGAACGACGGCTCGTCGATCGGGCTGAAACGGAACACCCAATACACGGTACGGGTAAAAATAGGCTATCCCGGCGCGGACAACCCTTCGGAACCGGTGTTGTTAGACGACATACGCTACGAGGTGGAAGAATGGACGGAAACGGAAATCGGGATCGGCGGGTCGGGCGACGCGCCGGCATATCTGCAACTGAACAAAAAGGAGCTGGAGCTGCACGACGAGGATTCGGACAACTCGATCACGTTCGCCTCCTCGACGGACGTGAAAATAGAGGTAACCAAAGTGTGGTACACGAACAAGTTCGGGGAGGAAGTGGATATTACGGACCAGATAAATACGGATAACGGGCCGGAAATTACGGCGACGGGAGAAGGGCTGAACGGCCGGATCGATTTTCGCAGCGAGAAGCCGAAGAACAACCTGTTGCGGAATATCGAAGTGACGGTTACCAACCGGGACACCCTTTCCGAAACCGTGCTCATCCGGCAATATCCGCTGGACTACATTACGTTCGTGACGGGATGGTACTCGTACCGCAGCGACTTCGGGAACAATGGAACGGATGTGGATATTACCACATACGAACACATGGGATCGGAACGAATCGGAGGGGTGTCGATTGCCCAAAACAACAATCAATGGACCGGATGGACATACAACCAAAGTTCCTCTTTGACTTGGATACCGCCCGGCGGAGATTTCAGGTCGAAAGTTTATGAAAACGGAACCATTCAATATTATTATTGGGCAAGATGGTCGATATTTTCTTCCTGGGAAAGAGGGACAGATAATGCGAGCGGGTTGTCTAATCCCCGCATGTATCACGTATTGATAACCTCCACTTCCGACCAATATACGCTCGGACGCCCGAAATTAGATGCGAACGGATATACGGCCGGAGACGAGAACAACGCGAAACTGGTCTCCCCCTCCTTCATGTTAGCTTCCCAGTTGGGAGCCGTGCTACCATTCGATTATTTGGAAGCGGCGGCCGACCATTGCAGCAAATACGTGGAAGCCTACCGAAAGAAGGACGGCACGGTAGGCTATTACGACGACTGGCGGCTGCCGACGGAGGCGGAAATAAAAATCATCTACAAATACCAGTACGACTCGGAAGCGATGGACGAAGTGCTTTCCGGCGACCGGTACTGGAGCGCGAGCGGGCTGGTACCGAAAACGGATAGCGGAGGAAGCGACCGGGCCATCCGCTGCATCCGCGACATGTACGACGACGCCATGCCCGAACAGTAAACCCGAATCCGTACCGAAAAACAGAAAGGGAATGAAAATGACGAGAAATACGATGCGACGAATGATGAAACGGTCGGCCGTATGGCTGCTGTTGGCGGCGGGAGTGTGGTCGGCATGCTCGAAAGAACCGCTGCCCGGTCGGCCGGAAGATTCGGCTCCGGAGGGATACGTCCGGGTCGATTTCGGCATGGACATACCGGAAATGACGGAGGTAGTGACCCGGGCCGTCGATCCCGACGCCGCCGGAGTGGAGGACATACGGCTGTTCTGCTTCGACCGGAACGGTCTGTTCATCTCCACCGCCACCGTTACCGGCCATACGGCCGAATCGGACTACGCCCTGTCGGGCAGATTCTCGGCCGAAGTGGTCGATTACACCCGTCTCATACACATCGTCGCCAACCAGAATCTGGACGACTTCAACGAAACGGACTACTTAGGCATGCCGGAAGACCAGGTAATGACTACGTTAGTGGCTTCGTCGGGACGGATGATCTACTGGGGACGAGTCGAAGCGGCGGAGGGGCAGACCATTGTCGAGGCCATGAAAGCGAAAACGATTCCCATGGTGCGCAACCAGGCGCGGATAAGCGTAAACGGCAACGGGAACTTTACCGTGTCGGGCTTCGCCGTCTGCAACACCAGCGCGTTCGGGACGATGGTTCCCTATAACCGGGAGACCGCCCGGTTCGACTGGTTCGAAACGCCCGAAGCGGAAAAGTACATTACCCTGCCCGAAGAGCCGGGCCGCGTGAGCGGCATCGAAGAGGTAAACACCGCCGCCTACGAATACGTGTTCGAAACCGAGAACCTTCTCTCCGATCCGGTCAGCGTCATTCTCTACGGCCGCAACAACGGCGAGGAAACCGACGCGTACTACCGCGTGCTGCTACTGGACAACGACACGCAGGAACCGCTGCCGATCCTGCGGAACCACGCCTACACGATCCGGGCGGACGGCCCGCTCTCCTACCCTTACGCCACGTTTGCCGAAGCGTTGAACGGAGCGGCCGCCAACAACGTATGGATATCCGTTTCCGACGACATTCAGAGCGTGATGGACGGAACACACATCCTCTCCGTGGACCGGACCTCCGTGGTAATTCTGGGCAATGAAAACCAGAGCATAGACTACGAAGCGGGCTATACCTTCACGACGTCGGACGGGAAAGGCGTTCCGGCGGGCGACGCCCCCGAGGTCACGTGGGTCCCGGAGTCCAACGACGTGGCCTATCCGGTAATGAACACGGAATACGACCCGGCGACGGGACGCGGCACCATCGGCCTTTCGCTGCTGCCCATGAACGGACGGGAGAAACGGGAAGGAACCCTGTTGGTAAAAAAGGGGAAATTGCAGCGCACGATAAAGATCATTACCATCGGCGAACAGAGCTTTACCCCCTGCTGGATCTCCACGGAGGTATATAACGAAGCGGACCAGCACGTAACCCTGATGTTCAACATTCCGGAAAGCTGTCCGGAAGAGCTTTTCCCGTTCGACGTACTGATCAGCATCAACCACATCGACGTTCGGGCGGAATCGGGCATGACGCTGCAAACCGTTACCCGCATCAGCGACCCCGAGAAATACGGCAACGACGTGATGGACCGGGACGGCAACCCGATCGGATACAAATACGTTTTTCCGGTTTCCCGGCCGGGCGTGCAGCGCGTCTATTTCCGGACCGTACTGGAAGACGAGCCGGAAGACCAGGCAACGCTGGAGGCCGAATATTTTCAGACGTTATCGAAGAATTATACGTTCAACGACACGCAATACAACCTTTACATCGAAGGACTGAGCGAGTTTAACGGCAATCAGGGAGGAAGCGAGTTCGCCGACGACGAAGTAATCCTCTACCGGTTGGTTCCCCGGAAAATCCGGGCGCGAGTCGATTTTACCCTGGGCACTTACAACGGGGAGACCCCGATGAACGGTTCGCCGGACGATGAATTCCTGCTCTATTCCCAATACCTGAGCGACTATCCGGAAGACGAAATTCCCGGTGCGACGGCCCAATGCCGCTTCGTGGCCGTGAACGAAGCCTCCTGGGGAACGGGCGGACGGCTCTACGGATTCTATCCCCTTGTTCCGGGCGGGCAGCGGTACACGATCTACATGTACACCAACACCCCGGCCAGCGCAGAGGTGGTGCGCATCGCGTCGAACCAGTCCGGTTCCGCCTCGGTCAAAGGGAGCGGGAACTACGCCGGAAACAGCTACCGTTCCGTAACCTTCGAACTGGCGAACTACGACCCGTTCAAATTCGCGTCGGCCCTGAACGGGAAGACGGAGAAGGAACAGGCGTGGAGCTACCTGTACGGCCAGCCGGTGGACGTGGCGTTCGACATTACCGCGTTCCTTGCCGCCGACGGCGAAGCGCCGGACCCCTTCGGCACGTCGTTCCGCGTATTCATCGACGCGCCGATGTTAGAGATTGACGAAGCGCGAAGACCCGACTGGTTGCCCAAAGAAAAGTTCTATGCCGACCCCGCCACGCCCGGAAGATTCGTTTACGTTGTGGACGAATCGCGCGATGCGGAGGACGACCACTGGACGCTGACGCCTCCCGGCGTTTCGGTCGCAAGAGCCGGCGAACGCAAGGTATTGCCGTTCAAGACCGCCAAAATCGTGAGTGCGGGACAGATCGTCATCTCCGCCGACCCCGAAATCGTCGTTTTCGACACGGAAAGCTATACGATAAGCAACCTTCCGATCAGCGGCTCCATCCGTTACGGCGCCGGGAACGCGGCGGTTCCGGCCAATGCGTTCGTGAGCTTCGAACGTTCGCGCGACGGCACGCGCATCGGTTCCGTCTCCGTCAAAGCGGACGGCAGCTACGAATTGCGGCTGCGCAGCGAATACGACTACGCATGGAGCGGAGACGAACGGGTGGAATTCCGTTACACCGACGCCGCGGGGACGGCGTATGTATGTCCGTTGGACAATCTGGCCGCCCTGTTCGCGCAACCGGACATAACCCTGACGGAGGAATAAACGAGTCCGCCGCCGCGTCCGACCGACGGCCGGCAAGGGGCAAGGTCCATCGGCGGCCAACGTTCCGGAAATGCCCGGAGGAACCGCACGCAACGAATTTCCGGAACCTCCGGAGCCGGTCGGAACCCCAAAAAAACACCCATGAAAAACAGGAACATCTTTTTTATTTCGCTGCTCTGCTGGGCAGCGGCGGGGTGCGCCCGACAAGGCGTCCGCCCGGCCGAAGAGAACGAAGCGCGGCAAGAGACGCAGGCGGGCTTCCGCATGCCGGAAGTTCCCGATTCGCTGACGGTTCCGGCCGACCGGGCCGATTTTCTGGCGACGCACTACTGGGACCTTTTCGATTTCGCCGACACTTCGTTGATCCGGAAACCGGAAATCACGGAACAGGCTTTCGCCGACTTCGTCCACATTCTGCCCCACGCGCGCAAGAGCGGGGAGGCGGTGGCCCTGCTGTTCGAGCGGGCCGGGGCCAACGAACCCATGTTCGCCCATTTCACGGCCCTGAGCGAAAAATACCTGTACGATCCCAACTCCCCCTTGCGCAACGAGACCTTGTACCTGTCCGTTTTGGAAACCCTGCTGGGTTCCTCCCTTCTTTCCGAAGCGGAAAGGCTTCGGACGGAATACCGGTTGGAGAGGGTCCGCAAGAACCGTCCGGGAAGCGAAGCGGCGGATTTCGCGTACCTCCGCGACGACGGAAGCCGGGGCCGCCTGTCGGACATTTCCACGGACTACACGCTGCTGTTCTTCCACGACCCCGGCTGCGAGGATTGCCGGCGGACCGAGCAATACCTGACGGCATCGCCCGCCGTATCGCGGCTCGTGCGCGAAGGACGGCTGACTGTACTGGCCATCTGCACGGAAGGGGCGGAAACGCCGTGGCGGGAAGCGACCTATCCGGCGGGATGGATCAACGGCTGCGACGAAAAGCGGGAACTTACGCGCGGAGAGGTGTACGACCTGCGGGCGACCCCCTGTCTGTATCTGCTCGGCCGCGGCCGCCGCGTACTCTGCAAGGACGAGCCGGCGGAACGCATTGCGGCCTGGTTGGAGGAAAATGCCGAAGACGCCGTCTCCCGGGAAAAAAGTTTCTGATTGCACAGCGTGTACCGCCATCGTCTATTCCGGCCTTTTCGCCCCTGCTCCTACGCCCCGTTTCCGAAACCGGTTCGCAGGTAAAATCGTCCGATTTTCGATTCAAAGCCCCGAACCCGGTCCGGTCGCGATTTTCCGAACCGGACAAAAACAAAACGGGGCAACAGAACCGTTACCCCGTCTTTCACATAAAAAATAACATTAAAAAGCCTTATTTTGCCGAGCCTTCACAGGAGCGGCAATGAGGAGGTGTATTCATGACCCAGGACGGGTCTGGAATATGATAGAGACAAATATACGATTTTTTTTACAATAAACATCATTTCCCGCAAAAAAAATAAAATTTTCCTTTTTTCACAC
>CASDZK010000013.1 GCA_949286165.1 uncultured Alistipes sp.
TTTTTTTGTCCCTGCCAAATTTACTCCATCGTTTTTTGAAATTTTATCGCTTTTGCGGAAAAATTACCGGATTCCCTGCCGGTTCAGGGCTGCGGCGTATGCTCGGGCATTCGCATTGTGAGCGGCCAGATTCTTGGCAAAAACATGTTTTCCCGACAGATCGGGCGCCGCGCAAAAATAGAGGTAATCGTGAGTTTCGTAATTCAAAACGGCGTCTATCGCCGCGATGGGCGGCATACAGATTACGCCGGGAGGTAATCCGGCATGTTTATAGGTGTTGTAAGGGGAGTCCACCTCCAAATGTTTGAATAATATTCTTTTGATTCCCGGATCTTTTAAAGCGAATTTCACGGTCGGATCGGCTTGCAGCGGCATTCCTTTGCGCAACCGGTTGATATAAACTCCGGCGATTCGCGGCATTTCGGGTTCGTATTTGCTTTCTTCGATGACGATGGAAGCAAGGATGGAAACCTGTTGCCGGGTCATATTCAATTCTTCCAGTTGGTCGTTGCGGGAGTCGTTCCAGAATTTGTCGTATTCTTTTTTCATTCGGCCGGTAAATTCTTCGGGAGTCGTGTCCCAGTAGAACTCGTAAGTGTTGGGAATGAACATGCCGAGGAAAGTTTCCGGCGAAAAACCGTATTCTCGGGCCGTCTTCGGATTTAAGAAAAAGCTCGCGAGGGCGGCGGAATCGGGTTCGATGTATTTGGAAACTGCGGCGGCTAGTTTTTCGAAAGTGCGGATATTGTTGAACGTGACATTGACCGGAGTTTGTCGATTGGCTCCGATGGTTCCCAGCAATTGCCGGTAAGTCATGCCTTCCCGGATTGTATACTTCCCAGGATAGATTTTGTCATATCCCCGTTTGTCTGCGAACAGCACGTATTCTGCGGAATCCCGGATGAACCCTTCCCGGAACAGTATGCCCGCCTGTTCTTCGATGGAGGAAGTAGAGGAGGGAATGAATACCGTTCCGTCCTTCAATGCGGTTTTCTTGACAGCATAGCTGTAATATGCGACTCCGTTGACGAGCAGAAAGCCTGTAAGGAACAAGATGAGCAGTGTGCCCAAGATTCCGAAGAGTCCTTTGTTGTTTTTTTTCATGCGGGTATTTTTGTAGTACGAATATCGCGCATGCCGTTAGTCTGCGCGTGTGTGCAAATTTAGGGAATAAATTTTTTTCTCCTTGATTTTTTTCCTATCTTTGCATTCGGGTAAGTCTTATACGACCAGCTCCTGTTGAATCCCCCAGGATCGGAAGATAGCAAGGGTAAACGGTTGTAGCGGTGCGATATAAGTAGCTTACCCATTTTTTGTTTCCGGAATTTCCGTCTGGCCGATAAAACCGTTCTTTTCGTTTGGGTAACGAAGAATCGGCAGGGAATGAACATTATCTCTCCGGAATATGCTTATACTGTTTTCCTGATGTAGTTTTCGAATGAGAAGGAATAGGGAAAATCTTCTCCTTTTTCATAGGTTTGCTGCCATGTTTTCTGCCAGATTTCCGCTGATATTTCAGGAAAAAAAGTATCGCCTTCGTAAAAGCGGTGTACTCGCGTCAGATATAGTCGGTCGCATCGGTTTATGGCTTCGCGGTAAATTTGCGCCCCGCCGATTACGAACGCTTCTTCTTCCGGGTTGCACAAAGCAACTGCTTCAGAAAGCGAACCCGCCATCAGGCAGCCGGGTAATTCTTTTTCCGGGTGTCGTGTGATCACGATATTTTTTCTGTCGGGTAATGGACGCCCTATGGAGAGGAACGTATTGCGACCCATGATGACCGGATGACCGGTCGTAATGACTTTGAATCGTTTCAGGTCTTCCCGAATATGCCATAACAGGGCATTGTTTTTCCCGATCGCACCGTTTTCCGCTACCGCGACAATAATTGACATGTTCTTTATTATTTCCATCGCTGTCGTTGTTTATACGGCTACCGGAGCCTTGATGCTCGGATAAGGATCGTAATCCGTCAGTTGAAAATCTTCGTACCGGAATCCGAAAATATCCGTGATTTCGGGATTGATATGCATGCGGGGCAATTTTCTCGGAACGCGGGAAAGCAACAGGTTTACCTGTTCCAAATGATTTGAATAGATATGAGCGTCGCCCAAAGTATGGATGAACTCTCCCGGCTGCAGTTTCGTCACTTGCGCGACCATCATGGTCAGCAGGGCGTAGGAGGCGATGTTGAAAGGTACTCCGAGAAATACGTCGGCGCTGCGCTGGTAAAGCTGGCAGGATAGCTTTCCTTCGGCCACATAGAACTGAAACAGGGCGTGGCAGGGAGGCAAGGCCATTTTGTCGATATCCGCCACGTTCCAGGCCGACACGACCAAACGCCGGGAATCCGGGTTGGTTTCGATGGCTTTTACCACTTGGGCGATTTGGTCGATCGTTTCTCCGTCGGCCCCTCGCCAGCTTCTCCACTGATATCCGTAAATAGGGCCTAAGTTTCCGTAAACATCGGCCCATTCGTCCCAGATAGTGACGTTATTGTCGTGCAGATAACGTATATTGGTGTCTCCGGCGAGAAACCATAGCAATTCATGTATGATGGAACGCAGATGCAGTTTTTTCGTGGTCAATACGGGAAAACCTTCGGCCAGGTCGAAGCGCATCTGGTGTCCGAACAGGCTGACGGTTCCCGTTCCGGTACGGTCGCTTTTCCGTACGCCGTCGCGTAAAATACGGCGTAGCAAGTCGTGGTATTGTTGCATGTCGGTTTTTAGAAAAAGGAATTTATGAGTCCCAAAGATAAAAATTTTATGGCTGATTATTGGCGGTTACCGGCGAAAAATATATCTTTAACTTTTTAATATACAAATCAATAAATAGTTAAAGGTATGGTAACAAAGATATTAGAACAGATAGAACAAATATCGCAAACGTTCCTGTCGTATAAACACAGCGGAACAATGTCGGCCGTGGAACGCGATCTTATTCAGGATAAGTTGCGCCGTTTGTACGAAGAAACCCTTGACGATACGTTTATTTCTTCAGTTGCCGCTTGTCCGACTCCGGTTTCCACGAATGTCCCCGAATCGGTTTCGGTATCGGAAAAGGTGTCTGAAAATAAGATTTCCAGCTTGCCGGAAAAAGAGGAAGTCGAGGGAAAAGAGTGTGAATTGTACGAGTCTGTCGTTGCCGAATCGGGATATCGTTACGATGGGGCGTTGAGTACGTACATCGGCCATTCCGATTTGCAGACCGTACTCTCCGATTTGTTCGGTTCGGATACGGCTTACGCCAATCGGTTCCTTCATCAGTTGGATGAGTTTACGGATTTGGATCAAGCCATTCTGTATATACAGGAAACTATCCCGGAAAAGTTGAACAGTCCGTCGGTCGCTATTTTGGCCGATGCGTTAACTTCTAAGCTGGGGTAGTCCGCATGGCGAAATTATTTATTGTTCCCACTCCGATCGGAAATCTGGGAGATATCACGTTTCGGGCTGTCGAAGTGCTGAAAACAGCGGATATGATCTTGGCTGAAGACACGCGGACTTCGTCAGTATTGTTGAATCATTTGTCTATAAAGAAACCATTATTGCCTTATCATAAGTTCAATGAACACGGCATTCTCGGACATATCCTTGACCGTATTCGGGCGGGAAACGATGTGGCCTTGGTTTCAGATGCGGGTACGCCGGGAATTTCCGATCCCGGTTTCCTGCTGGTACGGGAATGCGTGGCTCAGGGAATAGACGTGGAAACTTTACCGGGGGCTACGGCGTTCGTACCCGCTTTGATCGATAGCGGTTTTCCTTGTGATAAGTTTTGTTTTGAAGGTTTTTTGCCTCAAAAAAAAGGAAAACAGAAAATTCTTCAACAGCTGGCACAGGAACCTCGAACGATTGTTTTTTACGAATCGCCTTACCGGATTGTGAAAACACTGGAAATGATTCGGGATATTTTCCTGCATGAACCTCAAATATCGGTTTCCCGTGAGATTTCCAAAAAATTTGAAGAAACGGTGCGGGGAACGGCAAAAGAATTGTTGGAGCATTTTGCCGTTAAGCCGCCGAAAGGGGAATTCGTCGTTGTTGTGGAAGGTAATAGAGATAAAAAAAGCAAAAACAGCGATGCGATGGAGAATCTGCCCAGTTTTACAGACGGAAGGGAATAGGCGAGATTGGCGTTGTAGTATATTTTGAACAACTAACCGGTAGAGTATGAGAGGCTGTTTTAGACACCTCGTTTTCGTTATTTAAACTTTCTCGTTAAGCCAGAAACAGAATCAGTAACTGCGCCGATAATACCCTCAGAAACATGGTCAGCGGGTAAACCGTGGCGTATCCTACTGCGGGCAGGTCATTGTCCGCTGTGGAGTTGGAATAGGCCAATGCAGGGGGATCGGTGGTACTGCCGGCTAAAAGTCCCATGAGCGTAAAGTAGTTGATTTTAAAAAATGCGCGGGCTATAATTCCGGTAATCAGCAACGGCAGTACAGTAATGATGACGCCGTAGCCGATCCATGCATATCCTCCGCCGTCGATAATGGTGGAAACGAAACCCTCTCCGGCACCTAATCCCACTCCGGCAAGGAATAAAGAGATGCCTATTTCTCTTAACATCAAATTGGCACTGGCAGTGGTGTAGGTAACTAATTTGTATTTCGGACCGAATTTGCTGACGAGAATGGACACGATCAGTGGACCTCCGGCCAGTCCTAATTTGACGGGTTGAGGAATTCCCGGCAACATGAATGGAACGCTGCCTAACAGGATTCCCAGAAAAATACCGATGAATATGGGAACCAGGTTGGGCTCGTGCAGCTGTTTTAGCGAATTACCCAATACGGCCGCTACTTTGTCCGTCGCTTCCTGCGTGCCTACTATGGTCAGTTTGTCGCCGACCTGCAGTTGCAGCGACGACTGGGCTACCAGGTCTATGCCGGCCCGATTGACTCGGGTAACGTTTACGCCGTAATTCATGCGGAGATTCAACTGCCCGAGCCGTTTCCCGTTAATGTCCGATTTCGTGATGATTAAACGGTTGATGACGAAATGTCTGTCCAGTTTTTCCCATTCGGCGCGATGCATGACGATGATTTGGCCGAGGAACGCGGTTACAGTGTCAATATCCTTGATCGCGGTTACGATTAACAATTTATCGCCTTCTTTGATAATTGTTTGCGAATTGGGTATTTCTACGGTGTTGTTATGGAATATGCGCGATATGACAAAGTGCTTGTCGATCAAGCGGGTTATTTCCGCGATATTCTTGCCGAATAATGCCGGATTTTTTACCATGACGGAGAGATGTTTCGCCCGTTGTTCCTGGTTGGTCTCTCCGGCATCCTGTTGCTGCTCTTTGCTGAGGTTGATTCGGAAAATATAGCGAAGAATAATGATGGTAAAGATGATTCCGATCACTCCCAGCGGATAGGCTACGGCATATCCTAAGGCTATGGTGGGATCGTTGGTCCCTGTCATGTCGGCGTAAGCCTGTTGCGCCGCTCCCAATCCGGGTGTATTGGTCACGGCCCCGGACAAAATGCCTACCATGGTGGTAATGGGAAGCCCGGTAACCATATAAATAATATAGGTAATGATTACGCCTAACAGCACGATCAGGGTAGCCAGCATGTTAAGGGTCAATCCTCCTTTTTTGAAGGAGGAAAAAAATCCGGAACCGACTTGTAAACCTACTGCATATACGAACAAAATCAAGCCGAATTCTTTGAGGAAATGCAGGGTGTTGGGCTCTATTCTCATGCCGAAATGGCTGAAAATGATCCCGATGAATAGAATCCAGGTCATTCCTAAAGAAATTCCTCCGATTTTTATTTTGCCCAGCATGATCCCGAGTGCGATGACAATGGCGAAAACGAGCGCGGTATGGGCGATTCCTTCTCCAAAGAACAGATTGCTGATCCAATTCATGATTATTCGGTTTTCATTTGTGTTCGTTGTTTGTTTCGCTTTTTCCCGGTTTACGGGGAAAGGCGGTTGATGTTCCGGTTCGGATATCCGGATGATTTGCAGGTCTTGCGACAAAAGACGGCAAAAAAAGATCGGTATGCGGACCGGGAGATTTTCAGGGGGCAAAATTATGAATATTTTATGAAAAAGGATATTCGACTGGTTTTATTTGGTGCGTAAAACAAAGGAAAAGCGGTCTCTCGGAAATAGAAAGGCCGCTCTTCTCGGTAGTTGAGGTAATATGACAGGGACTCAGATATCCATATCGTTTTGTTTTACCCGTTCGGTTATTTCTTCGAATTCTCGAATACCTTTTTCTGTAAAAAGCGGATAAAATGAAAACAGGAGCAATAGAGTGCTACGGTTTGTTTCTTTGACCAATAGACTGGAGGAAATGCCTGATTGTTCGATGGCTGCTTGGTTGATCCACCAGCGGACAATAAGCGTTTGAAGTGTATTTTCAATCTCTTTGTCTCCGTCGGCTGATTCGTTGATATATCCGTTTGTTTGAAGCCATGTCGCGATTGTGCTCAAAATCGGGTGGATGTGTTTTTTGAAAGAACGGTGGTCTGTTTCGTCATCCACGATAGTGCGTATGTCGCCGCCCCTGAACATGACTACGCCGCGATAATCGTATATCAGCCGGCAAATGCTGCGGAGAATCAGAAATGATTGTTTCAAATCCAGCATTTGTGAAAACATGATGTCGTACGTGTCCAGTTTATTCAGAAATTTTTCCCATAAAACGATACAGATGTCTTCTTTTCTGGAAAAGTGGTAGGTAATATTTCCCGGGCTTAGAGAAAGACTGGAAGCCAGGCTGTCTATTCTGAAATCGACGACGCCGATGCAGTTAATTAGCTCCAGCGATTTTGTCAGGATGATGTTGCGGGTGGAACTGTTTTTATTTTTTGCGGTATTTTGCTCGTTTTTTTTCATGGCCAATGTTTTTTATTGCGTGATGGATGAAATGCCCTTCAATTGTTCTTTTCCCTTTTCCGTCAGGAACGGTGTCAGCGGGCGGAGGATGACATGGGCGTATTTGTTCGCGATGATTTCGTTTTCTTTTCCCTTGTTCTTCGGCAGTTTTTTATCCGCATAAAAAGAGACGGCATGATTGATTGACCAGCCGATCCCCATGAATTGGAGCAAAAACGTCATTTCTGCCAGAAACGGATCGTTTATTTTATTCATGTATCCGTTTTTAATCAGGTATTCCGTGTTTTGCTGGAATTGTTCTTTGGCGGTATTCCGGAAAATCCGGTTGGCGTTCATGCCTTTATGAATGACCCCCAGGTCTCCCATCCGAAAACAGACGATTCCTTTGTATTTGTAAAATACGCCGACCAGAAATCGGTAGAACAGAAAGAGTTGTTTCACGTCCAGCAATGGGGTAATGTAGTGTTCGGTGGCCGCTGTGATTTCCCGGTTGCACAATTCCCATAACGCGTTGCTGATGTCTTCTTTTTTGGGGAAATGGTAGGTAATGTTTCCGGGGCTCAGACCTAACGAAGCGGCTAAGGTGTCGATGCGAAAGTCCACCATGCCGGCCTTGTTGATGATTTCATTGGCTTTGTGCAGGATGATTTGTTTGGTCGATTCTCCCGATTCTTTCAGGGAAGTCAGTATTTCCTTGTTTTTAACCTCTTTTTTCATGATATATGGTCGCTTTGTTTTTCTGTTTCTTGGCCGTTGCGTCTTTATTCGATTCGATATGAAGAAACAAAACGAATTCAGGCAGATCAACGTTCCTGCGTAAGATTTTTATAGGAAATACAAAAACCTTTCCATTGTACGAAAAATATATGACAAAAAGATGTGATAATTATATTCGATTATCATATCTTTGCAGAAATCTAATTTAATTGCAAGATTATGTATTCTGGAATTAAAACTTATTTGCAGACCGAATTGGCCTCTATCAAGGAAGCGGGCCTGTATAAAAATGAACGGATTATCACTTCTCCCCAAAAGGCGGATATCAAGGTAAATCATACCGTTGATGTATTGAATTTTTGCGCAAACAACTATTTGGGATTGTCCGATCATCCCCGGTTGATTCAGGCCGCTAAGGAAATGATGGACAAAAGAGGGTTCGGCATGTCGTCGGTCCGGTTCATTTGCGGAACGCAGGATATTCATAAAGAGTTGGAAAAGGCGATTGCCGATTATTTCGGAACGGAGGACACGATTTTGTATGCGGCTTGTTTTGATGCGAACGGGGGGGTGTTCGAACCTTTGCTGTCCGAACAGGATGCTATTATCTCCGACGCCCTGAACCATGCTTCCATTATCGACGGAGTGCGTCTTTGCAAAGCCAAACGTTACCGGTATGCGAACGCGGATATGAATGAACTGGAAGAGGCTTTGAAGCTGGCTCAAGCTCAACGGTTCCGCATTATCGTTACCGACGGGGTCTTTTCTATGGACGGCAATGTGGCGCCGTTGGATAAGATTTGTGCGCTGGCGGAAAAATATGACGCTATGGTCATGGTGGACGAATGCCATTCTGCCGGAGTTGTCGGTGCGACGGGGCGGGGCGTTACCGAGTTGTTCGGGCTGAGAGGAAAAGTCGAAATTATTACCGGCACTTTGGGCAAAGCTTTCGGCGGAGCTGTTGGAGGATTTACCACCGGGAAAAAGGAAATTATCGACATGTTGCGTCAGCGTTCCCGCCCTTACCTGTTCTCCAATTCTATTCCGCCGGCAGTTGTGGGTGCTTCGCTGGAAGTGTTCAAGATGTTGGGCGAATCGGATGCTTTGCACGATAAACTGAATGCCAATGTGGAATATTTCCGAAAAGGCATGCTTCAGGCGGGGTTCGATATAAAACCTACTCAGTCGGCTATTTGCGCGGTTATGTTGTACGACGCCCGGCTGTCCCAGGAATTTGCCGCCCAATTGTTGGACGAAGGCATTTATGTTACCGGTTTCTATTATCCGGTGGTTCCCAAAGGAGAAGCCCGTATCCGGGTACAGGTTTCCGCCGGTCATGAAAAGGAGCATCTGGACCGGTGCATTGCTGCGTTCGTAAAGGTAGGGAAAAAATTGAAAGTTATTGAATAACAGTGTTTTATTCGATATAATGAAAAGCGCGTATGTCCTTTCGTATGGCATACGCGTTTTTTATCGTATCGCAATGGAAAGGCGATTGCTTTTTTGGTTTTCATTCGGTAAAAAAGGGTGTTATATTGTTAGAAATAATATTTTTTTATTGAAAGATTGTTAGTAAACAATTTTTTTCATATCTTTACCCCCAAATTCATTAAATATATATTATAATGGCAAAGTATAACGTAGACACAATTGATCAAAAGATTTTAAGACATTTGATTAGTAATGCGCGTATGCCTTTCCTCGAAATAGCACGCGAGTGCGGTATTTCCGGAGCGGCGATTCATCAGCGCGTAAAAAAATTGGAGGAAGGGGGCGTAATTACCGGCTCTCGTTTGGAGATCGACCCTAAAGCATTAGGTAACGATGTGTGTGCTTATGTGGGTATTCAGATTTCTCAGTCGAATTTTTATCATGACGTGATCGAGTCTTTGAAAAGTATTCCTGAAATTGTCGAATGCCATTTCATTACGGGAAAATATTCTGTTTTTATCAAATTGTATTGCAAGGATAATGAGCATTTGATGAATGTGATTCTGAATATTATTCAGGAAATTCCCGGTGTTTCTCAAACGGAAACTTTCTTGTCTTTGGATCAGTCTTTTGAACGTCAGGTAAGCGTCAATTCCAATATCGAACCGAAAAGATCGAGGTAACGGATTGGCATGTCGTTAATTTTGTCGATTGAGACGGGTACTGATATCTGTTCGGTAGCCTTAGCGAAAGGCGGTCGGCTGATATCTCTTCGAGAAAGTGAAGAAGGAAGAAACCATGCGCAGAATCTGGCATTGTTCATTAAGGAGATTCTAGAAGAAAATCGTCTTTCTGCTGATGAGCTGGATGCTGTTGCCGTAGGGGAAGGTCCGGGGTCATACACAGGGTTACGCATTGGTGTATCCATGGCAAAAGGAATTTGCTATGCCTGTGGTGTGCCGCTGATTGCAGTCGGATCGTTGCAATCGTTGGCCGTGGCCGCGCTCGAAGATTATGATGCAGGATTACTCGATATAGACCGTATCGAAGGCAGTGTCTTGTGCCCAATGATCGATGCTCGTCGGATGGAAGTGTATGCGGGCTTGTTCGATACTTCCGTCCGTGCGTTGGCCGATGTGAAGGCGTATGTCATAGAAAAAGATTCGTTCTCCGAATACGGGAATGTTCCCCATTTTGTCATTTTTGGCAATGGAGCGGCGAAATGCAAGGATATCATAGGATTGCCTAATTTGGCTTATTGTCATGTGGCGCCGTCGGCTCGGGGAATGGTAAGATTGGCCCAGGAAGCATTCGATCGCGGCGAGTTTCAGGATGTGGCTTATTTCGAGCCGTTTTATCTGAAAGATTTCGTGGCGGGAGTCTCTAAAAAAAATATATTGAAAAAGTAGTCCTTTATTGGTACAATAGATAAACGATAAATTCACAACGAGGAATCCGTTCTTCGTTGTGAATTTTATTTTCGGACAAGCCGGAGGCGGTTGCTGTTTGTCCGGTAATTTGAGCTATCTTTGTCTGGTAAATCTTGAAATTCATGGAAAATAAACTGTTTGATTTGAAAGCGGAACAAGCTGAAAGAGTCTATATAAAAGGCGCATTGCCGGGCGTCGAAGTCGGAATGAAACGAGTGAATCTGCAAAACGGCGAAACCGTGTTATTATACGATACTTCGGGTGTTTACGCGGAGGAGGGCTTCGAAACGACGGTAGCCGAGGGGATTCCTAAAAAACGGCAGGCATGGATCGACGAGCGGTTCGAGAAAGACGGCGAACAACATACTCAATTATGGTATGCGCGGCAAGGTGTCGTTACGCCGGAAATGGAGTATGTCGCGATTCGGGAAAATCAGGGAGCGGAGACGGAAACCCCGATCACGCCGGAATTTGTTAGAAAGGAAATTGCCGAAGGAAGGGCGATCATTCCCGCCAATTATAAACACCCGGAAGCTGAACCGATGATTATTGGTCGGAATTTTCTGGTCAAGGTCAATGCCAATATCGGCAATTCCGCTTTAGGTTCTTCTATTGACGAAGAGGTTGAAAAAGCGCTTTGGGCCATTAAATGGGGCGCCGATACGGTTATGGATCTTTCTACGGGCGCCGATATCCACCAAACTCGTGAAGCGATCTTGCGTAATGTGCCGGTTCCTGTGGGTACGGTGCCGATGTATCAGGCTTTGGAAAAGGTAAACGGAAATGTGGAACGCCTATCTTGGGAAATTTTTGAAGAAACGCTGATAGAGCAGTGCGAGCAAGGGGTGGATTATTTTACGATCCATGCCGGGATTTTGAAAAGGCATGTGCCGTTGGCTGTTAAACGGGTAACCGGGATCGTCTCGCGCGGAGGCTCCATCATGGCGAAGTGGATGAGTATCCATAATCAGGAGAATTTCTTATATACCCATTTCGAGGACATTTGTCGGTTGTTGAAAAAGTACGACGTGGCGTTTTCTTTGGGAGATGGCTTGCGTCCAGGCTCCATTGCCGATGCGAATGACGCGGCCCAGTTCGGAGAATTGGAAACGTTGGGCGAATTGGCCGGAATCGCATGGAAGCACGATGTTCAGGTAATCATAGAAGGTCCCGGGCATGTTCCAATGCATAAAATAAAGGAGAATATGGAGTTGCAGCTCGAAAAGTGCGCTGGAGCGCCTTTTTATACCTTGGGGCCTTTGGTGTCCGATATCGGAGCCGGGTACGATCATATCACTTCCGCTATCGGTGCGGCCATGATAGGATGGTTCGGCACGGCCATGTTGTGCTATGTGACCACGAAAGAACATTTGAGCCTTCCTAATAAAGACGATGTGCGAGAAGGGGTTGTGACGTTCAAGCTGGCGGCGCATGCGGCTGATGTGGCCAAAGGGCATCCGGGAGCCGCTTACCGTGATTGGCAGATGAGCCGGGCGCGATACGATTTTCGTTGGCAGGACCAGTTTAATTTGTCGCTGGATCCGGCGCGTGCACGGAAGTTTCATTTCGATATGATTCGGGACAAGGGACGGGATAACGAATTTTGCGCCATGTGCGGGCCTAACTTTTGTGCCATGCGCATTACTAAATCCATAGAACAATAAACTTTGCAGTTGCCGTAGAACGGAAACCGATTGCTGAATAAATCGAATTTTGAGGACAAAAGCGTTTAGTCGGTTCGTATTTGCTTAATATATAGTTCGTTGTATTTGATCGTTGAAAAAAATGAAAAAAAAGGAAGGGAAAATTTGGAATGTAGAAAAAACTTCCATACCTTTGCATCCGCAATGATGGAATAATCACTTGTTGCGACAATTGAAAAACAAAAATATTTTTAAGAATATTTGTATGTTTTGAAAATTGGATTTATCTTTGTCATCCGTTTCCTCTGTTAAATTTGGAGGAGGTAGGAAAGAGTAAATAAGTTCTTTGATATACTGATTGAAAGGAAATGTTAGCACAAAACAATTAAAGTCAATTTTTTTTGTTTCCAGGTAGTCAGAAAGCTCTTGAAAAAATTATGTAAATTTATATACTATGGAGAGTTTGATCCTGGCTCAGGATAAACGCTAGCGGCAGGCCTAACACATGCAAGTCGAGGGGCAGCATAAGTGATCTTCGGATCGTTTGATGGCGACCGGCGGACGGGTGCGTAACGCGTATGGAACC
>CASDZK010000014.1 GCA_949286165.1 uncultured Alistipes sp.
ATATAATATATCTTTTTATTTCTATTTCTTGTTCGACCCCTTTCTCTCAAAGGTTTTGCGCTGCTTCCGAAATTGTCCTTAATTAACTGAATATTTCCTGAAGATCATTCCTCTACCTCTAAAATCATGCGGAATACATCCACCCCAAAAAAAAATCCTGCCAATACAAGACAATCCCGTCTCTTTTATCTTTAATGCTTTCAATGAACTTATGCGCCTTACGCTCCATAACCAAAAAAATCATAAACAAAGACGCTTATTCTTCCTTTTTGGCGGGGCAAAGTTAAACCTTTTTTATTCTTATCTCCAAATTTTTTTATCGTTTTTTTCTATATATTTTTCAGAGATTTTTTATTACACTCTAATTATCAAGACATTAACAAGTTTTTTTTACGTCGTTAATTTTCACTTGGATATTTCACGGTAATCGTACGTTGTTTGGCTCCGACCAATTCAAAATAAATCAAATGTACGGTCAAAGGGTTCTGTTCCGAATACTTACTCAAATCATAACGTTCCGTAATATCGCAAGCTACCGGATAAATCAAATAGTTATCGTGTACTCCCGTTTCAGAGGAACGATGCTTAGCTAACAGGTACAATTCATTTTCGGTACTCTGTTCTTCATCGACCAAAAATCCGATACGATGTCCCTGTGTCTGTTCATCATAACGAAGTTCCGCCGTAAAATTAAGATAAGATTTTCCGGCATAGTCATTCCGGCTCAACCACACTCCTCCCTGATTTTCGTTATAAATATTCATATTACGTTCGCCAATCGCCTCCAATGCATCGTCTTCTGTCTGAAAATCCGAACTGTAATAAGGAGTAGACGTATTAATAGACAATAAGTTAATGACATCTACATCGTACTCCTTATCGACATTGCTTGGCGCATCTCCCTTAATATAATACACTATATTGAACCGGGTATTGGAAAGATTGTAATTGTCTCCTATGCCGGAAGCCGTACCGTACAATGTTTCGTTATCGTCAGTCATCAGCTTGAATTCATCCTGACCCAACAACATCAACGTACCGTATTTCTGATACAAAGTAGGAGCTTCATCTTTTTTACAAGAAAAAGCAACCAACAAAATTGCTGCGCAAACAGCAATCGATGCCATGATTCGTTTCATGTTTATTTTCATCTTGTATTTACATTAATTCTCCGGCTGCAACACGGTGGACAAGACTTCATCCAAAGTCCGGACATAATGGAACGTAATTCCCTCCACATATTCCGACTTGATATCCTTAATGTCTTTTTCATTATCGACACTAACGATAACATCGGTAATACCGGCCCGTTTGGCTGCCAAAATTTTCTCTTTCAATCCACCTACCGGCAAAACCTTTCCCCGCAACGTAGTTTCCCCCGTCATGGCGAACCGCTCTTTCAATTTACGGTTGGTCAATAACGACGTAATGGAAGTGACCATAGCAATACCGGCACTGGGACCATCCTTGGGAATAGCGCCTTCCGGCACGTGAATATGAATATCGTTTTGCTCTAGTTTTTCCGAAGGGATATGCAATTCTTCGGCATGTGCCTTAACCCATTGCAAAGCAATCGTAGCCGATTCTTTCATGACATCCCCCAAATTTCCGGTCAAAGACAAGCCGCCTTTCCCTTTCGTCAGAATCGATTCGATAAACAGAATGTCTCCCCCAACCTCGGTCCAAGCCAGTCCGGTAACGATTCCCGGTTTGTCATTCCCTTCATACATATCGTTAATGTAACGGGGAACGCCCAAAATCTTTTCGACGTCGTCCGCTGTGATTTCCGTTTTGTATTTATCGCCGAATCCGATTTCTTTCGCCCGATGACGCACGATTTTCGCAATCAGTTTGTCCAAGGTACGCACACCTGATTCCCGCGTATATTCGCTGATGATTTTTTCCAGCACACTGTCCTTGAGTTTCAACTGACGTGCCTTCACGCCATGCGCTTCAAGCTGTTTAGCCAGCAAATGCCGCTTGGCTATTTCGATCTTCTCTTCAAGCAGATACCCCGATACGTTTATCATCTCCATCCGGTCGCGCAAAGCCGGAGAAATGGCCCCGGCATTATTGGCCGTAGCGATGAACAGCACTTTGGACAGATCGTATTCCATATCGAGATAATTGTCATGAAAAGTGGTATTCTGTTCCGGATCGAGTACTTCCAGCAACGCGGAAGCGGGATCGCCGTGATTGCCGATTCCGACCTTATCGATCTCATCGAGAATAATAACGGGATTGGATGAACCGCATTTCCGAATGGTCTGTATGATCCGACCGGGCATAGCGCCGATATACGTCCGGCGATGCCCTCTGATTTCCGACTCGTCATGCAGTCCGCCCAACGAAATACGTCCGAATTTCCGGTTCAACGCTTTCGCCACGGATTTTCCCAAAGAGGTTTTACCGACTCCCGGAGGACCGTACAGACAAATAATCGGCGACTTCAAATCCCCTTTCAGTTTCAATACGGCCAAATATTCGATGATACGGTCTTTTACCTCATCCAAACCGTAATGGTCGTTATCCAATCTCTTTTTCGCATGGTTCAAATCCAGATTATCCTTGGAAACCACTTCCCAGGGCAGATCGAGCAACAACTGCAGATAATTGATCTGCACGGAATATTCCGCTACGGCCGGATTCATCCGTTCCAGCTTGGAAACCTCTTTTTCGAACAATTCGGCCAGTTCCGCTTTCCACTTTTTATGAGCGGCACGTTCGCGCAACTCCATGATTTCGCCCTCGGACGGGTCGTTTCCCAACTCATCCTGGATCGTACGCATCTGCTGTTGAAGGTAATATTCACGCTGCTGCAAATCGATATCCTGCTTTACCTTTTGCTGAATCTCGTTTTTCAGTTTCATGATTTGCTGCTCGCGAATCAGAATTTCGAGCAAACGTTGCGCACGAATCAACAATCCGGGAGCTTCCAACAGATTCTGCCGGTCAGTATCGGAAAATTCAAGATTGGAACTGATAAAGTTGATGATTCCCCGTTTGTTGTCTATATTTTTTATAGCGAAAGTCGCCTCTTTAGGAATGGTATTCGACCCGTTAATCAAATTGATAGCGATATCCTTGATCGATTCCACCAACGCATCGAATTTCACATTATCTTTTTCCGGATTGATATCTTTCAATGCCATCACTTTAGCCCGAAAATAGGGTTCGGACGACACATAATCGATGACTTCGATTTTTTCAAGTCCCTGCAGAATGACCGTCAGATTGCCGTTAGGCATTTCCAAAATTTTCAAAACCCGGGCAACCGTACCGATCTTGTACAAATCCGCCGGAGCAGGATCTTCCACCGATGCCTCCTTTTGCAATACCGTTCCCAGCAATATTCCCTGTTTTTCGATATCGCGCACCAAACGCATGGACTTATCGCGTCCTACGGTAATCGGCGTAATGGCTCCGGGGAACAACACGGAACTGCGCAAAGTCAAAATAGGAAGTACGTCGGGAATTTCCACATCATTGACCTCATCGTCTTCAGGAGAAAGAATGGGAATAACCGGACTTTTAGTATCCAGCATATCCGAAATATTAGATAAATTGTCCTTAAATTTATATTTTTTATTCATATTTTCCTCTCACAAAATCTTTACAAAATTACTACTTTTTTATTTTACAGGCAAGTTGTAGCTCTACAGCCCTTGCAAGATACCGCAAGCGAATCCTGCGTCGAAATGCCAGCATCATATAAACGCATTCCCCAAAGAAATATTATACCTATTTCAAAACAGTGCGTAAACCCGGCTAATCAGCAATAAATTAACCCCATAAAATCAAAGCGACACTTTCTGTTACCCGGATTATTTTCAATCCGACACGTTTTTTTCCCTTCAATCCGTTATCTTTGCAATTTGGAATTTGTTTTTCGTTTGCAGACAGTAAACAAATCATCGATTTTCAAGGGACCGAAGCCTCGGACACAGCCCGTGGAAAGCGACTCAAGATCACAATTTACGACCGCGAAAACCAAAATCCGTTTATTTCCATGACCACAAACTTTTAATACCATGCAAAAAAATACGGAAATCCCGGCAAAGTACGAACCGTCGCTGAGTGAAGACAAATGGTACGACTATTGGCTGAAAAATCACATGTTTTCTTCCGTTCCCGACGAACGGGAACCTTACACCATAGTGATTCCGCCTCCCAACGTCACGGGCGTATTGCACATGGGGCATATGCTGAACAACACCATACAGGATATTCTCGTGCGGCGGGCCCGGATGCAGGGAAAAAACGCCTGTTGGGTACCGGGAACCGACCATGCCTCGATCGCTACCGAGGCGAAAGTCGTGCAGAAATTGGCAGCGGAAGGCATCGACAAGGCTTCGCTGACCCGCGAGGAATTTCTGAAACACGCCTGGGAGTGGAAAGAAAAACACGGAGGTATCATTCTGGAACAGTTGAAAAAGCTGGGTGCTTCCTGCGACTGGGACCGGACAGCCTTTACCATGGATCCGCACATGAGCGAAAGCGTAATCAAGGTTTTCGTGGACCTTTACAACAAAGGGCTGATATACCGCGGAATCCGCATGGTCAATTGGGATCCTGTGGCCCTGACCGCACTTTCCGACGAAGAAGTCGTTTATCAGGAAGAACACAGCAAGCTCTACTACCTGCGTTACCGGGTAGAAGGCAGTGACGAATGCCTTCTCGTAGCGACGACCCGTCCGGAAACGATTTTAGGCGATACCGCCGTATGCGTACATCCCGAAGACGAACGCTATCGACACCTGAAAGGGAAAAAAGTCATCGTTCCGTTGGTCAATCGGGTCATTCCCATCATTCAGGACGAATACGTAGAGATCGGATTCGGAACAGGCGCCTTGAAAGTGACCCCGGCGCACGACGTAAACGACTATATGCTGGGGGAAAAATACAATTTGGAAACCATCGACATCTTCAACGACAACGGAACGATCAACGACAAGGTGGGAATGTATGTGGGCATGGACCGGTTCGACGTCCGGAAACAAATCGCCGAAGACCTCGCTGCCGCGGGCCTGTTGGAAAAAACGGAAGATTACGACAATAAAGTCGGACTGTCCGAACGCACGCACGCCGTTATCGAACCCAAACTGTCGATGCAATGGTTCCTGAAAATGAGCGACATTTCGAAACCGGCATTGAAAGCGGTCATGGAAGACGTCATCCGGCTTATTCCGGCCAAATTCAAAAACACCTACCGGTATTGGATGGAAAACGTCAAAGACTGGTGCGTATCACGCCAACTCTGGTGGGGGCAACGCATTCCCGCCTATTACCTTCCGCAAGGCGGATACGTGGTGGCGGAAACGCCGGAAGAAGCACTGACATTGGCACGAAAGAAATCGGGCGACGACAATTTGCAAATCAGCGATTTACGGCAAGATCCCGACGTACTGGACACCTGGTTCTCTTCCTGGTTATGGCCCATATCGGTATTCGACGGTATCCGGAACCCGGACAACGAACAGATCAGATATTACTACCCGACCAACGATCTGGTAACGGCTCCCGACATTCTGTTTTTCTGGGTGGCCCGCATGATTATCGCCGGCTACGAATACAGGAAAGAAAAGCCGTTCAGCAACGTCTATCTGACCGGAACGGTACGCGACAAATTGCGCCGGAAAATGAGCAAATCGTTAGGAAATTCCCCGGATCCGCTGGATCTAATTGCGAAATACGGAGCAGACAGCGTACGCATGGGCATGATGCTGTGTTCGGCTGCCGGCAACGACCTGATTTTCGACGAGCAACTGATTGAACAGGGCCGGAATTTCGGCAATAAGATATGGAACGTATTCCGTTTGGTAAACGGTTGGGAAGTTTCAGAAATCTGCACGCAACCGCAAAGCACCAAAACCGCAATCGAATGGTTCGACGCCGTGCTGAACGACAATCTCCGGCAAGTGGAAGAGAATTTCGCCTCTTATCGAATCTCCGAAGCCTTAATGGTCATTTACAAATTATTTTGGGACGAATTTTCGGGCTGGTATCTCGAAATGATCAAACCCGAATACCAAAAGCCCATCGACGCGCAAACTTACCGGGCCACCGTCGCTTTCCTCGACAAACTGTTGAGAATACTGCATCCGTTCATGCCTTTCATCACGGAAGAAGTATGGCATTTCATCGCGGAACGCAAAGAGGGCGAAAGCATCATGTTGTCGGACATGCCCGAAGCGGCTCCGTACAACGAAGCCTTATTGGCCGATATGGAACAGGTAAAAGAGGTTGTTTCGGCCATTCGAAACGTTCGCAAACAACGCAATCTGCCGAACCGGGAGCCGTTGGAACTGTATGTTTTGAAAGAAAGTGTAACGGCTAACGCCGGATACCGGGCTGTCATTCATAAAATGGCAAACCTTTCCGGCATCGGCACAGTGGAAGAACAGGTAAAAAACGCAGCGGCCTTCATCGTCAAAACGACCGAATACTATATTCCGTTAGGCTCAACGCTGAATATAGAAGAAGAATTGAAAAAGTTGCAAGCCGAATTGGAATACACCCGCGGGTTCTTAGCTTCCGTTTTGAAGAAATTGTCGAACGAACGGTTCGTCGCCAACGCCCCGGCCAAAGTAGTGGAAAATGAACGGGCCAAACAGGCCGACGCCGAATCCAAAATCAAATCGCTGGAAGAACAAATCGCCCAGCTGCAATCATAACCCCGGGCTAAAAACCGAGTACAAAAGCCAAAATACGGGACGATTTCAAATTATTGTCGTTCAATATTTTGGCTTTTATTTACTCCGGGCGGAAAAAAATTTCCGTTTTTCTTATTTGCATTTCAGAAAAAAGACCTATCTTTGCAGTGTAAAATTGTCCTATGGTGTAATGGTAGCACTACAGATTCTGGTCCTGTCAGTCAATGTTCGAATCATTGTAGGACAACGAAAGCCGTAAGTTTTTACGGCTTTTTTATTTTGACCGTTACCGGACTACGTTCCGTTCAATCTCCATTCTTTGGAAGAAAAACGATGATCCAATAGAAATATATTAGAAATAAGCTATTTATGAGCCTTTCTCAAAGGGCAAGGTAATGACATGGAAACAGTCGCTATTTCTGCGATATGTTTATTTCTGTCAAACAACTCTTGTTGTATAAAGGTAATGCATATTCCTAAAAGAAAAAGCACAACTGCTATTTAATTATATTATTCCCATATATCATACTTGCGTCCTATACTCGTTCGGTGTATATCCAGTCTGTTTCTTAAACCAACGACTGAAATGCTGCGGATAGGCAAATCCTAATTCGTATGCGATCTCACTGATAGATTTCTGCGTATTGAATACCCGCTCTTTCGCTGTTTCTAACGTTTTCTGTTGAATGTGTTTCATGGCAGACATACCTGTTTCTTTCCGGAGCAAATCACTCAGGTAATTTGCCGAAAGGCAAAGTTCGTCGGCACAGTACTGCACGGTGGGCAGACCGTTGATAGTTAATCTGTCGGAATGAAAATAGTCATCCAGCAATATCTCAAAGCGGGACAGTATGTCGCTGTTCAAGTTTTCACGGGTAATGAATTGGCGGTCGTAGAAACGGATGCAATAATCAAGTAAGAGCCTGATATTATCCACGATAAGCGATTTACTATATTTGTCGAAAACGGGGCTTTGCAGTTCCTCCCGAACTTTCTCCATACAGCCAATAATTGTTTGTCGCTCTGTTGTGGAAAGATGCAAGGCTTCGTTGGCATTGTACGAGAAATAGGAATAGTCTTTTATACTACGCGCCAACGGTGTACCGCATAGAAATTCAGGATGAAATGCCAGCACCCAGCCTTCGGGCTGATGTAGCTTTCCATCGTCTTCCGACCCCAAGACTTGTCCCGGAGCAAGGAAAAGCATCGCACCTTGTTGGTAGTCGTAAATACTGCGTCCGTACTTCAAACTGCCGCAATCTGTGTCTTTGATAAGGATAGCATATATATTATAGAGCTTTTTACAGAAATGAAGAGGTTTACCCTTACATCCCTCAATGACTGTTACCAATGGATGCAAAGTGTCTATACCGAAGTAATCATTATATTGCTGTACGCTATCAATATTCATTATATTACTCATGTATTTGCTTTTTAAGCGTTTTTACAGAAATGATTTTTTTGTAAAGATAGGGTATAAAGGCAAGACCAGATGTATCAAAACTATCTTTTTTATTATCAATTTCATAGATTAAAGTGACAAGTTTAGTTCCAACAAATAAAATTGGTCTTTCTATCCGTACTTTTGATACAGGTCAGATGAAAACAACGGCGTAATTTTGCAACAACCAAACGAATGTATTTAAAATAGATATTACAATGGGAAAGCAACAGAATAACACAGGCGGCATTGACCGCCGCAGTTTCCTGAAACGGACAGCATTGGCAGGAGCGGCAATGTGTATAGTTCCTACGTTGGAACGGGTCAATGCCGCAGAACGGACGATAACGGGCAAGTCCGAAAGGGCTTCAAGCATGGCAAGTATCAGCAAGCAACGCACCTTGGGCAGTGGCAACGCGGCATTTACCGTCTCGGCAATGGGCTTCGGCTGCATGGGACTGAACTACCACCGCAGCGAACATCCCGACGAACAAACGGCTATCCGTTTGGTGCATGAGGCCATAGACCGTGGCGTAACGCTGTTTGATACAGCCGAAAGTTACGGACCTTTCACTAATGAAAGATTGATAGGTAAGGCTCTAAAAAGCTATACACACAAGGTAAATGTTACCACCAAGTTCGGACATAAGTATGTGAACGGTGTGCAGGTAAAGACGGAAGAAGACAGTAGCCCTGCCAACATCCGCAAGGTATGCGAGAACTCCCTCCGTAGCCTTGGCGTGGAGAGCATTGCTATGTTCTATCAGCATCGCAGTGACCCGAACACGTCAATAGAGACCGTGGCAGAGACAGTAGCCCAACTCATCAAGGAGGGTAAGGTGCAACATTTCGGTCTATGTGAAGTGAACGCAGATACCATCCGCCGCGCCCATGCCATTTGCCCCATTACCGCCATACAAAGCGAATACCACCTGATGCACCGCACAGTGGAAGATAGCGTGCTGCCACTATGCCGCGAACTGGGTATCGGTTTTGTGCCATACAGCCCTATAAATCGGGGATTCCTCGGAGGACTAATCAATGAATACACACAGTTCAGTCCCAACGACAACCGTCAGACATTGCCCCGTTTCCAGCCCGAAGCCATCCGCAAGAACCTCCGCATTGTGGAGGTTCTGAACTCCTTTGGACGTACGCGTGGCTATACTCCGGCACAAATTGCACTGGCATGGCTGATGCACAAAGGGGATTTTATCGTGCCCATTCCCGGTACTACCAAATTGTCGCATCTCGAAGAAAACCTGCGTGCGGCGAATATTACTTTCACGGCAGACGAGATGAACGAGTTGGAGACTGCCGTTTCAGCGATTCCCGTAACGGGAAGTCGTTATGACGCATTGCAAGAATCAAAAGTACAAAACTGAAATGAAACGGATAGCGACATTCATAATTGGTGGGGTAGTTCTATTTATGGGCTGTTCGGACAGAAATGTACTTGAAATAGCTGAACAAGGCAGCTTTGCCGTGGGTGGGACAGTTCTGACCAATTCTTTAGGGCGTCAATATCACGGAGATCATGCCTACGTGTTCTACCAAAAGCCTGTCAATGCGCGGAAATATCCGCTGGTCTTTGCCCACGGCGTGGAGCAGTTCTCCAAGACTTGGGAAACTACGCCGGACGGACGTGAGGGGTTTCAAAACATTTTCCTGCGCAAAGGCTTTTCGGTCTATTTGGTAGACCAGCCCCGGCGTGGTAATGCCGGACGAGGCACGGAGACTGTCACTATTACCCCAACCTTTGACGAAGAAGTTTGGTTCAACCGCTTCCGCGTGGGCATCTATCCTAATTACTTTGACGATGTACAGTTCAGCCGCGCCCCTGAAACCCTAAACCAATATTTTCGGCAAATGACACCTACGCTCGGCACGGTAGACTTTGATGTGTATTCAGATGCTTACGCTGCATTGTTTGACAAGATAGGTCCTGCAGTATTCGTTACTCATTCGCAAGGCGGTCCAGTAGGTTGGCAAACATTACTTAAAACGAAGAATATCAAAGGTATCGTTTCCTATGAACCGGGTGGTGGTATTCCTTTTCCCAAAGGGCAAGTGCCCAAAGAAGGTAAGATTCTGACTCTTTCCCAAAAAACGGAAGGTATCGAAGTGCCTATGGAGACTTTCATGGAGTATACCAAAATTCCTATTGTGGTGTATTATGGCGACAACCTGCCCGAGACGGACGAACGTCCTGAAATCTATGAATGGACTCGACGCTTGCATCTGATGCGTCAATGGGCAGAAATGCTGAACAAATTGGATGGAGATGTTACGGTTGTCCACCTGCCCGAAGTGGGTTTGCACGGCAACACACACTTTCCTATGTCCGACTTGAACAATGCGGAAGTAGCGGAACTTCTAAAAGAGTGGCTGCATGAGAAAAAGTTAGATTAAGTGCAAATATGTAAATTATTATGATTAACGGGAAGACTGCAAGCAGTTTTTGGTCTGCCCAAACACAAACTTGCTATCCTCCCGTTGGCATTGTTCATAATTCCATACCCTTGCCTCTCCTAAGCGGCTCAAACGTCCTTCTAACGGATGAGAACAGCCTATTGAATTGTTCTCTGAACCATTCGCCAATCGGTTGCCCATTGATAACAAGTGCAAATTTAGACTTGTTCATCGGGTCCTTTACCACTTGGAAATCAACCATTTCAGTCATGAATTTCCGCTTGTGCTCCTCCGAATAGAATTTACCCTTATAGAACAGCGGCTTACCACTAATGAGCGTGGCGGTCTGCCTGTCGTTGAAACCGACAAGACAACAAAAGCTCTCCATACGTAGCATTTCATGGAAATAGAGGAACCATGACGTAGCCTTTGAAATGATGGATTTCAAGAATGACACTTCCTTTTGGTGTCCGTGCTTCCGAACCCCCGTATGCCACGCTGCAACCCGTAACTTTGCTATCGCTTCGGCATAACTGTCGTGGTAGGCTACCAGCCTTTCACGGGTCGCAGGTCATCGGTACACAGGCAGACGACGTGAGTTTTCTTGCGATAAGTGCGCTTGCCCATTACTATCGGCACGACCGTGGCATGGTGGATGTGCGGCAAGCGGCGTGCCGTGCAGCAGTTCGGGTAAAAACAGCAACGCCCAACCCTCGATGCGGAACACCTCGCCGTTGTTCTCCACACCGCCAATCTTTCCCGGCAACACGCAGATGAGCGTCCCTTCCCGATAGTCGTATTGGCTGCACTCGTAGGTCAAGTCCTCCGCAATCATCGCGCAGGAAGAGGGCATAGACGGAGAAGCGGGTGCGACTGTGGCGTATAGGCGGCAGCGCAGCATAGTCAATGACGCTGACCAACGGATGCTGGTCGGTGTGCCCGACGTAAGCGTTGTAATCGTGGACGACCTTTGCATTCAGAATTTTAGGCATTGGCATAGCATAGATTCTTATAAAAGTTATTCTGCCATCTCCAATATCCGCGCCATTTTCGGGCGGAACTCATTTCCCCATTGCTCCAGCATCCGGATAATGGGCATAAGGCTTCGTCCGTCGTCCGTGATAGAATATTCTACATGGGGCGGAAGTTCAGGATAAATGGTTTTTTCTATCATGCCGTGCGTTTCCAACTCTTTCAACTGTTGGTTGATGACACGGGGACTGGCATCCGGAAACAGACGATGCAACTCGCTGGGTCTTCTTGTTCCCCGGTTCAACCCGTATAAAATGTAGGTTTTCCACTTACCGCCTATTACCTCCATTGCGATTTTTACACCGCAGTCAAGGTCTAAAGGTATTTTCTTCTTATACATATTTAATCCGATTTTGTCAGTTCGTTAAGGCAAAAATACACATTCTCTATGACAGAAAACGGATATAGAGACAAATTTATCTATATATGAATAATTCGTCCGTACTTGTAAACTTCGCGGAAGGACGCTATCTTTACATACAAAAAGGGTAAAATGGACAGACGTAAGTTTTTCAAGCAAGCCGGCATATCGGCTTTGGCGGTAACAATGGGCGGCAACGCGCTATCCGCCCAAGGCGAAGAGTTGTTTTATAATCATCCTAATGTGAATAATAATATAAATAAGCGTATAAGACACAAGTGTAAGATTACTATCCTGAAACGGGAGTGTTACAAGGATTTGCAAGCAGAATACCTGGCAGACCCCAAGTCAGGACCTTGCCCCTATTTCCACGAAGGGCAGGAAATCGTAGTGGACAGCGACAACTTTTTCCGCATGTTGAATGGGACATTCTGTGCCGAGGCATGGGACTGCATCAGCCGATACGTCTATGCAGCATTACAGGGCGGCTCTATCATGCGTGGCTGGACGAACGACGAAAAGGTAATGATAACCTGCTGCAATGACGGCACGCGTCCCGTCATCTTCAAACTGGAACGGATTGATGAAGAAAGTCAGGAAATGGTCTAATTAAGATTTCCGAACATTTCGGTATGTCCCATGACAGTGTG
>CASDZK010000015.1 GCA_949286165.1 uncultured Alistipes sp.
CGGGCTTTTTACCGCCATCTGGCCGCCTTGCGAGACAAACGGAGACAAACGCCTAAAGGAGAAACGTTTCCGCCCGCGGGCATGCTGGACGGTTCGCTGTTGTGGAAGCGATTGAGAAAAAAACTATAACCCACCTTAAAAACCCAATTGAACGAAAATCCCATTCATCCCTTTCTAAGGATAAAAAAGGGAAAACCAGCACTACGAGAAAAGCAATTCCCAAAATCAAGACAAACGATAAATTTTCCTCTAATCCGCACCCAATGACAACGGTAAAAATTTAACCATTGCATAAATATTCGCTAAATTTGCAGGGAATCATTCGTAACGAAAATACAATTTGAAATGGTCCGAAAACAAGTCACAGTACAAAATGGCGAATACTTTTGCGATATCGATATTACGGTCGAAGAATGGAAAACTATCTTAACGGATAAGAAATTGATGTCCCCTACACGAAAGAACATATTGGCTTACATTTACACCGAACCGGGACACAAATCGACCTGCAAAGCATTAAGCGAAAAATACGGCGAGTCTCCGCAACATTTCAACAGCAATATCATGCATTTTGCCAAAAAAGTGCAAAAGAGACTAAATCGCTTTGAAGTTTTCGGAACGGACGGGAAATTGACTTATTGGATTATACCGATGCAGGGAAAGTTTACAGGAAAATATTTCGAATGGACCTTGCGTCCAGAACTGACACAAGCCATGAAAGAATTGAAAATGACAAAACCTGCAAAGTGATTTTCAGCAAAATACGATTGCAAGAAGAATATTTTATACGATTTTGAAAAGCAATGAGGGAAACAAAAACATCTCGAAACATGCATAAAGATCAAAATAAAATACAACGGCTGCCATGCCATAAAGTCATTCGACATTATGACAACAACGACAATTCACTCCGAATCTAAATCTTCTGGATAAAATATTTATTTTTGTCGGTTAAACCAAATCCACAATATGAAAAACAGCGTTATATTCGATATGGACGGCGTGTTGGTGAACAACAGCGCCGTTCACACGGAAGCCTTTTTGATTTTTTGCGCCCGGCACGGGATCGACATCCGTCCGGAAGAGTTGCAGGGATATTTCGGAAAAGGCAACGACGAAATTCTGCCGGGCGTGATGAAACGGAACGACATGACTTCCGAAGAAATCGCCCGGTATGCTGATGAAAAGGAAGCGATATACCGGGAGATTTTCGCCGACCGCATCGTACTCGTCAAAGGGTTGCTCCCCTTATTGGAACAACTGAAAGCCCGGGGCGTCAAATTAGCGGTGGGGAGTTCGGGCCCCACGGCGAACGTAAATCTGGTACTGGAGAAAACGGGAATCGCCCGATTCTTCGACGCCGTGGCCGACGGCGACATGATCCGCCGGGCGAAACCCGACCCGGAAGTGTTTTTGCTGGCGGCCCGGAAATTGAACAGCCGGCCGGAAGAGTGTCTGGTATTCGAAGACTCGTTTTCGGGACGCGACGCCGCACGCGCCGCCGGCATGAACGTCGTCGGGCTGGCCACAACCTACAAACGGGAAACGATGACGGGATTCGACCTCGTGATCGACGATTTCAGCCAAATCGACGGCTCGATCGTAGAACGGTTCTGAGCCTAAACCCCGATACGATTGAAAATCGAACGAGGCCCCCCCTTCGAAAAGAGGGGGTCCTCGTTTTTTTATACCTTCCGAAAACGAAAACCGCATTATTTTTTACCGGATTTTCTGCCGCCCCTCTTTTTACCGGATAAAAACACTACCTTTGCATATTATTTTACAAAAAACAAATCAGGCATGGCAATCATTCGATTCAAGGCGCTGGAAGAAATATCCAAACGCGAATATCTGGAACATGAATTTCCGACCGAACGGATATCCAACTATTTCGGAGCCGACGTATTTACCCTGGAAACGATGCGGCATTACCTGCCCAAAGAGGCGTACGACAACGTATGCAGCGCGATCCGGGAAAACAAGCGCATCGACCGAAAAGTGGCCAATCAGGTGGCCTCGGGCATGAAGGCATGGGCTACGGAAAAAGGGGCCACCCATTACTCCCACTGGTTCCAGCCGTTGAACAACACGACGGCGGAAAAGCACGATTCGTTCTTTGAACCGTTATGGGGCGGCGGCTCCTTCGAAACCTTCAAAGGCGACCTGCTCGTACAACAGGAACCCGACGCCTCCTCGTTTCCCAACGGAGGGTTGCGCAACACGTTCGAAGCCCGCGGATATTCGGCCTGGGACCCCTCTTCGCCGGCATTCATCATCGACCAAACGCTTTGCATCCCCAGCATCTTCGTCGCTTATACGGGCGAAGCCCTCGACTTCAAGACGCCGTTGCTGAAATCGCTGGCCGCCATCGACAAGGCGGCGGTAGAGGTGTGCCAGTTGTTCGACAAAGACGTGGACAAGGTCAATGTCACTTTGGGTTGGGAACAGGAGTATTTCTTAGTGGACGAAGCGCTTTATCTGGCCCGTCCGGACCTGACGCAGACGGGACGGACCCTGATGGGGCACACCGCGGCGAAGGACCAGCAATTGGAAGACCACTATTTCGGAACCATTCCGAAACGGGTCAGCGATTTCATGAAAGATTTCGAAGAACAGGCTTACCGGTTGGGCATTCCCCTGAAAACACGCCACAACGAAGCGGCCCCCACCCAATACGAATGCGCCCCGATGTTCGAAGAAGCGAATATCGCCGTGGACCACAATACCTTGTTGATGACCATCATGCGCCGGAAAGCGGCCAAACACAAATTGAAAGTGCTGTTTCACGAAAAACCGTATATGGGCGTGAACGGTTCGGGCAAACACTGCAACTGGTCGCTTTGCACCAATACCGGCGTGAATTTGCTAGCTCCGGGGAAAACCCCGAAAAACAACATCCAGTTCCTGACCTTTTTCGTCAGCACCATCAAGGCGGCCCACGATTACGGCCTGCTGATGATGGCTTCCATCGCCAGCGAATCGAACTCGCACCGGTTGGGAGCGGCGGAAGCCCCCCCTTCGGTCATGTCGGTATTCACGGGCTCCACACTGTCGGCCATGCTCGACTCCATCGAAGAACGGGTAACCGACAAGAAAATGTCGCCGGACGAAAAGACGGAAATCAAATTGGACATCGGGAAAATACCGGAAATCCTGCTCGACAACACCGACCGCAACCGGACCTCTCCGTTCGCGTTCACGGGCAACCGGTTCGAATTCCGCGCCACCGGTTCGTCGGGAAATTGCGCTTCGCCCCTGATCGTCATCAACGCCGCGGTAACGGAACAGTTATGCCGGTTCAAACGGGAAGTGGATGCCTTGATCGAAAAAGGCGTGAAAAAAGACGAAGCGATTCTTCAAACCATCCGCACCTATATCAAGGAGTCGAAAAACATCCGGTTCGAAGGCAACGGATACAGCAAGGAATGGATCGAAGAGGCCACCACGAAACGGGGGCTGGAGACGGTCAACAGCGTTCCCGACGCCTTCAAGGCGTACCTGCGTCCGAAATTCATGAAACTGTTTACCGACCACGGCATCATGAGCGAAACGGAACTGCACGCCCGCTATGAAGTCAAGAACGAGACTTTCGTCAAGAAAATACAGATCGAGTCGCGCGTACTGGCCGATCTGGCGGCCAATCACATCATACCGACCGCCATCAACTACCAGAACATCTTGATCAAGAATGTCAGGGGACTGAAAGAGATTTTCCCGGACGAATATCTGGAAATGGCGGCGGAAGAGATCAAGACCATCAAGACCATCGCCGAACACGTGAAATTCATCCGGGAAAACAGCGAAGCCATGGTGGAGGCCCGCAAAGTAGGGAACAACATGGAGGACATCGTGGCGAGAGCCATCCACTACTCCACCGAAGTAAGCCCTTATCTGCACAAGATACGATACCACATCGACAAGCTGGAGCTCATCGTAGACGACAATGCCTGGCCGCTGCCCAAATACCGGGAGTTGCTGACCATCCACTAACCGCGTCCCCCGATGTAAAAAATCGAATACCTCAAACACGGCGCAAAATTTCATGCATACCGATAACTCATGAAACTTTGAACGAAACAGAAAAAGATGAACTGAACCCTAAATTAGTTAAACAAAAAACTTTTTTAAAGTTCAGTTCATCTTTAACTGCTCCGGTATTCGATAAAAAATAGACCCTCCTTCGGTTTTTACCGGCAAGTTCAAAAGGCCTTCATCTGCAAGGCTTTGTTTCTCAAAAACGAGAGAGCATACCGGCATTTTTGAAAAGCGGTAAAGCAACAGATAAAGACGGGCTGGACAACTTCAGCAAAATCAGAATAGGACGCTTACCTTCCCCGCACTCATGCTAATCATGCGGTTGCGGGTTAGGATTGGTATGTGCTTCATAGACTTTGAAATCCGCTAATTGCAAACTCTCATCCTTAATACCATTATCAGGACGATCCGAAGCGCTTTGCATCTTTCTGCCCAGACTACGATAGATACCGAATTTATTACGGATATTGGTGGCGCCTTTTCTCCACAAATCGATATCAGAAAAAGATTGATCTACAAGAACTTTATGGTCACGGATACGGACAAGCTTAATCCTGAATGTACCCTGATGGGTATAATGCATCTCCGTCTCCACTTGTATCCACTCATCCTCAAAATCGCTCAGCGGAAGATTATCGATAATCACTCCTTTGCTGGAGTGACGATCGTCTCCGGTGTGAATTACCTGCACACGCTTATTACCGCCGTCGCTGTCACTACGGGTACTGATCGTGATAAGCGGGGCGCCGTTATTCCCTTCTTGTGCCTTTAACTGGTGAATATGGCAAAAACTGGTTGAAGGTTGGAACCCCTTGGGGATCCGGAATTTCCACTCCAAACGTTGCCATTCATTCCTATTTCCGTTCAGTTGGCGCCAATCATAATTCGTCTGACTTTTCATCTCGTTTCTTTGGCGGTCGCTCAACAATCTTCCACGATCGCTGTCCAGCGCATCGGCTCCGGCATGATTGGTAAATTTGAAAACATATTGTTGTAAAGTCGAATCGAAAACGACTTCACAATGCACCCCTTGATAATGGTCTTGCCGGGATATGTTGGGGTGTTCCGAATAGTCCCACCCCAAAGAACGCATATACTCGTGTATGGCTCTATAATCTTTACCTACCAGCCTGGCATCGGCTTGCATACCTCCCTGAAATGTATAGTCGGCCCTTGCAGGCGATGATTGCCGGAGCGTCGCTCCGTAACCGATATTCTGCAAGGCTGTTTCTCCCAAACGTTCTTTCAACTGAGCCAGATAAAGACTTTGAGGCGCTACCCGGGTATCGTGGGCATCGAATATACCCACCGGCAAGGTAGGACCCGATTGATTAAACGGACGACGCAACGGAGTACTTTCTCCCGAACAACCGATTACCCAGTTGCATGTGCCCGGCGGCATTTGATTTACATAACTCTTAGCCTCGCAATTCCACGCTACCGACCAGGCCGTTCCCCATCCATGTCCCGATCCCATCGAACCGCGATTTTTAAAATCGATACCTCCGTCGAGTAACCTGCAATTATCCAGCAAAAGTCCGGTACTCCAACGTTGATGTCCTTCAATACGGCCGTTCCCCTCGAAAGTACAGTTCAAGAAAACGATAGGACCGGTTTGTCCCGCTCCCAAAGCGACAAACCAAATATTATCTCCCTGTACGGAACAACGGTCCAGAAGTATCTGTCCCCCGTTAGGGGCAAACTCCGCAGGTTTGGAAGATCCCTGATGCAACGCCTTTCTTACGACATTCACTTGCTGCAGGGTAATTCTCCGTCCGCCTATACCTACGCTTTCCATGGTTTCCATGGCATTGATATCTTTTGCCCAACAATCTTCGCCATTGATTCTCAAAGCATAATATAATGCTTTCGTATGGTTTACAGCCTGTTGCGGCGATTCGATACGAAGATTTTCCACCCCGCACCGTTTAAGCCGTTGAGTATCGTTGGCTACAACAACGGTAGTATTATGATCGGTAAATTTCGCATCATAATTATCCACGAGAGGAACAGTCAGGGTAACGGTATTTCCGTCAATAGCAGCGATTGTACGTTCTGCGATCAGCAATTTACCCGCTTTGATCCAAGTCTGAGGTTTTCCGTCACGAACCAAATCATCCATTTTCATAAATTCGATCCATTTCTCGGTAACGGGTTTACGAATTTCTATATTGTCGCCAACCGAAAGTCGGGAAGCATCTGCAACAGTGAATCGATAAGAACCGGCAGGAATATATTCATCGACCACTTTTATGCTCTCTTCGTTAGGCAAAGCATCTCCTAAGCGATTTCCGACACGTTGCCCCAGATCTTTATTCATAACGACAGCCGTGTGTTTACCGCCGGTCATTACAATGACACTACCGCTGGGGTCACTGCCGCTACCACGCAATACGACGCCATCAGCGGCAATCTGTAGCGGACGTTCGCAAATATAGCGTCCTGGAGCTAAAAGCACAGCCCCTCTAAAACCGTCTTTATCTTCGGGCAAAGCAGATACCATATCAATGGCCTGCTGAATATAATCTGTACAATCAGCATCTTCTCCAAGCGGATGTACCGTCAGTTTAGCGGGAACATACGGCAATGATACTCCGCCTCCCTTATATCCGGCATGGGAAAAGTCAATCATCCGATCTCCTTTTTTTGTGGTTTTATAGACTAACTTTCCCCGGTTGTCCGGATATACCCAATGGCTTTTTGCCAAGGGCTGTTGTGCCATGACAGATATTGAACATAGCAGACCAGCTAAAAATACCACCTTCTTCATTTCTTTCGCATTTTCTATTTCTATAATTATAGACGTAAGTGATGACAAAGATTAAAATATTTACGGATAAAAACCATACATATAATTGACATTTTACAAATTACAGACGACGGATCTTCCTAAAAGCCGGCCAGGATTTGCTATACGGCCGAGGCTTATGCGATTCTGAACAAAACAAGAGAAACGGGAAAAAGCGGCGGACAAAATTCCGCTGCCGAATACACGCTTTTTTCATACTTTTGTACGATTTTTTCAATACTCCGATACCATGACAGCTCGTACCCCATATCCGACATTTTCCGACGGAGTGCCGATGCCCCGCCGGATAGGAGCCATTCTGGCCGTCGCTTTCGGCGTAAGTCTGTCCGTCATCGACGGGGCCATCGCCAACGTCGCCCTGCCCACCATCGGGCAGGAGTTGGGAATCAGCCCCGCCGATTCCATCTGGATCGTCAATGCCTACCAGCTCGCCATCATGATTTCCCTGCTTTCGTTCTCCGCATTGGGCGACGTGATCGGGTACCGGAAAATCTATCTCGGCGGCCTGGCTCTCTTTACCGCGGCCTCGGTGGGATGTTCCCTTTCCCGTTCGCTGTCCGTGCTGGTTTTCTCGCGCATCATGCAGGGATTCGGCGCCGCAGCCGTCACTTCGGTCAATACCACGATGATCCGGTTCATCTACCCGAAAGCGCAGTTGGGGCGAGGCATGGGCATCAACGCCACCGTAGTCGCCGTATCTTCCGTAGCCGGTCCCACGCTGGCCGCCGGAATCCTTTCCGTGGCGCAATGGCCGTGGCTTTTCGCCGTCAATATTCCCGTCGGTCTCACCGCCCTGCTGCTCGGCCGGCGTTTTCTGCCGCGCAATCCCGTAAAGGCGCAGGGATACCGGCTCGACTGGCGCGACGCCCTGATGAACGCCCTGACCTTCGGCCTGCTGATGGCTTCGATCGAAGGATTCTCCCACGGCATCGACCCGGCCCTACTGGCCGGAGGATTGGCCGCACTGTCAGTCGTAGGCTTCCTCTTTGTCCGCCGGCAACTGCGCGAGACCTATCCGATCCTTCCGTTCGACCTGCTCCGCATCCCGATTTTCTCCGTTTCGGTGCTGACTTCCGTCTGCTCGTTTTTGGGACAAATGCTGGCCATGGTAGCCCTGCCTTTCTACCTGCAACACGAATGCGGCTACGACGAAGTGCAAACGGGCTTGTTGATGACGGCATGGCCGGCCGTCATTATGGTCGTAGCCCCCGTGGCCGGCACGCTCGTCGGACGCATCCATGCCGGTCTGTTAGGCGGCACGGGGCTGACGCTCATGGCTGCCGGACTGTTCCTGCTGGCCCTGCTCCCCGCCTCTCCTTCGCAGGGAGACATCGTTTGGCGGCTGGCGCTCTGCGGCATGGGATTCGGCCTGTTCCAGTCGCCCAACAACAGCATACTGATCGCATCGGCCCCGCCCGAACGGAGCGGGTCCGCCAGCGGCATGCTCGCCACGGCGCGTCTGACGGGACAAACCACGGGAGCGGCACTCATGGCCCTGCTTTTTCATCTCGTCCCCGAACGCAGCACGCACGCTGCTCTGCTGCTGGCCGGAGGATTCGCCCTGGCCGGAGCGGCCGTCAGCCTGATACGCATCCGACTGCCCTTGCCCGAAGGACTGGCACGTCGCGGGAGATAACGACAAAAGGAGGGAAGAGAGACGGATTTTTGCGAAAAAATTATAATTTTGTACAAAATAATCAGCGATATTCAACATGGCAGATAAAAAAATCAAAATAGGCATCACGCACGGCGATATCAACGGCATCAGCTACGAAATCATTCTCAAAGCCTTGTCGGACAATCGGATATGCGAGTTATGCACGCCCATCGTATATGGGAGCAACAAAGTGGCCGGATTTTACAAGCGCGATCTGAAAGAGTTGCAGCAATTCAGCTTCAACATCATCCAATCGGCCTCGGACGCCGGCAGCAAACGGCCGAACCTCATCAACTGCATCGACGACAACGTGAAGATAGAACCGGGAACCAGCACGCTGCTGGCCGGACAATACGCATTGGCTTCGCTGAACTCGGCCATCAAAGACTTAAAGGAAAACAAAATCGACGCGGTAGTGACCTGCCCGATCAACAAAGCGAACATCCATTCCAGCGAATTCCAGTTTATCGGGCATACGGAATACATGTCGGCCCAGTTCGGCGACGAAACGTCATTGATGTTCATGATCAGCGACGACCTGAAAATAGGTCTGGTAACCAACCACGAACCCATCAGCCGCGTCGCGTCGCTGATTACGCCCGAACGGATTTTACACAAATTGCGTTTGATGAAACAATCGCTGCAACGCGACTTTACCGTCCGGCAGCCCAAAATCGCGGTCCTGAGCCTGAACCCGCACAACGGGGACGACGGATTGCTGGGCAACGAAGAACAGGAAATCATCATCCCGGCCCTGAACAGCGCGCGTTACGAAGGCATCATGGCTTTCGGCCCCTTTGCCGCGGACGGGTTCTTCGGCAAAGAGTTATACCGTAAATTCGACGCCGTGCTGGCCATGTACCACGATCAGGGCATGGTTCCCTTCAAAGCTTTGACAGGGAACGACGGCGTGAACTTCACGGCCGGCCTGACCGCCGTGCGCACCAGTCCCGCGCACGGCGTAGGGTACGACATTACCGGGAAAGGCATAGCGAACGAAGGCTCGTTGCGGGCCGCCATTTACGCCGCCATCGATATTTGCCGCAACCGGAGCATCAATGAGGAAGCTGCCGCTTCTCCCCTCCCCTCCTACTCCAAGGAATCGTGGGGAAAAGACATTTCCGCTTCGGACATCAAAGCTCCGGAAGAAGAATCCGTTTTGTAACGGAGACGGAACCGACATAAAAAGGGAGGCCTGTTCGCAAAGCCTCCCTTTTTCATTATGCCGTCCATAAAATCCCCTTACCCCATTCCAACGATTCCTCCCGCGGACGCCACGGGATTCACGGGACTGACTGAAAGACAACCGACAGCCCCGTAAGGACGAACGATCGGGAAACGGCTCATCGTTCCACGACCTTGCCGTGAATATCGATGAGTACCCACAGGCCGTCTTTCGGTTCCTGCGCTTCGAACAACGTAGGCGATAACATATTGATTTGGTCGTATCGTGCCGGAATAATGACCTTGCCGTCGTCCTTGCGAACGACGCCGCACCGATTGTCGATCGTATAGGTCAAATAATCCGAAAGCGTATAAGCCAGCGCCGAAAATCGAGTTTCGTCGCAGGAATCCTCCTCCGCATGACTGTCGTACCCGGAAGCATAACTCATATAATCGGTATAATCGCATACGAAAGACTTGAGTACGGTCCCGTCGTAATCCGCCTGCCATTTGTAGCCGTCCTTACTCAAGAAGACACCCTTGTCGTCGGAATATTCGATGGATTCGTATTCGATCGGAAATACGAACTCCAAGTTTTCGTCCAACAAACCGTAAGCCTCTCCTTCTTTCACGATTCTGTATTTCCCCTCATGCGGCGGCCAAATGCAGTCGTACTGCGCCTCGATTACCCACCGCCCGCTTCTGTCGATCAGGCCGCAGGCCCCCCGGCTGTCGGTCATCGTGCAATAACCGCCTCGGAAAAGGTAATCGATAGCCATGCCGTTGCGACAAGCATAGTCGTACTGAAAAGGAATGACGGTCTCGTTGCGGGCATCGACAAATCCGAGTTTGCCCCCTTTCACGACCGCCGCGACGCCTTCGGAAAAAACCCACGCGCGACGATACTGTTCCGGTATCGCCGTCTCTCCGCTATACACGTTCAGAAAGCCCCGTTTCCCGTTTCGGCAAAACACGGTCAGCGAGTCGTTCCGGGGAGCGTCCGCCACCCACTGCACTCCTTTCAGGGTATAACGTCTCGTCGAATCGTTATAAACGCGCAGTTCGTCATGTTCGGGAAATTCATGCACGCTTACGTTCGAAGAAAGCGACTTATATAAATAATGCCTGTTTAGATGTTTGTGATAGGCTATGCACGACAGGACCGCAAGCGTCACAACGGACAAGACGAACAAGCAAGCGACCGCTTTACACCCCGTTTTCAAAATTTTTACTGTAACAATTCTCTTCATTTTTTTATTGTTTAGATATTTTCATCGAAAAAACGTTGAATTCCATCCGGCCATTTTCATCCCGGCAACCGAAACGAACTGCAAGACATCCGACCTGTCGAGAAGGGTCATTTTCTTCGGCCGGAAAGTCCCGACACACCGTCCGGCAACTGCTCCGGACTTTCCTCAACCGACTATATGCTCTGCCGCCAATAACATGTATCCGCCGTCTCCCCTATAATACAGGAGAGGCAGCTTGTCTTTCGGAATACGTTCGTGAACCATGCAGAAATTAGCCATGCGCGGCGTTTTAAAAACATCCTCCATATCCGCCGAAGTTATCGGAAACCTCCGGAACAAATAATTTTGATAGGTCCGATCGTCTCGAAGGTCGAATGAATCGAACACCGGGTAATTAAGATAAATCTTTCCGACAGATACTTCCGCCGACCGGTCGTTACCGGTCTGTGTCCAAGATTCGAAACCGGTGTAAAATTCTCGCCCGCACATGGCGGTATGCTTCACGACATCGGACAACCCGTCGAACTCATGGCCAAGAACCGTTATTTTATCCTTGATATTATAGCATTGGATATCATACGACGCAAGCCTTTTCTCCCGTAGCCACCAATCGCGTAAACTCTCCATGGCCTCGTTTTCGCCGGCAAGTGCGGGAGCTTCGTCCGCCAGACGTTTCAAAAGCGATTCGAAACCATGCTCCCTCAAATGAATCCGGTAACGGACATTGTATTGGACAATCTTGGGCAGATAGAGGCTCAACCCCCTGGATCCGTCCATTAAAAACCGGACCGCCTGCCGTAATGTTTCAAATTCTCCGCATTCGTAATGCGGGAAACAGATCTTCGACATCATTTTTTCCTTTTATGTGACACAAATTCCGTCGGGTTCCGGCATGCCGTTACTGAAAAATTCACAGGATGCCGGCCGGATGCGTTTCCGTTACCCGTCCTTTTTTCAATAGAGTATGCCATTGACAAAATCTATCCTCGGTTCCGCGATTTTTCGGCATGACGCCTTCCGGTAAAAGCCGCAAAAAAGTTATCCAAAAAAGTTTCAGAGACAGGGCTTGTTTTTCAAAGATTCGGTCGCGTACTGACACGTACGCGACCGAATCTTTGAAAAACAGTAAGGCGGTAAATAAAACCTTTTTGCCGGTAAAGTATGAAGGAGGGCTATTCAGACACCACCTGCCGGCGACCGGCAGCTTCCCCGCTTCATTCCGTCGTCATATTCCCCATCGCGCCATATCCTCTTCCGGCGAAGAGACGGTTCCCACCCCGAACCGTTCGGACAGCACGGTCTGCATAGACGGCGTAAGGAAAGCCGGAAGCGTGGGACCGAGGCGGATATTTTTAACGCCGAGACTGAGCAAAGCAAGAAAAACGATGACGGCCTTCTGCTCGTACCACGCGATATTGTAAACGACGGGCAAATCGTTTACGGACGCAAGTCCCAACGCATCGCGAAGGGCAAAAGCGATCTGCACCAACGAATAGCTGTCGTTGCACTGACCCGCGTCGAATACCTGCGGAATTCCGCCGATATGGCCTAACGGCAATTTATTATAACGGTATTTGGCGCATCCCGCGGTCAGGATAACGACATCCTTCGGCAAAGCGGAAGCGAACGCGGTATAATATTCGCGGGAACGCATGCGCCCGTCGCAACCGGCCATGACCACGAATTTCCGGATGGCTCCCGAACGCACGGCCTCCAATATTCGGTCGGCCCAGGCGATCGTCTGCCCATGGGCGAACCCGCCCGTTACCGTTCCCGACTCGATTTCCGTCGGCGGCTCGCACCGCAACGCATGTGCGATCAGCGCGGAGAAATCTTTCGGCCGCCCGTTCTTCCGGTCGGGGATATGCACGGCTCCCGGCAGACCTGCCGATCCCGTCGTATATAAACGTCCGAGATAAGAGGCGTTTTTCAAAGGCGGCACAATGCAATTCGTGGTAAACAGCACCACCCCGTTAAAGGTCTCGAATTCGCTGCGCTGTTTCCACCATGCATTGCCGTAATTGCCGATAAAATGAGCGTATTTTTTAAAGAACGGATAAGCGTGGGCCGGCAGCATCTCGCCATGCGTATAGACATCCACGCCTGTCCCCGCCGTCTGCTCCAACAGCTCCGCCAAGTCTTTCAGGTCGTGCCCGCTGACCAGAATTCCCGGCCGCTTCCCTACCCCTATGTTTATCTCGGTCATCTCCGGATGGCCGTAAACGGACGTATTGGCCCGGTCGAGCAGCGCCATCGCCTTCACGCCGCATTCGCCCACCCGATGAACCAGGGAAACGAGTTCATCGGCCGTCACGTCCCGACGGCCGATTTCCGCCAGCGCATCTTCCAGCATGCGGTATATCTCCGAATCCTCATACCCTAAATTCAAGGCGTGTTCGGTATAGGCGGCCGCTCCTTTCACGCCGTACAGGGCCAGCTGCCTCAAACAGCGCGTCTCTTCGTCCGGATCGCTCAATACCCCTACCTGCGCCGCCTTCTCCGCATACTCTTCCGGTGCGGTACGGAACACGACCTCCGGCACGTCGGGCAAATAAATTCCGCGTTCGGCCGCTATTTTAACCAGCCGCTCCTTATCGCCCAACGCCCGGTCGATTCGAGCCCGAAGGGCGTCATCGTCGAAATTGGCGTTCGTAATGGTGGAAAAAAGCGCGTCCAGCATCCGGCGGTCGGCTTCTACATCCGCACTCTCCTCCTCCCGCAAAGCCCGATTGACGATGGCTTCGCCCCGCACCGCATACAATAACAAATCCATCAATCCCGCCGTCTGCGGTTCCTTGCCGCAAACGCCCTTTACCGTGCATCCGGTTCCGTTGGCGGTTTCCTGACACTGAAAACAAAACATATTCATTACCCGAAAAATTAAGAATCTGTTTTGATTTTTTACAAACCTGCTTTTTCCCAAATTGTTTTCCCCGGTGCTTCGGGCTTCTTTTCAGTCTTTTCCCTTTTTCCGCTCCGTCAGATAGCCCGCTATCCTCCTCCTTGGAAAAAGGAACAAGCCTCGAAAACAACCTTCGGATCATCCGGCGAAAAAATCAAAAACAGATTCTATCTAAATTGACCGGCAACCGGTCATTTCTTTTTTCGGCATACAGGCAAACTTTCTGCCAAACCGTTCGTTCTCTCCGATCCGCTTCCCTGTAAAAACGCGTGCGGCGTACTTAATTAAGTACGCCGCACGCGTTTTTACAGGGAAGCGGATCGGAGAGAACGAACGGTTTGGCA
>CASDZK010000016.1 GCA_949286165.1 uncultured Alistipes sp.
ATGGCGAGGACCTCCTCCGCCCTCCTGAGAACCGCGTTTACCTTCGCCTCCAGTTTCGACTTGTTCTTCTCAACGCTCCCTTTCCACACGAACGTATACCTGTTCGCCACCGATTCTATCTTCGTCCCGTCTATGTACTGTACCTTCAGCGAAACCAGACCCTCCCCGTTCAGCAGCAGCACAACCTGGCGGAACACCTCGTCGAACCGGCCGTCCGACAGCCGCTCACTCCTGAAACGGTTGATTGTCCTGAAGTCCGGCCGGCTCATCCCGGACAGCCACATGTAGTTCACGTTCTCTCTCAGCAGACGCTCCATCCGACGCCCCGAGTATACGTTGCACATATACGAATACACGATTACCTTCAGAAGCATCCGCGGATGGAAACTGCTCGTCCCGCCGCCCCTGTACGTCGACTCTATCCCCGTGATGTCAAGCCTGTCTATTACCGCACTGACCGTCCGGACCGGATGATTTTCCGGTATCAGGTCCCCCAATGTTGGCGGAAAAAGAAGACTGTCGTTCTGATTGTAAGGTTTATATATTATCTTTGCACTCATGGTAAATGACTGTTTTTTTTTGCACTATAAATATAACTATCTTTTACCATAAAAACAACGGTTATCTCGCTTATTTTCAGCAGGATAACCGTTCGTTTGTTTATATCCTCCCCACCCCAACCCATTACCCAGACTCGCCGGGACTTTCCTGGCATTATAAAAAAAGAAAGGTAACCCTTAAGTCTGTCTTTGACTTTTGGGTCACCCTCTTTATGTTTTCGATTGGCTTGCTGTTTTTCGTAGGAGAACGGAGTCGAAAATTACCGGTCGATTTTCAAAAGCGCTACATCCTTTCCCGGAACGTTGATGTGCAGAGTGTCGTTGCCGATTTTTCCTTTCCGGCCGCTCCATAATTCCGTATAGCCGCGTTCTTCCTTTTCGTCGTTTAAATTCAACAGTCGTGCCGGAATAGCGAGGGATTGGGGCCGGTCGGTAAAATTGAATGCGGCCAGATACATGCATTCGTCCTGTTCCAGCATGAACAAACTTTCGGCGCGTTTCTTTTCCGACGGCTTATATCCGTAAACCGGGCGGAATGATTTTCCGATGCGGGCGATATCGGCTACCGCGGCGTTGGTGGCCAGGTTTTGTACACGTTGTTTGGCCGAGGAGGAACCTGCAGCGCTCAAGTCATCCCCCAGCATGTAAATACCGGTAATTACGCCGGAAGTCAATCGGGCGCGGTTTTCGCCTTCCGTTTCGTTTTTTTGTTGTAGCACCAAATGGTCCGGGTCGTTGTAACGATAGGCATTGCCTAACCACCAGCCGTAGGAGAGGCCGTTCAACGTGTATTCCGTATCGCTCATGCCGGCGAAAGCGTCGCAGGCGATCCTGCGGCTATGCGCGTAGTTAGAGGGAAATAGGGGCGAAATGGCCATTGTGATATAGAATTGTCCGTTTATGGTTTCGTTCAGATAACGCATTCCTTCGTTGTAGGCCTGTATTCCGGTCGTTACGTTCGGATCGTAGTGAGAGTCCGCCTCCATGGCACCGTGAGTCAGAAAATCGATTTTGATGTAATCGAACCCTGCTTTCTTGAAACGTCCGATATAATGATCGATTCGTCGTTTCGTGGCCGGATGGGTCGGATCGACGGCCCAGGCCCCGTCCAGTTCCTGCTGTTTCCCGTGAGCGTACAAGTAGATGTCCTTATACCGGTTTTCCGGACTGCCTTCCACTTTCCGGTCCGGGTTTTTGGCCCAATCGACGAAAGGAGCCCAGTAGATGCCCGCTTTTTGCCCGTTGGCGTGACAATAATCGGCGAATTCCTTCAGTTGGGTGTCTGAAAAATTGTCCCAATACGAATCCAGACCGATATATACCGTTCCGTCGTTTTCGAAATGCCGGGGTTGCAGTTCGGTTTTGAAGAAATCCGACACTTCTTTGGCATTGTTCAGGTTGATTTTGGTTTGGATGCTGCCCCAGCTGTTCCATCCGAATGGAGTTCCCTGTTCCCATTCGGGAGCCGGCGCGATAAGGCTGTTGGTCCGGGCGAATTCTTCCATGCCGTTACGCCAGTCGTCGAAAAAACCGAGCATGATTTTGGGGGATTTGACGCGGAGCCCTTTTACCTCTCCGTGCGGCAAGGTGTCGCGCGTCAGGGCGGAAGATACCCCTCCGAAGATTTCCAGACCGTCCAATATCCCGTCTTTTCCGCTTGTGCGTATTCCGGTTTTCCATCGGTCGTGTTCTATGGACCCGATTACGAATCCGGCCCGGCTTTCCGGATGGAAGACGGCGGTCGTTTCATAGCTGAGTCCTTGTCCGGCAGGCAATACGTCGTATTGCACCCAACAGTCGTTGTCGAACGGGACGAACAGCATTTTGTTCTCTTGGTTTTGCCATTCGCCTCCCAATACAGTTGCTTTCAAGGGGGACATGTAGTTGGATGCAATTTCCGTGTCGGAGGTCAATTCGGTTTCTATGAACAGGTTGTCGTTACCTGCGTATGCGAAAAAACGTTGTGTCAGGTCCGGAATGCCTTTTCGTTTGTGCGTGATTTCGTAAACCGTTCCTTCTCCGAGTTCGTCCGATACGGGACGGGACGAAAAGGAGTGTTTTTTATAATCGGAGGAAAAGATCGTATCGCCTTGCCATACGTAGGCGGCTTGCCACTGGTCCAGCAACAGGATTCCGTTACGGCTCAACGTCGCCGTTCCCGTTTCCGGTCGGTATGTTATACGGAGGTCGCCGGAGGAAAAAATTTGTTCTTCCGATTGGTGTCCGCAGGAAATCAGGACGATAGAAACGAACAGCGTCACGATAATCGAATTTGTTTTCATGGCGTTTTTGGTTTGAAAATGATTAAACGTTGCAAAGATAAGTTGAATTTACAGGATTCTCACGACCTGTGTAAATATTTACAATCCGCTTGAAATGTGTTATATCTGCCGGTCTTTTTCGCACGGGTTCGTATTTTTCGGATCTTTGCGCCTATTAAAATAAGAAGAATGAAAAAGATGAATCGTTGGCCGATTGTTTGCGTTGTTTTTTTATTATGGGGAACCGCTTGTTGCCGGTCCGTAGAAACCTGTTGTCTCGAATTACGCAGTTCGGGGAAAGGAATATTGCATTCTTTGAAAGACGTTTATACGGACGGGGAATGGGTAAGTGTCCCGACGTCGTTGTTTCGTTTGGAGCCGGACGTCGAATCGATAGCGTCGGATTTTTATGTAACGGAAAATGCCGACGGCAGCTTACAGTTGCATCTTGCTTTGAAAAACAAGGGCGACGATTCCGTCCGTGTGGAGCCCCGTTTCCCGGTATTCGAACATTTCGGATTGGAGGGGGTCGCTCCGGACAGCGTTTTTTTCCTGTTCCCGCGCCAGGGACAGTTGGCGACCAATGCCTTGAACGTATCGTATCGCGAGATATACAGCGGCAATTTTCCGTTTCAGTTTATGGATATTTATTTGCAGGGGAAAGGCGGTATTTCCGTGCAGACCTGCGATTTGGAAAATACGCCTAAAAAATATTACCTCACGCGTCGGAAGGGGCGTTTCGATTTCGGTGTGTTGCACCGGGCGCGCGTGTTGGCCCCGGGAGAAGAGTGGGTATTGCCTTCGGTAACGGTTCGGGCACACGAAGGGGATTGGCATGCGGCTTTTTACGCCTACCGCGATTGGCTGAAAGCGAATTTGAAACCGCTTGTCGAACGGAAAGATTGGTTCCGGGACGTATATAATTTCCGCCAGACGTTCCTTTATTTTAACGGAGGGGAACGGGGCGCTTACGATCTGGCCTCCCGGAAAGTCGATTTGGAAAGCAAGGTAGATGAGTCCGAAAAGGCGTTCGGCGGAGTCGATTATCTGCATCTTTTCGACTGGGGCCAGACGCCGGATCAGGGACGGTGCGGAGATTACGAACCTTGGCATTATCTGGATAAATCGGAATTGATCGGACAAATCGGGAAAATAAAAGCCCGCGGCATCCCGGTCGGTCTTTATCATGAAGGCTATTTGCTCTCTCCGGAGTCGTCCGTTTGCCGCCGATTCGGGGAAAAATGGCAGATGCTGGACGCGGAAGGCAAACGGTACGCCCGGTTCGGGGACGGATATTATTATCCTTGTCCTTTGTTGGAGGAATGGCAGGAATATTTATCCAATACCGTGAGACGTTCTTCTGAGGAGCTGGGAGCAAACGGCGTTTATATCGATCAATTCGGTTTCGGATGGCAATACGGTTGCCATAACCCCGCTCACAGGCACGATGTGTCGCGTTCTTCCGTGGAAAGCGAGTTGCAGGTTCCGGGGGAAGCGGGATTGATGCGGACGGTCAGAATGAAGATTGCTCCGGAGGTCGTGACTTATACGGAAGAGTGCCCGACGGATGTTTCCACGCAATATCAGGACGGCAGCTTCACTTATTCCATTTCCGCTTCCCGGGATTCTGCCAAATTCAATCCCGCCGCGGTCAATTTGGCCCGTTTCGCTTTCCCCGATTATAAATTGATCGAGATTCTGCATATCGACAGTCCGGTAGGAAACGATATCGACGGTGTCCGCTACGCTTTTTTCAACGGAGAGGGGCTGTGGTTGTCGGGACCTTTGGATAATCCGGATTGGTTTCCCGAAACGTTGCGGTCGATGATCCGGAAATGTTATGCCCTTTTGCGCGAAAACCGGGAGGCTTTTCGTTCGCTGGAGCCCCAACCGCTGATTCCGGTGCTGAATCCTTCGGTGTCGGCCAATTATTTTCCCGGGGAAACCCGAAAGGTGTGGACTTTTCTGAATACTTCCTCCGAACCGCACGCCGGCGATTTGCTGAAAATCCCTTATGTTCCGAACGTGCGGTATTTCGACGCCTGGAACGGAACGGAGGTGTTTCCCCGCCGGGAAGGCGATTCCGTATATCTCGCCGTGCCTGTCGCTGCCGGGGATGCGGGGTGTCTGGTGGAGATTGGAAATTAAATTTTATCGAAATAGAACGAAATCGGATTTCCCGATATATATTTGCAGTCGAATTTGCGGATTACGGAGCGTAATTAAAATGGCTTGCAGCGGTTTGCGGTAAAAAAAAGTTGATATTTTTTGCAAATTGAAAATTAATGCATACTTTTGCGAACCGAAACGTTTTTAATTATGCCGATGTAGCTCAGTTGGTCAGAGCAGCTGATTTGTAATCAGCAGGTCGTGGGTTCGACTCCCTCTATCGGCTCGGAAAGGGAAAAGAGTCTGTTCCTGGGTTGACAGACGACTCGGAATTGGGGAGATACCAAAGTGGCCAACTGGGGCAGACTGTAAATCTGCTGACTTATGTCTTCGTAGGTTCGAATCCTGCTCTCCCCACGATGAAGGTTTGCGGAGAAAATTCCTTGGCGAACGTTTGAATTGCGGAAGTAGCTCAGTCGGTAGAGCATTAGCCTTCCAAGCTAAGGGTCGCGGGTTCGAATCTCGTCTTCCGCTCTATGGACGGAGTTTTCCGTAGTGGAAATGAAATATAAACTCAAATAAAATTAGTAATATGGCAAAAGAAAAATTTGACCGTTCCAAACCGCACGTAAATATTGGTACGATTGGACACGTAGACCACGGTAAAACTACCCTTACCGCTGCAATTACCACTGTTCTTGCAAAAAAAGGTCTTTCAGAACTGCGTAGTTTCGATTCTATCGATAACGCTCCTGAAGAAAAAGAAAGAGGTATTACCATCAATACTTCTCATGTGGAATATCAGACCGCAACCCGCCACTATGCCCACGTGGACTGCCCGGGCCATGCCGATTATGTGAAGAACATGGTAACCGGTGCCGCTCAGATGGACGGCGCTATCCTGGTCGTTGCCGCAACCGATGGTCCCATGCCTCAGACTCGCGAACACATTCTGTTGGCCCGTCAGGTAAACGTGCCGAGAATCGTCGTGTTCCTGAACAAAGTGGACATGGTTGACGATCCCGAAATGTTGGAATTGGTGGAAATGGAAGTTCGCGAATTGTTGAACTTCTATCAATTCGATGGCGACAATACCCCCGTTATCAAAGGTTCCGCACTGGGAGCATTGAACGGCGAAGCGAAATGGGAAGAATCGATCATGGAATTGATGGATGCCGTAGATAGCTATATTCCTATTCCTCCCCGCGACAATGAAAAACCGTTCCTGATGCCGGTGGAAGACGTGTTCTCCATCACGGGCCGCGGTACGGTGCTGACCGGTCGTATCGAAACGGGGGTAATCAAAGTCGGAGATCCCGTGGAAATCATCGGTTTGGGCGAAAAAGCCAAAACTTCTACCTGTACCGGTGTGGAAATGTTCCGTAAATTGTTGGATTCCGGCGAAGCCGGCGACAATGTAGGTTTGTTGATGCGCGGTATCGACAAGAAAGAAGTAAAACGCGGTATGGTTGTGGCAAAACCGGGTTCTATCACTCCGCATACGAAATTCGAAGCGGAAGTGTATATCCTGAAAAAAGAAGAAGGTGGTCGTCACACTCCGTTCAAAAACCATTACCGTCCCCAGTTCTATCTGCGTACGCTTGACGTGACCGGAGAAGTTTCTCTGCCCGAAGGCGTTGACGTAGTGATGCCGGGCGATAACGTAACGATTACGGTAGAATTGATCTATCCGGTAGCCTTGAACTTGGGTCTGCGTTTCGCTATCCGTGAAGGTGGTAGAACCGTAGGTGCGGGTCAGATTACGAAAATTATCGAATAATTCTCGATAAAAGTCCGGTGCGGCGATTTCGCCGCACCGTCTTACGGGTGTAGCTCAATTGGTAGAGTAGTGGTCTCCAAAACCATTGGTTGGGCGTTCGAGTCGCTCCACCCGTGCAATTTACTTTAAGTAAAAAAGAAATGAAGTTTATTCAATACGTGAAAGATTCCTATCAGGAGTTGGTTGAGAAAGTAACGTGGCCTACCTTTAGCCAGCTGCAAAGCTCTGCAATAGTTGTCATGATAGCTTCCCTATTATTCGCATTGATCATTGTAGCGATGGACCTTACTTTTGAAAACCTGATGAAGGCTATTTATAGCATTCTTTATTAAATCATAACCTTTTTTACTCAAATGGGAGAAATGTTGGAAAAACAATGGTATGTTCTTCGTGCCATCGGCGGGAAAGAGAAAAAAGTGAAGGAGTACATTGAAGCGGAAGTGCGCAATGCCAACCTTCAGGATTATATTTCTCAGGTCCTGATTCCTACCGAAAAGGTTTATCAGATCCGTAACGGAAAGAAAATCTCGAAGGAAAAAATCTCCTATCCGGGTTATGTTTTGATAGAAGCGGCTCTTGTTGGCGAAATCCCGCATATTCTTCGCAATATACCGAACGTCTTGGGCTTTCTCGGTGATCCGAAAGATGTGACGCTGGGGGCGATCCCTCTTCGCCCTGCGGAAGTCAGTCGGATTTTAGGCCGGGTAGATGAATTGGTGGACAGCGAAGAGATTAACGAGACTCCGTTTCTGGTCGGCGAAATCGTCAAAGTTATCGAAGGCCCGTTCGCATCGCTTAACGGTGTGATCGAGGAGGTCGATAACGATCGGAAAAAACTGGTGGTCAGCGTTAAAATATTCGGACGTAAAACTCCTATGGAGTTGAACTTCTTACAAGTTGAAAAAGAATAATTTAATTTAATTATCATGGCAAAAGAGGTTGCTGGGTTAATTAAACTGCAAATCAAAGGAGGAGCGGCCAATCCTTCGCCTCCCGTAGGACCTGCCTTAGGTTCCAAGGGGGTGAATATTATGGACTTCTGCAAGCAGTTTAATGCTAGAACTCAAGATAAGGCAGGAAAAGTGCTTCCTGTTATTATTACTGTTTACAGTGATAAGTCTTTCGACTTTATCGTAAAACAGCCCCCTGTTGCCGTACAGATCAAGGAAGCAGCCAAGATTTCTTCCGGTTCCAAGGAGCCGAACCGTACGAAAGTCGGTTCCCTGACGTGGGACCAGATAAAAGTCATCGCGGAAAGCAAAATGGCCGATATGAACTGCTTTACGATCGAAGCGGCTATGACTATGGTTGCGGGTACGGCAAGAAGTATGGGCGTTAAAGTTGAAGGGGAATTTCCCAATAATTTGTAATTTCAATCCGATTACTAAATCATGAGTAAGCTGACTAAAAATCAAAAAATAGCCCTTTCGAAGGTCGAACCCGGTAAATTGTACAAAGTTAGCGAAGCGGCTGCTCTGGTAAAGGATATTACTTTTACCAAATTCGAAGCGTCCGTCGATGTTGACGTTCGTCTGGGTGTGGATCCTCGTAAAGCTAACCAGATGGTTAGAGGGGTTGTCACTCTCCCTCATGGTACAGGTAAACAAACTCGTGTGCTTGTGCTTTGTACTCCCGACAAAGAGGCTGAAGCAACGGCCGCTGGTGCTGATTTTGTGGGTCTGGACGAGTATATCGAAAAGATCAAGGGCGGTTGGACGGACGTGGACGTGATTATCACGACTCCTACGGTTATGGCTAAGGTGGGCGCGCTGGGACGTATTTTGGGGCCGCGCGGCTTGATGCCCAATCCTAAGACCGGAACCGTGACTATGGAAGTGGGAAAAGCCGTTACGGAAGTGAAAGCCGGTAAAATCGACTTCAAAGTCGATAAGTTCGGTATCGTTCACGCTCGTATCGGCAATGTTTCGTTCACTGCGGAACAGATTGCCGAAAACATGAAGGAATTCATGTCCACTATTCTGAAATTGAAACCTGTTACCGCGAAAGGTACTTATGTAAAAAGTATCTTCTTGTCTTCTACGATGAGTCCGGGTATTCAGATCGATCCCAAATCAGTTGAGAATTAATCAAAAATCACCTGAAAATCATGAAAAGGGAAGAAAAAACTATTATTATAAACGCTCTCGTCGAGAAATTGCAGCAATACGCTCATTTTTACCTGACCGATATCGCGGACTTGAATGCCGAAAAAACGGCTCAACTCCGGAGACTCTGCTTTGAAAAAGAGGTGCAATTGGTCGTGGTTAAAAATACCTTGTTGCGCAAAGCTCTGGAGCAGCTGAATAAGGCGGATGAAGAAATCGTTGGTACGTTGAAAGGTTCTACCTCGGTTATGTTTTGCAACACGGGGAATGTGCCTGCCAAAATTATCAAGGAATTCAAGCAGAATTGTGACAAGCCGGTATTGAAAGCTGCGTATGTGGACGAATGTGTTTACGTAGGCGACCAGAATTTGGAAACCTTGGTAAATATCAAGTCTCGCGAAGAGTTGATTGCGGATATCGTTGCGTTGTTGCAGTCTCCTGCGAAAAACGTTATTTCTGCTCTTCAGTCGGGCGGACATAAACTTTCGGGTATCGTTAAAACATTGTCCGAAAGAGAGTAATTTTAATTAATCATTTATTTGTAAACAAATTTAAACCGTATATTAAAATGGCAGATATTCAAAAACTAGCTGAGGAGTTGGTAAACTTAACAGTTAAAGAAGTTAACGAGCTTGCTACGATTCTTAAAGACCAGTATGGTATCGAACCCGCTGCTGCTGCTGTTGCAGTTGCCGGCCCTGTTGCAGGTGGTGCTGCTGAGGCTGCTGCGGAAAAAACATCTTTCGATGTAATTCTGAAATCGGCTGGCGCAGCTAAATTGCAGGTAGTTAAAGCCGTTAAAGAATTGACCGGTCTGGGCTTGAAAGAAGCGAAAGAACTGGTAGATGGTGCTCCGAAACCCGTAAAAGAAGGCGTTTCCAAAGAAGAAGCGGAATCTTTGAAAGCTCATTTGGAAGAAGCGGGAGCTGAAGTTGAAGTTAAGTAAGTTTATCTTACTCCAAAGAGAATCCAACAGGTGTAGAATCAATGTAAATTGATTCTATGCCTTTTCTCGTCTTCCTGAATGAACGATTTCGAAGACGATCGAATATCTTGATTATTTTTTTGATATTCAAACGATTATACCTGTCCCAACGGAATCCGTTGCAGACAAAAAAGCACTCGCCCGTGTTCCTTGCCGGAATGTACATCGACGGGCGGGATTATTAAAAAGAACTTCAACAAATCTTGGATACAATGTCTTTGAACACAAAAAATCAGCGTATTAGCTTTTCTTCCATTAACAACTGGATGGAATATCCGGATTTTCTGGAGATACAGCTTAAATCATTCCATGATTTCTTTCAACTCGACACCACCCCCGAAAATCGCAGAAACGAGGGCCTTTACAAAGTCTTTCTGGAAAACTTTCCCATTACCGATACCCGAAATAACTTCGTGCTGGAATTCATCGATTACTATGTCGATCCTCCCAGATATTCCATGGAAGAGTGTCTGGAACGCGGTCTGACGTACAGCGTTCCTTTGAAGGCGAAGTTGAAACTGTATTGTACCGATCCCGAACACGAGGATTTCGATACCGTCGTGCAGGATGTCTATTTCGGCATGGTGCCGTATATGACTCCGCGGGGTACGTTTATCATCAACGGGGCGGAACGCGTGATCGTGTCGCAGTTGCATCGTTCTCCCGGGGTTTTCTTCGGCCAGAGCATACATTCGAACGGGACGAAACTGTATTCGGCCCGTATCATTCCGTTCAAAGGGTCCTGGATCGAGTTCGCTACCGATATAAACAACGTGATGTATGCTTATATCGACCGGAAGAAAAAATTGCCGGTAACGACTTTGTTGCGTGCGATCGGGTACGAAAGCGACCAGATGATTTTGGAAATTTTCGATTTGGCGGATGAAGTGAAAGTGACCAAAGCCAATTTGAAAAAAGCCATCGGACGGAAACTGGCTGCCCGCGTTTTGAAAAGCTGGGTGGAAGATTTTGTGGACGAAGACACCGGAGAAGTCGTTTCCATAGAGCGTAACGATATTTTGATCGAACGCGAAGTGATTTTGGAAGAAGAACATATCGACGACATCCTGGAATCCGGCGTGAAATCCATTTTGTTGTATCGGGAAGGTCAGAACACCACCGATTATTCCATAGTATCCAATACGTTGCAGAAAGACCGCTGCAATTCGGAAAAAGAAGCGGTCGTTTACATATACAGGCAATTGCGTAACTCCGAGCCGCCCGATGAAGCGACGGCCCGCGACGTGATCGACAAACTGTTTTTCTCGGATAAACGTTACGATCTCGGCGAAGTGGGGCGCTACCGCCTGAACAAGAAACTGGGGAACAATATCGATCCGGAGATCAAGGTATTGACGAAGGAAGATATGATTTCCATCATCAAGTACCTGATCGCCCTGATCAATTCCAAAACCGATATCGACGATATCGACCATTTGAGCAATCGTCGCGTGCGTACGGTCGGCGAACAGCTGGCCAACCAGTTCAGTGTCGGATTCGCCCGTATGGCGCGTACCATCCGCGAACGAATGAATGTCCGGGACAACGAAGTGTTTACCCCGGTCGATCTGATTAACGCGAAGACCCTTTCTTCCGTGATCAATTCGTTTTTCGGAACCAATCAGTTGTCCCAGTTCATGGACCAGACCAATCCATTGGCGGAACTGACGCACAAACGCCGTTTGTCCGCTCTCGGTCCCGGCGGTCTTTCCCGCGAACGCGCCGGTTTCGAAGTGCGTGACGTGCATTATACGCACTATGGTCGTCTTTGTCCGATCGAAACGCCCGAAGGTCCGAACATCGGTCTTATTTCATCGCTTTGCGTATATGCGAAAATCAGCGATATGGGCTTTATCGAAACGCCGTACCGCAAGGTAGTGGACGGCAAGGTGGATCTGTCTCCTTCCGGAATCGTTTATCTGAGCGCGGAAGAGGAAGACGACCTGGTCATTGCCCAGGCCAATGCTCCTCTCGATAGCGAAGGGAATTTCCTCGAACCGGACAAGATCAAGGCCCGTTTCAACGGGGATTTCCCGACGGTTACGGCCAAAGAGGTCCAGATGATGGATGTGGCTCCCAACCAGATCGCTTCCATCGCGGCATCGTTGATTCCGTTCCTGGAACACGACGACGCCAACCGTGCCCTCATGGGCTCGAACATGATGCGTCAGGCGGTGCCGCTGTTGAAATCGGAAGCGCCTATCGTGGGAACCGGATTGGAAGGCGAGGTCATTCGCGACAGCCGCGTGCAGATCGTGGCCGAACGCGACGGGGAAATCGTTTTCTCGGACGCAAAGGAAATTCATGTGAAATACGATATTTCCGAAGAAGAACGTTTTGTCAGCTTCGATCCGGAAGTGACCGTCTATCGTTTGCCCAAATACCGGAAGTCGAATCAAAGCACCTCCATTACCTTGAAACCGATCGTTCGGAAAGGCGATAAGGTAAAGAAAGGGCAGATTTTGACTCAGGGGTATTCCACCGAAAACGGGGAATTGGCTTTGGGACGTAACCTGAAAGTGGCGTTCATGCCGTGGAAAGGATACAACTTCGAAGACGCTATCGTGATTTCCGAACGTCTGGTGCGCGACGATATTTATACGTCCGTGCATGTGGACGAATATATTATGGAAGTGCGCGATACGAAACGGGGTGTGGAAGAATTGACGTCCGATATTCCCAATGTCAGCGAGGACGCTACGCGCGATCTGGACGAAAACGGAATTATCCGTATCGGGGCCAATGTGAAGCCCGGCGATATTCTGGTCGGAAAAATTACGCCGAAAGGGGAGTCCGATCCTTCTCCCGAAGAGAAGCTGTTGCGGGCGATTTTCGGGGATAAAGCCGGCGATGTCAAGGACGCGTCCCTGAAAGCGCAGCCTTCTTTGTACGGCGTTGTCATCGACCGGAAACTGTTCAGCCGTGCGAACAAGGATTCCAAGAAGAGCAAGCAGGCGGAAAAGGCGTTGATCGAAAAGACGGAAGCCCAATTCCTGAAAGATACGGAAGATCTCAAATCCATATTGATTTCCAAGCTGATCAAGCTCCTGAAAGGAAAAACTTCGGGCAATATCGTGGATTATCTGGGCATGGTGGTCGTGGATGCCGGGACTACCTTTACCGAGAAAGTGATTGCTTCGATCGATTACCTGAATATCAGTCCGCTGAACTGGACGTCCGACAAGCATGAAAGCGAATTGGTCAAACAGTTGATCAATAACTATATTATCAAATACAAGGAGCTGGATGCTCAGTTGAAACGCGAAAAACACAGCATTTCGAACGGGGATGAATTGCCTTCCGGCATCATCCAGCTGGCGAAAGTCTATATCGCTAAAAAACGGAAACTCCGTGTCGGCGATAAAATGGCCGGTCGTCACGGGAACAAAGGGATTGTCGCCCGCGTCGTTCGCGACGAGGACATGCCGTTCCTGGAAGACGGTTCCATTGTGGATATCGTATTGAACCCGTTGGGCGTGCCTTCGCGTATGAACTTGGGCCAGATATACGAAACCGTATTGGGATGGGCCGGTCGTGAGTTGGGATTGAAATTCGCGACGCCGATTTTCGACGGCGCGTCGTTGGAACAGATCAACGAATATGCCGAAAAAGCCGGTGTTCCGGCCAGCGGACGTACTTATCTGTACGACGGAGGCACGGGCGAACGGTTCGACCAGCCGGCTACCGTAGGGGTCGTTTATATGCTGAAACTGGGGCACATGGTCGATGACAAGATGCATGCGCGTTCCATCGGCCCGTATTCTTTGATTACCCAGCAGCCGTTGGGCGGTAAGGCGCAGTTCGGGGGGCAGCGTTTCGGGGAAATGGAAGTCTGGGCGCTCGAAGCGTTCGGCGCATCCAATATCCTGCAGGAAATCCTGACCATCAAGTCCGACGATGTGATGGGACGCGCCAAGGCTTACGAAGCGATCGTCAAAGGCGACAATCTTCCGACTGCCGGCGTTCCCGAATCTCTGAACGTGCTTCTGCATGAACTGCGCGGTTTGGCGTTGAGCGTGAAGTTGGATTAAGCCATGTTTCGGGAAAGATTTCCCCGAAAGGTTTCATTTCGGGGAAATCTTCGAAAATGATAGATAAATATTAAAAATTCTCATTATGTCATTTAGAAACGAGAATAAACAGAATCACAGTTTTTCAAAGATTACCATCGGGTTGGCTTCGCCGGAAGAAATTCTGGAAAACTCGAGCGGAGAGGTCTTGAAACCTGAAACCATCAATTACAGAACATACAAGCCCGAACGCGACGGACTTTTCTGTGAACGTATTTTCGGTCCGGTAAAAGATTACGAATGCCATTGCGGTAAATATAAAAGAATACGCTATAAAGGTATCGTGTGCGATCGATGCGGGGTGGAAGTGACCGAGAAAAAAGTGCGCCGTGAACGTACGGGCCATATTTCTTTGGTCGTTCCGGTGGTGCATATCTGGTATTTCCGTTCGTTGCCGAACAAAATCGGCTATCTGATCGGAGTGCCTACCAAGAAATTGGAAACCGTTATCTATTACGAACGTTATATCGTCGTTCAGAAAGGCGTGGCCGAAGAGGTAAACGATCTGGACCTGTTGAGCGAAAAAGAGTATCTGGATATTTTGGCCGCGTTGCCCAAAGGCAATCAGCAGTTGGACGACAGCGATCCCAACAAATTCATCGCTCTGATGGGGGCGGAGGCCGTGTATATGTTGCTGCAACGGGTAAATCTCGACGATTTGTCTTACGAGTTGCGGCATAAGGCCAATACCGAAACCTCACAGCAGAGAAAGAGCGAAGCTTTGAAACGGTTGAACGTGGTAGAAGCTTTCCGGGCGTCGCGGGATATCAACAAACCGGAATGGATGGTGTTGAAGGTGTTGCCTGTCATCCCTCCCGAACTGCGTCCATTGGTTCCGTTGGACGGCGGACGTTTCGCTACTTCCGACCTGAACGATTTGTATCGCCGTGTCATCATCCGCAATAACCGGTTGAAACGGTTGATCGAGATCAACGCTCCGGAAGTCATTTTGCGGAATGAAAAGCGCATGTTGCAGGAAGCCGTCGATTCGTTGTTCGATAACTCGCGAAAATCGAATGCGGTAAAAACCGAATCGAACCGGCCTTTGAAATCGTTGTCCGACAGCCTGAAAGGGAAACAGGGACGTTTCCGTCAGAATTTGCTGGGAAAACGCGTGGACTATTCCGCCCGTTCCGTGATCGTCGTGGGCCCCGAGCTGAAAATGCATGAAATGGGGATTCCCAAGGATATGGCGGCCGAACTGTACAAGCCGTTTATTATCCGTAAACTGATCGAACGCGGGATCGTGAAAACGGTAAAATCCGCGAAGAAGATCATCGACCGGCGGGATCCCGTCGTATGGGATATTTTGGAAAACGTATTGAAAGGGCATCCCGTATTGATGAACCGTGCCCCGACCTTGCACCGTTTGGGGATTCAGGCGTTCCAGCCCAAATTGATCGAAGGTAAGGCGTTGCAGTTGCATCCGTTGGCTTGTACGGCATTCAATGCCGACTTCGACGGCGACCAGATGGCCGTGCATCTTCCGCTGGGAAACGCCGCGATTCTGGAAGCGCAGATTCTGATGCTGGGAGCGCACAATATCCTGAACCCGGCCAACGGGGCGCCCATTACGGTCCCCTCGCAGGACATGGTGCTGGGGCTGTATTACATTACCAAGCCCCGGGCTGGTGTCAAAGGCGAAGGATTGGTGTTCTACTCGGCGGAAGAGGCGATTATCGCCTATAACGAACGCCGGGCCGATCTGCACGCCAAAGTGAAGGTGCGTATCGAGGAAAACGGAGAACGGAAACTGATCGATACCACGATCGGACGGATCATCTTCAACCAGCACGTTCCCAAAGAAGTGGGATTCATCAATGAATTGCTGACGAAAAAATCGTTGCGTACGATCATCGGCAATGTCATGAAAAATATGGGGGCCGCCCGTACGGCGGCTTTCCTGGACGATATCAAGAGTCTGGGATACCAGATGGCCTTCAAGGGCGGTCTGTCCTTCAACCTCGATGCCGTGATCATTCCGAAGGAAAAACAGGAATTGGTCAATGACGGTTACGCCCAGGTGGAAGAGGTAATGGAAAGCTACAACATGGGGCTGATTACCAATAACGAACGTTATAACCAGATTATCGATATCTGGACGCATACCAATTCCAAGCTGACCCATACGGTATTGAAGCAGCTGGCCGAAGACGACCAGGGATTCAATCCGGTGTATATGATGCTGGATTCCGGCGCCCGCGGTTCCAACGAGCAGATCCGCCAGCTTTCCGGTATGCGCGGATTGATGGCCAAGCCGCAGAAATCCGGGGCGGAAGCCGCTCAGATTATCGAGAACCCCATTCTTTCCAACTTCAAGGAAGGGTTGTCCGTGTTGGAATATTTCATTTCTACCCACGGTGCTCGTAAGGGGTTGGCCGATACGGCGTTGAAGACGGCCGATGCGGGTTATCTGACCCGTCGTCTGGTCGATGTGGCCCAGGATGTCATTATCAACGAAGAGGATTGCGGAACGTTGCGCGGTCTGGTCGCTACGGCGATCAAACGGAACGAAGACGTGGTGGAAACGCTCTACGAACGTATTCTGGGACGTACTGCCGTGCATGACGTGATTCATCCGATTACGGGCGAGTTGATCGTAGCGGCCGGAGAGGAGATTACCGAATCGATCGCGAAAGCCATCGAGGATTCTCCGATCGAACAGGTGGAAATCCGTTCCGTGCTTACCTGCGAGTCGAAAAAAGGCGTGTGCGCCAAATGTTACGGACGCAATCTGGCGACGGGACGCATGGTGCAGCAGGGCGAAGTGGTTGGTGTCATTGCGGCGCAGTCCATCGGGGAACCGGGTACTCAGCTGACGCTTCGTACGTTCCACGTCGGCGGTGTGGCCGGCGGCGTGGCTGCGGACAATAAGGTAATCGCCCGTTACGACGGCCGGATCGAAATCGACGATTTGCGTACGGTACAGAAAAAAGACGCTTCCGGAGAAGTTTCCACGATCGTTATCAGCCGTCTGTCCGAGTTGCGTATCGTTGACGAACATACCGGTATTACGCTGTACAATCACAATCTGCCCTACGGTTCCGTACTCTTCGTGGAAAACGGAGCGCATGTGAAGAAGGGGGACATGGTGTGCGAATGGGATCAGTACAATGCGGTCATTATTTCCGAATATGACGGTAAAGTCTTGTTCGATAGCGTGATCGAAGGGGTCACTTATCGGGAAGAGGCCGACGAACAGACCGGTTTCCGGGAAAAAGTGATTATCGAGACCCGCGATAAAACCAAAAACCCGGTCATCAAGATCGTCGGATCGAACGGGGAAGAGCAGAAACAGTACAACCTGCCGGTGGGCGCCCATATCGTAGTGAAGGAAAACGCGGCAGTTACGGCCGGCGATATCCTGATCAAGATTCCTCGCGCCGTCGGTAAGGCCGGCGATATTACCGGGGGGCTGCCTCGGGTTACCGAGCTGTTCGAAGCCCGCAATCCGTCCAATCCCGCCGTGGTGTCCGAAATCGACGGCGAAATATCGTTCGGTAAGATCAAGCGCGGTAACCGTGAAATTATCGTGACGTCGAAAGCCGGCGATGTCGTCAAATATCTGGTTCCGCTGTCGCGTCAGATTCTGGTGCAGGAGAACGACTATGTCAAGGCCGGCATGCCGCTTTCCGACGGAGCCATCACGCCTGCCGACATTCTGGCGATTCAGGGACCGACCAAGGTTCAGGAATATATCGTGAATGAAATCCAGGAAGTCTATCGCATGCAGGGTGTGAAGATCAACGACAAGCACTTTGAGATTATCGTGCGGCAGATGATGAACAAGGTCCGTATCGATGATCCGGGCGATACCAAGTTCCTGGAAGAACAGGTGGTCGATAAATGGGAATTCATGGAGGTCAATGACGATATCTACGATAAGAAGGTCGTTACCGATGCAGGGGATTCCGACGAGTTGAAACCCGGCCAGATCGTTACGTTGCGCAAGCTGCGCGATGTCAATTCCGTATTGAGGCGCAAGGATATGAAATTGGTGGAATACCGCGATGCCGTGCCTGCGACTTCCAACCAGATTCTTCAGGGAATTACCCGGGCGGCTTTGCAGACCAGTAGCTTCATGTCGGCAGCCTCGTTCCAAGAAACGACCAAGGTTTTGAACGAAGCGGCTATCTGGGGCAAGGTGGACCCGTTGGAAAAACTGAAAGAAAACGTGATCTGCGGCCATCTGATTCCTGCGGGAACGGGATTGCGCAGATATCAGGATATCGAAGTGAAATTGAAATAATATTCCGCGTTATTTTGGCGATCGAGATAGAGAAAGTTGGGGATTTTCCCGACTTTCTCTATTTTTGTAACCGTGTAAGTTTTTTTTATAAAAGTATTGGTGGGTATGTTGAATCGATTGGTTCGGATTTGGTGGGCAGCGGTATGTTCCGTCGCTGTTTTACGGGTTACTGCGGCAGATATCGTGCCGATGCCGGCTCATGTGGAAAAGACCGGTACGGAACTCGTTTTTTCTTCTTTCCGGATTAAGGCGTCCAAAACGTTGTCCGGAGAAGCGGCTTTGTTGGAAGAGGCGTTGTCCGGCCAGGGATATGCTGTAGGAAAAGGGGCAAAAATAACGTTGGCTTTGGATGAAGCGCTTTCTCCCGAAGCGTATGATTTGCAGATTTCCGACGGCGGGATTAAGATTGCGGGAGGCGATGCGGCAGGAGTGTTTTACGGAACGCGTTCGCTGTTGCAACTGCTCGATGCTTCGCCGAAAAAAGGGGTATTGGAAGGTCTGCATATCCAGGATCAGCCCCGTTACGCGTGGCGCGGTTATATGTTGGACGAGTCCCGGCATTTTTTCGGGGAGGAGAAAGTAAAACAGTTGCTGGATGTAATGGCCTATTACAAACTGAACAAGTTTCACTGGCATTTGACCGATGAGCCGGCATGGCGCATAGAGATAAAACGGTATCCCCTGCTGACGACCGTCGGAGGAACGGGTTCCTGGAGCGATCCGAATTTGCCGGCCGCTTATTACACGCAGGAACAGATACGGGATATTGTGGCTTATGCGGCTGCCCGTCATATCGAAGTGATTCCCGAAATAGACATGCCGGGACACGCTACGGCGGCCAATCGGGCTTATCCCGAACTGACGGGCGGCGGAACGCCCGATCATCCCGATTTTACGTTCAATCCGGGGAAAGAAGAGGTATATGCTTTTCTGACAAACGTGTTGCGGGAGGTTTCCGCTCTTTTTCCCTCTTCGTATCTGCATCTCGGAGGAGACGAGGTCTCTTTCGGGATCAAGGCGTGGGAAACCGATCCGGATGTGCAGGCTTTGTTGAAACGGGAAGGGTTGGACGATGTGAAAGGAGCGGAACGCTATTTTATGATCCGGATGGCCGATTCGGTGAAAATGTTGGGAAAACGGTTGCTCGGATGGGACGAATTGCTGGATGTCGGGGTAGAACCGGAGCATACCGTTATCATGTGGTGGCGGCACGACCGTCCCGGACAGTTGAAAAAATCCGTGTCGAAAGATTATCGGACCGTTTTGTGCCCGCGTCGTCCGCTTTATTTCGATTTTATTCAACGCCAAGGGGATAAATGGGGGCGTGTCTGGAACGGTTTCAATCCGTTGGAAGACGTTTACCGTTATCCCGATACGGATCTGGACAAGTGGAATTTATCGGAGACGGAAGAAGATCGCATTTTGGGGTTGCAGGCCAATTTATGGACGGAACGGGTACAGAACGAGGACCGGATGGATTATATGACTTTCCCTCGGTTATGCGCTTTGGCCGAAGCGGCATGGACTCCTCGCGAGGTCAAGGATTTCGATTCGTTCAACCGGCGAATGGAACACGGTTACCGGTTGTTCGACCGGTTGGGGATTCGTTATTTCCGGCCGGACAGGAAAGAACCGACGGGACCGGTACGAAAGGATAAGGAAGATCCGATGGATTTTCGGGATTGACCGTTCCGTTGTTGATAACTTTCCGATAAAAACAGTTTCGTGCGATTGGTTTCATAGCAGGCAATGCTTACCTTTGACCGTTCAATCGTAAAGGGAGGGAATATCATGAGCAATGAAATAAATTTTGAGATCAGCGAAGAAGTGGCGGAAGGCGTGTATGCCAATCTGGCTATCATAGCGCATTCTTCTTCAGAATTCGTACTTGATTTCGCCCGCATCATGCCGGGAACGGATAAGGGACAGGTCAAGAGCCGGGTGGTGTTGGCGCCGGAACAGGCAAAAAGACTGTTGATGTCTTTGCAGGAGAATATTCGGAAATACGAGAAAAATTTCGGAGAAATACAGATTCATCTGTTGCCTCACGAACAAGAACCCATTCATATCACGCCGGTCGGGGAGGCGTAGGTCTCGGCAGCCTGCCATCCTCAAGCGGAATTTGGGACCTTCTTTTTTTTCGCTTATCTTTGCGACACGGAATTATATAAGGAAAAAATATATGGCTACAACTGCAGATTTGAAAAACGGGATGTGTATCGAGCTGAACGGCAAGACATTTACCGTAGTGGAATTTCAACATGTAAAACCCGGGAAAGGTCCCGCTTTCGTTCGTACGAAATTGAAGAATGTCGAAACGGGCCGTACCATAGACAATACGTTTACCGCCGGGGAAAAGATAGAACCCGTTCGGGTGGAACGCCGTCCGTACCAGTTCTTGTATGAAGACGACATGGGTTGCAATTTCATGCATAACGAAACGTTCGAACAGATTTGCTTTTCCCGCGATTTGATCGAAAATTCCGATTTGATGAAAGAGGGCCAAATCGTGGAGGTAATGTTCCATACGGAAAAAGAGACCGTTTTGGCTGCCGAACTGCCTCCTATCGTAGAGATGGAGGTAACTTATACCGAACCGGGAGTTAAAGGCGATACCGCTTCTTCCAATGCGTTGAAACCGGCTACCATTGAAACCGGCGCTACGATCCGGGTTCCTTTGTTTATCAATACGGGCGAACGTATTCGCGTGGATACCCGTACGCGGGAATATTACGAAAGAATAAAATAGAGTAAATTTTATCGGTATTATCGTGCATTAAAACGGATTCCCGAAATCCGTTTTAATGCATTTCTTTTTGAAGGAAGCTTATGTTGAAAGTAATGGCTGTTATGTTGGCCGGGGTTCTGACCGGTTATCTGTTTCGCAAACGTTCCCGTTCATGGTTGCCTTTCGTCATTTCCGGTTTCGTTTACCTGTTGTTGCTGTTCTTGGGCTTTTCGATTGGCGGCAATGCCGTGATTATGGATCGTTTGCCCGACCTGGGCATGGAAGCGCTGGTGCTTACGGCAGGAGCCGTATCGGGCAGCGTTGCTGCGGCTTTTTTTATTTATAGACGGATAATGCGCAAGAAGGCATGAAAGGAAGCCTGATTGTCGTCTCTTTTTTTCTCGCGGGTGTTTTGTCGGCCCGTCAGGGATGGGTTTCCGCTTGTCTGACCGACGAGTCGGTTTCCCGTTACATTCTTTACGGGCTGATGTTTTTCGTCGGAATGTCGGTTGGCGGCGACGGACAGGTTGTCCGGACCGTTCGGGAACAGGGGATCCGCATATTGTTATTGCCGTTCGGGACGATGATCGGTACGTTTGCGGGCGTAGCGGCCGTCAGTCTGTTCGTGTCCCGCACGCTGACCGATTGTTTGGCTGTCGGCGCCGGATTCGGATATTACTCGCTTTCGTCGCTTTTTATTACGCAATATAAGGGGGCGGAGTTAGGCATGGTGGCTTTGATGGCTAATATTTTGCGGGAAATCGTGACCCTGTTGTTCGCTCCGCTGTTCGCCGTCCTGTTCGGCAAGTATGCTCCTATTTCGGCGGGAGGGGCTACTTCCATGGATTCGACGCTGCCGGTTATCGCCCGGGCCGTGGGACCGGAACTGGTTATCGTTTCGATCGTTCACGGTATTGTCGTCGATTTCTCGGTCCCTTTCTGGGTCGCGTTTTTTTGTTCTTTTTGATGTCGGGAACATAATAACATTCCCCTTGTTTCCCTAAGTCACAATTGTAAAAGGGAAAACAAGGGGAATATTAATTGCCTTTTTGCCGATTATAACGAATTGATAACGGCTTTGGCGGCGTTTACGCTTTTCTCTGCCGGAGTCGTTCCCAGTGTTTCTTCCGTAAAGGGTTCTAACGCCCGGTTCAATATTTCCAGCGATCGCGTGTCGTTGTTCTTTTCGAATTCGCTGCGCAATATCCTGATTTTCTCGAACGCCTGAATGCCTTCCGTCAATCGTTCGAAACGGATGGAGGTGCGGGCGCCGGGATAGACCAGATAGGTATCGCCTCCGGCCCAGGTCCGGAACCGGCTGTCGAGCAAAGGTTGGTCCACCCAGCTGTTGAAGGCCCAGCGCAGGTAACCATCCAGATTCTCTTTGGCGCTGTGCCATGCTAACCATTCCGCTTCTGCCGGGGGAGAAAAGGTAAAGGTGTTGGGCTTTCCTTCCGTGCAGCAGGTGTAATAGGTCGTTTTCTTTCCTTCTTTCAATCGGGCGTCCTTTACGTCGGCAGGAAACTTGCTGGCGATTGGAATGCAATAGTCGTATAGTTCGTCCAGCAACTCCTCGTGGTAATTGCCGGCGAAAGCGATTTTGAAATCTTTATCCGCCTTCCGGATGACCTTGATGCACTCTACCATGCTTTCCATCGGACGCTCGTCCATGGATATGCTGGTTATGTCGAACCAACCCTTTTCTTTCAAATGTGCGGCAAAAGAGGTCAGCATGGCGCCCCACATCTCGTTGTAGGCCTCTTCGCCGGGAGCCGTCTCCGCGAATTTCAGGGAGTTGGTCGCCTGGTCGAAATATTGGAACGAAAGTTTCCAGGGGATCATGGTATAGCAGTTGATCTGTTTCGTGATACCGATACTACGCATGAATTCTACCCATTTGTCGAATACCGTGTAGTCGAAGGCCCATGTTCCGTCGGCCTTTTTTATCCACGTTACCATTGTTTCGAAATAGTCTTCCGTCTGGCCGTTCCACGGTTTGTGCATGATGGAGGCCGTTACGATTTTTCCTCCGGCATTCCGGTATAGCTCCATGATGGGGCGCATCGCTTCGAAATGTTCCGGACTCCAGAGATCCACCTGGTAATAACGGGCCACGGCGAACGGGTTCTGCCACAGGTCCAAATGGAAACTCCAGTCGGATACGTCCGGCAGGGTCCGATCCAATACCCGAACTTTCAAGGTCAGGGTAGCCAGCGTTGCCTCTCCGTTTTTCACGGTAACGGTTCCTTTGTATTCCCCCTCTTCCGCGTCCGATGGAACTTGGACGCGCACCCATACGGCCTGGGAGGTTCGGGAAGCGAGCTGCATGGACGGAAGCAGATGGTCGATGGCGTCGGCCACCAAAGTAGAATCTTCCGTTTTCCGGTCCGTGCGGTATCCGCACCCGCTGCCCGATTCGAATAATCCGTCGGTCATGACGTAACGGACGAATCCGCTGAACAGGTTATCGGCGGGAATTTCCTTTTTCCCTTTACGCAAGGGGGAAAGGGCATAATTCAGATTTTCTATTTCTTTGGGCGTGCTGACTACGAATTGGGCGGATACGCGCTCTCCTTTCCATGCGGTCAGGGTAATTTCTTTGAGCAGTTTGTCCGGGGCCGGCTCTTCTTTTTTATAACGAATATCCGTGCTGCCCCAACCGATTGCCTCTTTTGGCAGGTTATTCCATCGGGTCGGGTCGCATGAAACGGGATTCGGCAATTCTTCGTAAGCGGCAATCGGGTATTTGTCCGATTCGGCGGTTTGCTGGCCTGATGCACAGGTAAAAACGAGCACGGCTGCTACGGATAAAAACGTTTTCTTCATGTGTCGTATTTAAGTTTATAATGGGGTTTTGTTTGTGAGGGTAAAAAATTACCGATCGGCTCGGATCGAATCCTGTGCCGACCCGGCGGAGTTCGGCTTTTCGAAAGATACCGTGCGGACAATGGCTTCCAATTGCCGCAGAAAGTTGCGGTAACCTTTTCCCGGTTTCGGGGAATAAACGTATTCATCGATGCAAAGGACCCGTTTATTATTCGGATCTACGGTAGTGTAGCTTACGAAAGGGCCTCCCATGAAATCGTTTTCCAGTTCCCAGAATCCCCGGGTTTCTATCCACGGGCGTCCGTTGATGATTATTTTTTTCGATACGGGTTCGAAAGCGTCGGAGGTGCTCATGTAGCTGCCTTCCGCACCGCCCGGAATCAATGCCCCGAAAGAATTTCGCAGATCGATGATATCGGAAGTATTGAATTGACGGGTGGTATCCATCGGGTAAGTGTACATGAAAATTCCCTGGCTGGATTCCGGCATTTCATGCGAAAACCATAGAAAGTTCGAACCGATGGCGTTTCTCAGTTTATAACCGCGCGGAACAGTCATCTGAATTCCGAACATTTTGGCAATGGTATCGTTGAGTTCGGGCTCGGGCAACCGGGTCATCCGGTTTACGAACCGTTCTTTTTCGGTTTGGTCGAGCAACGTCTGAATCTGGGTTCTTCTGCGATGTATGATGGAAGCTAAGGAATCGCTGTTTCTGCCGTCGATGTAAACGATCATCTGCGGCGCGGCATAGAGGTCGTAACTGATCCCTATTTTGCTTTCCTCGGTGTCCGGACTGGTCCGTAACATGAAAATATTCCGGTGTTTTTTCAAAACTCCGCTTATCTGGTCCGGCTTTATGGTGCGTATGTCGGCGAAGGGTTCTTCCGGTTCTATCATTTCGCAGCTTTGTTGCAGTACGTTTTTCAAAGAATCGTACCCTGCCGTGTTCCGCAACTGGTCGGGCGTTACGATCACTACGTCGTACGGGTTGCCGGTCGATGCGGGTTTGTATTTCGATTCCTGCGTGTTTTTACAGGCTGCCAATGCGAAAGCCAATAAAAGAAGATAATGAAAATGTTTCATGATGCAGCGTTTTGTTATTCAACAAAGATACGAAAAAAATATAATGCGGGAGAAAACAGGGAAGAGCTCGGGTTGAAATTTCCGATTTTCAGAAATTTCAGCATTTTTGTTGGATAAATAGGGAAAAACACGTAGGTTTGTTCCCCGAAAACGATTTTGAGCCATGCAGATAACCCCTCCTAAAATCATAACGCGTATTTTCCCGGAACTGATCTGGCATATCGATAGCGAAGACGGCCGTGCCGTTTATCTTACTTTCGACGACGGTCCTAATCCCGAAACTACTCCCTGGATTTTGGAGACTTTGTCCAAGTATGATGCCAAGGCCACTTTTTTTTGTTTGGGAAAGAATGCCGAACAGTATCCCGATGTCTTTCGGATGGTTCTCGAAGGCGGGCATGCCGTAGGCAACCATACTTACAGCCATCAGAAAGGGTGGGAGATGCGTACCGGTCGTTATGTGGAAGATGTGGATCTTGCGGATAATTTTATTCGTTCCAATTTGTTCCGTCCTCCTTACGGACGGATCAAGCCTCGCCAGATACGCCGGATTTCCGAACGTTATAAATTGATTATGTGGAATGTGCTTTCGCGCGATTACAGCCAGTTCGTGTCTCCCCGTGCGTGCGTGAGGAATGTGACGAATTATGTGAAGGGCGGTTCTATCGTCGTGTTCCACGATTCCAAAAAGGCGTATCGCAATATGAGCTATGCGTTGCCCCGGGTATTGGAGCATATCCGGGCGCAGGGTTTGCGATGTGATAAGATCGAGTTGTAATTTTCGTTTCGATTTTTCGAAACGGGCAAAATATTCGTTTCCCGATGAAAATAGTTGTAGCCGTGTCCGGAGCGAGCGGATCGATTTATGCCCGCTTGCTGATCGCCCGTTTGTCTGCCTGCGCTGCCGTGGAAAGCGTGGCCGTGGTTTGTTCGGACAACGCCTTGCGGATTGCAAGGCATGAATTGTCCGGACCTTTGTACGATGACGCTTGCTCCAAAATCGTTTCGTACGCGAATACCGATCTTTTCGCGCCGATGGCTTCCGGGTCGTCCGGGTACGATGCCATGGTCGTCGTACCGGCCTCGATGGGGGCGGTCGGAAGAATGGCCGGGGGAATCTCCGACGACCTGATATCCCGCGCGGCCGACGTGATGTTGAAAGAGCGTCGGAAACTGATTGTCGTTTTCCGGGAAATGCCGCTTTCCTATATCCATCTTCAAAATCTGAGCGCCCTTACGCTTGCGGGTGCGGTCGTGTTGCCTGCGGCGCCTGCTTTCTATGCTTTGCCGGGAGATGTGGAAAGTTTGTGCAACAGCGTGGTGGATAAGATTTTTCTGCAATTGGCTTTGGCGGACGAGTCGCTTTTCCGATGGGCCGGCAGGCTTAAATAAATGAAAAAGAGGAGTAGTTTTCGGAATATATTTCTTATTTTTACTCTCCGGAACCAGAAGGAGTAATCATGAGCGAGGAACGACATATTTTGCCTTATGTTCGTCGTATCCATATCGACGGGCTTTTCGGATATATTTCCGTGGACTGGCAGCTTCGGCGGGGGGTCAATGTGCTTTCGGGGATTAACGGGAGCGGCAAGAGTTCTATTTTGCAGGCTTTCGCGCAGTTATTGAAATACGGTTATTATAAAAACGAACAGAAACCGTTGGCAAAAATCGAGGTTTATCTCGAAAACGGAAAGAAAATCGTTTCGGATACTGCGGCACCTTCCGGCGTTGCCGATAAGGAATATTACAGCAATGTGAATGTCATCAGCACGTTCGATGCGTCGTTAAAGACGTCGGAGTCCGTGCGGAAATTGACCGATAATAAGGTCAATTCGGACTTGGATTGGGATCTTTATCAGGTGGAGGCGAAATTTCTCAAGTATCAGTTGGCCATGGGAAAACGGGCCATCGAGCTTTTGATGCGGGGAAACCGTCCGGAAGAGGTGTCGTCGCTGATGAGCCGGAAGACGCTGTTTTACGACGTCATGGATGCTTTTTTCAAAGAATCTGGGAAAGTCATTGAACGGGATAAGGACGAAATTCGTTTCCGGGATAAAAACGGGCGGCCGCTTTCTCCTTACCAGCTCTCTTCCGGCGAGAAGCAGTTGGTTATCATTCTGACGACGGTCTTGTGCCAGAACGGGGAACCTTATATCTTGTTGATGGACGAACCTGAAATTTCCCTGCATTTCGACTGGCAGAAAAAATTGATCGGGGCCGTCATGCGGCTGAATCCCGCACTTCAGTTGATTCTGACTACACATTCGCCGGCCGTCGTCATGGAAGGATGGCTGGATCGGGTGCAGGATGTCAGTGACCTGATTGTCGTCAAACCGGATCCGTCCGTTATTCCTGACCCGCAATGAACAAACTGGTTCGCAATCTTTCTTCCGGTTACTTGTCCGTTTCGCAGGCATTTTCCCGTGAAAACCGACAGGGACGGACCGTATATGCCTATGTAGAAGGGTATGAGGATATCGCCTTTTGGCGAGGGGTGTTTTCGGCGTACGAGACGGAGTCGCTTCGTTTCGAGATCAATACTCCTTCACGGGACGATTTGGCCAAAGGAAAGAAAGTATTGCTGGCTATGGCCGAAAATTGCGGCGATTCCATGGTTTTATGCGTGGACAGCGATTTCGATTATCTGTTCGGAGACCATACGGCGCAATCGCGCCAGGTCAACCGTTCTCCGTTTATTTTTCAGACGTACGTCTATTCGGTGGAGAACTATTTGTGTTATCCTCCGTCGTTGCGCGAGGCCTGCGTACGGGCTACGAATAACGATACCTATCTGTTCGATTTCGAATATTTCATGAGGGAATATTCGCGGGCGATTTATTCCGTGTTTTTGTGGTATGTTTATTCCGCGTTGCAAAAGAAGGAAAACTTTTTTACGCTGAACGATTTCCGCAATACCGTAAAACTGAATTACCTGCAATTGGAAAATAACGGGGAAGAAACGATTGCATGGCTGCGGAGGGTGGTCTCGAGAAAACTGCAAAAACTGGAACAGCATTATCCGCATTGGGTAAACAAAGTGTTGGAATTCGGAAATGGCTTGAAGCACAAGGGCGTGACGGCGGACAACGTGTATCTTTACATGCATGGCCACACGTTGTTTGACCATGTCGTTCTGATCGCGGTCAATACCGTTTGCGAAACGTTGAAGATGCAGATGTTGGAATTGATCCGGCGCAGCAATAAAACGGGAACCGCTCTCAATAACGAATACAGCAATTATAAAAATTCTTTGCGGGATATCGCCAGTATTCTGAAGGACAACGGCCAGTACCGGAAAGTGGAGCTGTTTCGGAAACTGGAATCGGATATCGAGGCTTTTATTCGCCGTCAGGAAAAGAAAAACGGGGAATGATTTTGAATATTCCGATTTTATTGTAAAATTTGTGCTCGTTAACGATTATTGCATGATGTACGATATATTGGCGTCCGCATTTTTTTGGTGGTGGCATTCTCCGATTTGATCAGGTAAACGAAGAATGGCAAGGCCGCTTATATGTCTATGAGATAGGGAAAGCCCGTTGTTTACCGCGAACAACGGGCTTTTCGAGTGAAAAGCGACAAACTTAAAATAGAGATATGATGAAGAAAACAAAAAAATTCATGTTGTCCGAGGACGAAATGCCTCAAGCGTGGTACAATATCGTGGCGGATATGAAAAACAAGCCGCTGCCTGTGCTGAATCCGCAGACCCGGGAACCCGTAACCCGGGAACAGTTATCGGTTTTGTTTGCCGAAGGGGTGGTCGATCAGGAGTTTTCACAGGAACGTTACATCGAAATCCCCGAAGAGGTGCAGGACATGTACCGCATTTGGCGTTGCACTCCGTTGGTTCGGGCCTACGGTCTGGAAAAAGCGCTGGATACGCCGGCTAAGATTTATTTCAAAAACGAGAGCACTTCGCCTATCGGATCGCATAAGCTGAATACCGCCATTCCTCAGGTTTATTACAATTATAAGCAGGGAATCAAGCATTTGACCACCGAAACCGGCGGCGGACAATGGGGCAGCGCCTTGAGTTTCGCTTGCAGCAAATTCGGTCTCGATTTGAAGGTATTCATGGTAAAAGCCAGCTATCATCAAAAGCCTTACCGAAAATTGATGATGAATACCTGGGGAGCCGACGTCATTCCTTCGCCGAGCAACCTGACGGATGCGGGACGGGCTATCCTGGCACAGGATCCCGATTGTTTGGGGAGTTTGGGAATGGCGATTTCGGAAGCGGTGGAAATTGCCATGCGCAATCAGGAAACTACCCGTTATACGTTGGGGAGCGTGCTGAATTATGTGTTGATGCACCAGACGATTATCGGGGAGGAAGCGGTCAAACAATTCGAAAAAGCGGGAGAAATGCCGGATATCGTGATCGGCTGTTTCGGCGGCGGATCCAATTTCGCCGGTATCGGATTCCCCTTTTTACGCATGAACCTGGCTGAAGGCCGCAATATCCGGGTTGTTGCCGTGGAACCGCAGTCTTGTCCCAAACTTACGAGAGGCGTTTTCCAGTACGATTTCGGCGATACGACGGGATTGACTCCGCTGATTCCGATGTACACGCTCGGACATAATTTCCAGCCGGCCGACATCCATGCCGGCGGATTGCGTTATCACGGTGCCGGGGCTATCGTCAGTCAGTTGCTGCACGACAAATTGATTGAGGCCGTTTCCGTTCCGCAAATGGAAACGTTCGAAGCCGGGTTGTTGTTCGCCAATACCGAAGGCATCATTCCGGCTCCCGAATCCGCCCATGCTATCGCTCAGGCTATCCGCGAAGCGAAAAAGGCGAAAGAGGAAGGAGTGTCCAAAACCATTCTGTTCAATTTATCGGGTCACGGGTTGATCGATATGTATGCTTATGAACAATATTTTGCCGGCAATTTGAAAAACTTTACCATCAGTGATGAATATATCCGGTCCACGACGTCGGAGTTGCCGGATATTATTAAATAGGCGATATGTAAAAAAATCCCGGCGGACCTCCGCCGGGATTTTTTTATCCGTCATGAAAAGCGGCGGCTATATGCCGGCTTGTTCGAACACTTTTTTCGCCGTGTCTATCGCGTCGCCCTGAGCTTCGGAAGAGTACGGATTGTGTTGTGTGATCCAGCTCTCTTCGAGGGCATAAAAATCGATCGGAGCCGGGTTTTCGCCTTGCATGACCTGTTTCAGCCGGTCGAAATAACGTTTCCACCGCATGTAATAGTAATCTTTCAATAGGCCGTTCCATTCCCTGTGCGCGTAATCCAGCAGGCCGTTGTCGGCGGCTTCTCGGTTTCCCCAGGTGGTAATCTGCACCCGGGCGTTCCATTCGTACAAATCTTTTTCCTCTTCCGTTTTGCCCAGGCTCCTTGCTCGGTTGATCCAGGTCCCTAACCTGAATTCCGGGCGTGTTCCCAATAGTTCGTCCTGCAACAGGATCAGGTTCAGGAACTGTTCGGAGAGCGCCTCTACCGCGTCCGGGTTTCCCGCCCGATAAGCGGCCGTTACCGCTTTCTGGACAATGCGGCCTTTTTCGGTAACCGCCTGCCGCACAATGTCGATCAAATCGTATTCGAAATTATTGTTGCCGCGGTATTGGTCCGCTACGGACAAAAACATCGTCGCCGCTTTCATGACGTCCGCCGGATCGTAATACATGGTCGTGTGGGACCAGGTCGATACGGTCGTGACGTCTTCTTTGGGACGGGCGCAGAAAACCGATTCTACCGTTCCTTCCTGGGTCGATTCTGCAGGACAGTTGTATACGGAGTTGGAAAGGATTTCCCAAGCCTGTTCGAGAACGGTGTCCCGTGCGCCGTATCGGGCGAATACGTAATCCCGCAGCCAGGCGTCTTTGCTGAAACGTTCGGCTCGCCAGGGCAGTTCGGTCAGCAACTCGAACATGACCGGATTGTTCTCGCTGCCTTCCATGGTCATTCCCACACCTTTCAACGTGGATCCTTTGGATTGTTCTTTGGCGTCGTAAAACCCGTCGATGACATGGGCCATTTTTCCGTGCAGTCCCACATTGCCTCCGAAATTCAGCAACATGCAATAGATCCAGTCGTGTTTCCCGTACCCGTCGGGCCGTTGCCATGTGGAAGGCGCGCCCCATTGGGGACGGCTTTCGCTGAACAGGTCCAATACTACGAGGTCTCCCGCGTTCAGATTTTTGATCATGGCTTCCCGGGGATTGGCCTGCCAGGCCTGTATGACCCATACGGCTTCCGGATTTTCCCGCTTCATGGCCTTCATGATGGCTTTGCCTGCGGCATCCAGATCCACGCCTTCCACGCTTCCTCCTTCATGGAACGGGTCCATGGCATAGAATTTCGCTTTCCCGTACAGTTTTTCCATTTCCTTGTAATACAGGGCGGCTATTTCTTCGAACCGGGGGTCGGTAGGTTGAATGAAGGCCGGCCGGCGGAATGCGCCCCAATTGTCGGGCGGCGTAACGTCTAAACCTAATTTTTCGTTCACGTTGTGCGGAATCATGCCCGAATAGCCGGGCAGTACGGGTTCGATGCCGTATTCGCGCATTCGTTTCAGGATTTTTTGTTGAAGTTCGATCTGCTGCCGGTACCAGTTTTTAGAAACCGGACCGCCCCAACCTTCCAGGTTGTTCATCAGCCACCATGCCATGAATCCCGGTCCCGGAACGAAACGGCTGATTTCTTCTTCATCGTACCCTAACTTTTTCAGTACGTTATACCATACGCCTTCCGTACCGACTAAAGCCAGGGGCATATTGATACCGTGAAGCGCCATCCAGTCGATCTCTTTTTCCCAGCGTTCCCAATCCCAGAAAGCCATGGTGTAGGAAAAGGTGCAGTAGTTGAGGTCGTACCGGTATTTCATGTCCGTTTCGTGACGTTCCTTGCGGGAGACGGCGGGCAGCGTGTCGGGCAACTTCGCCGTCATGCCGTTCCAGGACAGATGAATTCCTGCGTAATATTTCAGATACCAGTTGATGCCGGTAGCTATATTGACGGGGTTGTTGCCCCGCACGACGATTTTGTCGCCTTGCTGGTCCAGTTCGAAGAAATCTTTTTCCGAAGCGATTTCTTCGATGATGAATTTTTGGGAACTTCCTTTATCGATGCGCTCCAACAGGTTTTGGATCGGAGACGCGGCATACGATATTGCCGAGCAGGTCAATAATAATAACCATGCGAATACTGATTTCATAAGATTTTGGGTTTATTTCGTTCGTTTGTTGTTTCCGTTCGGGACGGACAGGAATTTGCCGGAAACAACCGGCAATTCTGCAAAGATAGTGAATTTCGGGGAGGAATGAAAAGGATTTTCGGCGGGTCGCGGTTTGGCCGGGTTGGAAAAGGACGGTAACAATCTGTTAATGTATTAACAATGAATTGTTTTCAATTATTAGAATTTGTTTTCTACCTTTGCCGCTCCAAATTTAAATGGATTATGTTGAAATTTTCTCAGTTGCCGTTCCGTCCGGCTCTTTTTACGTCGTTGAAGACATATAACCGGGAGTTGTTCATGAAAGACCTGATGGCCGGCATTATCGTGGGTATCGTGGCCTTGCCGTTGGCGATCGCTTTCGGCATCGCTTCGGGCGTGACTCCCGAAAAAGGAATTATAACGGCGATCGTGGCCGGGTTTCTCGCTTCGTTTTTCGGCGGGTGTAACGTGCAGGTCAGCGGGCCGACGGGAGCGTTTATCATTATCGTATATGGTATCGTGCAGAATTTCGGAGTCGGCGGACTGGCCATCGCTACGTTTATTGCGGGCATTTTACTGATTTTGATGGGAGTATGCAAGTTCGGAACAATCATCCGTTTTATTCCTTACCCTATTATCGTGGGATTTACGAGCGGGATCGCACTGACGATTTTTACGACGCAGATCAAGGATTTGTTCGGGTTGCGGATCGCTTCCCTGCCCGGAAGTTTCATCGAGAAATGGATTGCCTATTGTCAGGCATGGGATACGGTAAATCTATGGGCGTTGGGCGTGGGGATACTCAGTATCCTCATTATCGTATATACGCCGAAGATATCCAAAAAAATTCCCGGTTCTTTGGTGGCTATCGTGATTATGACCGTGCTGGCTTACGTATTGCGCCGGTATTTCGATATTTCGTCCATCGAGACCATCGGCGACCGGTTTCATATCAATGCGCAGCTGCCTCATCCTCAAGGTCTCGGACTGACTTTCGAAAAGCTGAATCTGCTGTTTTCCGCCGGCATTACCATCGCTTTGCTCGGTGCGATCGAATCGTTGCTGTCCGCTACGGTAGCCGACGGAGTTACGGGGCAGAAACACGATTCGAATACCGAATTGATCGGACAAGGAATCGCCAACGTCGTTGTGCCGCTGTTCGGCGGAATTCCGGCTACGGGAGCGATTGCGCGTACCATGACCAATATTAATAACGGGGGGCGTACGCCGGTATCCGGCTTGATTCATGCCGGCGTTCTGTTGCTGATTCTGCTGTTTCTGGGCGATTTGTCCCGGCATATTCCGATGGCTTGTTTGGCGGGCGTGCTGGTTATCGTAGCCTATAATATGAGTGAATGGCGGACTTTCAAAGCTTTGTTGAAAACGCCGAAAGCCGATATTGCGGTTTTATTGGTCACTTTTTTCCTGACGGTGGTTTTCGATTTGACTATTGCTATCGAGATAGGCCTGTTGCTGGCCGTCATTATGTTTATCCGCCGCGTGTCGAAAGTCAGCAACATTTCCATCGTGAAGGGACAGGTGCAAACCACGAATAACCCCGACGTCCTGACCGTTTCCGACGATACCGTTATCGATTTGCCCGACGGGGTGGAGGTATATGAAATCGACGGTCCGTTCTTTTTCGGAATTGCCAATAAATTCGACGAACAGATGAAAATTGTGGGCGACCGGCCCAAGATACGTATCATCCGTATGCGTAAGGTCCCGTTTATGGATTCTACGGGGCTGCACAATTTGGAAATTCTGTTCCGGCATTGTCAAAAAGAACATATCCGGGTCATTTTGTCGGGCGTGAACAGCAACGTGCGATCTATGCTGGAGAATAGCGGCTTTCCTGCTTTAATCGGCGAAGAAAACATCTGTTCCAACATTCAGGAGGCCGTGGCCAAAGCCCGCAAGGATTTGCAAACGGCCGTATAGACGCGGGTTTCGGCAAGGGTCATTTGAAACGCATGATCATCACTACGGGATTGTCTTCTTCGGAAATGCTGTCCGCTATGGCGATCAACGGATGGTCGGGAGGCAATTCCTTCTGTTCTTTCATTTTCAGAATTTTCAACGGAGAGAGCATTCGGGCGGCGATGTTCTTGTCTTGCGTCAGGTATCGGTTGGGAATGATACAGTCGCCTTTTACAAGGGCTATTTCATCGATTTTCGGAATAGGTATTTTGTAAAACCGATTCTCTTTTTTATCGTACAGATAGCTTTCCGGCGTCATGTCCGGAGAAATGAACACGCTGTACAGGATATGGAACAGCTGGTAATCGTCGGTTTCGACGGAAGGGTGTAACGATATTTCGTTCTGGGGGTAGTCGCTGTTCTCTTTTAGAAACGGTTCCATTTCCAGGGTTTTGCCGTCGATCCGGTATTTCGTTTTCATGGTCAGGTCGGCCAATATCGCACCTCCTGCCGTAGGATAGACGGTTGCGTATTGCAGCATGCCTTCGGGATCGAAAGCCATGTTCTTGTCGTTTCCCGTATCGAACTCTTTGACGATCCTGCCGTCTTTTTTGGACGAAACGATGTAGCGAACCGGCACCATGGGAAAGGTACTGCTCAATATCAAACTGTCGTTCAGGGAAATGAATTGGTTTCCGGCAGTTTTGAATACCCTTTTCAATTGTCCGGATAGGTCGCACACGACCATTTCGTCCTCATACAGGTCGTGAATGAAAATTTCCGAATTTGCCTCGTCCACGAGAAAATAGGACGTATAAACGTATTCTCCCGGCCCTTTCCCTCGTCTGTCTATTTTCCGGACGGGATTGCCTTGCTCGTCGAAAACATATAGCACGGAGTTGTCCATGATGTAGATCTTGTTTCCTACGATCTGAATGGTCCGTCCGTCGTTTAGGTATTGTCCGGACAGCAGGAAGTTCGGGTTCTGTTTCAACGGAATGTAGGTAATGTCGGCCAGGTCGTCCAATTGAATCGGTTTTTCCGGGTAGTGTTCCGCATGGTTGAAAACAATGGTTGAAGTCTACTGTTCGGATGGACGGCAACTCCAGCATGAGAGCATGAAACCGTAAAATAACAGGCAGGGATATAAAAGGTGTTTCGGGTGCATGGCGACAGATTGATTAGGTTATCGAAATTTTATGAATTGTTCGTTGAATGCGATAGAAAGTCCGGTCGTGTCTTTCATTCATGGTTCCCCGGCCTCTTTTCATTTTCGTTTGCGCCGGGATCGGTTTTTTAGGGGAATGCGATTTTGCCGGGAGGTAATCTCAAGAGGCAGGAAGACGGCATCCGACCGCTTCCCGGGCTTCCGTCCGGAAACACAGAACGTGTCGCAATAGGGAAGTGTTTTCATCGGTTACGAAGGTTTATGACAAATATAATGTTTTTTTCGTGCAGGCGAAGCTTTCCCGAGTATTTTGCATGGGAAAAAATATATATAATAAGGGCGTGTGGCAGCGGTCGTTTTGACCGGGAAGTACCGGAGGATTGTTCTCAGGGAAAGAATTTCATACGGGCATAACGGACTCCGGCCTTTTTTGCGCAGGAAGTCGGGCGAAAGTCCGATGTCCCCACGTTATTTCGGGACGAATGCGGGAAGAAGATTGGGAAAATATGTTTGCGCCGTTCTATGTTCGATTTTTTTAATTCGAATAAAGGACGATTATGAAAAAAGGAACTGAAAACTCAGTTCCTTTTTTATGGATTGTGGAGTTGGAGGGAGTCGAACCCTCGTCCAAACAAGCAACCCGGAGGTTTTCTACATGCTTAGCTTCTGTTTGTTTTTCGTGGCGGACCGAGGCCACAAGCGAACCGAATCCGTCCTTATCCCGTTGATTTTCGGCCGACCTTACGGGAGTTGCCCGGCCTATCTTTCCTGAATGATACCCTGTACGCGAAAAACCGGACAGAAGAATTTTCCGCAGGATACTCGTTTACCGGCCTCCTTGGACCGGCAAATTAAGCCATTTTACCTGGTAAAATTAGGCAGCGAGTGCGTAGCTGTTATTGCCATTTGATTTTTTGAACGTTCAATTTTACGGGCCTCCGTTCAACACCCGGCATGCTTGCCGCAAGATTGTCCCTGCTGTCAAAACCGGTCAACCCCATGTTTTGCAAAGATAAGCATTTTGTTTAGAATAACAACGGTTTGAAAACGGGTTTTATTTTTACCTGTTTTATTCTTTTGAAAAATCCCTGCGAAATTTTTCCTGAATGACTTCGGCAACGCTGATGCCGCGCATCTTGCTTTCCAACCATGAAAGGATGTCCAGGTAGAAAAAAGGACGGCGTTCGTAAGGGTGCGGATGGGTTTCGAATGGCGCCAGTTTTTCGTACAACCGTTTCAGTTCCGTCCGGAATTCGGAAGCGTATATGTTGTTCAGTCTTTTCAAAAAAGCGATCATCTCTTTTTGCACTTCGTGCATGTCATTCATTTTCACGAGATAGGAATACACGCTTTTGATCTGGTATTCCAGATTATAGTCCTGATGCGATTCGTAGGAAGCGATCAGATTCAGGATTCTGGCAAAACATTGCAGGTCGCGCCTTACTTTGATGTCTTTCGTGTTGATGATTTTTTGCAGGTAGCTGATGCACATGGCATAGTTGCCGCTGCCGAAGTAAATGCAGGCGATCTTGTAATTGAACAGCATTTTGTAATGCATGTCGATATGCGAGCTGTATTTCTTGGCGAATGTCTCTATGTCTTTGATGAGCGGAATGGCTTCGTCGAAACTGCCTTCCATGAAATGGATGTTGATTTTGTGCAGATACAGCGACAAGTGCGACAGCACGATGGCGTTGTCGTTGGTCTCTCCCAACTCTTTGATGGCCTGTTCGTATTGGACCATCGTGTTTTTCAACCGCTTGTAATCCCGCATCAGGAACAACGCTTCCAGGTAGCGGGAATAGCCTTTTAGGAATTGGTCGTAGTACAGGATGCGCATTTGCGGATGGTTGTCGAATAGCTCGACTACCTTTCTCGCGTACTTGTAGCAAGCCAGAAAGTCGTATTGTATGAACGAATACCACATCAGGGACTGGTAGAGGTACAACTGTTCCATGAACGACAGTTCCATCGTTTTGTACTTGTCCAGTTTCGGTTTGAAAAAACGGGTTATCAGTTCCAGGTCGCGTTCGCTGCGGACATACCCCAATTTCAGGTGCAGACCGTACAGTTGAATGGAGATGTTCGACAGCCGGTTGGTGCTGTCGATCAGCCGGCACAAATAAGTGGTTTCTTTGCTCAAACGTTCCGCTTTGTAGGTCCCGCTGCGGGTAATATGCAGAATTTCGATGCTTTTCTCGAATTCCACGATTTCCAGCGCAATGGTGTTTTGCTGGGTAGCCAATGCCAGCTTTTTCGCTTTGTCCAGTACTTTCAGGCTTTGCCGGAATAAACCTTTGTCATATAGAATTTTTGCGAAATCGATTTGCTCCCGCAATTCTATCGACGCGCTGTGTTGCACGCTGATCAGGCGGCAACTGACCAATATCTGCCGGTACAGGTGCGCCTTCATATTGGGCAGCTGTCCTTTGTTGACCGGACATTTTTTCAAAATTTTCGCTTCGTCGTATTCGTTCAGCGAGTCGATGGCGTCGAACAAGGCGATGAATTTGGCGTCGGCGTTTCCGCTTTGGCGGGTCGCGTATAGCTTGAAATTGCGTTTTTCAGCTTTTGTCAGGCTTTTGACCAAATCGTATAGTGCGTCTTTTCTCGAAGAATTTGTGGAAGCCATGGTTTTTATCCGGATTAGCGGGAAAAATGTCGGTTCGATGATTCCGATTTTTCCTGAATATTGGGACAAATTTATATTTTTTTCGCCACTTTCGGAAATAATGAATGTAAGGCCGATCTTCTTTTCGGAATATAAAATGGATTTCCCGGGTTTTCCAAACCGAAAAGAAGTGTTATTTTTGCAAAATAAATTTTAAAATCATTATGCAGGATAAGTCGCGTTACGCATTGCGCGGAGCTTCTTCCGGAAAGGAGGAAGTGCACAATGCCATTAAAAATATAGACAAGGGGTTGTTCCCGAAAGCTTTTTGTAAAGTCGTGCCCGATTTGTTTACCGGCGATGAAGCGTATTGCCTTGTCATGCATGCCGACGGCGCGGGCACGAAATCTTCTTTGGCGTACGCTTACTGGAAAGAGACCGGGGACATGAGCGTTTGGAAAGGGGTTGCCCAGGACGCCGTGGTCATGAATACCGACGACTTGTTATGCATAGGCGCGACGGATAACATCGTGCTTTCTTCCACGATCGGACGAAACAAACGGTTGATTCCCGGCGAAGTCATTTCGGCTATCATCAACGGGACCGAAGAATTCCTGCAAACGATGCGGGATATGGGGGTAGGCATTTATTCCACCGGCGGGGAAACCGCCGATGTGGGCGATCTGGTCCGTACCGTTATCATCGACAGTACGGTAACGGCCCGTATGAAACGGGCGGATGTGATCGACAACGGGAATATCAGACCGGGCAGCCTCGTCGTGGGGCTCAGCTCTTTCGGGCAGGCCGTTTACGAAACCGAATATAACGGCGGCATGGGCAGCAACGGGCTGACCTCCGCCCGGCACGACGTGTTTTCCCGCTCCGTTGCCGAAAAATACCCCGAAAGCTATGACGAGTCCATGCCTTCGGAATTGGTTTATTCCGGCTCGTACGCATTGACAGACTATGTCGAAGAAGTCGGCGTTACGGCCGGAAAACTCGTGCTGTCTCCTACCCGGACTTACGCTCCCGTGATTACGCGGGTGTTGAAGGAGTGCCGGAACGGGATTCAGGGGATGATCCATTGTACCGGCGGGGCGCAGACGAAAATCCTGCATTTTGCCGAAAATATCCATGTCATCAAGGATAATTTGTTCGACGTGCCGCCCCTGTTCCGGATCATCCAGCAACAGAGCGGCACGCCATGGGAAGAGATGTACAAGGTGTTCAATATGGGACACCGTATGGAGTTGTATGTGGACGGTCCTGCTACGGCGGACGAGGTAATCGCGATTTCCCGGTCGTTCGGGGTGGACGCCCGCGTCATCGGCCGCGTGGAAGCCGCTTCCGCGCCGAAGGTAACCATCCGCACGGCTTCGTACGAATACGAATATACGAAATAAGGAGAGGAACGGAAATGGGTAAACTGGTCCGGTTATACGAAGATAATCCGAACGAACGGACATTGCGTGAAGTGGCCGGGGCTTTGGAACAGGGAGCCGTCATTATCTATCCGACCGATACCCTGTATGCTTTGGGATGTTCGCTGAATCATTTGAAAGCCATCGCCCGGGTAAAGGAGATCAAGCGGAAAGAGAACGACGAGTTGTCTTTGATTTGTCCCAATATCAGCGTTATCGCCGATTATGCCAAGGTGGACAATGCGGCGTTCAAGCTGATCAAAGCCAATACGCCGGGACCTTTTACCTTTATTTTGAAGGCTTCCGGCGCCGTTCCCAACAAGTTCCTCGAACGGAAAAGCACGGTGGGGATACGGATTCCAGCCAATCGTATCTTGACGGAATTGACCGAACTGACGGGATGTCCTCTGGTTTCCACCTCGTTGCCGGTGTCCTCGTCGCTGGCGGAGGAGGATACGGTCAATGCCGAATTGATTTGGGAAGAGTACCGTCATTCGGTGGACATGATGATCGACGGAGGCGACGCCCGCCTGCTTCAATCTACGGTGGTGGATTTGACCGGGGACGAGGCGGAAATTATCCGGCAGGGATATGCCGAACTAATGCAGTAGAGAAACATGGAATCGAATCGGAACATCGATCCGGAATTTCTGGAAATCATACGGCTGAAAAAGCTCAAGTATTATGAAGCGGCCACCGGCGGGGCCGTGTTGGGCGGGCTGTTGGGCGCGATTCTGATTGCGGGGTATTGTCTGGCGGACTATCCTGTCGTTGCCGCTTTGTGCAGCCTGTTCGATTTTTCGGCGATGGTCTTGGTCGCTTATTTTTTCTCCCGGCGGTACGGGGCGTTGCGGGGACGCTACGGCCTTTCTTTTGCACAGGGGTTCGGCTTCATTATCCTGTTGATGTTTTTTGCCGGATTGATTTACGGAACCGTCGCGTTCTTCATGATGTCCCAAATCGCCCCCGACTATTATAACGCCATGTTCCAGAAAGCCATCGAGCAATGGACCGCTTCCGAAACCGAACGGACCGAAATGAAAGCGGGGGTGCGGGCCATGATGGACAGCCCCGTCTTTATCATTTCCGTCAGCGTGCTTTCCGTGATGTTGTACGGACTGTTTATCGGCATGCTTACGGCCGTGTTTACCAAACGCCCGCCCGAAACGACCGGTTCGAACGAGTAACGCTTGTGCGATTTTTGCAAAGGAAAGTCCGAACCGATAAATTTTATGTCTATGTATATATTGAATACTTCGTTTATGGTAACTCCCGACGTGCATGCCCGTTGGTACGATTTCGTGACGTCCAAGTTCATTCCCCGGTTGCAGCGGGAAGAATGGGAGAAGCTGTATTTTTCCAGAGTATTGTCCGACCGGAAGGAAGACCACTATACCTATTCGTTGATGATTCATTTGCCCGATATTCCCGCTTATCGGAAATATACCGAAGAACTTTTCGACGAATATCTGGAAATTGCGGTGCCCTTGTTTGCGGATAAAGTGTTTTATTTGCATTCGTTGATGAAAAAAATCGATTTATGATTCGAAAAAACAGCGTTTTAGGATTGTTGTTGGCGGTCATGTCGTTGTTTCCTTCGGAAATGCGGGCGCAACAGCGTACGGTAATCGAACCGCTGAAAGGGGAGAAATGGTGGGGCGGTTATGTCGCTTTGGGATCGCACATGCCTTTTACGGAGCGGGATACGACGCGGACTTATGATTTGGCAGCGGAAAATCTGGTCAATCAGGCGTCGCCGTTTTTCGTGTCGAGCGCCGGCCGTTATGTCTGGAGCGACAAACCGTTCGCGTTCCGGTTCGAAGGCGGAAATCTGGTTATCGATTCCGAATATGAGGAAGTCTTGCCTCAGGTGGCGGGCAAGACGTTGCGTGAGGCTTATCTGATCGCTTGTCAGCGGCATTTTCCCCCTTCGGGGGTTTTGCCGGACAAGTTGTTTTTTTCCATGCCGCAATACAATACGTGGATTGAGCTGATGTACGATCAAAACCAGGCCGATGTGCTCCGGTATGCCTCCGACATCAAGAGCAACGGATTCCCTGCCGGCGTGATCATGATCGACGACAACTGGCAGAAGTATTACGGGAATTTCGAGTTCAAGCCGGACAAGTTTCCGGATCCCAAGGCGATGGTGGAACAACTGCATGCCGACGGCTTCAAGGTCATGCTGTGGGTCTGCCCTTTCGTCAGTCCCGATTCTCCGGAATACCGTTCGTTGCGCGACCGGGGGTATCTGTTGAAAGACGGGGAAGGGGAACCTGCTTTGATCCGCTGGTGGAACGGATATAGCGCTTGTTACGACCTGACGAATCCGGACGCGTACGCCCATTTGCTTGCCCAATTGAAACAGGTGCGGGAAAAGTACGGAATCGACGGTTTTAAATTCGATGCGGGGGATCCCTATTTTTATGCGGACGACCGACTGCGGCCGTTCGCCGAAGGGGCTTTGCCGGTCGATCAGACGGTGGCTTGGGCGCGCATGGGACTGGAATTCCCGTTCAATGAATACCGGGCCTGCTGGAAAGGGGGAGGCATGCCTCTCGTGCAACGTTTGTCCGATAAAAGTTATTCGTGGGATGCCGTCGGCCTGTTGATTCCCGATATGCTCTCCGCCGGTTTGTTAGGGTATGCTTATGCTTGTCCCGATATGATCGGCGGCGGGGAATACGGTTCTTTCCTGAAGGCGAAGGATGAGCCGATCGACCAGTCGTTGATCGTCCGTTCGGCCCAGATTCACGCATTGATGCCCATGATGCAGTTTTCCGTAGCTCCGTGGCGGGTATTGGATGCGGAGCACCTGGCTTATTGCCGCGAAGCCGCTTTGCTGCACCGGAAGATGGGCGATTATATTTTGGAGCTGGCCGAAGAGGCCGCCCAGACCGGGGCGCCCATCGTGCGCCATATGGAATACGAGTTTCCCGGTAAGGGATTTGCCGACTGTGACGACCAGTTCATGTTGGGAACCCGATATCTGGTCGCTCCGGTTACCGACGGCCGGACCGAACGGACGGTGCGTCTGCCCAACGGCCGCTGGATAGACGACAAAGGACAGTTGTTCAAAGGACCGTTGGTCATTACGGTACAGGCGGAAAAGGGGCGGTTGCCCTATTTCGAGCATCAAGGGAAAGCGGCGAAGAAAAAATGAATGAAAATTGTTGTTGCATGATGAAGAGACTGAAGTTTTCCGGGGCGACGATCGCCTGTTTTATCTTCTTGTTGTTGTTGATCGACCAGGCGGTTAAAATATACGTCAAGACCCATTTTGCCATCAATGAGAGCGTGACGGTGTTCGGCGATTGGTTCTTTATCCGGTTCATCGAAAATCCCGGGGCGGCTTTCGGGTTTCAGTTCGGCGGCGAATACGGCAAGATGATGCTCAGCCTGTTGCGGATTGCGGCGGTAACGTTATTGTCCGTCTATATCCATAGCCTGATGAAGAAAAAGGCCCCGAAAGGGGTGGTAATCGGCTTCGCCTTGATTCTGGTCGGCGCATTGGGCAATATCGTCGATTGCATGTTTTACGGTTTGATCTTTTCCGAATCCACCGTGTTCAATGTGGCGACCCTTTTCCCGGAAGGGGGCGGTTACGGGACCTTCCTGCACGGGTTTGTCGTCGATATGCTCTATTTTCCGCTGATCGAGAGCACTTTCCCCGATTGGATGCCTGTCGTCGGCGGCGAGGATTTCGTTTTTTTCAGCCCGATATTCAATTTGGCCGATGCGTATATTTCCATCGGGTTTCTCTATTTGTTGATTTTCCAGAACAAATATTTCAGATAGCGGACAATAGGCGGTACAGACCGGCTACCAATAAGGCTCCGGCCAGCGGTCCCGATACGGGAATCCATGCGTAGCCCCATTCGCTGGAACCTTTGTGGCGGATGGGAAGCAACGAGTGCATCAGCCGCGGCACCGCGTCGCGTGCCGGATTGATGGCATACCCGGTGGTTCCGCCTAAAGACAGACCGATGGCCCACACGATGAACGCTACGGGCAACGCTCCTACCGAACCCAGTCCCAGTTCTACGGGGATTTCCCGGCCGCTGACGGCTACCGAACCGTCCGAGATGTAAAAGACGGAAAAGATCAGTACGAAAGTGGCCGTCAGTTCCGCCATGAAGTTCGAAAAGTCGTCGCGGACGGCAGGGATGGTGCAAAAGGTCGCCCGAATGGCTTCGGGGTCTTCGGTCAGCGCATAGTGGTTCCGGTAGAATATCCATACTAAACCGCTTCCCAAGGCGGCTCCGAGCATTTGGGCCGAAATATAGAGCGGGACCGATGCCCATTCGAACCGCCCCGCCGCCGCCAAACCCAGTGATACGGCCGGATTCAGGTGGGCGCCGCTGTACGGGGCGGCGACTACTACTCCGCAGAATACCGCCAGCGCCCACCCCGTGGTAATCGCCAGCCATCCCGCCCCGTGTCCTTTGGTTTGTCGCAGCAGTACGTTGGCGACGATGCCGTTGCCTAACAGGATCATAATCAGCGTACCCGCCGTTTCTGCGAAAAAAGGGGTCATGACGGTCGTTATTTCATCCAGTCCAGTGTTTTTCCGACGGCTTTGTGCCACCGGTCTATATAGGCTTGCGCCGTGTCGGCCGGCAGAAGCGGAGTGAATACCCGGTCGATCGAGCCGTGGTCTTTCAGTTGCTCCGTCCCTTCCCAGTATCCTACGGCTAACCCGGCCATGTAAGCCGCTCCCAATGCCGTCACTTCATGTACGTTCGGACGGATGATGTTCCCCCGGAAAATATCCGCTTGGAACTGCATCAGAAAATCGTAATGGATGGCTCCTCCGTCCACTTTCATCTCTCCGCTGAGGGTCTGCGTGTCCTCCTCCATGGCCTTCAAAACGTCGTACACCTGGTAGGCGATGCCTTCCAGAGCGGCTCTTACGATGTGGCCCGGCTGCGTGCCCCGCGTCAGCCCGATGAGCATTCCCCGGGCGTATTGGTCCCAGTACGGCGCGGCCAGTCCCGTGAGGGCCGGAACGAAATATACGCCTCCGTTGTCCGGGACCGACTCGGCGAGGGGCTGCACTTCCTCCCAGCTCTGCACCAGTTTCATGGTGTCGCGCAGCCATTGGACGACGGCGCCGCCTACGAAAACGCTTCCTTCCAGGGCGTAATCCACCCGGTCGCCGATTTTCCATGCGACGGTGCTGAGCAGGTTGTTTTTGGAGGTTATGATTTTTTCCCCGGTGTTCATCATCATAAAACATCCCGTTCCGTAGGTGGTTTTGGTCATGCCCGCTTCTAAGCATTGCTGCCCGAAAAGGGCGGCGTGCTGGTCGCCCGCAATGCCGGAGATGGGGATTTTGGTCGAGAAAAGCGTTGTGGAGGTTTCGCTGTATATTTCGCTGCTGGCCTTGACTTCCGGCAATATTTGCGGCGGAATGTCGAACATTTTCAGCAGTTCGTCGTCCCATTGCAGGGTGTGGATATTGAACAGCATGGTACGGGAAGCGTTGGAAACGTCCGTCGCATGGATTTTTCCGCGGGTCAGCCGCCAGAGCAGCCAGCTGTCTACCGTCCCGAAACAGAGCTTCCCTTTCTCCGCCCGTTCCCGGGCTCCTTCCACATGGTCCAGTATCCATTTGATTTTGGTCGCTGAAAAGTAGGAGTCGGGCCGCAGTCCGGTCTTTTCCCGGATCGTTTCGCCTTTCCCTTCCCGGATCAACTGTTCGCAATAGGCCGACGTGCGGCGGTCCTGCCATACGATGGCGTTGTATATGGGCAGGGAGGTTTCCCGGTCCCAGAGGATGGTCGTTTCCCGCTGGTTGGTAATGCCGATGCAGGCGATGTCCTGACCGGTCAGGTCGGCCCGGGCGATGGCTTCCGCCGCTACCGACGACTGCGTGTACCATATCTCGCCCGGATCGTGTTCGACCCAGCCGTTGCGGGGAAAAATCTGTTCGAACGGCTTTTGGGCCGTGGCTACGGCTTCTCCCCGATGGTTGAAGATGATGGCCCGGGAGGAGGTGGTTCCCTGGTCCAGCGCCATGACGTATTTTTTCGTTTTATCCATGGGATTCGGGTTTAGATGAAACTTCTGTTCCGTTTTTCAGCGTATATTCTCCGGCGAGGCGGACGTAGCGGGCCACCTGGTCCTTCTCCCAGGCCGCGTCGCGGTTCAAAAGGCGGGCCATGATTTTTGCCACGGCCGGGGCCATTTCGGCGGAAGCTGCCGCATCGACGAACAAGGCGCGGAGGCGGCGGGCCAGAACGTCTTCCACCGTCAGGGCCATTTCCTGTTCTACCGCCCATTTGACCTGTGCGGCGATGTAATCGTATTCGGGATGCAATTTCTCTCCCATGCCGGGTTCCCGGGCAGCCATCTCCCGTATCGGTCCGGCATCGGCGCCATAGACGTACAGGATGTCGGAGAAGTCGGGATTTTTTCGGTATCCGTGGATTTTCAGGTTGCGGGTAACGCAGGGTCGTTGTTCGAGCAGGCGTTCTTTCATGGCCCGGTCCACAGTGTCTTCCGCCATGCGCCGGTAGGTGGTCCATTTCCCGCCTACGATGGTAATCAGTTTCGATTCCGACACCATGATTTTGTGGCTCCGCGAGATTTCTTTGGTATTCTTCCCTTCGTCTTTCGGGGCGGCCAGCGGCCGTAATCCCGCGAAAACGGAGAGAACGTCGTTGCGGGCGGGCGCTTTGACGAGGTATTGTGCGGCCGTTTTCAGAATGAAGTCGATTTCCTGTTCCAAAGCGCGGGGCTCCAGTTCGATATGCTCGACGACGGTGTCCGTCGTGCCGATCACGGTTTTGCCGTGCCACGGAACGGCGAACAGCACCCTGCCGTCGCTGGTCTTTGGAATCATGATGGCTTCCCTGCTGTTCAGGAACGATCCGTCCACGACCAAATGTATTCCTTGGCTCGGTTTGATCATGGGGCGGATTTCCGGCCGGTCCATTTTTAAAATGTCATCTACGAAAATGCCGGTCGCGTTGATGACGCAACGGGCATTGACCCGGTACTCTTTCCCGTTCGGGAGATCGACGACTTTTACTCCGGCTACCTGTCCGTTTTCGTTTTTCAGAATCCCCGTTACCTGGGCGTAGTTCATGGCGAACCCTCCGTTTTCGAAAATCGTTTCCGCCAGATTTACGGCCAGGCGGGAATCGTCGAAACTGCCGTCGTGATACAGCACGCTTCCTTTCAGTTTTTCAGGCTTTACCGACGGCAGCAATTGCCGCGTCGTTTCCCTTTTCTTGTACAGACTCCGTCCGAAGCTCAGGGAGCCGGCCAACAGGTCGTATAGCGTCAGGCCGGCGGTGTACAGAAATACGTCCCAGCACCGGTAACAGGGAATCAGAAACGCCTGGTCCTTGACCAAATGCGGTGCGTTTTCCCGCAGAATGCCCCGTTCGTGCAGGGCTTCCATGACCAACCGTACATCTCCCTGCGCCAGATAGCGCACGCCTCCATGCACCAATTTGGTGCTTCGGCTGGAGGTGGCTTTGGTAAAGTCGGACTGTTCGAACAGAACGGTCCGGAATCCCCGGGACGCGGCGTCCAGGGCAATGCCCAGGCCGGTTGCGCCCCCTCCGATGACCGTCATGTCCCAAGAGGGAACATCCTCTATGTTTTTGATAGCCGTATCTCGATTCATTGTGTGTAATGTAAGTTCAAAAAAATGCTGAATAGTCCGTTCTTAAAACGGATTATTCAGCATGCAAGAAATACGCCAACCGGTTCGGTCGGCCGAAATATAACGCTTAGAATGCAAAACGCACCCGCAAGGCCACGTTGTTGGCCTGGGAATGCGTGGTCAGGTTGATCCATGGCTTGTAATCCAGGGCCAAGGCGACGGGAGCGTCGGCGAATTTGTATTCGAACCCGACGTTGGGATCCAGCCCGAGCGCGAATTTGGTGTTATGGTGCCGTCCTACGTGCGAGGCCCCGATATTGACACCTGCGCCTACATACGTACAGAATTGCGGAGCGAGGGGAATATGGTATTGGTAGGTCCCGGTAAACATGGGAGCTTTGCAGCCGAGGTTGTAGTCGAAGCCCACTTCTATTGCGCTTCTGGCGGAAAAGAACTGTTTCAAGCTGACTCCCATGGCCCCTCCCATGTTCAGGCTCACGGCTGTGTTGTAATCTTGGGCAAGCGCTGTTTGCATGCCGCATGCCAAAAGCGAGCATGCGGTCAAAACCATAAGTTTTCGTTTCATATTAGTTGAAATTATTATAATTTTACAAAATTAGAAAACTGTCCCCAAAAGACAAATAAAATCATTAAGTTTGCAGAGTAAAAATAATTTAACCTTAATATAGTTATGGCAATATCAAAAGATGAAAAGTTATTTGCCGAGTTCCCTCCGGTATCTACGGAAGAGTGGGAAGCGGTCATTAACAAAGATCTGAAGGGGGCCGATTACGAAAAGAAGTTGGTATGGAGGACCCAGGAAGGGTTCAACGTGCGTCCCTATTACCGGGCGGAAGATTTGAAAGGAGTAAAGCATTTGCAGTCCGCTCCCGGAGAATTTCCGTATGTGCGGGGTGTGAAGAAAGGAAACGATTGGCTGGTCCGGCAGACCATTCGTGTGGAGAATCCGCAGGAAGCGAACGCCAAAGCTTTGGACGTATTGATGCGCGGTGCCGAATCGCTTTGTTTCATTGTTAAGAATAAGGAATTTACTTCCGCCGATTTGGATGCATTGCTCGACGGCATCGAGATCAAGGCTATCGAGCTGAATTTCGACGGTTGCGCCGTATCGCGCGTAGCCGAACTGTTCATCGAAAAAGTCCGGAAGGCGAATCTCGAGCCGGACGAAGTGGTCGTGTCGTTCAATATCGACCCCATCGTCAAGAAATTTTCCTTGAAGGGACGGGAGTGCGGCGATTTGGCCAAAATCAAGGCATTGATCGAGAAATCGGCTCCGTACAAGCGGATGCGTTTCGTGACTGTCAACGGGCAGGTGTTCAATGCCTGCGGCGCAACGATCGTGCAGGAGCTGGCTTTGACGTTGTCCGTAGCGCACGAATATATCGTGCGGTTGATGGAGGCGGGCCTTTCCGTCGATCAGGCGGCGCCTTCCGTGAAGTTCAATTTTTCCGTCAGCTCCAATTATTTTATGGAGATTGCCAAATTCCGGGCCGCACGCATGTTGTGGGCCAATGTCGTTTCGCCTTACGAACCTTCCCGCGGTTGTGCCGTGAAAATGCGGGCGCATGCCGTAACTTCGCAATATAACGCGACGGTTTACGACCCCTATGTGAATATGCTGCGGGGAACGACCGAGGCGATGAGCGCCGCTATCGCCGGTGTTTCCTCTATCGAGGTAACGCCGTTTGACCAGGCGTTCGAGACTCCGACGGAATTTTCCACGCGCATCGCCCGCAACGTACAGTTGCTGTTGAAGGAAGAAGCGCACATGAACCGGGTAACCGATGCGGCCGGCGGTTCTTATTATATCGAAAATCTTACGCAGTCCATTGCGGAACATGCCTGGACGCTTTTCCGGGAAATCGAAGACAAAGGCGGCTATGTCGAAGCGTTCAAGTCCGGTTTCATTCCGGATCTGATCGAGGCGAGTGCGGCTAAAAACGATAAGAATCTGGCTACCCGACGTCAGATATTGCTCGGTACGAACCAGTATCCCAATTTCAATGAAACGGCGGCCGACTGCGTTACCGAAGCAACCGTGACGCCCCGAGCTCCTCATTGTTGTTGCGGGCATGCTCCCGCGGAAGGAGTCCGGACGTTGCGTCCCTACCGGCTGGCCATGCCTTTCGAAGCGTTGCGCCTGAAAACCGACCGGAGCGGAAAGACGCCGCAGGTATTTATGCTGACGGTCGGGAATCTGGCCTTTGCCCGCGCCAGAGCTCAGTTCGCTTGCAATTTCTTTGCCTGTGCGGGTTTCCGGGTCATCGACAACAACCGTTTCGCCTCCGTGGAAGAAGGGGTTCGGGCGGCTTTGGAAAGCGGGGCCGAAGTGGTGGTGCTTTGTTCCTCCGATGACGAATACGCCGCGTTGGCGCCCGAAACGCTGCAACGCATAGACGGGAAAGCCCTGCTGGTCGTTGCCGGGGATCCGGCCTGCCGTCCGGAACTGGAAGCCGCGGGTATCAGCCATTTTATCAGCGTGCGGTCCAACGTACTTGAAACTTTGCAGGCGTATCAACAGGAATTAGGCATTTAATGAAAGGGTAGTTATGAGAGCGAAATTTTCAGAGATAAAGAATACGGGCGTTACGCGGTCTTGCTGCGCCCATCAAGGAAATGGCGAAGGGGAGAACGAGTGGATGACGCCCGAACAGATTCCCGTCAAGGGAACCTATTCCGAAGCGGATCTGGAAGGGATGGAACATCTGGAATACGCGGCGGGTATCCCTCCGTTCCTTCGCGGTCCTTACAGCACCATGTATGTAATGCGTCCGTGGACCATCCGCCAGTATGCCGGGTTTTCCACGGCGGAAGAATCCAATGCTTTTTACCGCCGCAATCTGGCTTCGGGCCAGAAAGGGCTTTCCGTCGCGTTCGACCTGGCGACGCACCGCGGTTACGACGCCGATCATCCCCGAGTAGTGGGCGACGTGGGCAAAGCCGGCGTTTCCATCTGTTCCGTAGAGGATATGAAAGTGTTGTTCAACGGGATTCCTCTGGACAAAATGTCGGTATCCATGACGATGAACGGAGCGGTGCTACCCGTGCTGGCTTTTTATATCGTGGCGGGATTGGAACAGGGGTGTTCGCTCGACCAGTTGAGCGGGACCATCCAGAACGATATTCTGAAGGAATTCATGGTGCGCAACACGTACATTTATCCTCCCAAATTTTCCATGCGCATCATTGCCGATATTTTCGAATACACTTCCAAATACATGCCCAAGTTCAATTCCATTTCCATTTCGGGCTACCACATGCAGGAAGCGGGCGCTACGGCCGATATAGAACTGGCCTATACGCTGGCCGACGGACTGGAATATTTGCGGACCGGAGTGAATGCGGGCATGGCGGTCGATACGTTCGCGCCCCGTTTGTCCTTTTTCTGGGCTATCGGCATGAACCATTTCATGGAGATTGCCAAAATGCGTGCGGCGCGGCTGTTGTGGGCGAAGATTGTCAAAAAATTCAATCCGCAGAATCCGAAAAGTCTGGCGTTGCGGACCCATTCGCAGACTTCCGGATGGTCGCTTACCGAACAGGACCCGTTCAATAACGTGGCCCGTACGGCTATCGAAGCGACGGCGTCGGCACTCGGCCATACCCAGTCGCTGCATACCAACGCGCTGGACGAAGCGATTGCCCTGCCGACCGATTTTTCGGCCCGGATCGCCCGCAATACCCAAATCTACTTGCAGGAAGAAACGAACATTACCCGCGTCGTCGATCCGTGGGCCGGTTCTTACTATGTGGAATCCCTGACGAAGGAGATCGCCGAACGGGCCTGGGCGTTGATCGAAGAGGTGGAAGAGTTGGGCGGCATGGCCAAAGCCATCGAAACAGGCATTCCCAAGATGCGTATCGAAGAGGCTGCGGCCCGCAAACAGGCGCGTATCGATTCGGGCAACGACACCATCGTGGGGCTGAATAAATACCGGCTCGACAAGGAAGATCCCATCGACATTCTCGACGTGGACAATACGGCGGTACGCCTTTCGCAGATCGAACGGCTGAAAGCGTTGCGGGCGAATCGCGACGAGGCCAAGGTAAAAGCGGCGTTGGACGCCATTACCGAATGCGTGAAGACCGGCGAAGGAAATCTGTTGGAACTGGCGGTCGAAGCGGCCAAGGTTCGGGCGTCGTTAGGCGAGATTTCCGATGCGTGCGAAAAGATTGTAGGCCGTTATAATGCGGTTATTCGTTCCATTTCAGGTGTTTATTCTTCAGAAGTGAAAAACGACGATAATTTTATGAAGGCAAAGGCGCTTTGCGAAGAGTTCGCGAAAAAAGAGGGGCGCCAACCGCGTATTATGATCGCGAAATTAGGACAGGACGGCCATGACCGCGGAGCCAAAGTCGTGGCTACGGGCTATGCCGATATCGGTTTCGACGTGGATATGGGACCGCTTTTCCAGACGCCGGAAGAGGCGGCGAAACAGGCGGTCGAAAACGACGTGCATGTCGTCGGCGTATCGTCGTTGGCGGCAGGACATAAAACGCTCGTTCCGCAAATCGTGGCGGCCCTCAAGGCGTTGGGACGTGAAGATATCGTGGTTATCGTGGGAGGGGTTATTCCCCATCAGGATTACGATTTCCTGTACAAAGCCGGAGCGGCGGCCATTTTCGGCCCCGGAACGCCGGTAACTACTGCGGCGATCAAGATTCTGGAAATTCTGAATGCCTGATTTTCTTGAACGTGATAAAAAAAACGCCTGCGGAAATTTGCCGCAGGCGTTTTTTTTATCATGTGGCTATTCTTTGACTGGTCCGTCCAGCAGCAGATTATGCTGTCGGACGGTTTCGGACGCTTGTTTTTCCTGTATGTCCACTCCGCCGGCTTTTAACACTTTTTGGCACAGCTTGACGGCGCCTTCCGCATCCGTCAGGTAATTCAGCGTGGAAAGCGTGACGGTCGAGGTTCCGAGAGGCAGGTTGATGACGGCCGCCCCTTCCGGTTTGCGCAGTTTTTCGTACAGGACGATTTGAGCGCATTTCCGGTTTTCCGGGATGTCGTTGAACAGCGACCAATCGACGGGAGCCGCCTGCAGAATCACTTCGCCTTCCCGGGCGGCCGCTCCGCCCATGCCCTGTTTCAGTACGGGAGCATGTTTTTCGGATGCGGGCAGTTGCCCTTCCGTCAAGGTAAAGTATTTCCCCCAGGCCGTCTCTTCGTTGTTCGCGAGCGCGTTGGTCGTTCGGTCGGTAAACGTTACTTCCGCCGGCAATAACGGTTGAAGACGCGTATCTATGGGATGTTCCGCCGAAAGGATGAAAATCTGGCGGGTGGTTTTCCGGGCGTCGGCGAAGAGACGGGATACCGTTTCTATCTGTTCTTCCGTCAGGCGTTCTCCGTCTATGATAACGGCGCTGCAATCGGGGTCGTCGGATAACCGGACACCCCAGTTTCCCAGCCGGACGGCCAACGGTCCGGCCGTGTCGCCGACGAACAACGCTTCCGAATGCACGGCAGCCGGCAGTTCCTGCGGTTTCGGCAACGGATGTTCCGTGTAATGGTCCCAGACGCAGGATTGCCCAGCCAAAGCCGCTTGCAGGGCCAGGAACATGGGCAACGGCTTGTATAACGGCAAAGCGGGGTCGAGTCCCGGATTGAAGGTGCATACGTAGGGCGGTATCCGTTCGAACTGATACCCCGGTTTCCCTTCTTCATACGGCTTTCCTGCAAAGATTCCGTCGTCTTTGTCCGGTAACCGGCCGTAGTCGTGGTAGCCTAAATTCAGATGCTCCAATCCGAACCAGCATACTTCCGAGGGCGAATAATAGGCGAGCAGGGGCTTGGCCATCCGCACGACATTTTGGTAAACATCGACGGCCAACGCTTCGTTGCGGCCGTAATACGAGTCGTAGGCTTTGCGCCCGACAAAGGGGTAAAGCTGTTCGGGACGCCCGTAGTAAGTGGCGCCGGATTCTCCTACGATCAACGGTTTGTCCGGTTCGGAAGGCAGCAACTCCAGTTGCATGCCGTGGGCGAAATGTTTGCTCCATACCGGCATGCGCCCGTTGAGGTCCTTGTCTCCATCTACGGTCACGAAGGGGCGCGTAGGGTCTAACGGCGGAATCTTGTCGGCCAGATCGGCCATGCGGCCTTCCCATTTTTTCGCTACCTCTTCCGATGCTTTGTTCAGTAGGGCGATGGCGAAAATCTCGTTCCCGGCGCTCCACCCGACGACGGACGGATGGTTCCGGTCTCTCCATACTAACCGTTCCACGTGTTTTCCGTAATTTTCCCAGGCCGTCGGGTCTTCGAAATTCAATTCGATGGAACTGCCGAACAATCCCGTTTCATCCAGCACCAGCAGTCCCATCTCGTCGGCCAGATCGTAATACATTTTCGGCCAGGGTTGCGCGTGAGGCCGTACGGCGTTGCCTCCGAAGTCCTTAATCATGGAAAGCCATGCCCAGGCGAACCGGCGGGAGCAGATGTAGGGGCCGAAGGGGTGTTGTATGTCCCCGAAGCATTGTATTTTTTTCCCGTTCAGTTTGAAGTCCGTACCGTCGATAGTGAATTGCCGCCAGCCGAACCGGGTCATTTTTCGATCTACGCGCTGTCTTTTGCCGTTCAGGTTAAGAAAAAGGCAGTACAGGTCGGGCGTGTCCGGAGACCATAATTTCAACCGGTCGTCCGGAGCGACATGAAGCGTGACGGTTTTGCTTTCTCCCGGCTCCAGCGTCGTTTTGAGGCTGGGTACGCGAAGCGCCGTTTCTCCGGTCGTCCAGCGGATTTCCGGGGCGGACAGTACGTCCGTGCCTGCTCGGTTGATCCATTCGCTGATCTCCCCGTCTAAGGATACGGCCTGTTTTTTTTCGGTCCGGTTCGTTACCGTGGCTTCGATTTTCAGCTCGTTCCGGTCTACCCAGGGCTGAACGAATACGTCGTCGATCTGCACGGTGGGGACGGCCACTAAAAAGACGTCCTGCCAGATGCCGATCAGGTCGCTCGTATATGAGCCGGGAGCGTAAGTCGCTCTCATCATGGGGTATTGGGGGTGGTGTTTCTCGAACAGTTTCCCGTGGCGGATGCCTACCCGCAGTTCCGCCGGCCGGCCGGGAACGACGAAGTCGGTAATGTCGGCGTCGAAGGGCAGATGCTGATCGAAATGCCGGCACACTTCCCGCCCGTCGATTTCTACGACGCATTCTCCGGCGACGGCTTCGAAATGAATCAGGAGACGTTTCCCCGTCCAGGCTTCGGGAACGGTAAAGGTTCTTTTCAGCCATCCCATGCGCGGGTGTATCCACGATTCCGGATAGGAAGGGAAATAAACGGAGCTCGGCGCATAAGGCAAATCGGTCCCGGCTCCGGTATGTTGCCCTCCGCCCCAGTTATTGACATTCCACGGAGAGGGGATTTTGATCTTGACCGGCTCCCATCCGTCCGGTCGGGGAGCGGGCAGTTCCGGGGCTTCTCCGGTTCCGGGAGTCCACCCTTCCGGCAGGGGCATGGGTTGAAAGTCCCATTGTCCGTTCAGGCAGAGGGATTGTCGGAACGGCTGTTCCTGTGGAGGCACGTACGCTTCGGCAGGAGAGAAATCCCGATGGAAAACGATCCGTTCCCGGGAATACCCCGAAGCGCAGGAAAGGATTCCGGCAAAGATCGGAATCCAAAGTCGAATTTGTTGTGTCATGGTAGTTATTTTAGGTTAGCAAAGAAAAATAAACCTGTCCGGAAAGGTTTCTCCGGGCAGGTTTTGAAATATAGCGCCGAAAATGCCGGGGCTATTCCGTTACCCGTATGGAGAGTTCTTTCAGTTGTTGTTCCGATACGGGAGAAGGGGAGTCGATCATGGTGTCGCGTCCGGAATTGTTTTTCGGGAAAGCGATGTAGTCGCGTATGGATTCGCTGCCGCCGAACAGGGAACACCACCGGTCGAACCCGAAGGCCAGTCCGCCGTGGGGCGGCGCTCCGAATTTGAACGCGTTCATCAGGAATCCGAACTGTTTTTCCGCTTCCTCCGGCGTAAATCCCAAAACGTCGAACATTTTTTTCTGGATGTTCGAATCGTGTATCCGGATGGAACCTCCGCCCACTTCCACGCCGTTGATGACGAAATCATAGGCATTGGCCCGGACTTTTCCCGGATCGGAGGAGAACAGCTCCAGATCTTCCAGGTTGGGCGAGGTAAACGGATGATGCATGGCGAAGAACCGCCCGCTTTCTTCGTCCCATTCCAGTAAGGGGAAATCGACGACCCATAGCGGGGCGTACACCGAATTGTCGCGCAGGGACAAACGGTCTCCCATTTCGAGGCGGAGGGCGCAGAGCGCGGTCAGCGTTTTTTTCTTGTCTCCGCTTAAAATCAAAATCAAGTCGCCCGCGTTCGCTTGCATTTTTCCCGCTATCCGGGCCAAATCTTCCTGTGAATAGAATTTGTCCACGCTCGACTTGTAGCTGCCGTCCGTTTCGCATTTGATATACACTAGCCCTTTGGCGCCGATTTGAGGCCGTTTCACGAAATCGGTCAATCCGTCCAGTTGTTTGCGGGTATATCCGGCGCAACCTTCCGCACAGATGGCGCCTGCGTATTCGGCCGTGTCGAAGACGGCGAATCCGTTCCCTTGCACGTCAGCCGTTATGTCGTTGATTTTCATTCCGAACCGGATGTCCGGCTTGTCGCAGCCGTAATATTCCATGGCGTCTGCGTAACTCATGCGGGGAAAGGCCCCGTCGAATGCTATGCCCTTGATGTTTCTGAACATGGTTTTGGCCAGCTCTTCGAACACTTCCAGCACGTCGTCCCGCTCCACAAAGGCCATTTCGCAGTCGATCTGCGTGAATTCGGGTTGCCGGTCGGCCCTCAGGTCTTCGTCGCGGAAACAGCGTACGATCTGGAAATAACGGTCGTATCCGGCTACCATCAGCAACTGCTTGAAGGTCTGGGGCGATTGGGGCAAGGCGTAGAATTCGCCCGGGTTCATCCGGGAAGGAACGATGAAGTCGCGGGCCCCCTCGGGGGTGGATTTGATCAGGTAGGGGGTCTCTATTTCGAGAAAGCCTTTCGAGTCGAGGAACGTCCGGATTTCCTGCGCCATCCTGTGCCGCAGGATCATGGCGTTTTTCAACGGATTCCGGCGCAGGTCGAGGTACCGGTAACGCATCCGCAGCTCGTCGCCGCCGTCACTGTTGTCTTCGATGGTAAACGGCGGGGTCTGCGAGGCGTTCAGCAAGGTCAGTTCCGACACGGCCACTTCGATCTCGCCGGTCGCCATTTTGTCGTTTTTAGAGGCTCTTTCGATCACTTTTCCGGTAACTTGTATCACGTATTCGCGGCCCAGATGCTGCACCGCCTCTTTGACTTCCGGAGCGGAGTGCTCTTCGACGACCAGCTGGGTAATTCCGTACCGGTCCCTTAAATCGATGAAGGTCATGGCTCCCAACGACCTGATTTTCTGAACCCATCCGGCCAGCATAACCTGTTCCGACAGGTTTTCGCGACGCAGTTCTCCGCAAGTGTGTGTTCTGTACATGTCGAATATCTGTTTTTTTAATTAATTTTACCCGGTAAAAGGTTTCGGGAACGGCCTTGCCGGATGCGGCAAAGCGTTCACAAAAATAGTAAATTAATGCAGAAGACAGAGCATTCGGACGATATTTATATGAATTGCGCGTTGGCCGAGGCCCGGAAAGCTTTCGAGGAGGGAGAGGTTCCGGTAGGCGCTGTGATTGTGGCCGGTAACCGGGTCATCGCTTCGGCCCGTAACCTGACCGAACGGTTGTGCGATCCGACGGCCCATGCCGAAATGCAGGCCATTACGGCCGCGTCGTCTTATCTGGGCGGGAAATACCTGAAGGGCTGCACGCTGTACGTGACCCTGGAACCCTGCCCCATGTGCGCGGCCGCCCTGTATTGGGCGCAAATCGACCGGGTGGTTTACGGCGCTTCGGACGATAAGATGGGATATTCTTCGGTCTCTGAGCGGCTGATGCATCCGAAAACTCGGATAACGGGCGGTGTCAAACAGGCGGAATGCGCCGAATTGATGAGCCGATTTTTTCTGAAATTGCGAGATCGATGAGTTCCGTGTCGGCGCATATCGTTTTGTCCGTGTCCGGCATCGATTCCCGGACGGCCGTTCATCTGGTCCGTACTTTCGGTTCGGCCGAGGCCGTGTTGGCCGCTTCTCCGGAAGAACTCGTCGTTCGCGGCGAATTGAAGGAGAAGACGGCGCGGCGGTTGATATCGCGTATCGATCTGAAACGGGCGCAGGAAGAACAGCGGTTCGTGGAACGTTACGGCATACGGTTGTTGGCATACGGTACGGCGGATTATCCGGATTCGCTGTCGTGTTGCGAAGATGCTCCGTTGTTGCTTTATGTCAAGGGAGACGCGCGTTTCGATTTTTCGAATCCCCAAATGATTGCGGTAGTGGGAACCCGGCGGATGACTGCCGAGGGGAAAGCCAACTGCGAACGTTTTATCGCCCGGTTGGCCGAGTATCATCCCGATGCGGTTGTTGTCAGCGGCCTGGCTTACGGCGTTGACGGAACGGCGCATCGGGCGGCCCTGAAGAACGGTTTGAAAACGGTGGCGGTGGTCGCTCACGGACTGAACACGATTTATCCTGCCGACCATCGTTCGTTGGCGGAAGAGATCGTCCGGAGCGGGGGAGCCATCGTTTCCGAGTATCCTTCGGGAACCGAGCCGCAACCGTACCGTTTTCTGGAACGGAACCGGATCGTGGCGGGACTGACGGTGGCGACCGTTGTCGTGGAGTCGCCCCGGAAGGGAGGGTCGCTGGTCACGGCGGACATCGCCGACAGTTACGGAAGGGAAGTCTTTGCATTTCCTGCCCGTCTGTCCGATAGAAACAGCGAAGGGAATATCGAATTGTTGAAGCGGAACCGGGCGATTCTGCTGGCGGATGTGGACGATATGGAGTACGCTTTGAACTGGAAGCGGGAAAAGGAGACCGAATCCGTTTTGCCGTTTCCGCCCGAACTGACAGAAGAGGAGCAGGCGGTTTACGACCTTTTCGACCGTTACGACCGCATTACGGTCGAGCATGTTACGGGGCTTTGCGGGTTCGATGCGGCCCAAGCCAACGTACTGTTGACGAATATGGAACTGAATGGGATAATAAAGGCGGTTCTGGGACGTATGTATATACGGTTGCGGTAAAAAAACGGAAAGAACGATGGAATTTATAGACACCCATTATCATTTGTTCGATGATCGGTTCCGAACCGATTATTCTCAGGTTTTGGAGGAAGATCGGGCGGCCGGAGTGACCTGTGCGGTCATGCCGGCAATCGACAGCGGCAGCCACGAGGCGTTGCTGCATCTGGCGGCATCGTTTCCCGGAAGATGTTATGCGGCTATGGGGTTTCATCCGACGAGTATTGCGGAAAGGGTATCCGTTCAGGAAGAGCTGGATCGGGTGGAATATTATCTGCGTACCCGGCCGGTTCCGTTCGTGGCGGTCGGAGAGATCGGGTTGGATTTTTATTGGAGCCGGGAATTCGTTGCGCAGCAAAAGGAGGCGTTGGCCTGTCAGTTCGATTTGGCGATGCAGTACGATTTGCCCGTCCTGCTCCATACCCGGGACGCGTATGCGGCCATGAGGGATATGGTAGCCGGTTATCCCGGTCTGCGGGGGATTTTTCACGGATTCAGCGGAACTTTCGACGATTATCTGGCGCTTCGGGACGGCGGCCGGTTCCTGTTCGGCATCGGCGGCGTCATTACCTTCAAGAACTCGGCGTTGCCGGACATTGTGCGGGAAATGCCGCTGGAACATATCGTTTTGGAAACCGATGCGCCTTATCTGGCTCCCGTTCCGTACCGGGGAAAGCGGAATCAGGCCAAGTATATCCCGTTGATCGCCGAAAAAATCGCGTTCATCAAGGGAATAAGCGTAGAAGAAGTGGCGGAGACGACCACCCGAAATGCGAAATCTTTGTTAAATATTACCTGAAACGGCCCGATGAAGGATAACGAGGCGGAATTAAATTATACCTTTGTATGGCAGAACCGTTGTTGAATATGGAAAAATCCGTTTTGATTATTTATACCGGCGGGACGATCGGCATGAAAACGAATCCGGAGACCGGCTCGCTGGCTCCGTTCAATTTCGGGCAGATCGAGACCGAAGTCCCGGAACTGAAAAAGTTGGGAATCAAGGTCGATACCTACACTTTCGATCCTGTCATCGACTCTTCGAACGTGAGTCCGGAGCAATGGGTGTTGCTGGCACGGATCGTCAAGGAGAGGTATCATGCTTATGACGGCTTCGTCGTTTTGCACGGGACCGATACCATGTCTTATACGGCTTCGGCGTTCAGTTTCATGATGCAGAATCTGGACAAACCCGTTATCTTTACCGGTAGCCAGATTCCCATCGGCATATTGCGCACGGACGGTAAGGAGAACCTGATTACGGCGATCGAAATCGCTGCGGCCAGGCGGGACGGCAAGGCCATAGTGCCGGAAGTCTGCATTTATTTCGAAAATAAGCTGTTCCGGGCCAATCGGACGTCGAAGGCCAATGCCGACCATTTCAACGCTTTCCGGTCGTACAATTATCCTCCGTTGGCCGAAGCGGGAATCGATATCCATTATAACGATAGCTTTATTCGCAAGGTGGATGCCTTTTTGCCTTCTTTCGATATTGTCGAGCGGTTGTGTTGCGACGTACAGATCATCCGGTTGTTTCCCGGCTTGTCCGAATCCATGCTCCATGCCATGCTCCATGTGCCCGGTCTGAAAGGCGTGGTGTTGGAGACGTACGGTTCGGGAAACGCTCCCGTTTATCCGTGGTTTCTGAACGAATTACAGGATGCGGTACGGCGCGGTATCGTCATTCTGAACGTTACCCAGTGCAATGCGGGAACCGTCAATATGGACCTGTACGATACGGGCCAGCTGTTGAGGCAATTAGGGGTTGTCAGCGGAAAAGACCTGACTACGGAAGCGGCCGTAACCAAGTTGATGTATCTGTTAGGCGGGGCTTTTACGGAAAGGCAGATTGCGGAGCAGCTCAGCGTGTCGATCCGGGGAGAACAAAGTTGAATCGTTTTGTTTTTTTGAGGAAGAAATGGAGAAAAGAAAGAAGGGAGTTGTTGTTTTTTTAACAATCAATAAGGATGTAATAGGTAAATTTAACAAAAAATGGAGGTGTGGAAAAAAAATACTATAAAAAATGATTTTGGAAGCACTAAAACATACATTGTAAAATAAAAAAAAGTATCTTTGCTTTTACGATGTGGAAAAAAATGAAATCAAATATTAATCAATAAAAGAAGTACTAATTCAAAAACAAGTGTTTTTTATCATGAAAAAGCTTTTCGCAATTTTAACAGTTGTTGGTGTTCTTACCTTCTCTTCTGTAACGACAGTTTCCGCTCAGGGGGCCGAAGCTCAGACCGAACAAACGGCTGCTAATTCTGAAACCGCTGTTGAGGGAACTCCGATGCACCAGGTATTGAAGAAACAATTTTTGGACGGGGGTGCTATCTGGATGGCGCCGATTCTGTTGTGTTTGATTTTGGGTTTGGCGATCGTTATCGAGCGCGTTCTTTACCTGAATCTGGCTACGACCAATACCAAAAAATTGTTGACGAATATTGAAAACGCATTGTCCACTGGGGGGATAGAAGCGGCTAAAGAAGTATGCTGTAATACCCGCGGTCCTGTGGCAAGTATCTTCTATCAGGGGTTATCCCGTTATGACGAAGGGGTAGATGTCGTAGAAAAATCGGTTGTTTCTTACGGTTCCGTACAGATGGGACAGTTGGAAAGCGGTCTTTCGTGGATTTCGTTGTTTATCGCGTTAGGCCCCATGTTAGGGTTCTTGGGTACGGTGGTTGGTATGATCGATGCATTTAATGCGATCGAAATCGCCGGAGACGTTTCGCCTGTTTTGGTGGCCAGCGGTATTAAAATTGCCTTGTTGACTACGGTGGCCGGTCTTATCGTCGCTATCATTCTGCAGTTGTTCTACAACTATTTGCTTTCTAAAGTGGATGGTTTGGTGTTGAGTATGGAAGATGCTTCCATTTCATTGATGGATATTATTACGAAATACACGAAAAAACAGTAATTGCAAGAATTCGTCTTGAGGAAAGATGAATTGCTGAACTTTCAAAAAAATCGAATGAAATGAAATATTTATCAATAATTAGGTACCTTTTCATCGCTATTTCAGTATTAGTGGTGGTATTGGCCTTTGCTCTCAGTCCTGCAGGTGCAGATCCTAATGTCGATATGATGTTGCGTTGGATGTATGTTTTGTTAGGACTTTCCGTGGCTTCAGCAATATTGGCACCCTTGTTTTCCATTGCTCGGAATCCGAAATCTGCTGTACGTTCGATTATTGGATTGGTTGTGATTGTGTTGGTTGCTATTATCGCTTATAATTTATCGAGCGATGAGCCGGTTCAGGCAGCGACGAAAATATATGATGATCCGATGGAACTCCGATTGAGTGATATGGGGCTTTTTACGACTTATGTTGTGTTTGCTTGTGCAATCATTTCTATTGTAGTTACGGAAATTATAAACGCTTTTAAGTAATCATTTCAAGGTACCGGATTTTTTCCGGTACCCTAAAATTCTCGAATAATGGCTAAGAAAAAAATACCGGAAATCAATGCAGGTTCTATGGCCGATATTTCTTTCCTGTTGTTGATCTTCTACCTGGTGTCCACTACCATGAATGTGGATTCGGGTATTTCTCGTATGTTACCCCCTTTGGTAGATCAACCGCAGGAGCAGAGTAATCAGATTAAAGAACGAAATATGTTTGCGGTCTTTGTCGATGCGGAGGATAATTTAATGGTACAGCGCCAGCGGGTTACGTTGGATCAGTTGTGTCGTATGACCCGGGAATTTATCATGAATCCGAATAACGAGGAGAATAAGCCTGAAAAGGAAATGAAAGAGATAAATCTGATCGGAGAGTTCCCCGTTTCCAAAGCCGTGATTTCTTTGCGTAATGACCGTCAGACCAGTTACGATATGTATATTAAGGTACAAAACGAATTGGTGCGTGCCGTGAATGAAGAACGTGAGGCTTTGGCTTTGTCGCAATTCGGTATAAAATGGGAAGATTTGACAGAAGATCAGAAAAAAGCGATCAGTGAAGCGATACCTTCTCGTATATCGGAAGCAGAACCTCGGGATAGAACAACAAAAAGTAATTAGTTATGGCAATAATGAAAAAAAAGGGGGGAAAAGAGGTCCCCGCTATTTCTACGTCATCTCTTCCTGACGTTATCTTTATGTTGTTATTTTACTTCATGACTACTACGGTTATGCGTGAAACGACCTTGTTGGTGGATGTTCAGCTTCCGAGTGCGAGTGAAGTACAGAAAATAGAAAAAAAATCGCTCGTCAGCTATATTTATATCGGTCCTCCCAATAAAGCTTATATCAATAAAATGGGAGATAATACCCGTTTGCAGTTGAACGGGGCGTTTAAAGATGTGTCCGAAATTCTGGATTTTATCGCGGCAGAACGTGATAAACTGAGTGAAGCTGACCGTCCTTATATGACCGTCAGTCTGAAAGGACATAAGAATACCCGGATGGGATTGATAACCGACGTGAAACAGGAGTTGAGAAAAGCCAATGCGCTTAAGATCATTTATCCGGCAAGTAAAGTAATGCGTATGCCGGAGTAGGTGGTGGTCTGCTACTTTATAGAGGAAAAAAGAGGTCGTTTCCCGGTTGGAAACGATCTCTTTTAGTCTGAAACAATATGGTCTCGATGTTTGTGGATAAAAGAATATTGAGGGGCGGTTGTAATTTTTTTTATCTTTTTACGTTTCTATATCGAATGTAGTAATTTTTTTATTATTTTTGTTCTCATTCGATCTGACAATAATTCCTGGTCGATGAAGTCGGAAGTTTGGGATGTTCGATATAAATTTTATTTAAAATTATAATTTATACAAATTGAATAGACAAAATGAAAACGATTAGATGGACAGTTTTGTTTGCGGCAGCATTGTGTTTTTCAAATTATGTTTTGGCGCAGACGGCTGCTGAAGTGAAGACTAAATTCAATGAGGCGGCAACGGCTTATCAGGCCAAGAAAATGCAGGAAGCAATTCCTCTGTTTGAGAAAACGATTGAAATGGCGAATGCTTCCTCCGAAGATGTGGTGGAAGTTCTGGAGAATTCGCAGAAATATCTGGCGAATGCTTATTTGACGGTAGGTGCAAATCAGGCGAAAGCCGGCCAGTTGGATCAGGCATTGGCGACGCTTATCAAAGCGGAAGATTTGGGAGATATTGCTAATCAGACGGTTAAGATGCGTGCAGGAACGATGATTTCGACGATTTATATCATGCAAGGTAGCGAGTTGCTGAAAGCGGAAAAATTTCAGGAAGCAGCTGATATCTGTAATAAAGCCGTAGAACGGAATAATAAAGATACGAAAAATGCTTTACTGGCGGCTCAGTGTTATAGTAAAGCCGGTAATGCGGAAAAAGCGACGGAATTGTACAAGATGGTTATCGAGCTGGGAAAAACCCATTCCAAATACGAAGAAGACGCTACTAAAGCGAAGCAGGCTTTTGCCAGCGATTTGTTGCAAGACGCTACTAAAGCTGAAAAATATGAAGACGTGAAGGCCAATTTCGACAAGGTAATGCAATTGGATTCTGCAAATGCACAGGCTTACCTGGTATTGATTCAAAGCGCCAATAATTTCAAAAAATTCGATGAAGTCATTGCAAATGCTGATCAGGCTGCGCAATTGCAAAGCGATGATGAATTGAAATCGACGATTTATTTCTTGTTGGGCGTAGCTTATCAGACGAAAGAAGATAAAGCGAAAGCGATAGAAGCCTACAAGAAAGTAGTGGCAGGTTCGAATGTAGAAGCTGCGAAAGCTCAGGTCGAAGCCTTGAGTAAATAGCTGTCGTCATTGCGCCGTTTTTTACGGGTTGCGGGCGATATAATCGAGACACGTACTGAATTAATTCGGTACGTGTTCTTTTTATGGCAAGCTGCTATTCAACGAAATCGGGGAAGAGGATGGATTTTGTTGTTACCCGGGATATTCTTTGAACCGGCTTTTTTTGCTATATTTGTTTATAAAATCAAGTCAGGAATATGTATAAAGAGATTGCCGCTGTTCTTGAAAATAGCGTAAACGAATTAACGAAAGAGGGACCTGTATCGCTTTGCAGTCATAATAATCCGACCAAACTTCCTTCTTTGGAAAAGATAAAGGATTGCATTACTTTGCTGCAATCGGTTATTTTTCCTGGATATTTCGGACAGCAGATCGATAATGTATCGACATTGCACTTCCATATCGGTGTAAAGTTGGAAAAAGTATATACTTTGTTGCAGGAGCAGATATATCGTACTCTGTTGTTATATGAAAAAGAGGTAACCGAAGAGCACGCTTCCGACATAACGTTGCGGTTTATCGAGTCTGTTTCCGAAATCCGGCGGGTATTGATGACGGATGTGGAAGCCGTATATTTGAACGATCCTGCCGCTAAGAGCAAACGGGATGTTATTTTCTGCTATCCGGCGATTTTGGCATTAACTCATTATCGGATTGCTCATCGGTTGTTGACGCTTGGCGTTCCGTTGATTCCCCGTATCATTTCGGAACTGGCTCATAGTGCGACGGGAATCGATATCCATCCGGGAGCCATGATCGGAGAATCATTCAGCATAGATCACGGAACAGGTGTCGTTATCGGCGAGACCTGCATTATCGGACGGAATGTCCGGTTGTATCAGGGGGTTACATTAGGGGCGAAGTGTTTTACTTTGGATGAGCGCGGATATCCTGTCGATACGCCCAGACATCCGATTCTGGAAGATAACGTAACGGTCTATTCCAACACCAGCATTTTGGGACGGATAACGATCGGGCATGATTCGATCATCGGCGGGAACGTCTGGCTGACGCAGGATGTTGCGCCGTACTCGAAAATAGTGCAGCATAAAGCGGTCCGGAATCAATCCGTTTAAATGGTTGAATTTCAATAAAAAGAAAAAGAGGTTCCAGTAACTTGCCGGAACCTCTTTTATGCATTGTAAAGAGACTGTTTTAGAAGAATTTCACGCGATTGTCTTTTATATCGGCATTTTGCAGTACGGCATTGTAAATACGGGCTTGGATCGCCGTCAGCGAGTTCGTTTGCAAAACGACCCGTTCCTGTTCGACGGAATTGGGTTCTGTCGCTTCCTGGTTGGTTATTTCGAACCATACGACACCGTAACGGGTTCCGACGGGTTTTGATAATGTGCCAGAGGAGGAGGCGGAGATTGCTCCGATGACTTCGGGGGCTACGCCCAATTCGGGAATGTAATAAGAACTGAAATTGATGTTTTCAGCTTCTTTCGGAGTTATATTATCCTTTTCCGCAATTTCATCGAGAGAGGTTGCCTGAGCCACTTGTGCTTTGAGGTACTCCTGTTTTTTGGCCATTAAGATTTCGGACCGAATTTCCGCTTTGACACGGTCCAAAGGAGCATATCCGTGAGCCGTAGTGGCAACGAGTTTTACGACGATGTTGGCGTCATCGATCGAGATGACGTTCGATGCATCGCCTTCTTTCGCTTCAAAAGCCCATCTTACGATTTCTTTGGAACGATTCAGTCCTTCGACATTGGTATCGCCGGCACTGATCTGTGCGAACCGTACCGCACTTCCGGCTTCGTTGGCCGCATCTGCGAATGAAGTTTTTCCGTCGTTCAATTTGGCGGCAAACGTACTCGCTTGGCTAAACGCGATTTGCTGGGTCGTTTCGCTGGGTTCAACTTTATAGCTGATAATGCCTAACTGTGCTTTGGGATACAGTTCGCCGCGGTAGGTAATTTCAATAATGTGAAGTCCGTAAGGCGAGGGGACGGTAATAATCTCGCCGACTTTCGCGTTTTGCAACGCATTGGAAAACGCTTCGTTAATCATTCTTCCGGGGTTGAAACGTCCCATGTCGCCGCCCGGCGTTTCCTTGTCCAGCGAATATTCGGCTACGAGTTCCTCGAAAGTCGATTTTTTTTCTTTCAATACATTGACCAGACTGTCCGCTATTTTCGTACTGGTTGTCGGCAGGAGGATCTGACGCGCTCCCATGGTATCGGGCAACTCCTTCACATCCGTTACGCGAGCCAGCATATAGGTGTCGTTTTCGAAAATAGGGCCGGCCATATCTTCTTTTTTAGCATTGAATGCGAAGTTTTGAAGCGTGTCCGGCAATTCGCTTTTCTTTAAATAGGTACTGTTGAACGGTGTTTCGGAGTTCAGGGAAACAAATTGTTTGACATCTTCCGTCGCTTTGAATTCGGCAGCAAGCGTTTCTATCTCTTTTTTCGCGTTCGCGTAGTCTTCATCGGACGGTACGGCTTCATAGACCACATATTCGATATTACGGGTTTCCGCCTGTTTGTATTGTTCTTTATGTGTGTCGTAATAATCCCGGATTTCTTTGTCCGTTACGGTAATCAAACTGTCGGCAACGGCGTTCAACGGTTGGTTTACATAGCGGATATTATTGGTAAATTTGTTATTGGCCAGATTGCTTTCTACTTCCAGATTGTTGGTAAACATGCCTTGTGTCAATAACGAGGTATATTTGGTCATCGCCCGTTCCTGCGCCATCTCTTTTTCCAGATAGTTCCAGAAGAAACGGGACCGGCCGGTTTCATCCATGTCCAGATTGGCGACGAAATTCCGCATTTGTTCTTTGTTGAAGGCTCCTGTGCGATCTACGAAAAGAGAAGATACCAACGGAGATATGAATTCTCCGTTGACCATATCGAGCGCTTCCTGATCGCTGACCAACAGACCCAGATCTTCCAGGCTTTCGTCGAAGACGATGTTACGAATGATCTGTTCCCAGGCTTGATTTCTTACGGCTTCGGTCTGTTGTTCGCCGGTCACGTCGGTATTCGATAAGATCTCTTGCACGGTCGTAACCTCTTCAATCTGGCTCAAGTATTCCTGATACGATATTTTGGTTCCGTCGATTTCTCCGACTTTCATTTTCGAGGAATTGAACAAAGCGCCTCCCGACGACGAGAGATCGCCCAAAAGAAAAGCCAGAAGAGAAATTCCGATAATGACGGCAAGGAAAACTCCGCCTTTCGTTCTCAATGTGTTTAAGGTTGCCATTGTTGCTTCTTTATTTAATTTTTTAATTTTTTCGTGTCCGAATCAGTTGGCGAATATAGTGAAAAAGTTTCATATTTCACAACTTGCGGGCAAATAATCGGAATAACCGCTATTGACCGCTTTTTTTCGGCAGGCTTATTTTAACCAGCTCTATTCTGGAAGTACTCATTCGCAATATTTTCAGTTTCAGACCGTCTATTTCCAATTCTTCCCCCGGTTTCGGGAAACCTTCGTTTTTGTAAATAATATATCCCGCTAATGTATCGTATTCCGTACTTTCTTCGATATTGAACCCGTATTTGTCATTCAGGTAATCGATTTCGAGCCGGGCGGATAAAATATAACTGCCGTCTTTTTGCCGCCTTTCGATTCGGTCGTTGATGTCATGTTCGTCTTCGATTTCTCCGAAAATTTCTTCCAGAATATCCTCGATAGTGATGATTCCGGCCGTTCCTCCGAATTCATCGAGCACGATGGCCAAGGCGTTTTTGTTCTTGATGAATTGGGTTAAGAGTTTTTGTGCCGACATGGTTTCCGGAACGAATACGATTTTGTGCAACATGTCTTCGATTTTGGATGGCTTTTTCAATAGATCCTTCAGATTGATATAGCCGATGATATGATCGATGGAGTGTTCGTAAATCGGCAGTCGGGAAAATTTTGTTTGGGAAAACAGGTCCTTGGCTTCCGTTATCGAAGAGTGGATGTCTAATGCCTCTATTTCGATTCTTCTTAACATGCAGTCCCTTACCTGTAAATCGGAAAAATCCAGTGCATTCTGGAAAATTTTGATCTCTTTATTTTCTTCCGGGAGTTGTTCGTTGTCCTGTCCCGCATCGGATACCAAATGGGCCAGATCGCCTTTGTTGAATTCCATTTCCGTTTGTAAACGCTTTGGTTTCATGCCAGCCAGCCACATGATTCCTCCGGAAATCCAACTGGTCAGTTTTGAGATCGGATAAAATAACAGGTAAAATAGATATACCGGAATATACAGGGTCCGGTAATAAAAATTCGGATTGTTTCTGACGATGCTTTTGGGCAGAAATTCCGCCAGAAAAATGATAATGACCGTGGAAAGAACCGTTTCGAGCAATACGCTTACGGACTGGGTCAGATATTCTTGGGTAATGCCGCCGATCAACTGGCTCATTTTCAAGGAATAGATAACCAGTGCGATATTATTCCCGATCAGTATGGTGGTCATATACTCGTTTCTCCGGCAGGCGAATAGACCCGAAATGTATCCGAACAGGCTGCTCTGTTTCTGATCCAGTGCCAGTTTCAGTTTGTTGGAGGAAAGATAGGCGATTTCCATTCCGGAGAAAAAGGCCGATGCGATCAGCGCCAGCAGTATGATGAAAACGGTAGAAAGGGTATCCATGATTCTCTGTATTTATTGAATCGATTTAGTTGTATCGATGGCTGTGGAATCAGCCACCTTTCTCGTTGTATCTACGAGCATGCCGCCTCTGGATTGTTTGATGACGATTTCCGAAAATTTTCCGTTTGACCAGAATCCCGCGCCGAAGGTCGTTTCCTCGCCATCGACTAATTTGGTGTCTACATTTGAATAGATGCTGTCGGTAGCTGTGTTCCAGAACAGTTGTTCTGTATAAAGTGTTTTCCCTTCTTTGTCTTTAGCGATGACATTTCCCTTTGCTTCCCACAACTGTTCTTTTTCGTTGTATAAAGCATAATCGGCTACCAGATCCGTTTCTTTCACTCGGGTGGAATCGTTGAATGTTTCCAGATGGACTCCTTGCTTGAATTCCATGTAAGGTTCCTCCGTAAATTCGTACCGTTCCAATAGCGGCGTTTGGAACTTGTAGTTCATTTTCCCGTTGTTGTAATTGAAAATGGTCAGATTCCGGCTTTGAATCGTGGGAATTTTCGAGCTGTCTTCGATAACGATATTCGATTCCACTTTGGAAGAACAGGACCAAATGCAGATAGCACTCCACATTGCGCAGAGTGCTATCCGTATATTGAAATATCGTTTTTCGAAAAGCATTTACAGGCTTTTATCGTTCACGAACGGTAGTGGTTCCGGATACCCAACCGCAGTTTACCTGGAAACTGTCGCCCGGTTTCAGGGTTTCCATAAAGACGTCTTCCGTCGAGGGGAAATATCTGGTATAAGTAGCGATCATTTCGTTGATTGCTTCGATTTGATCGGGTTGGTCCTCCATCAGCGAACGCGCTTTGGTCAGGTTATCTACTACCAACCAGAACAAGGCCTGTTTCATGAATCCGTCACATCCGTTCGCTCCGGCAGCATAAGCTTGTCCCAACGTAAGGTAGGCGAACCCGTTTTTATCGTTATTGCTAATCGCTTTACGGGCGTAATCCGCCGCTTTGCGTGGATTTCCTGCGATCAGAGCTGTCCCTGCCGCACGTGTTGCATATAAAGATTTTTCATGTGCCTTTTCCTCCAGATCCAAAGCCTGGTCGTAATATTCGAAAGCTTTATCGTACTCTTTTTTGTTGGCATACGAACCGGCAATCGCTATGGCGGCATTGGCGGAAGGTTTGATAGCATAATGCTTTTCGGCGATGAGCGCACTGAATTCCGTATTGCAGTCGTTTTGTGCGAAATAACGCAGAATTTTGGCAATCAGCTCTTCATTGTTCGGATCAGCTTCGTATTGAGGTTTGAACAGGGTTTCCAGATTTTCACAGTTTGCTGCCCCGCTACTTAGAAACATTTTGTCGATCATGTCTTTGGCTTCGTTCTTTTTGTCTTCCGGAGCTTGGTTTTGAGCGATAAGGTCCGACATGAAATCGTATTCGTTCAACAGCATATCGGTTTCTACTTCGTCGTTGGCGTAACCGTTGCTGAGTATCTGCATGTAATTCGGAATAAGAATCAGGTCGGCTTTTGCTCCTGCCGTTGCCAGAGCGTCATGTACGACGGCTTGCAGCTTTGTGGGATTGTCGGCTAAATATTTTAACGCTTCCCGGGCTTTCCCTTGTTTGATATATACTGTGCCGCGTTCCTGGTGGTCTCCGAAATTCGCCAAACGGATATCGTATAAACGAAGCAAACTGTCCTTGTAAGCATCTCTTACTTGAGGATCTTTTTCCGTAGCTATTTTTTTCTTGTAAATCGTAGCACCTTTGATATACAGATTTTCGCTGCATTTGGGAGCTGCCTCCAATAATTCTCTCAGGCATTCCAATGCCAAAGGCATGTCGTTCAGTTTTACTGCATCGTTGAAGATGTTGTACTTTTTGATGTTGGCTTCTCGTTCCGCTGCGGTGTTGCCATATACGGCATACCTCGGATCATCGAAATTCTGAGCAGACAGAGAACCTGCCAGCAGGAATATAAAACCTGCCGTTGTTGAAAATAATCGGGTAAATTTCGTTTTCATATTTGGATAAGGTTAATTATTTGTAAAGTTAGGAGTGCTAATATTTTATTTGAATTTATGTTTGACGAACCATTCGTTGTTGGCGAATAAACTGAAGCCTACATGTAATTTAACGTATCGATTCGAAATCATATTGTATCGGGTAGTGCCTTGTTTTCCGAATTCCGCTCCGATGTTCATTAATGAAAATCCGTTTTTCTGAATGGGAATTCCTACCCCCAGCGATACGGCATAGTTTTTTATTTTATGTCCGTTATCTGTCAGGTAAGAGTTTCCGTAACGGAATCCGAGACGGTAAGTCCACCGTTTTAGCTGTTTCCGAATATCGTACCGATTCGGCGTATATTCCATTCCGCCGCGGATTTCATGCGTGTTCGTATAATCAATGCCGTCTTCGGGAACCAGGCTGCCTTCCCAGTGCTGGAAATCGTAATCTACGGTTATGGAGAGTTTTTCCGATTTGTATCCGAGTCCGAATGCGGCTTTATGCGGAAGAATGAACAAGTCGTTTGTCGTATTGTCGTATATGGTGTCGATGGGGTAATTTGCTTCGTACATGTATGCACTGCGGGTTGTTTTCAGCGTGCTTTTGATTTGCGGTTGATAGGTAGCCCCTGCGATGATGTAACGGTTTTTGTCCAGAAAAAAATTGTATTGCAGTCCGATTTCCGTCGAAACCTGGTTGAACGACAGATTTTTGGTCATGGATGTGTTGGCGTACTCCTGATTATTGACGAACGGTGTGATGGTGGTTTGGGCGAAGTGTTCGATGCTCCCCAAATAATACAACAGGTTGACTCCGATGGATAATCCTTTGCTGGCCCGGAATCCGAAACCTGTTTTCAATAGATTGATCCCCCCCGAACCGCTGTATAAATAACGGACGTCTCCCAGTTGGCCGATAATATTGGGGTCGGTTTCGCGGTAATTGATTCGGTAGCCTACGCTGGAATACGGCGTGATGGAAAAACCGAATCCCAATCGATTCGCTACCCGGAACATGAGTCCCACGTCATTGAGGTTGAATCCGTTGTGGCTGTTTTTCAGGTTTCCGCTTTTCAGGTAATTGTTCTCGCCCTGCATGCCGAAACTCAGAAGAAATGACTGTTTTGCCGCGATGGAATAGGAGGCGGGATTCAGGAAATTCATCTCTATGGTGGAACGGTAAGCCACCCCTGCTCCGCCCATCGATTTTAGCGCGGCTGTTCCTAACGTATTGATCGACCCTACTCCGTAAAAAGAGTAGGGCGTAAATATATTGGGGGTACCGTCCTGGGCTTGCAGGCCCCATCCCGTCATTGCTAAAACGATGGTTATGAGAACGATTCTAAGATTTTTCTTCCAGTGCATGATTGTGTTTTAAAACTTCATTGAGTCCCCAAATGACTAACTCACAGTTTACAAATATCGGGTTTTTTAATTTGTTTGCAAAATATTTCCCGTCTCCTCCGGTAAAAATTATGCGCAAATCGCTGTATTTTTCGCTGAAATGAGCGATATAGTAAGCTATTTCGTGTACAATGGAGCACACGACTCCGTTTTCGATGGCGGAACGGGTGGAAGTGCCCAATCCGGTATTTCGTTCCGGCAGGGAACATAGCGGCAACCGGTCGGTATATTCGTGCAATGCCTTGAACCGCAGGGAAGCTCCCGGAGAAATATTTCCTCCCTTGAAAATTCCGTCGGATACCAGATCGACGGTAATGGCGCTCCCGAAATCGGCGACCAGAAAATGACGGCCTGCATAGCAGACGGTAGCGCCGATGGCTGCGGCTAAACGGTCCAGTCCTAACGTAGCGGGGGTCGTATAGTCGTTTTTCAGCGGTATGGGGGTGTCGTGCGAGAACAGAATGAAAAAGGGAAACGCTTTTTCGAGGAAATCCACGAGTTCGGGCAATACGTCTCTGACGCTGCATAAAATCGCCTGTTCTATGCAGTATCCTTGCGTAAATGTTCGGATGATGTCGGGAGATACGGGTGTCTCGTATTTCCCTTTTTTTACGATGGAGGATGCATGGCGGTCTATGACAGCCAGTTTCGAGGTGCTGTTGCCGATATCGATGATGAGGTTCATGCGTTCAGTTTTTTGTATTCGGGAATATCCCGGCCCAGTTCGTCCAATAGGGCGGATGCCTCTGCGATGTTATTGACATGACGGACCGACAGCAGCAACTTCCCTTCTTTTTGCTTGATGCGGAACCTGTCGCCGGGATAGGTTCCTATTTTCCGGGTAATGCTTCGGAACAGTTCCGTATCGTAATACCGGGAGGTTTCCTTATATACGAAGTGCGTAATGAACATTCCGTTTTTTATGATGGCCTTTTCAAACCCCAAAGCTATGCATTTTCGTCGAAGCATGACGATTTCCAGCAAAGTTTTTAACGGCAGGGGCGGTTCCCCGAAACGGTCGGTCAGCATTTGCAGCAGATTTTTCTGTTCTTCGATATTCGTCAGTGAGTCGATTTGCCGGTATATCCGTATCTTTTCATTGACGTTTTCGATGTACGAGTCGGGAATATAGGCTTCGGCGTCGGTGTCTATCTGGCAATCGGAAATGAAGGCCGAGCCGATTTCTCCCGACGGGGTTTCCGTTTCCGCCGATACCGTGATGCCTTCTTCCTCTTTCAATTCCAGAATCGCCTCATTCAATATCTTTTGATAAGTCTCGTATCCGATGTCCGAGATGTATCCGCTTTGTTCCGCTCCCAACAGGTTGCCCGCTCCCCGGATGTCGAGGTCCTGCATGGCGATATTGAATCCGGAACCCAGAGCGGAAAAGTCTTCGATGGCTTGCAGTCGGAGCCGGGCATTGTAGCTGATAGCCTCTTCGGGCGGAGTGAGCAGATAACAAAACGCTTTCCGGTTCGTTCGTCCTACCCGTCCGCGCAATTGGTGCAGGACGCTGAGACCGAAATTCTGAGCCTGGTTGATGATGATGGTATTGACGTTGGGGATGTCGATGCCCGATTCGATGATGGTCGTGGCGACGAGAATGTCGTATTCGCCGTAGATGAAATCCATCATGCGCTTTTCCAACTCTTCGCTGGCCATTTGTCCGTGTCCCGTCACGATCCGGGCCTGAGGTACCAGACGGCGTATCCGTCCGGCGATTTCGTCGATCGTCTGGACGTTGTTGTGTACGAAGAACACCTGCCCGTCTCTTCCCAATTCGTATTCGATGGCTTCCCGGATGATGTCTTCGTTGAAAACGTGGGTTTCGGTCTGGACCGGCTGCCGGTTGGGCGGCGGCGTGTTGATGACGGACAAGTCCCTGGCCCCCATCAGGGAAAACTGCAACGTGCGCGGAATGGGAGTGGCCGTAAGCGTCAGGGTGTCTATGTTTTCCTTGAGCGTGCGGAGTTTCTCTTTGCTGCTGACGCCGAATTTTTGTTCTTCATCGACGATCAATAATCCCAAATCTTTGAATTTTAATTGTTTGGACAGCAGCTTATGGGTTCCGATCAGAATGTCTATTTTCCCTTGTTGGGCTTCTTCCATGATTTCGCCGGCTTTTTTCCGGGTTTTCGCCCGAGTAAACAGTTCGATTTGAACGGCGAACTCTTTCAACCGGGCGGAGAAAGTCCGATAGTGTTGCAGGGCCAGAACCGTCGTAGGAACCAATACGGCCACCTGCTTCCCGTCGCAGACCGCTTTGAAAGCCGCTCGTATGGCCAGTTCCGTTTTTCCGAATCCTACGTCGCCGCAAATCAGCCGGTCCATCGGGATGTCGCGTTCCATGTCCGCTTTGATGGCGGCCGTGGCTTTTTGCTGATCGGGCGTGTCTTCGTACAAAAAGGAGGCTTCCAGCTCGTGTTGCATGTAACTGTCGTGGGAAAAGGCGAAGCCTTTGGACAATTGCCGTTTGGCGTAAAGGGCGACCAAATCTTTGGCGATATCCTTGACTTTCGCTTTGGTCGTGTTTTTCAGTTTTTGCCAGGCTCCGCTGCCCAGTTTGTTGATGCGGGGAGGCACGTCGCAATCCTTGTCCTTGTATTTGGAGATTTTGTGCAGGGAGTGGACGTTTACCAACAGGGTGTCGTTGTCCTTGAATACCAGTTTGATGACCTCTATCGTCCGTCCGTTTTCCCGGCTTTTCAGCAAGCCTCCGTATCTGGCTATGCCGTGGTCGATGTGGACGACGTAGTCCCCGATGTGCAGGGCGTTCAGTTCCGCCAGGGTAAAGCCTTCGTGGGCGGGCAGCTCCTTGTCTATTTTATACCGGTGGTAACGTTCGAATATCTGGTGGTCGGTATAGAGGCAAATGCGCAAATCGTCGTCGGAAAATCCTTCGTGCAGGGATACGGGCAGGTTCTCGAACATTTTTTCCTTGTATCCCAGAGAGTAGAAGATGTTTTCGAGACGTTCCACTTGCGCTTTGTTGTCCGTCGCGATGACATTGCGGTAGCCGTTTTCGATGTTGTCGTTCAATCGGGCGGCCAACATGTCGAAGTTTTTGTTGAACGCCGGTTGCGGGGACGTATGGAAAACATGCACGGTCGCTTTGGACCGGGGCGGGGGATCGTCGCGGAGGATGACGGCCGGTTTCATTCCCTTCAGAAGCTGTTCGGGAGAGGCGAGCAATTCGTGGACGGATTCCGGGGCGAAACCTTGCTGTTCGGCCGTTTTGATGTATTTGTTCCTCAGGCTGACAATGGTTTCGGTCAGATATCGGGGCGAATGGATCCAATATGTGACCGGTTGTTTTACCGACCGGTTGAGAAAATCGACGAACGAGGTTCGTCCGGCGTCGGTTTGCTGAAGGTTCGGTATGATGTCGATGCGTTCCGTTTTTCCCGAGGAGCGTTGCGTATTGACGTCGAAAGGGCGGATGGATTCGATTTCGTCTCCGAAAAAATCGATGCGCACCGGTTTATTGTCCGTGTAGGAAAAAACGTCGATGATGCCTCCGCGCAATGCGTATTGTCCGGGCTGGAACACGAAGTCCGTTTTTTCGAAGCCGAATTCGGCCAGTTTCCCGGTAACGTATTGCTGGGTAACGGTCTGTCCTGTGTGTAAGGACAGGGATACTCGTTCCAGCGTTTTTCCGTCCGTTACTTTTTCCGCCAGCGATTCCGGATAGGTGCATAAAACGAGGGTTTCCTCTTCGGACCACTCCTGTTCCCGGAGTAGGCTCAGGGCCGCGGTGCGCAGAACCAGTCCCGAAGGGTCTTCCGTATGGTAAACGATGGACCGCTTGTATCCGGAAGGAAAAAAGAGAATCCGGGCCGGACCGCCCAAGGCCGTCAGGTCGTTGTACAGGTAGGCCGCGCTTTCCCTGTCCTCTGCTACGACCAGGTGGCAACCCCGTTTCAGTGCGGTAACGGCCGTTATGTACAGGGATAAAGCCGAACCCGATAATCCCTTTAGATAAAGGGGATTATCGGGTAATTCGGCCAATTCTCTTATTCTCTCCGACGCTTCTAATGCGTGCAACAACTCGGTGGATTTCATGGCGTGTGTCCCAAAAACGGTTTTATTCGCTTTCCGAACGGGACTCCTGCAACTCGCTTTCTATGGCGTCGTAATCGTAAATGGAGCTGGAGGAGAGTTCGTAGCCCGACCGGTCGTAGTATTTCGTATCTACGTAACCGATCGATTCGTCGGCGACTATTTTCAGGAAAACCTTGTATTTCAGCATCCATCGTATTCGTAACGAACACCAGCCTTTTTTCAGGTAGGCCGCCACGTATGGATGCACCCGCAGCTTGATGTATTTGCAGTTGTGTTCCTCTACGAAGAATGCGATTTGATTTTCGATTTCGTTGTCGTACAGGACGGACGGATATATTTTCCCCGTACCTTTGCAGGTAGGGCATAGCTCTTTGTTTTCGATTTTCGTTTCGGGCCGCACCCGTTGCCGGGTAATCTGCATCAGACCGAACTTCGACAGCGGAAGTATGGTATGCCGGGCCCGGTCGTTGGTCATCGCCGTTTTCATCGCTTGGAACAAGGCTTCCTTGTTCTCGTTTTTGTGCAGGTCTATGAAGTCGATCACGATGATTCCTCCCATGTCCCGCAAGCGCAATTGCCGGGCAATGATCGGAACGGCGTTCAGATTTACCTCCATAGCCGTTTCTTCTTGGGAAGCGGCGTTCCGTACCCGGGGGCCGGAATTGATATCTATGACGTGCAAGGCTTCCGTGTGTTCGATAATCATGTACGATTTCCGCTTGAACGGAACCAGTTTCCCGAACGAACCTTTGATTTGCCGGGTAATGTCGTAGTGGTCGAAGATGGTTACGGCATTGCCTTTGTACAGCTTGACGATTTTCTCCTGGTCGGGAGCGATTTGCTTGATGTATTCCCGGATTTCTTTGTAAATGGTTTCGTCATCTACGGCAATGGCGTTGAACGAATCGTTCAGCAGGTCCCGCAAAATGGTGTTTACCCGCGTGTCTTCACTCATGATGAGCGAGGGATTGGGTGCGGTTTTCAGTTTGTCGATGATCGTGTTCCAGCGGGCTGTCAACGACAATATGTCGTTTTCGATGTCCGCCGCTTCCTTGTCCCGGGCCGCCGTTCGTATGATGGCGCCGAAATTGTGGGGCAGTGCGGCGGAAACGATTCCTTTCAACCGTTTTCTTTCTTCGTTCGACCGTATTTTCTGGGAAATAGACACTTTGGACGCGAACGGAATCAGTACCACGTGCCGTCCGGTCAGCGATATTTCCGTGGAGACGCGCGGCCCTTTGGTCGATATGGCCTCTTTGATGATTTGGACCAGAATGGGCTGGCCTGCAGTCATGACATCTACGATATGACCGTTCTTTTTGATTTCGTCCGCCCGCCGGAACGTGGAAAAATTGATGTTTTTCTTTTTTACGGCGGCATCCGTCAGTTTCTGCACGGATTTGAAAGCGGTGCCCAGATCCAGATAGTGGATGAAGGCGTCTTTGCTATGTCCTATTCCAACAAAGGCTGCATTCAGTCCAGACATGGTTTTCCTCACTTTGCCCAGATAAATGTCTCCGACGCAATAGCCTCCCACCCGGTCTTCTTTGTGGAATTCAACCAATTGGTTGTCTTCCAGAAGAGCGATGTTGACGAGGTCGTCGGTTGCGTGAATGATTAGCTCTTTGTTTGTCATCGTATGGATTGTTCCGCTGATCCGTTGCCGGAACCAGCGGCGGCGTGTTTGGTAAAAAACCTAAAGAGCCTTTGTCGCGTAGCAGGTTCTTTAGGTTTCTGATTAAATCATAAAATGTTGGACTACTTTTTCTTTTTGTGTCTGTCTTTTCTTAGACGTTTTTTTCTTTTGTGAGTAGCCATTTTATGTCTTTTTCTCTTTTTTCCGCTTGGCATGGCTTTAAATTTTTATATGGTTGAACTTAATGATAACTGGCTTATTTGGAAATTTTGGAGTCGATCACGAAGCTTTTGGACGGCTTGAATGCCGGAATATTGTGTTCGGGGATAGTGATCGTAATATTTTTTGAAATATTTCTGGCCACTTTTTGTGCGCGTTTTTTTACGATAAATGAGCCGAAACCTCTTAAGTAAACGTTGTTATTCTTTGCCAAAGAACCCTTTACGCTTTCCATGAACGCTTCAATAATTTGCTGTACCTGGGCTTTTTCCACGCCTGTACTTTTGGCAATCTCATTTACTATATCCGCTTTAGTCATAATTGATTGTTGTTAAATTTTGTCTATTAAGATTCTCCTAATTGAGTTGCAAAGATAATCTTTTTCTTTGACAAAGAAATACTTTTATTCTTTTTTTCCGAAAATATTCCGCAGGTAAGCCTTTGTAAACGAGGTAAAAGACCGATTTTCGCAAGGCCGTTCCGTCCGTTGCCGGTTTCCTTTTTCCCGTTCTTCTCCGGCGAGCAGCTGTTCGGCCACGAGCAGGTCCAACGGAGTGGTCAGTTTGATGTTGGCGTAATCTCCCTCCGAAAGATGTACGGTTTCCCCCAGCCGCTCGACGACCGAGCTGTCGTCCGTGAAATCGGAACGGTAGGGCTGCCGGTATCCCGCCCGTATCGTTTCGGTACGGAATATCTGGGGTGTCTGTACGGCCCGGAACAGGCTGCGGTCGATGCTTCGCGTTTCCGCTTTTTCCGGAACCAGACGGCGCAAGGTATCGGTAACGGGAACGGCGGGAACGGCGTTCCCGTACGATACGGCATGGGCGTAAGTTCTGCGGAGCAATTCCGGAGAAACGAAAGGGCGTACGCCGTCATGTACAGCGACGTATCCGTTGTGCGGGTCGCAGGCTTGCAGCCCGCACCGGACCGATTCGAACCGGTTGTCGCCTCCGGTAACGACTGTGTGCGGAATATCGAAGGCGTGCAACCGGCATAATTTTTCCCAGAGAGACTGTTGGGAAGAGGGCAGTACCACGACGATTTCCGCTACCGGCTCGAACGAAGCGAAACGGCGTACGGTATGCATCAGTACCGGTTCGTTTCCCAGGAGCAGGAATTGTTTCGGGGTGTCGTTTTGCATCCTTCGGCCGTTTCCTCCGGCTACGATGACGACTGACAGGTTTTTTTTCATGGGAGAACGGTTTTATTCCGCCATTTGGGGGGACAGGACGACGATTTCGCCCAATTGCGGAACCCGGATGTTGATACCCCGTTCGGCAGCCTCTTTGCGGAATACGGCGGGCGGATCGCTGAGCGGTTCGTCCGACAGGTCGAATGTGCCGTAGTGCATGGGAATGGTCAGGCCGGCTTTCATGTCGCAGGAAGCGTCTAACGCTTCCTGCGGCGAAATGTGGTTGGGTTGCATGAACCATCGCGGTTTGTAGGCTCCGATGCCGACCAGGGCGTAGTCCACTTTTCCGAAAAGGGGGACGATTTCCCGAAAATGGTCGTTATAGCCGGTGTCTCCGCTGTAATAGATCGACAGTCCGTCCCCTTCTATCATGAACGCGCCCCATAACCGTTTCCCTCCGTCGGAAGCCGATCTTTTCCCCCAATGCTGGCAAGGCATGAAGGTAAGTTTCAGGTCGCCGTCCCGGATTTGCTGATACCAGCCCGCCTCTACGGTTTTGATGTCGGGGAACCATTTGTTGAGCAGTTTTCCGACTCCCAGACCGCAGAATACGGTAATTTGCGGGTTTTGTTCACAAATTTGCCGAATGCTGTTTTTATCCATGTGGTCGTAATGGTCGTGGCTGATGAGCAGGTAATCGATACCGGAGAAGATGCGGGGATCGACCGGCAGTTTGCTTCGCCGTTTGACGAAGGGGATGTGGAAAAATACCGGATCGAACAGAATCTTTTTTCCGGCCAGTTGCATGAAAAAGGAGTTGTGCCCCAACCATACCAAAGCGTTTCCGGAAATATCTTCCAGCGTATGCAGAAAACAGATTTCGGGATTCCATTTTTCCCGCTTTTTTTCTTTTCGCTGGGGATTGGGAGAAAGTCTCCATTTCAATATGCTGCCGACGCCGTGTTTGGCGGAGGCGTTTTGGTTGGTAAAACACCCTTTGACGACCCGGTTGCCCGGCCATGCTTCTTTAATGGTAGTCAGATTTTCGTTTTTTCGGTAAGAGGCGATGTTCATAAAATCATTCAGAGAATATTGACATACTCTTATATAACGTGTTCCGATCGGTAAAAAGTATTTTTATACGGTAAAAACAGCCGTTTTTATTCGGGGGCAAAGGTAGTGTTATTTTGCTGGTTTTCAAAGTAAAATTTATTTGGCTCCGTATCGGTTTCGAACGGTTTATGCCGGGCGGGCTTAATCGGTTTCCAGGAGGGATTCAGAAGGAAGATGCCTGGTAAGGGCCGAAAGGAGGCTTCTGGTTCGGAAGAACGGTCTGAGGTCCGTTTGGAAACGGCCGTCGGAAAATAATAAAGTGCGTTTCTCCGGTCCGGACCGGAGAAACGCACGGAGCATTAACGGCCGTACAGTTTGTTCAGGTTTTCCTGAACGCGTTCGTTCAACAGGTATTCGTCGTATTCGGCATATTTGTCAATCATGCCGTTCGGCGTGATTTCTATGATGCGGTTGGCGACCGTGTTGATGAATTCGTGGTCGTGCGAGGTCATCAACACGATGCCTTTGTAGGCGACGAGCGAGTTGTTGAAAGCCTGTATGGATTCGAGATCGAGGTGGTTGGTAGGGGAGTCGAGCAGGAGGGTATTGGATTGTTCGATCATCATTTTGGCGATCATACAACGCATTTTTTCGCCTCCGGACAGTACCTTGACCGGTTTGTAGATCTCTTCTCCGCTGAACAGCATTTTTCCCAAATATCCCCGGAGGAACAGTTCGCTGGTGTCCGGCGAATACCGGGCCAGCCAATCGACGATGTTCAGCTCGTTGTTGAAATAGGGCGCGTTGTTCAGGGGCAGGTAGGAGCGTTTGATCGTAACCCCCCATTCGATCACTCCGCTGTCCGGTTCCGTTTCGCCGTGGAGGACATCCAAAAGGGCCGTTACCGCGCGGGGTTCACGGGAAAGGAATACGACTTTGTCGCCTTTTTCGACGGTAAAAGAGACGTTACTGAATAAAGTTTCGCCGTTTATCGTCTTGCTCAAATCGCTTACCGCCAGTATCTTGTCTCCCGGTTCCCGCTCGGGCTGGAAGATAATGCCGGGGTATTTGCGCATGGAAGGTCGAATTTCTTCCACATTCAGTTTCTCCAGCATTTTCTTACGGCTGGTGGTCTGTTTGCTTTTCGATACGTTGGCGCTGAACCGGGAAATGAATTCCATCAGCTCCTTTTTCTTCTCTTCCGCCTTCTTGTTTTGCTGCTGCTGTTGTTTCAGGGCCAACTGGCTGGATTGGTACCAGAAACTGTAATTGCCGGAAAACAGATGGATGTCATTGTAGTCGATATCGATGGTATGGGTGCTGACGGAATCGAGAAAATGCCGGTCGTGCGATACGACCAACACCGTGTTTTCGAAATTGGCCAGATAGTTTTCCAACCACATGATGGTATTTACGTCCAGGTCGTTGGTCGGCTCGTCCAACAGCAGGTTGTCCGGTTTGCCGAAAAGGGCCTGGGCCAGCAGAACGCGTACTTTCTCTTTGGCATTCAGGTTCTTCATGGTTTCGTAATGCAAAGATTCCCGGATGCCGAGACCGCTCAGCAGGTTCGCGGCGTCGCTTTCCGCGTTCCATCCGTCCATTTCCGCGAACTTTTCTTCCAGTTCTCCGGCCAATACGCCGTCTTCTTCCGAAAAGTCGGGTTTGGCGTACAGCGCGTTTTTCCGGTTGATGATTTCCCACAGGGGAGTGTGTCCCATCAATACGGTATCGAGTACGGTGTGTTCGTCGAATTCGAAGTGATCCTGTTTGAGTACCGACAGTCTTTCTCCCGGACCGAAAGCGACGCTGCCTCTCGAAGGGTCCACATCGCCGCTCAGCACCCGTAGGAAAGTTGATTTCCCGGCTCCGTTCGCGCCGATGATTCCGTAGCAGTTGCCGGGCGTGAATTTCAAGTTTACGTCTTTGAACAGGACGCGTTTGCCGAATTGAACTTCTAAATTGGATACTGTGATCATGGGTATTTTGTCTGATTTGGATTGCAAAGGTAGTGAAAACGAGCGCAGAAGCCAAATTTATATTTGAAGTGTGGCCCGTTTTATCCGGAGGACACTCTATCTTTTTTCGGCAGGCAACCGGCGGGCGTTCCGGGAACCGAATGATGAAAAAGCCGGGGAAACCGGCCGGAAAATAGGCAATTCTTGAAATTTTTGTATCTTTGGAAAATAATTCGTTAAATTTTTCTTCATATATGTTTAAAAAAGATTGTTATATCGAGCGCCGCAATCGACTGCGTAAGAAAATCAAAAGCGGGCTCGTGCTTATACCTGGCAATAGTGAGGTGCCCGTAAATTATCCGGCCAATACCGGTCATTTCCGTCAGGACAGCAATTTTCTATATTTTTTCGGATTGAACCAGCCCGATTATGTCGGAGTTTTGGACGTGGAAGCCGATAACGACTGTATTTACGGGAATGATTATTCGTTGGACGATATTATCTGGATGGGGAATGTCCCTTCGTTGCGGGAACAGGCGGAACAGGTCGGAATTACCTCTACGTATTCGTTGCGCGAACTTCAGCTGACGATTCAGAATGCCGTGCGCCAAGGGCGTAAGATTCATTTTCTTCCTCAATATCGTGCGGCTAACAAATTGTTTTTGCAAACTTTGCTGGGAATCGATATAGCCGCCCAGCCCGATTACGTTTCCCGCGAGCTTTTGCAGGCGGTCGTGTCGCTTCGGGAGATAAAGTCGCACGAAGAGGTAGAGGAGATCGAAAAAGCCTGCGATATCGGATACGAGATGCATACCACCGCCATGCGCATTTGCCGGGAACATTTGTACGAACGCGATATTGCGGGGGCCATCGAAGGAGTGGCCTTGTCGAAAGGGGCCGGCGTCTCTTTCCATAGCATCGTGTCGCAGCACGGGGAGACGCTGCATAACCATAATCATGCAGGAAAGCTGGAAAACGGCCGTTTGCTGCTGATCGACGCCGGCGCGGAAACCGTTCTGAATTATTGCGGCGACAATACCCGGACTTTCCCCGTGTCCGGAAAGTTCTCCCCGTTGCAGCGCGACGTGTATTCGGTCGTGGTGGAAATGATCGACCGGGCTATGTCGCTCGTGAAACCGGGCGTTACCTATAAAAGCGTGCATCTTGAAGCAATGAAGGTGTTGGTGGATGGTCTGAAAGCGATCGGTTTGATGAAAGGAAATACGGAAGACGCCGTGGCAGGCGGAGCCGGAGCGCTTTTTATGCCTCACGGCCTGGGACACCAGATGGGATTGGACGTGCACGATATGGAAGGACTGGGCGAAGATAACGTCGGTTACGACCAGACCGTGGAACGGTCCGATCAATTCGGTCTGGCTTCGTTGCGTATGGGCAAGACGTTGCGTCCCGGTCATGTGATTACCGTGGAACCCGGAATCTATTTTATCCCGGCTTTGCTGGACAAATGGCAGGGACAGAAAATACACGCCAATTTCATACAGTACGACAAGGTGCGCGAAATGCTCGGTTTCGGCGGCATCCGTATCGAAGACGACGTGCTGATCACGGAAAACGGCCGGAGGATACTGGGAAAGAAACGGATTCCTTATACGGCGGAACAGGTCGAAACGTTTATGCAACGTTGAATTTTGCAAGCCGGTATCCGTCGGACCGAATGATCGGGTTCAGGAAATTGCGGCCGGTTGAATGAAACTAACTGAGAAGCGAAAATGAATTTAAAAAGCATAACCATGAAAAAAGCGGGATTGTTGGCATTGTCTTTTTTGTTGATGACCCTGAAAGTTTCCGCAGACGAGGGCATGTGGCTGTTGCCTTATTTGAATAAGCTGAATGTCAAGGCGATGAAATCCAAGGGGCTGAAACTGAAAGTCGAAGATATTTACAGCGTCAATCAGAGCAGCTTGAAGGATGCCATCGTGATTTTCGGCGGCGGATGTACGGGAGAAGTCATTTCGGACCAGGGACTGGTGCTGACCAACCATCATTGCGGTTACGGCGCGATACAACAGCACAGTACCGTGGAGCATGATTATCTGAAAAACGGTTTTTGGGCTTTTTCCAAAGAGGAGGAGATTCCCACACCGGGCTTGACTGTGACATTTATCAAGCGGATCGAGGACGTTACGGACCGGATTGTTCCGCAACTGACGGACGATATGACCGAGAAGGAGCGCAGCAACCGGGTGGCCGAACTGTCGAAAGAGATCGTCGCGCAGGCCGGTGCGGACAAACCCGGTTATCAGGCTTTCGTCCGGGATTTTTTCGGCGGCAACCAATACATGTTGTTCGTTACGCAGGTTTATAACGATATTCGCATGGTAGGCGCTCCTCCTTCCTCGATCGGGAAATTCGGCGGCGATACCGATAACTGGATGTGGCCCCGCCATACGGGAGATTTTTCTCTGTTTCGCATTTATGCGGACAAGGAGGGGAATCCGGCGGCTTATTCGCCCGATAACGTCCCTTTGAAACCGGTCAGGCATTTGACCATTTCGCTGGCCGGAGTGAAGGAGGGGGATTTTACGATGATTATGGGATTTCCCGGTAGTACCAAACGGTATATGTCGTCGTATGAAATTGATGAAATGTTGAACCAGTCGAACCCTAACCGGATCTTGATTCGGGGAATCCGGCAGGATATTCTGATGCAGGATATGCAGGCCGACCCGAAAATCCGGATTCAGTATGCTTCCAAATATGCCGGTTCTTCCAATTATTGGAAAAACTCCATCGGGATGAGCCGGGGAGTGCAGCGGCTCCATGTCCGGGAGCAGAAAGAGGAAATCGAGCGCCGGTTTACTGAATGGGTCAATGCCGATCCCGCTCGCCGGGCCAAATACGGAGATGCGCTTGCGTTGAAGCGGAAAGCCGTGGAAGGCCGTATGCCGATACAACATGTGCAGCAGTATCTGAACGAAGCAGTCGGCAATAGCATTGAAGTGCTGAAGGTCCCTATTTTTATGTCCAATTTGGGGTATATACGGGCATTGCAGGACGGAGACGAAGTGAAAATGAAAGAGCTTCTTCCCCGGTTGGAAAAGGGTTTGGATAACTTTTATAAGGATTTCAATGCGGAAACCGACCGAAAGGTGGCTAAAGCCATGGTTCGATTGTTGCGGGAAAAATTGCCGGAAACGGACCTGCCGGAAATCATGCAGGTCATTGACAGTTGTTTTGGCGGCGATTCGGACCGGGCCGTAGATTATATGTATGATCATTCACTGTTTTATTCTCCGGAAAAGATAAAAGCTTTTCTTCAGCATCCCGATTATGAGCTTCTGAAAGAAGATGCCGTTTATCGGGCCAGCGTTTCGACACAGAATCGTTTGAGGGAATTGGCGGCTAAACTGCCGGCCGAGTACAACGAAATGTTTAATCGGGGACACCGACTGTTTGTGGCCGGTTTGCGGGAGATGGATCCGAACATGGCCCTTTATCCCGATGCCAATTTTACTATCCGGTTGACTTACGGACAGGTGTTGCCGTACGATCCGGCCGATGCTGTGGCTTACGACTATAAGACGACCTTGAAGGGGGTCATGGAGAAAGAGGACCCAAACAATCCGTATGAATTTACGGTTCCCGAAAAGTTGAAAGAGCTTTACGCACAAGGCGATTACGGACAGTATGGCGCTGATGGCAAATTGGTTACATGCTTTATTTCGAATAACGACATTACCGGAGGGAATTCCGGTTCTCCGGTTTTGAACGGGAAAGGGCAATTGGTTGGAACGGCTTTTGATGGTAATTGGGAGGCCATGAGCGGGGACATCGCTTTCGAACCGGCCCTGCAGCGGACGATTTCAGTGGATATCCGGTATATTCTGTTCCTGATCGATAAGTATGCCGGAGCCTCTCATCTGATTGAGGAGATGACAATTGTCAAGTAGTAAGCGGAAACGGGGAAGTGAAATTTTTTTGGAAATATTGTTGGTATTAAAAAAATATATATATTTGTATTGTATTTCAGGAACTTAATCTTTTGAGATAAAGATTTGAAAAGAAATTGGATATTAAATATTAACTAAAAAAATCGTAAAATTATGAACAAATCTCAATTTGTAGATGCTATTGCAGCTGAATCCGGACTGTCTAAAGTAGCCGCTAAAAAAGCATTGGAAGCGTTTATCAGCGTAACGGCGAAAACTTTGAAAGCCGGAGATAAAATTACGTTGGTAGGGTTCGGTACGTTTGCCGTTACCGAAAAACCGGAAAGAAAAGGCCGGAATCCTCGTACGAAGGCGGAAATCGTTATTCCTGCTAAGAAAGTCGCTAAATTTAAAGCCGGTTCCGAATTGAGCGAATCGATTAAATAGGTCTGTATCCGCAGCGTAATGTCGCGGATATTTTATTTGAGTATGAGAGAGTTCCGTTATTCTGACGGAACTCTTTTTTTGCATGTGGTCTTCGCGGAGCGGGGCTGCGGATTACGATTTTTATTCCGTGTTTTGGCAAGTTCCTGAGAATTGTATAATTTTGCGTCAGTCATTGTGGAAAGATTTGAGTGATTGCAACCACATAAAAAAATGCTAAAACGCGTTTTCTTAACTACATTCACTTTATCCTTCCCTTTTATAAAAACGATTAAAATTTTTTAAAATGGGATTTTTATTTACGTCGGAGTCCGTTTCCGAAGGACATCCCGACAAGATTTCGGATCAAATTTCAGATGCCATTCTCGATGAATTTTTACGTACGGACTCAGAGTCCAAAGTAGCCTGCGAGGTGTTATGTACGACGGGGCTGGTGGTCGTCAGCGGCGAAGTCAGCACCAGTGGTTACGTCGATGTACAGTCGGTAGCCCGGCGGGTTATTCGTAATGCCGGATATTGCAATTCCGATTATATGTTCGAAAGCAATTCCTGCGGGTTGTTGTCGGCTATTCATGAACAGTCTCCCGATATTCATCAGGGAGTCGTACGCCGGGAAGAAGAGTGGCAAGGGGCAGGAGACCAAGGGATTATGTTCGGTTATGCCTGCAACGAGACCAAAGAGTTGATGCCGGCTTCGTTGATGTTATCGCATGTTATTCTCAGAGAATTGGCGGCCATTCGCAAAGAGGGCCGGGAAATGACTTATTTGCGGCCCGATTCCAAATCGCAAGTCACGGTCGAATACGGAGACGATAATCGGCCGTTGCGGATTCATACGGTCGTCGTTTCTACCCAGCACGACGAATTCGTGACGGAAAAAGATTGCGGTTCTTCGGAAGAGGCGGAACGCCGGATGCAGGAACAAATCAGACAGGATATACTGAATATCCTGATGCCCCGGGTAAAAGAGTATTTGGAAAGGAACGGTAATACTTTGTTGCTGAGTTTGATTCATGACGATTATATCTTGCATGTCAATCCTACGGGAAAATTCATTATCGGCGGACCCCACGGCGATACGGGACTGACCGGCCGGAAGATAATCGTGGATACTTACGGGGGCAAAGGCGCTCACGGAGGCGGGGCTTTTTCCGGGAAAGACAGTTCCAAAGTGGATCGCAGTGCGGCCTATGCCGCTCGTCATATCGCCAAAAACATGGTTAAGGCGGGAATTGCCGACGAAGTTCTGGTACAGTTGGCCTATGCAATCGGTGTCGCTCGGCCGGTCAGTATTTTCGTCAATACGTACGGAACCAACAGGACCGTTTTTTCCGACGGGGAAATTGCGGAAAAAATCGGCAGGATGTTCGATTTGCGTCCGGCTAAAATCGTGCAGCGTTTCGGATTGAAAAATCCCATCTACCTGCCTACGGCTACTTATGGTCATTTCGGCCGAGAACCTTATGTTGAAACGGTTGAAATTTTCCGCGACGGTAAAAAAACAAAGAAAGAAGTTACCTTTTTCGGTTGGGAAAAGCTGGATGCCGTGGATGAGATCAAACGGGAATTCGGTTTGTAATGCTTTCCGGTGCAGGGTAAAAAACGGAACATCGATTTCGATGTCCCGTTTTTATTTGTGAAAACAGCAGGAACAGAATGTTTTGCGATGATACGGAGAAAGACCGTATCGGGCCACCGCTGCCCGGTGGGTTGCCGTGGGGTATCCTTTGTTTTTGTCCCAGCCGTACATGCTGAAAGTTTTATGCAGTTCCCGCATGTAGTCGTCTCGGAAGGTTTTGGCCAATATGGAGGCCGCCGCTATGCTCGCTATTTTTCCGTCGCCTTTTACGATACATTGAAAAGGAATATCCGATGTCGTATGAAACCGGTTTCCGTCTATCAGCAACCATTCCGGTTTTATCGGAAGGGTTTCTACGGCTTTTTGCATGGCGGCGAACGATGCGTTCAGGATGTTGATCCGGTCTATTTCTTCGGCGGATACCCGGCCGACGGACCATGCGGTCGCGTGTCGAATGATTTCGTCACGTAAAAGATAGCGTTGTCTTTCGCTCAATTTTTTCGAGTCGTTCAAAGCCGGGTTACGATAGTCGGTGGGCAAGATGACCGCCGCGGCGAAAACGTCTCCCGCAAGACATCCCCGCCCCGCTTCGTCGCATCCGGCCTCGATCGTATTTTCATGAAGAAAGGGAAGCAGCATCTTATTTTTTCTTTTTGCGCTCGGGATCGAATATTTTATAGCCGATGTTTAATCCTATTTTGTACGGGAGCCATTCGGCGGATTTGTTGTAGGGATATTTTTCTTCGCCTGTTTTTTGATCGTAACCCACATACCAGCTGTGTTGCCAGCCGTATCCCAGAAATGCCTCCAATAGCAGCCGTTTCGAAACTTGCCATTGGTAACCGGCGGTCAATCCCATCAGAATGCCCCATCCCTTACAGTTTTTTTCGTTGTCTTTGGACATGTAAAAGCCCTGCATGCCCACGGTCGGTCCTAAATACCAGCCTTTGAACGTTTCTTTGGGATGCCAGCGGACTTCATTCATGAAAATTCCGAAATGAAGGGGTTTGTTGTTGACGGATTTCCACGGCGAATAGACGACTTCGGTATTGAAAGAGAATTGCTCTGAAACGGCGATTTCCACAGAAGGATTGATAACGCCTGCCAGAGCGTATATTCCGTTCAGTTTGACATAGGATTGTGCTGAGGCCGCATTTCCCGCAACCGTGAAAAACAACAGGATGGCGATAATTCTTTTCATGGAATTTGTATGTGGTAATTCCGCAAAAGTAGGAGATATCTTTCTTTATTTCAAATTATATTCGAGAATTTGTGAAGTTGGTCCGATATACTTACCTTTGCGGGTATTATAATGATTTGATTTTTTTTCGAATGAAGAGATATATTGTCGCTTTTATTTTCGTATGTGCAGGCATGTCGCCTGTTTCGGCTCAGGTAATCGACGCCCAGCAGCTTCAATTATTGAAACAGATGCAGGGCAATCAATATTACGGCGGAACGATTCAGGGAACTGCCGGCTTTTCTTCTTCCCAGAATCAGATCGTGTCCCCTTCCGTGAATCGGGTCGTCGATCCTGAAATTCGAGATGAAAACGTCACTCGGGCGTTATCGTTGCGGAATTTTTCGGAACAAGAGCGAGAGAATATGGTTTTCGGGCGGAATATCTTTACTTCCAAGGAACTGTCTTTCGAACCCAATTTCAATATGGCTACACCGGTCGATTATAAATTGGCGGCGGGAGATGAAATTATTTTGGATGTTTGGGGATCTTCCGAAGCTCATTATTCGTTGGTTATTACTCCGGAGGGAACAGTAAAAATTCCGGCTTCCGGTGTGGTTTCATTATCAGGATTGACGGTAGAGGAAGCCGAAAGCAAATTGAAACAACATCTTGCCAATATTTATGCTCAATTGGAGGACGGAGAACAGAATAATATCGATTTAAAGGTCTCGTTGGGGCGTATTCGTTCCATCAAAGTCAATCTTTTGGGTGAGGTATTGGTCCCCGGAACCTATACCGTCCCTTCGCTGGCCTCTGTTTTCAATGCGTTGTATCTGGCAGGCGGGGTTAACGATGTGGGAACGTTGCGTGATGTGAAGGTGTTCCGCGATAACAAGGAAATCGCATCGATCGACATTTACGACTATTTGCTGAACGGCGACGGATCAGCCAATGTCCGTTTGCAGGATAACGACGTGATTGTAGTGGCTCCTTATGCGAATTTGGTTAAAGTGAAAGGGGACGTGAAGCGGGGAATGGTTTACGAGTTGAAGAAGGGAGAGACGCTGGATCGGCTTTTGGAGTATGCAGGAGGGTTCGCTAACAGCGCTTATACCGATAACTTGTTGGTTCGTCGGAAAAATGGGAGCAGTTACACGTTGAATACGGTTCCTGCGTCCGATTTCGGAAAATTCGTCATGCAGGATGGCGATTTTGTCGAAGTGCAATCGGCGATTCAACGGTACGACAATCGGGTAAGCATTGGCGGAGCCGTATGGCGTCCGGGCGATTTCGAGATCAAGGAGTGTAAAACGTTGTTGGGGTTGATCGAAGCTGCCGGAGGATTGCGGGGAGACGCTTTTCTGAATCGGGGACAGATCACGCGTCAGCGCGCGGATTATTCTCACGAGATGATTTCGTTCGACGTACAGGCGTTGTTGAACGGTCAGCAGGAAGATATTTTGCTGAAGGAAGAAGATGCGGTTTATATTCCGTCCGTGTATGATTTGAAATATAAGGAATATGTGATTGTTCGAGGAGCTGTCAATGCTAATAGGGACCCGTTCGTTATGAGTTCTATGGATAAGCGCAGCGGTATGTTGTCTCCAGCGGACACTTCTTTGTCGAAGGTTTTGGACTTTAATGGAAAATTGTTGCAGGACAGTATGCTGCGGGACTCCATGTCTTATCGGGATACGTCTATGAATAAACGGTTTGATTTTTCACAAGAGCAGCGATTTATTAAGATGCAAACGAATTCCGATACGATTTTGTATCGTCAGAACATGACGTTGGAGGATGCCGTTTTGTTGGCCGGAGGGTTGAGCGATGCGGCGTCTGAAGCGAAGGTAATCGTCGCCCGTCGTTTGATGGACAGCAAAGCGACTACTGTTTCGGCTCAAATGGTGGAGGAGTTTGAGTTCCCTATTTCCCGGGATTTGAAAATAGATCCGTCGGGGGCGCAGTTTGTATTGAAACCTTACGATGAAATTTATGTGAGACGCTCCCCGGGTTATGTCGAGCAGAAATCGGTAACGATTAACGGAGAAATCGTTTTCGGAGGAGATTATCCGATTACGGAACGTTCGATGCGTTTGAGCCAGTTGATTGCGAAAGCGGGAGGAGTGACTGCTTATGCCTATATCAAAGGGGCCAGCCTTAGGCGGTTGAAAACCGTGGATGAAGAGATTCAGGAGCAGACCTTGTCCGATGTCGTCCGCAAGAAGCAGGGACGGGATTCCCTTTCGGCCGATATGGCTAAACTGGCGCAGTACACCAATGTGGGAATCGATTTGCAAAAAGCGTTGGAAAACCCTATGGGAGAGTACGATATCGTGTTGATGCCGGGAGATATTATCAATATCCCCCAATATGTCAATACCGTAAAGATATCGGGAGCGGTGCTTTATCCTACGACGACGACTTATAACGGTTCTCAGAAATTGAAAGATTATATTTATCAGGCGGGAGGGTATGTGCAGAGCGCCCGGAAGAAGCCGTTCGTCGTTTATTTGAACGGTCAGGTGGCTGCTACGAAAGGATGCCGCCGTTATCCGAAGATAGAGCCGGGTTGTATGGTCGTGGTTCCCTTGAAAAATATAAATCCGAATAAGTTGAGTATTGCGGAGATTTTAGGGCTGACCAATTCCGCCCTGAGTACGGCGGCGATAGCTACCTCTTTGGCGAAATAGCATCTTTTGAAAAACGGAAAAGGGAAAGATGATAATTGTCTTTCCCTTTTTTCGTTGGCCGGTGGAAAATGGAAATTTCCGTTCGGAACGAGCGTCGATTTATTGGCTCCAATGGACGGATGACTGCGGCTTTTTACTGCCGAAGCTACCGAAAGATCGGTACGGCTGTCCTGTTTTTCCGGTTTTACGAATGGCTTCGGCAATATCGAATCGGCCCCGGTGCATGAATCTGTCGAGCGTATCGAGGAATTTCCCGTTGAGCTTATCGGCTTTTTGTTCTCTCCTTGAATTCGACCGGCTCCTTGTCGTAATCCGGCCGGAATGGAAAATCCGCGATTCCGGGAAATTACGGTTGTATTGGCTTGTGTTCATTTTCTTTTTCGGGTCTGCCGTTACATAACGGCGATGCCCCAAGTGTGCGTGTCTAATCGTTCGCGCATAGAGCTCCCTGCTTCCGTCTGCGGAGCCGCTTGCCGAATTACGGGCGAATTGTCGCTGTAAAGACAAATAATTCTTCTGGCTTGGGCCGGGAAGAAAGTAGGACCGGCAATTCCGGGTAACATTCGTTTAAGATTCGGTTGTATGCAGTCGAAATAAGAAAAAAATGAGAATAAAAAAAACCTCCTTAGGGGGAGGTCTTTTTCAAGAACAACAAATACAGATTATTTGTTGTTTCTTTTATCGTAATGCTTCTGATAGCGGCTCATAAACTTATCAACACGTCCGGCGGTATCCACCAGTTTCACTTTGCCGGTATAGAACGGATGCGAAGAACTGGAGATTTCCATTTTGAAAACGGGATAGGTTTCGCCATTCACTTCGATAGTTTCTTTGGTCTGAACAGCGGACCTGCACAGAAACACGTGGTCGTTAGACATGTCCTTAAACGCCACAACACGATAATTTTCAGGATGGATTCCTTTTTTCATTGTGCTTCTATTTTGTTGAATTAATGAGTGCAAAGGTAAATCAACTTTTGTTGAATACCAAACTTTTATCGAATCTTTTTGAAAACGGGAACAAGAGAGGGGCTTTCCCGTTTCGGTCCGAAATTATTTTCCCCGGATATAGGCGTCGATCGCTTTGGCGGCTTTCCGGCCTGCTCCCATGGCCAGAATGACCGTAGCCGCACCCGTTACGGCGTCTCCTCCGGCAAATACGCCGGGGCGGGTGGTGGCGCCGCTTTCCTCATCGGCGACCAGACATCCCCGCTTGTTGGTTTCCAAACCGGCGGTAGTCGATGCGATCAACGGATTCGGAGAGGTCCCGAGCGCCATGATCACTACGTCGCATTCCAGGTCGAAATCCGATCCGGGGACAGGAATGGGACTTCTGCGTCCCGATGCGTCCGGTTCTCCTAATTCCATCTTGACGCAATGCAGGGATTTTACCCATCCGGAACCGTTGTCGTTGATTTTTGTCGGATTGGTCAGCATGAGGAATGTTATGCCTTCTTCTTTGGCATGGTGCACCTCTTCCACGCGGGCCGGCAGTTCTTTTTCCGAACGGCGATATACGATGGAGGCCTGGGCGCCCAGTCTGGCGGCGGTGCGTACGGCATCCATGGCTACATTGCCTCCTCCCACTACGACTACCCGGCTGCCCGTATAAATGGGAGTATCGAAATTTTCGTCGTAAGCTTTCATCAGGTTTGCCCGGGTCAGGAACTCGTTGGCGGAAACCACGCCGTTCAGATTTTCTCCTTCGATTCCCATGAAGCGGGGCAATCCGGCACCGGAACCGATGAATACCGCTTCGTATCCTTCCTCGTCCATCAGCTGATCGACGGTTACGGTACGGCCTACGACGACGTCGGTTTCGATTTCCACACCCAGTTTCCGTACGTTGTCGATTTCGGCTGCCACGACTTTGCTTTTTGGCAGACGGAATTCAGGAATGCCATATTCCAAAACGCCTCCCGGTTTATGCAACACCTCGAATATTTTTACCTGATAGCCCGATTTGGCTAAATCGGCTGCGCAAGCCAGGCCGGCCGGACCGCTGCCGATGACGGCCACTTTATGCCCGTTGGGGGCAGCGGCAGTTACCGTTTCTATTTTGTTTTCCCGGGCCCAGTCGCCTACGAACCGTTCCAGTTTACCGATGGAAACGGGTTCGCCTTTCAATCCCAAGATGCAAGCGCCTTCGCATTGGCTTTCCTGGGGGCATACCCGGCCGCATACCGAAGGCAGGAGGGAGTCTTGGGCAATGATGCGTGCTGCTTCCGCGAAATTTCCCTCATTCACTTGAGCGATGAATTGAGGAATCTGCAAAGAGACCGGGCAGTGTTCGACACATCGCGGCTTTTTGCAGTTGATACACCGGGAGGCTTCCAGACGCGCTTCTTCCACGTTGTATCCGTAACATACTTCTTCAAAATTGGTTACCCGTATTTTAGGGTCTTGTTCCCGTACGGGTACACGGGGTATTTTGTTGGCCATATCCTTATTTTGGGGTTTGGGGCAGCAGGTAAAATGCTGCAAAGTTAATGTCGGTTGTTTATCGGTCCAAGCCTACGCGGCATTTATGTCCTTCTTCGCGTTCCCGGGCGGCTTTGGCTTTACGGCTTTCTATGGTTTTGTATTGGGCCTGACGGCGCATGGCTTCGTCGAAATCCACTAAATGTCCGTCGAATTCGGGACCGTCCACGCAGGTAAAATAGGTCTTTCCTCCCACGGAAACCCGGCAGGCTCCGCACATGCCCGTTCCGTCCACCATCAGGCTGTTCAGGCTCACGATGGTTTTGATGCCGTACTGTTTCGTGGTCAGGGCGACGAATTTCATCATAATCATCGGACCGATGGAAACGACCAGGTCGTATTTTTTCCCTTCGTTTTCTATCAAGTGTTTGAAACAGTCGGTTACCAGTCCTTTGAATCCTTCGCTGCCGTCGTCTGTCGCTAAATACAGATGTCCGGCCACTTTCCGCATTTCATCTTTCAGGATAGCTATGCTGCTGGTTTTGGCACCGATAATGACGTCGGCTTCCACGCCTTGTTTTTTCAGCCATTTGACTTGCGGATATACCGGGGCCGTGCCGACTCCTCCCGCGATGAACAATATTTTCTTGTGGCGTAAGTCTTCGATGTTTTCGTAAACGAATTCGGACGGGCGACCCAACGGCCCTACGAAATTCAGTAAAGCCTCTCCTTCGTTCAGCGAACATATTTTTTGAGAAGAGGCGCCGACGACTTGCGTAACGATGGTAACGGAACCCTCTTCCCGGTTGTAGTCGCAGATGGTCAGCGGAACTCGTTCTCCTTTTTCGTCCACTCTTACGATTACGAATTGTCCGGGTTTGGCCGAAGCCGCTACGCGGGGAGCCTGTACGTCCATCAGGAATATATTGGGCGACAGCTCTTTTTTTCTCAGAATTTTAAACATTGCTTATTTTCGGTTTATTTATTTGAGTTCGGGTTTATTGCAGGTTCGTGGCTACCCGCAGTTCCATGACGGGATCGAACAGGTCGTTGCTGATCAACGTAACCTTCTTGGATAACCTGGCTATGGCGTCGGAGGTATCCAGCGTCAGGGTAATCCGGGCCGATTCTTTGGGCTTTATGACTTTTTTGTCCAATGTGTAACGGATCGTGCTGTCTTCCGGAATAACCGCTTCGATAACCAGGTCCCGGCCTCCGATATTGCCGATTTCAAAGGTTTCTTCCAATGATTTTCCGATTTGCGTTGTTCCGAAATGGTGGAAGGTGGCCGACGGATCGATGTGAGGGGCCACACGGCGTTCTTCGTCGCTCAACCCTGAGAAATCGGGAATCGTTACGGCCGTGATCCGGATGGGATATTCATAGGCTTTCCCGTTCGCCAACAAGGTAAATGATTGTTCCAGACAGCTGTAATTCCGTACATTCGTCAGGTCGTAAGTTACGACGATATTGCCTTTTCCCTTCGGGGACAGAGTTTTCGGATTTACGGATACGGATATGCCGCCGGGCATTTCGGCCGTTTCTGTTTCGATTCGGATATCCCGTTCGGACTGGTTGTACAGATAAATGGTTTTGCTGTGGCTGTATCCGAGAGCTATGGGGCCGAAACTGACCGAATTGCTGGAGGCGCGCAAGCCTTCTCCTATTTTTACGGGGAAATCGTCGTCGATGGTTCGCGGCCGAGGCACTACGTCTCCCTGAATGGTCAGGACGTCTTCGGTCTGCCGGTTGTTGCTTACGATTACAATTTCTTTGTTGAACGCTCCGGGGCGCCCGGCCGGGTCGTAAGCCACTTTGATTTTTCCGCTGCCGCCCGGCATGACCGGTTTTTTATCGTATTCCGGAGTCGTGCAGCCGCAACTCGACGATACGAAATTGATAACCAGCGGTTTGTTGCTGATGTTTTTAAATTCGAAAACATGGGTTACGATTCCGTCCACTTCCTTGATTTGCCCGAAATCGTGGCTGGTCGATGCGAATTGCATCTGACTGGTCGGTTGGTCCTGCCCATGTCCCGTTCCCATGAAGTACAGGCATGCGGCAACCGCTAAAGCAATTTTTTTCATACCTTGCATTCTTATTCGTTAATAACTCCGGATCCGATGAGTTCTCCGTCCGGACCGTACCAGGTTGCGAATTGTCCTGCCGTGATACCGCGTTGCGGCTCATCGAAGACAATGTATGCGCCTGTTTCGGTTGAGATTAGCGTCCCTTCCTGCAGAGGTTGCCGGTAACGTATCCGAATCTTGTATTTCTGCATCTCTCCAGGAGAAAGAGCCAGATCGGGGCGTATCCAATGAATTTCTTCCGGTTTGATATATAGCGCTTGCCGATATAAACCGGGATGACGATCGCCCTGACCGACATAAATGACGTTTTCTTCCACATCGGTAGCGATGACGAACAACGGTTGGGGTTTCCCTCCTATATTCAATCCTTTTCGCTGGCCTATGGTATAGAAGTGGGCTCCGTTATGCTCTCCCGCTTTGCGTCCGTCCGTTTTCCGGTAACGGAACGGCTGTGCCTGCTCCGCCAGCGATCGGTTTGCTCCGGATCGGCGATAACCTTCCCAATCCGGGTCGATTTCGATGACTTCGCCTTTCTTCGCGGCCAGCTTTTGTTGCAAAAATACCGGTAAATCCACTTTCCCGACAAAGCAAATACCCTGTGAGTCTTTTCGTTCCGCCGTGGCCAATCCTTGTTCCATGGCGATTTTTCGTACTTCGGGTTTGGTCAGCTCGCCTATCGGAAACAGCGCCTTGGACAGTTGTTGTTGTGAGAGCTGGCAGAGGAAATAACTCTGGTCTTTGTTCCTGTCCGATCCGGCCAGCAGTCGGTAAGTTTCCCTTCCGTGGACCTGAAGCGTTTCCTTGCGGCAATAGTGTCCCGTAGCTACGTAATCGGCTCCCAAATCCAAAGCCGCTTTCAAGAACGCGTCGAATTTGATCTCCCGGTTGCATAGCACGTCGGGATTCGGCGTGCGCCCTTTCTCGTATTCGCTGAACATGTAATCTACGACCCGTTTCCGGTATTCTTCGCTCAGGTCGATGAAGTGGAACGGAATTTTCAGTTTTTTCGCGACCAGTTCGGCGAACATCCGGTCGTCGTTCCAAGGGCAGTCGCCGGCCAGCGTTCCTGTCGTATCGTGCCAGTTGCGCATGAAAAGGGCCGTGACATCGTAACCTTGCCGTTGCAATAAATAGGCCGCTACGCTGGAATCCACTCCTCCCGAAAGACCGATGACTACTTTTTTCATAAATGTCGCTTTTTGATTTTTGTCCGTTTTGCAAGTTTTTTTGTTGTTGCGGACAGTTCCCTTACTCCGGAAAATTCCCGTAAAGGTAGTGAAAAAGAGGAAAAAACATGCTCTCTTGGCGTTTTTTAACAGATTCGGGAGGAACCGGGGTAAAATTAAACGCCATGTAATTTCGTTTTATTTTTGTGAATTAAAATGATATTGCTTATTTTTATCGGATTCTATTTATAAATAAAGGCGAAATGAGAAAAGCGGTAATTCATACCGAGAAGGGAGATATGAAAGTGAATTTTTATGAAAAAGACGCTCCCGGAACGGTGGAAAATTTTTGTAAGCTGGCCAAAAGCGGATTTTACGACGGGCTGACGTTTCATCGGGTTATTCCGGATTTCGTGATTCAGGGCGGATGTCCGAACGGAAACGGGACCGGCGGACCCGGCTATACCATCAAATGCGAGACTACGGGAGGCAATCAATACCATGACCGGGGCGTGTTGTCCATGGCACACCGGGGAAAAGACACGGGCGGTTCCCAATTTTTCATTTGCCATTCGCGCCGGAATACTTCTCATCTGGACGGAGTGCATACTTGCTTCGGGAAAGTTTATGAAGGCTTGGAGGTCATCGACGATATCCGGGCCGGCGATTTGATTTTGAAAATCGATATTATAGAAGAGTAAATTGTAACGTTGCGCGGGGAATTCCATGTGGAATTCTCCGCGCAACATATTCGGCGGAAGCTATTCTTCCGTTTCCGAGGATATGCCTTTCGCAGCCTGTTTGCTCCGTTCGATCGATTGCAGAGCCAGGTAGTTGTCTCCGAATTTTTCCATGTTGTCCATTTCTATATCGAACTGGTCGTAATGTTCTTCTTCTTTTTTTACCAGATCCTCCAGTAACCGTTTGGAGGCCGAATCCGATAAATCTCCGCAAATTTTCGCCCAGTTGTTATAGTCGTTTATGCTTTTGTTCTCAAGTTCTTTGGCCAGTAAAAGCATTTTTTCCACTTCATGGATATGTTTGATTTTTATTTCCGTATGCATATCCACTTCTCCTTTCAGAAACAGAATCCGTTCGGCTAATTCTTCCACGTGGACCATTTCGTCGATGGCCGTTCGTCTGAAAATGGAGGAAAGAAGATTGTATCCCCGATCTCCGCATACGAAATGGAAATACATGTACTGGTGGACGCTTATCAGCTCTTCCAAGATGGCTTTATTCAGCAATTCAATGCTTTTTTGTCTGTTTTCCATGGCACATAATGAATTTAGATTTGTGGATAAACAGGCAAACACCTTGCCAGCGGTCGGCAAGGTTAGAATCAGTTTTAAATTTTATTCTGCAAGCTGGAGTGTTGCCGTGAGAATTTCGGAATAAAGGTCGACTTGTTGGTGTTTTTTGTTTTCTCTCTCGGCTATATCGGGAGAAACAGGGTATAAAAACAACATGAAGCCAGAGGTAAATGTAGAAAAACTCGGAATTTTTCGAAGGAAACCGGGCATATTGCAGAACAGGAACGGGAGAAGAATGATCGGATCGAATTTTTTCCGATAAAGGACAAGTAACAACAAGTGATTTTTTAGATTTCTTAGAACGCTTCAGTCATGTTCATATAAAACAATAGCCCTTTGACACCGTGTTCTTTCCCGATATCGAACCGAAAGTTTTTCCGGGGTTGTATCTGAATACGAATTCCCGCTCCGTAGTTCAGTTTCCATTTGTTCCATTGAGCCGGCGTGTTACCGATCGTTCCGGTTCCTAACCAGGCAACATAACCGAATTTCGATTTCAGCCGACCCTGTTTCAGGTCTTCTTCACTGCCGAACATATGTCGGAATTCCACAATACCGTATGCCATGGATTTATCCCGGTATTTTCCTAAATAATATCCGCGCAGGTCGAAGGGAGAGCCGAAAGTAGGCAGTTCTGTAAACGGAACCTTACCGAAACTCATTTGGGTTTTGGCGGTCCATCCCAGAAGAGCCCGTTTGAACAAAGGCTGGAACTGGCGGTATTCTGCTTCGAGCAGTTCGTAGTTATAGGCTCCGCCCAGATATTTACCGAATACTTTGCCCATCAGGCTGATCAACATACCCCTGTTCGGGGTTGCAATGTCGTCGCGTGTATCGTATTGTATCAAGCCTCCGGTTCCTATATTCAGATATTTGTTCCTGAATTGTCTGAAATACGGATCTTCGGATACGCCTTTGCTGAGGTGTGAAGCTCTGGAATAATTGATGTCTAACAGGGGACCGGCGAATAAGTGGGGGGCGATTTGCCACATGAATCGAGGATTGAAGATTACGCTTTCTTTTCTGAAAGCAGTGGTTGAGTCGCTTCGGTAGGTCCGGCCGATAGCTTCATAACCTTTCCCATAATAATGTGCCGGCTCGTTCCGGTAGCTGTAAGAGGTATAAATACGGAATTTGTTTTCTTTGAAAAAAAATGTGCCGGCTCCCGCTACGACAATGGTTCCATTGATGGATAGATTGAATCCTATGGGGAGAAACGACCGGTAAGCCACCGTATCTTTAGAGTTTATTTTGAACGAAGCCAGTAATGCGCCGCCAATACCTAACGACGCTTCCGGGTTGTAAGAGGGACCGCCTACCGGCGTAAGCCATAGGTTCTTCCCTGCCCGTATCGAATCGCGCCGGATTTGCCGGACAAACGTTTTTTGTTGATAGGGACTCAGGTGGTTATATAAAGAAGTATCTACTAAAACGGTATCGGAACGGAAAAAAATCGGTTGAGGAACGTTGGGGCGGATACTATCCGCTTTTTCCTGTCCGTGTAAACCGTTCCCGCAAAGCAGAAGGATACTTGTCGTCATCCATTTCCCGAATATTTTCAGAATTCGTTCCAAAGTACGGTTATTTATCATTATCGCTGACTTTGACAATTTCTATTCCCGCTCTTTTTAGCAGAGCGATTCCGTCTTCGTTGTGGTAGTCGTCCGAATATACGACCCGGACGATTCCTGCTTGTATAATGAGTTTAGCACATTCAATACAGGGAGAGGCTGTCACGTACAAGGTCGCTCCGTCGCTCGAATTGTTGCTTTTCGCCACTTTGGTAATGGCGTTGGCTTCTGCATGCAGCACGTACGGTTTGGTTTTTCCATCTGCGGTTTCGCATACGTTTTCGAAACCGCAGGGGGTTCCATTATAACCGTCGGATATAATCATTTTATCTTTGATGAGCAAAGCGCCTACTTTACGTCTTACGCAATATGAATTTTCCGCCCATATACGAGCCATTCGTATGTAGCGCAGGTCTAACAGATGCTGTTTTTCAGTTATGAAATTCATAAATGCAGATTGTGTTTAAAATAAGAAATCGTTGTAAGGATACCTCTTTTTATGTATTTCGCGAACTGCGGCATACAATCGTTTTTTGAATGGTAAAATATTCTGTTTTTCCCGGGCAGAAATGAAAATGGCTTCTCCGTTCATTTTGGCCATCCATGTGTTCATCAGCTCTTCCAATGTTCGATTGGCTTCCGTAGCCGGAGTTAAATCGTCTGCCGCTTTTTCGATGAAAGTATAAGCATCTATTTTGTTGAATACGAGTAAGATGGGTTTGTCGGCGGCACCGATTTCTTTTAACGTGGCCTGTACCACTTCAATCTGTTCTTCGAAATTGGGATGAGAAACGTCTATGACATGTAATAACAAATCGCTTTCGCGTACTTCGTCGAGGGTCGATTTGAATGATTCTACCAACTGGTGCGGAAGTTTACGGATGAATCCTACCGTATCGCTTAACAAGAAAGGTATGTTTTCCAACACTACTTTGCGGACAGTGGTATCGATGGTGGCGAAAAGTTCGTTTTTAGCATATACGTCCGATTTGGATAACAAATTCATCAAAGTGGATTTTCCCGCATTCGTGTAACCGACTAAAGCTACACGGACCATTTGTCCCCGATTGGACCGTTGGGTAATCATTTGGCGGTCTATTTTCTTTAATTGGGTTTTCAGGTCTTGTATTTTATCGCGAATGATCCGGCGGTCCGTTTCTATTTCCCGTTCTCCGGGGCCGCGCATGCCTATTCCTCCCCTTTGCCGTTCCAAGTGTGTCCACATGCCGGTCAGTCGCGGCAGCAGGTACTGGTATTGGGCTAATTCCACCTGTGTTTTGGCGTAGGCTGTTGTGGCTCGTTTGGCGAATATGTCCAGAATCAGATTGGTTCGGTCGAGTACTTTTGCCTGGAGAGTTTGTTCGATATTTCTGATTTGCGATGCGGAGAGTTCGTCGTCGAAGATGACACACCTTATTTCGTGTTCCGCCATATAGGTTTTGACTTCCTGGAGTTTTCCCGGGCCTAAATAGGTTTTGGTGTGCGGTTGCGGCATTTTTTGGACGAATCGTTCTTGGGTAAAGGCTCCTGCCGTGTGGGCCAGAAATTCCAATTCATCCAGATATTCGGTTACCTGTTGTTCCGTTTCTCCGTCTTTTTGAACGGAAACCAATATGATTTTTTCGGTCGTTACTTCTGTCAGTTTCCCTTTTTCCATGTTTTTGCATACAGATAAAAACCCTCTGTTTATTCTATGGAAGAATAAAAACAGAGGGTTTTATCAGTCGTTAATGTATATTTGCCGTAATGTATGTGTTATATCAACTGGAAGTTGATGTTGATAATGACATATACCGGAACGGCTCTGCCTCGTTGTTCTCCCGGTTCCCATTTCGGAGCCTTTTTCATAACTTCGATTGTTCTGTCTGTCAATGATTTATCGGGCGAAGCCAATTCTTTGTATTCGGTAATGCTTCCGTCTTTACCTACGGTAAGCCGAATGACCACTCTACCGCTGATGCCGTTTTCCGCAGCTTCTCTCGGGTATTCTCCGATATTCTTTTGTACCCAGTCGCGGAAGGCTTCAGCTCCCTTACCTTGGAAAGTCGGCATTTTTTCTACTTTCATCAGCGGTTCTTCCTCTTCCACGACTTCTTCAGTAGTTTCAATTTCCGCCAATTCTATGATTTCCATATCTTCTCCCCCTTCAGTGTCGAAAGCGGACATATCCGTCTTCACATCGATTTTATCGTCCACGATGTCGATGATGTCGGTCACTACGGGAACCGTTACTTTGGGTTGTTCGATTTTGGGCGGTTCCTGCACGGTCTGGGGGATTTCTTCCACTTCAATGATTTCTGCTTCTTGCTCCATTTGCTGTACGACCATTTCCGGTTTGCTCCATGAGAACATACCGATCATAATCAGTATAGACAAAACCAACCCGATTTGAAAAAAGAGACCCTTTTTGTTTTCCAGGTCGGCTTTGGGCGATTTCTTTACTTCCATTGTTAGTTTTATTTTAAACGTTATTATTCGACTATCGGTGGATTATCTGCCAATCCATAATTTTTTACAAAAGTGATAAAAATAATCGAAACAAAAAAGAGGTTGAAATAAAAATCCCTAAAAAAATGATTCAGGCAGGTTCGGGACCTTTTTTTACCCTGGCAAAAATTGTACTGAAAATCGAATAATCTATGTGTCAAGTCATTGATTTATAATTATTTATTGTTTTGTCTCTGAAATCGGGCAAAAACGCCCAAGGGTAGGTTTTTTTTGAACCGGTCTATGACGAACAATTCTCCGAATTCAATATTCTCTATACGGAAGATCTGATGCAACAGTTCTTTAGCCAAAAGGGCTGAAAGTCCCATGGAGTATAAGTTCAGTACCAGAAATCCGTCGTCACTTAACAGTTTGTCCAGGTCTTTCAACAAGGGGTAGATGTCCTGTTCCAAAATCCATTTCTCCCCTTCGCTGCCTCGTCCGTAAGCCGGGGGATCCAGCAGTATGCCGTCGTATTTTCGTCCGCGTTTTATTTCCCTTTTTACGAATTTCCGGGCGTCTTCAGCGATCCAGCGGATATTGTCGCAACCGCTGAGTGCCATGTTTTCCCGGCTCCAGGCGATTACTTGGCGCACCGAATCCACGTGAGTGACTTTGGCTCCGGCTTGTCTGGCGGCCAGTGAGGCGCCTCCCGTATAGGCGAACAGGTTCAGCACTTCGGGAGGGTTCGGATAGGTCCGGATCGTATCGGCGATATAGTTCCAGTTGGCCGCCTGTTCCGGAAAAAGGCCGACGTGTTTAAAAGCGGTCAGGCCCAACCGCATGGTTAGGGACAGACAGTTGTAACGGTAATGTACGGTCCATTGCGCCGGCATGTGTTTTTTCTTTTGCCAAACGCCGCGTTCTTCGTTTTTCCCGTCTTTCCGGAAATAAGCGTCCGCCGTTTTTTCCCACTCCTCCTGGGTAAGGTGCTTTTTCCACAGGGCTTGGGGTTCGGGACGGGCTATTACGTAATCGCCGAACCTTTCCAATTTTTCGAAATCGCCGCAATCGATCAGTTCGTAGTCGGTCCACGCATTGGGCGTGATAAAGGTCGGGTGGATGAGTTGCACGTTTCTCCGATCGTGCAGTTCGTAATGGCTCCACGCGTCGGGTGCGATAAAAGTTGGGTCGCTTATTTGCATGTTTTTTCTCGGTATAATAGTATCATTTCACATCGGTCGCAGTCGAACTGCAATTCGAAAGTGTTCCGGTTGTTTTCCAAATACAGCTTTTCGGGACCTTTCCCTTGTTTCAGGCAAATGCCCAGTTCGTTTCGCAGGCAGTATTTGGAGCGCATGGCTTCGATACCGTCGAACGATTCTTTCAGTTCTACCCCTGTTTCTATGTCGGAATACCCGCAATTTTCGTAAAACCGCTTCGCCAGCCGGTTGGTAATGTTGGCTTTGTAGGTCAGCGGAACCGTCGCTTCGATTTGCGGGGTTTTCATCTTTTCCGTCCGAACGGCTCTGACATAACCGGCTCGCAGCCGTTGTTCGGCTGTGTCTAAAAATTTTCGGCGGAAGCCGTTCCATATCGAAACGGGAAGAAACGGCACTTCTCCGAAAACGGTAATTTCCGGAATGCGGAAAAAGGTGTCGCCGCTTTTCCGAAATTGCTCTTCGGCGGTTTTTCTCGCTTTTTCCGGGTCCTTCGCTTTTTCGAAAGGACCGTTGAAAAAGAGCTTGGTCTTGCCGCCGTCGTCTGAATATCCCACGATCGTCAAGCCTTCCGGACTGAAATGCAGTTCGATACGTAAATCGAGTACCCGGCGACAAACGCTGTGCGCCAGACGGTCTGAAAATCGTTTGTCGAAATTTCGGAATATGACGGTTCCCGGTCGCAGGCCGGCCATGTCGCGCGGATAAATGCGGTTGCCTTCCGTCCGGTTGATTTGGGTGCCGGTCAATGCTCCCCGTTCGTCGAGGAAACAGATGCCGTCGCCGTTGGTTATCGTATGCTCGCTTCGTATCGTGAAATGGCGGTCGGATACTTTTATTACGGAACCGAGGACCGGCCCGGTAGCTTTTGCCGTGTCGAAGCAGGCGACTTTCCGTTTTTTCCCGTCGAAAAAGTAAGGGGTAAGGCTTCGGTTGAAACTGTTTTCCGGTAACGGCATGAAATCCCGGACGATCCGTCCGGCGGCCGTCCGTGCGATCTCTTTTTTCGAATCGGCCAGTTCGGTCAATAGCCGGTCGTAATGCGAAACGATATTCTTCAGATAGTTCAGGTCTTTCAGCCTTCCTTCTATTTTCAGTGAGGTAACGCCTGCCTGTATCAGTTCGTGCAGGTGGGCGTCGAGGGAAAGGTCCTTTACCGACATCAGGTGTTTGTTCCGTATCAACAGGTTTCCCTGTCCGTCGTACAAGTTATAGGAGGAACGGCAGGGTTGGGCGCATACGCCCCGGTTTCCGCTTCGTCCCGCTACGATGTGGCTCAGGTAACATTGTCCACTGTACGATACGCAAATGGCTCCGTGGACGAAACATTCCAATTCTACATCGACGGCTTGCCGGATATCCCGGATTTGCCGGAGGGAGAGGGCGCGTTCCAGAATGACCCGCCGGAAACCGGCATCCTGCAAGAATTTTACCCGTTCCGGAGTCAGATTGGCCGTTTGTGTGGATGCGTGCAGGACGATCGGCGGAAGTTTCATGCGGCAAAAGGCCATGTCCTGTACGATCAGGGCGTCGGCTCCCGTTTCCCACACTTCCCAGGCCAACCGTTCGGCCTCCGCCAGCTCGTCGTCGAACAGCAAGGTGTTCAGCGTGACATAGACTTTAGCATCGAACCGGTGGGCATAGTCGGCCAACGAGGCGATCTCTTCCGCGGTGTTCCCCGCCGCATGGCGGGCGCCGAATTTGGAGGCGCCGATATATACGGCGTCGGCACCGCAGTCGATGGCCGCTTTCCCGTATTCGCTGTTTTTGGCGGGAGCCAGCAGTTCGATTCTGTTCATGTCCCGTTACAGGGTTTTGAGAAAATTTACCAGTTGGACTACGGCTTTTCCCCGGTGGGATATGCGGTTTTTCTCTTCCAGGCTCATTTCGGCGAAGGTAATATCGTATCCGTCCGGACGGAATACGGGGTCATAACCGAATCCTTCGGTTCCGTGCCGTTCCGTCGTGATGACGCCGTTCACAACGCCTTCGAACAGATGCTCTTTTCCGTCCACGATCAGGGAGATGACCGTTTTGAACCGGGCTTTCCGGTTTTCTGTTCCGGCCATGTTTTTAAGCAGCAGATCGATATTGTCGTCGGAATTTTTTTGTTCTCCCGCATAACGGGCCGAATATACGCCGGGAGCCCCGTTCAGGGCCTCCACTTCCAGTCCCGTATCGTCGGCGAAACAATCGATGCCGACTCTGTCGAAAATGTAGTGCGATTTTTGGGAGGCATTGCCGGCGATAGTGTCCTGGTCTTCGGGAATGTCTTCCGTTATGCCGCAGGCCGCGGGCGTGGTCAAATCGTACCGGTCGCCGATGATGCTGTCGATTTCTTTGAGTTTGTTCCGGTTGTTCGTCGCGAATATCAGTTGTTTTTTCATGAGTTATGGTTTGATGTGGTGTTGTCGGTTTCGGTACGGAAATAGGTTTGGACGGCTTCCGCTCTTTTTCTTCCGATCACTTCGGCCAGTTCGTCGGCGGAAGCTTTTTTTATGCCGGATACGGTACGGAAGGTCCGCAACAGTTTTTCGATCGATTTTTTCCCTAACGAGGGAATGCATTCCAGTTCGGAAATGATGAATCCCCGGGAACGTTGTTGCCTGTGGAACGTGATGCCGAACCGGTGCGCTTCGTCCCGGATATGCATCAGGACTTTCAGGGTTTCGGAACTTTTGTCGAGATAGAGCGGGGTAGGGTCCCCCGGATAGAATACCTCTTCGAGCCGTTTGGCCAGCCCGATGATCGGAATTTTATGCTGCAATCCCAATTCCGTAAGCGTTTCGTAAGCGGAGCTCAGTTGCCCTTTCCCGCCGTCCACGACGATCAGGTCCGGCAACGGGGCGTTTTCCGCCAGCATCCGGCTGTAACGCCGGTGCAAGGTTTCCCGCATGGAGGCGAAATCGTCGATGCCTTCCACGGTTTTGATGTTGAAATGCCGGTAATCTTTTTTATAAGGTCTTCCGTCCCGGAAAACAACGCAGGAAGAGACCGGGAAATTCCCTTGTATGTTCGAGTTGTCGAAACATTCTATATGACGGGGTTGCCTGTCCAGTTCCAAATCTTTCCGCATCTGTTCCATAATGCGGTCGGTATGCCGTTCCGGATCGGTTTTTTCGATCTGTTTCAACTTTTCGATCCGGGCGAGTTTGCAGTTTTTTTCCGATAACTCCAACAGTTTCAGTTTGTCTCCGCGGACCGGAACCGAAAATTTGGTATTGACGAAACCTTCGGTTTCCGGCAGAAACGGCACTAACACTTCCCGGGCCAGCCGGTGCGACAAAGTATCGCATATTTGCATGATGGCGAAGGTCAGTACGGCGGCGGGCGACTCGTCCATCCGCAATCGCATTTCTATGGTATAGGAATTGACGATGGCTCCTTTGGCCGTATGCATGAAATTGCAATAAGCGGTATTGTCGTCCATAATCAGGGAGAAAACGTCGAGGTCGCCGTAAAGCGGGGAGATGATGACCGATTTGCTCTTGTAGTTTTGCAGCATGTCCAACCGTTGCTTATAGCGCGCCGCTTCTTCGAAATTCAGTACCTTCGCCGCTTCCTGCATTTTTTCGGTCAGAAATTCTTCCGCCTCTTTCAGGTTGCCCCGCAATACCGACGCGGCCTGCCGTACCGCCTCGCGGTATTCGCTGCGGCTTTGCCGGCCCGTGCAGGGGGCTTTGCAGTTGCCTATGTAGAATTCGAGGCAATGCGAAAACTTGCCTTGCCGTATCCGTTCTTCCGTCAGTTTATGCCGGCAGGTCCGCAGAAAATAGAGCTTTTGAACCAGATCCAGCACGTTTTTTTGCATGGCGACCGAACTGTACGGGCCGAAATATTGCGACCCGTCGCGGAATATTTTGCGGGTTTGGATGGCTCTGGGAAATTCTTCGGACGTAACGGCTATCCACGGATACGTTTTGTCGTCTTTCAGCAGGATGTTGTATTTGGGCTGAAGGGATTTGATCATGTTGTTCTCCAGCAGCAGCGCGTCGGCCTCCGTAGGTACGACGGTATGGGTTATGTCGGCGATGTTGCGGACTAACGCCCGGACTTTGTTGCTGTGGTTGGAGCTGGCTACGAAGTAGGAAGAAACTCTTTTTTTCAAGCTTTTGGCTTTGCCCACGTAGATAACGGTCCCTTTCTCGTCCAAGAAACGGTAAACCCCCGGCTCGTCCGGTAGCAAGGCTACTTTCCCTTTCAGGAATGCTTCTCGATCTTCTTTGGTCAATGCTGCGATGTTTTGACAAGGATACTATTTGATCCGGAGCCGTTCTCCCAGTTGCAGTACTTTTTTGGATGAAATTCCGTTCAGTCTGCAAATGGCGGCTACGGTCGTTTTGTATTTCAACGCAAGGGCGTACAACGTATCTCCTTTGACGATTTTATGATAAACGGCATTGCCGTCGGTTGCTGTCGTACCGCCTTTGGGGGCGGGAATGCTACTTTTAACGGCCGATGCTTGCGCAGTGGCGGGAGTGTTGTTCGTTGCGGCGAGTTGCCGGTCTGAAGCCGTTCTCTCGTTGTTGGAAGCGAAAATGCTGTTTCCCTGTTTATAGACGTATAACGGCTTTTGTTGCAGTTTGCGATTGGTTACGTCGATCAGCAGGTTTGGGTTGAAAACCTGCCCCTGAACCCTGACCTCGAAATGAAGGTGTTCGGTAGTCGCCCGTCCCGTACGTCCGGCCAGTGCGATGATATCGCCGGCTTTGACGACCTGATTGACTTTGACCTTGTTCTTGCTGTTATGTCCGTAAACGGTTTCGAGCCCGTTGTAGTGTCTGATAACCACTACATTGCCGTAGCCGCTGTAATATTTGGCCATGCGTACTACACCGTCGAAAGCGGCATAGATATTATCGCCGTAATTGGCTTTCAGATCTACTCCGGTATGCATTCTGCGTCCTCGCATGCCGTAATTCGAAATCAGTTTTCCGTCACAAGGGTAATGAAATTCCGATTCCAGGGCCGATAAGTCGTAGAATAAATATTCTTTTCCGCGGAAGGGATCGTAATCGGATATTTTGACGTGTTGCGTTTCCAGAGCGGAAAATTGTCCCGGATCGATAACTGTTTCCGTTTCCGTGTTTCGTTTCAATTGTTTGTAAGATTCCGATTTTTCCGCTTCTTCCGCCAGCTCTTTCCATGATTTTTGGGAAATATTGTCGTCCGTGCTGTCGCCTTGCAACTCGTCCGGAACGATTTTGGTTCCTTGTCGTGTATCTGTCGTATCTGAAATGGAAAGGGCCGGACTTTTGGTCGGCCGCTTGGCGCAGGATCCTATGGCCAGGCATACGAATAGAGTGAGTATATAAGATAGGCTTTTATATTTCATGTACTGTTTTCTGGAATTTATTGCCGTGTAAGGTTTGGCAAATATAATTTTTTTCGTTGATTTAAGGAAATGATCCGGGGAGAACGCCTTACCGCCCGTTTTCAAAGTAAAAAAAATTGCGAATTGGTCAATTCGGTGGTTTCCGGGGGTGCAGTACAAGAATTTGGTGTGGAGACGATGGTATGTTCGTTGGAATAATTGAAAATTATTGATATATTGCATCGGAATGCATACGTGTGGTTCGATGAATTTTTAATTCCCTAAAATGAAAAAAGAAAGGACGAAACGTTGTCGGATGATCGCTACTGCCGATAATGAGCCGGAGGCAGGGATTTCGATGAAAGAGGATATTCTTGAAGAAAATTTTTTGCTTTGGGAGAAGGAAATCGCCTCGGAAAGCGATCCGACGCGAAAAGCCTTGCTTTTGTTCGATTACGGGAAATTCAAGGCCGATCGTTATCAGATGTTTCTCGACGAGAGGGAAAGGGCGCTTTGCCTGCTCGACGGTATTGACAAAATGCAACAGGCCGTGATGAATTTGTGCGAAATAGTCAATAAAGAACTTTTCCCTCCTTATGAAAATATCGATTACGATAGTCTGTGCAGTGCGATAATGGAGTATTTTGACGAAAAGGAAAGGGAACGCCGTCGGTATCCGGAATATGCATATATCGTCGCTCGAAATGTCGCGTTGAGACAGTTGGCCCGTACGCTTTCCCGGCAGAACTGGCAGGGGCTGTACCGGGATTTGGGCAAGTTCGCGGAGCTGGCGATCGATAGATTGAAAATATATTTAGGATAAACGGAAATGGGGAAACAAAGGGTATCGAGTAAAAAATCGGGGAAAGTACGATTCGTTTCAGAATGACTTTCCCCGGTTTTCGTTATGCGGTTTTTAAACCGTTTGGTAAAATTTCGATCATTTTCTTTTATCGTGCGGAATGTTGTTTGTCCACACGGATTTACTTGTTGATTAACTCGATGCTCCGTTTGATGAAATTGGTAAGGCTTTCGCCTTTCAACATGCCGTTCGAGAGCAGGGCCAGATCCACCAGTTGTTTGACCAGTTTGTTTTTGCTTCCGGATTCTTTTAATTGGTTTTCCCGATCCGTACGCAGTTTTTTCAATTTCTTGTCCAACTCCGCCTGTTTGTCCTTTTCTTCCGGAGTAAGCTCTTCCGCTTTCTTCCCTTTGACCAGTTCGTCGAAGTTCTTTTTCTGTTTATCCAGCGATTCGATTTTCGCATCCAGATTTTTGACGTTTTCGCCCACCTCTTTTTCCGTTTCGGACCATACGTCCATCACGAGCGGGTGGTTGCCGTTGACGACCACGTTGAAACTGTCCGGCATTTGGCCGTAAAAAGCGTAAGGACTGCCGCCTACCGCACTCATGTCTTTCATCCGGCGCATGAACTCGTTTTGAGTGATTACGACCGGAGCGTCGCTTTCCGACAGCGGTTCGAAACTTACCGTGTAATTGACTTTTTCTTTGGACGGCAGCTGGCTTTCGAAAACCGGACGTAATATGCCCTGTTGTTCCGAAGAAAGTGCCATGCTTTTCTGTTCGTCTTTCTGAATCAGCTTGTCGATTACGTCGGCATCGACCCGTACGAAACGGAGATGCTCGTTTTTGTTTTCGCACCATCCGATAAAATGGGTGTCCAACGGTCCGTTCATGACCAATACGTCGTATCCTTTGTTCTTTGCGCTTTCGACAAAACTGTCCTGCGCTATGGCGTCGTTGGTGTAGAGGTAAATCAGATTTTTGTCCTTGTCGGTCTGCGTCCCTTCCACCAGTTTCTTATACTCTTCCAGCGTGAAGTATTTGTCCCCGATATTTTTCAGCAAGACGAAATGGGCTGCCTTGTCGGCGAATTTTTCTTCGGTAATGATTCCGTATTCGATGAATATTTTCAGGTCGTCCCATTTCTTTTCGAACTCGTCGCGCGACGTATTGAAAATTTCCTGCAAACGGTCCGCTACTTTTTTAGTAATGTGGGCGGATATTTTCTTTACGTTCGGGTCGCCTTGCAAGTAACTCCGGGAAACGTTCAACGGAATGTCCGGCGAATCGATGACTCCGTGCAGCAAGGTCAGAAATTCGGGGACGATGCCTTCTACCGAGTCGGTTACGAATACCTGATTGCTGTAAAGCTGTATTTTGTTTTTCTGAAGTTCGAAGTTGTTCTTTACTTTCGGGAAATAAAGTATTCCGGTCAGATTGAACGGATAGTCCACGTTGAGGTGAATATGGAAAAGAGGGTCCTCCGCCATCGGATAAAGTTCGTGATAGAAGTTCAGATAGTCCTCTTCTTTCAAGTCCGTCGGTTTCCGGGTCCATAGAGGATGGATATCGTTGATGACGTTGTCTTCTTCCGTATCTACGTATTTGCCGTCTTTCCACTCTTGCTTTTTCCCGAAAACGATGGGAATCGGCAGGAAACGGCAATATTTCCGCAACAGTTCTCCGATTTTTTCTTTGGAGGCGAATTCGCTGCTGTCGTCTGCCAGATGCAGGACGATTTCGGTGCCCGTATCGGCTTTTTCCACCGGTTCCAACGTATATTCCGGCGATCCGTCGCAACTCCATTTAACGGCCTGGCTTCCTTCGCGATACGACTTCGTGATCAGATCTACCCGGGAAGCGACCATGAACGACGAATAAAAACCCAGTCCGAAGTGTCCGATGATATTGGTTTTGTCTTTGTATTTTTCCAAAAACTCTTCCGCTCCGGAAAAGGCGATCTGGTTGATGTATTTTTCCACCTCTTCTGCCGTCATGCCTATTCCCATATCCGTTATCGTAACGGTTTTGGCGTCCGGATCGACATTGACCGATACTTTCAGGTTCTCTACGTTCCCTTTGTATTCGCCCGTAGAAGCCAGCGTTTTTAATTTTTGGGTAGCGTCGATGGCGTTGGAAACCAATTCACGAAGAAAGATGTCGTGTTCGGAATAGAGGAATTTTTTGATGATGGGGAAAATGTTTTCTGTGGTAACCCCGATTTTTCCGGTTTGCATGTTTTATCTGTTTTTTTAATTATTAAGCTCGATAAGTCCCGTAAAATATACGGGATAACTTGGCGTCGAATATCAAAGAATATGCCACTTGCGGAATTGTGACATTTTGTCAGAACCGGTGTGTCCTGCTCTGACAAATCCGTATCCAGTCGTATGATCGGAACGGGCGAACCGGCGGAATGACGGTTATTTGCTATATTTACCGAATGGAAAAGATAGATAACGGTATTTTCCGATTTTATCGGTTTGAAAATTTAGGAAGGGAATCGGGGATTCTTCACTTCGTATCCTCTTCGGACGGGAATATCGGATTGGGCGGAGACGAGTCGAAAATCGCTTTGGGTAATAGGAGAAGGTTGGCAGCGTCCGTGGGATTTGATTCGTCGCGGATGGTATTGGCCCGTCAGGTGCATGGTGCGAATATCGCCGTTGTGACGGAGCGGGACGTCGGGAAGGGGGCACAGGACGACGGTTCCCGATTGGACTGTGCGGATGCTTTGATTACGGATGTTCCGGAAATTTGTCTGACGATACTTACGGCCGATTGCGTGCCTTTGTTGTTATACGATCCGGCAAGCCTTGCGGTGGCTGCCGTGCATGCTGGGTGGCGGGGAACCGTTGCGGGAATTGCGGAAAAAACCGTGGAACGCATGGTTGAAGTGTTCGGCAGTCGACCGGAGGATATGCTGGCGGGTATAGGTCCTTCGATCGGGTCGTGCTGTTTTGAAGTGGGGGACGAAGTGGCCGGGCGGCTGAAGGCGAAGTGTCCCGGAACGTGCCGGTCGGCTATGAACGGAACTTCCGGGAAGTATTTTGCGGATCTTTGGCGCGCTAACCGGCAACAACTGATCGGAGCGGGCCTTGTTCCCGCCCGGGTGGAAACGGCCGGATTATGCACGGCCTGCCCTTCTTCGGATTTCTTTTCGCATCGACGCAGTGGCGGCAGTTACGAACGGTTCGGCAGCGGCATTGTTTTGAAGAGGAAAGATGCACCGGGGAAATAGACGGATTGCTCTCGAAAGCAAGACGGATGAACCGGTTTATTCGGTCTTCTCGGCATTGTTCTTGGATTTCCAGCTTCGCCGTAAAGACAAACCTACCGGAATAGCCAGTACGATCAATGCAACTAATCCGCTCGCGATTACTAAAAATCGAAAAGAGTGTATTTCCATGGGAATAAAAATTAGCGTTCAAAATTAACGTTTTTTTCGAAATTTCCGCTTGTCTCGAAACGGGCTTTTTCAACGGGCTATCGTTTCCCCAGCAGATGATACCGTTCCACGGCTTCGTGTTTGTGGCCGGTATCCAAGTGCGTGTATATTTCCGTGGTAAGAATGCTTTCGTGTCCCAGCATTTCCTGGACCAACCGTATATCGGCCCCTCCTTTTACCAGATGAGTGGCGAAGGAGTGTCTGAAGGTATGGGGACTGACGTTTTTTTCGATGCCTGCAGCAGCAACGGCTTCCTTGATAATCAGAAAAAGCATGACACGGGAAAGGGGTTTCCCCCGGTTGTTCAGAAAAACGAATTCGGCGTTTTTTCGATCGATGGCCATTGTTTTTCGTTGTTGCAGATAAAAACCCACCTGTTCTATGGCTTGCCGGTGGATCGGCACGAGCCGTTGCTTGTCTCCTTTTCCTGTGACCCGTATGTAGCCGTCGTCGAAAAACAGGTCGCCCAGTTGCAAGGCAACCAGTTCGCTGGCTCGCAAACCGCATCCGTACAAGATTTCCAGCATGGCCCTGTTGCGATGTCCGAACGGTTGGGAAAGGTCGATGGAATACAATATCCGGTCTATTTCGTCGGCGGTCAGAACGTCCGGGATTTTTCGCCGGATTTTCGGCGTTTCGACCAGTTCCGTGGGCAGTTGCTCTATTTTGTCGTACACATACAGGTAATTGAAAAAGCTTTTGATTCCGCTGACGGTTCTCGCCCGCGTCGTTCCCGAGGTTCCCCGGTCGTATAATCCGGCGATGAAATGTTCGATGTCGTCGTGTGTGACCTGCTGGATCTTCTTGTTCGAATCCTGCCGGATAAAACGGCAAAACTGTTCTATGTCGCGCATGTAGGCCTCTATGCTGTTGGCGGATAGTTTCTTTTCCAGCAGCAGATAGCTTTTGTATTCCAGCAGTTGTTCGTTCCAGTCCATGCCCTTCGCGTGATTGAATGAAGAAACATTTCAAAGAAAAAAAATTAATTTTGTATAAACAAATCGGTAAAGCCGGCGGAGAAGGGCGAGAGAAGTCCCGAACTGTCCGGAAAAGTCCCGAAGAGTCTAATTGTATTACATCGCGCTTATGAAAAGAATTTTCAGTTTCTTTCTGCCGTTTTTGTTGTTTCTTTCTTTCCTGTCTTTTCCCGGTCGGCCGGCGGTCGGGCAGGTACGGTCCGAACAAAGTTTGTCCTTGTTGGAAGATCGGTTGTCCCGGATGGAAGGAGTTACGAAGGTGGAGCGTATCGCCAGCAACAAATTCGATGAGAAATATGTGGTAACCGTCGTTCAGCCGTTGGATCATTCCAAGCCGGAAGCAGGTTCCTTTTCCCAACGTTTCATCGTTTCCCATGCGGGTTTCGACGCGCCTACCGTATTGGTTACGGAGGGATATCGGGGCGATTACGGCCTGAATCCGAACTATCGGGAAGAGATATCGGAACGGTACGGGACGAATATGGTTTTCGTGGAACACCGTTTTTTCTCCGAATCGACGCCGAAACCCCGCGACTGGCAATACCTTACGGCGGAAAATTCGGCGTACGATTTGCACCGTATCCGTACCTTGATGGCGCAAATTTATCCGGGGAAATGGATCGCGACCGGAATCAGCAAGGGAGGGCAGACCACGATTATTTACCGGACCTTTTTCCCGGACGATGTGGATATTTCCGTCCCTTATGTAGCTCCGGTTTGTTTCGGCGTGGAGGATGGCCGACACGAACCTTTTATTCGGGCTTGCGGAACTCCGGAAGATCGGATAAAGATACACTCCTTTCAGGGAGAGGTACTTTCCCGAAAGACGGAAATTTTGCCCATACTCGATTCTTTGTCGAAGGTGCAGGGGCTTACCTATAAAATTCCTTTGGAAGAAGTGCTCGACTATATGGTGTTGGAATATTCGTTCGCTTTATGGCAATGGGGAACTCCGACTACGCTGATTCCGGATACTTCCGCCGGTACATCGGAACTGTTCCGGCATTTGGTCCAGGTGGCGGGTCCCGATTATTTCGCCGTGTCCGAAGAACCTTCTTTTTTCGTACAGGCGGCGAAGGAACTGGGGTACTACGGCTATGACACCAAACCGTTTAAGAAATGGCTGACGATTCGTTCCGCCAAAGGATATTTGCACGGTATTTTCTTGCCGGACGATGCCGCGGATGTTCGATTCAGTTCCGTTTTGCATAAGAGAATTTATAAATATCTGAAACATAACGATCCCCGGATGATATGCATTTATGGCCAGTACGATCCGTGGACCGCCGCGGGACTCGACGATAAGTTGTTTGCCGGCAAGTCCAATATGATGAAAGTGGTGGAACCGGGAGGGAGCCATCGGGCGCGTATCGGGACGTTGCCGCCGGAACAGGCGGAACAAGTCTGGAGCGTTTTGGACAAGTGGTTGAAAGAATAATTTCTTAGCTGAAAAACAGAGGGTTATGGAGTATTATGAATTGAAGATTACTTTTCCTGAAGTAGTGGAGGAAGAGGATACCGGAATAATCGTCGCCGAATTGGGCGATTTGGGTTTCGATAGCTTTCAACAGGAAGAAAATGTCCTGAACGGATATGTTTCCGCGGTATCTCTTGAAGAGCGCAGGACGGAGATCGATGCTTATATTCGAACGTTGGAGGCCGATTTGCTGAAGTGCGAATGGTCGAAAATGGAGAATATCGACTGGAACGAGGTTTGGGAATCCAATTTCGAACCGATTCAGGTCGGGGATTTATGTTGTGTCCGGGCTCCGTTCCATCAACCCGGTACCTGCCGTTACGATATCGTAATCATGCCTAAAATGTCTTTCGGAACCGGCCATCATGCGACTACCTATCTGATGATCGAAAATATGTTCCGGATGGATATTCAGGGGAAAAACGGTTTGGACATGGGATGCGGTACCGGTATCTTGGCGATTCTGGCCGTAAAGTTGGGAGCTGCTTTTATGGATGCTGTCGATATCGACGATTGGGCTGTGGAAAACAGTCGGGAAAATACGAAAGCGAACGGTACGGACCGTCGAATTTCCGTGATGCAGGGAGACGCTTCCCGCTTGCATGCCACGCATTACGATTTTATCTTGGCCAATATCAACCGGAATGTGCTGTTGCAGGATATGGGAACTTATGCGTCCTGTCTGGAACCGGGCGGAGAGATGCTTCTCAGCGGTTTTTTGGAACCGGATGTACCGGCTATCGTCGATTGTGCCGGGAAACAAGGGTTGAAACTCGTCGATCATCGGGAGAAAGACGGATGGCAGCTTGTTCGGGTCCGCAAGGCGTGAGAATCTGGTTCGGACCGACGGGTCCGTGCCAGGTCTGAAGGGGGGGCGGATCGTTCCGGTCATCGCGGGTTTTTTCGCCCCGGTCCGTCGAAATCGTATTCGAACCGGTCGAAGTAAACGGTTCCGGCATTCTCAAGCTCATTATAGGCGAATAGTCCTATCCGGGCGCCTTTCCAGTCGCTTGAATGCAGGGCGAACGGAGCCCCGCAGGGAAGGAATGTTCTATTGTTGCTGCTGTAATACATGCGGTGACGGTTGGTCAGGGCGTCGAACGATATTTTCAGATAGAGGGGACGCGAGGCCGGGCATTCGATAATCCGTTCGTATTTGCCGTTTTGTTCCGTGTAAATATAATTTTTCCCTTCGGTTCTATGGATTCCTACGGCGTGCCATTCACTGCCGATACCGCATAATCCCGCTTTTTGTCCTTCGGCCATTTCCCGGAAATCGATTTTGACGGAAGCCTCGCCGATATATCCCGTTATTTTTTGGGTCAGCGTGTTTTTGGCGTTCCGCAGTCCCGATGCCTGCAAGGCTTGTAACGTCAGCCAGCCCCGCCGGGAGGTCAAGGAGAGGTTTTCCGGAACGGGGTTATGGTTGAACTGCCATTGCTTTCCTAATTCAGGCGCGGAAAAGTCGTCGCTGGCTTGCGGCGCCGTAATCGGTTGCTTTTTCCCTTGTATCGGTTTTTCCCAGGTGCGCACCGGTTCGCCGATACCGTTGCCGTCGTTGTCCGCACCGATAAACGGCCATCCGTCTTCCCATTCGACCGGTTGTAAATGCACGACTCTGCCCAACGGCTCGCGGGACTGGAAATGATAAAACCACCACGTTCCGTCCGGAGTATCTACCAACGCGCCCTGATGCGGTCCGTTGACCGGAGTGTCGCCTTGTTCCAGTACGATCTTCCTTTCAAAGGGACCGTAGATATTTTTCGACCGGAGAATCGTTTGCCAGCCTGTGCTGACTCCCCCTTCGGGAATGCTGAAATAGTAATAGCCGTCTTTTCGGAAAATTTTGGTCCCTTCGGCCACCGGACCGGTGTAAACGGTTTTTCCCTCATCCAGAAGGCGGGTACCGTCCGGACTCATCTTGTGCAGAATGATCGGCCCGGCTCCCAACTGGCTGCGACCCAGATAGGCTTGTCCATCTTCGTCCCAGAACGGGCAGGGATCTTCCCAGCCCGATACTTTTTTGACATGGACTAACGGACTCCACGGTCCGGCCGGATTTTCGGCGGTGGACATGAAGAGTCCTTCTTGAGGTGTGCAGAAAAAAATCCAGAATTTCCCGTCGTGATATCGCAAGGCCGGCGCCCAGGAACCGTTGCCGTAACGTTCGAGGCGATCGTATTCCGGGAAATCGAACCGGTCATAGACTTGTCCGATGATTTTCCAATTGACCATGTCGTCCGATTCGAGTACCGGCATGCCGATATAATGGAATTCGGAACAAATCATGTAGTATTTGTTCCCGACCCGGATGACGTCCGGGTCGGAATAGTCGGCGTTCAGGATCGGGTTGGCGTAATATCCGTTTCCCAGATCGCCCCAGGATTGCGCCGATGTATCCCGTATCGTTGCGGGTGTATTTCCGGAACTTCCGCCCGAAGCGGAAAACGCGGTAATCCAGCAAATGAGTAGAAAAAGATATTTTGTCGTTCGGGTAAGTTGGCAGATCATCGGAGTAAAATGTGTAAATTCGGGATAAAGATAGTAAAATATGGGCTTTTTGAAAATACCGTTTTTTCGGATGGATTTCGCGAAGTCGTCTACCTCTTCTTTCTCGGTTGTCCGACCGTTGTAGACGACGACCGTTATGGTCGAAAGCAACGGGAAACCCAAAAATCCGAATGCGCTCGGTCGCATTCCCGTCAGCCATATCGTTTTGAAGGCAATCCAGCCGAACAGAAGGGCCAAAGCCAGGTTGAGATATTGCATCGTTATTTTCGTGTGAATGACATATCGAAGAGCCTTCGGGGGCGAACCTGCCGGTTGATGCGGAACCGGCAGGTCGGATAAAAAGGTCAGACCGGCGGATAGCAAGGTCGCTACTAAGGGTAGAAGCAGCACGTATTTCTTACTGCCGAATCCGTTCGCTTCTCCTGCCGCATTGTAATGTATAGGGACGGTTTCCGGCAAATTCGAATAATTGAACGCGACGACTGCCCATGTCGCCGCTAAAACGGACCAAACGGCAAGCTCTGTCGGCGATGTCGGAAAAACGACTTTTTTGTGTGACGCATAGCTGTTCGAAATCGTTAAGGATTACGAACAAAAGTAACGATTGAGAGAAAAAGATACAAAAGAGAGTCGAAGAAATCCGGCTCTCTTTTTCTCTGTAGCTTCGCCGAGACTCGAACTCGGATTTTCGGTTTAGGAAACCAACGTTCTATCCCTTGAACTACAAAGCCCCTATGATAGACGACTATTTCTTTGCCATCGTAGCCCCGTCGTAAGCCCATTTCAAATAAATGGCTCCCCAAGTAAATCCGCCTCCGAAAGAAGCGAAAATCAGGTTGTCGCCGATTTTCAACCGGCGTTCGTAATCCCATAAACAAAGGGGCAGGGTAGCAGCCGTCGTATTCCCGTATTCGGTAATGTTGATCATGCATTTGTCTTTGGGAATCCCCATTCGGTTGGCGGTAGCGTCGATGATTCGCAAATTGGCCTGATGAGGAACCAGAAAACTGATATCGTCGGCCGTCAGATTGTTTTTTTGCATCAAAGCCACGGCGGTATCGGCCATATGCGATACGGCTGCCTTGAATACGGCCGGTCCTTCCTGATATACGTAATGCCATCCGTTTTTTACGGTCTCTTCCGTAGCCGGATATACCGAACCGCCGGCTTTCATGTGAAGGTGTTTCCCGCCGGAACCGTCCGAATGTAGCATGGCATCGATCAATCCCAAACCGTTTTTATTGGGTTCCATCAATACGGCTCCCGCGCCGTCTCCGAAAATGGGACAGGTAGTGCGATCGGTATAATCGATGATGGAAGACATTTTGTCAGCGCCGATCAGGATTACTTTTTGGTATTTTCCGCTTTCGATAAAGGCCGCCGCCGTTTGCAAACCGAACAGGAATCCGCTGCATGCCGCGCTCATATCGAAAGCGAAGGCTTTTTTCATGCCTACCTTGTCGCAAACGATATTTGCCGTGGAGGGAAAAGCCATGTCCGGAGTTACGGTCGCGCAGATGACCAGATCGATGTCCATGGGATCCACCGAGGTTTTTTCCAACAGGTCCAGAACCGCTTTGGCGGCCATGTTGGAAGTGCCTTTTCCTTCTCCTTTCAGAATATGTCGTTTTTTTATACCGATCCGCGACATAATCCACTCGTCGGAGGTATCCACCATTTGGCTTAATTCGAAATTATCCAGAATATATTTGGGCAAATATCCGCCGACTCCTGTGATTGCTGCTGTCGTTTTTTTCATTCGCAAAAAGTTTCCTTTATTTTTTCGACCAAACCGGCTTTCAGCGTCTTTTCCGTTTGCAGAATCATGTTTTTGATCGCCTTCGGAGTCGAACAGCCGTGTCCGATGATTACGCAGTTATTTACGCCGAGTACGGGAGTTCCTCCTTCGTTTTCGTAATTTAACGCGTCCAGAAAGTCGATTCCCTTTACTCCCAGCGATTTAAATGCGGCATACATGCCTTCTGCCTCTTTCAGGATGGTATTGCCCACGAATCCGTCGCAGACGAATACGTCGGCCACTTCGCCCGAGAAAATGTGTTTGGCTTCCACATTCCCTATGAAATTGAAATCGGAGCTTTCCGACATCAATTCGTAAGCCGCTTTGGTTTGGTTATTTCCTTTTTTTTGTTCTTCCCCGATATTCAACAGCCCGATCCGGGGATTGCTGTTTTTCAGTACTTCCCGGCTGTATATCGAGCCGATGATGCCGTACTGATACAATACTTCCGGCTTGCAATCAATATTGATGCCTACGTCCAGAAGCAATGTTTTTCCGCCTTTTACGGTCGGAATCGTCGAAGCAATAGTGGGGCGGATGATCCCATCGACTTGTTTGATGACATGCATGCAGCCTACCATCATGGCGCCGGTGCTGCCCGCGCTGGCGAAGCCGTCGATTTTGCCTGCTTTCAGATGAGTAAAACCCACAACAATGCTCGAATCGCTTTTGGCTGAAAATGAAGAAGTGGGATTATCGTTCATGGCGATAACCTCCGTGGTGTGAACAATTTCCAGGTTGGGGAGAAGCCGGTTTTCCCGTTGTATGATCTCTTGGATTTGCCGTTCGTCGCCGAAAAGCACAATAGTCGTATTGCCCGACACTGCATTGCAGGCCTCTATGGCACCTAAAACGGCAGCTTCAGGCGCATAGTCTCCTCCCATTGCGTCAACACCTAATCTCATTGTCTTTCGTTTTTGAGTTAATTAGGAGCGCAATTGTTATTCTGCTTTTACTTCAATTGCTTTTTTGCCGCGATAGAAACCGCATTCGGGACATACTCTGTGATAAAGAATCGTTGCTCCACAGTTGGAACACGTTGCGAGAGTAGGCGCTACCGCCTTGTAGTGAGTTCTTCTTTTGTCTCTTCTCGTCTTAGAAACTCTGTGTTTAGGATGTGCCATTTTCGTATCTCTTTAAATTCATATTAATTTCTTTGCTGAAGAACCGAATTTCGGTTATTCGTTGTTTCCCGTTGTTTCTTCCGGCGTCTGGACGAATCTTGCCAGCATATCGGGGTCGCATAGGCTGACGCCGTTTTCATCGTTCGGATGGATGCGCTGAATAGGAAGACTGAGTATGATGTTGTCATAGATATACTCTGTCAGGTCTATTTCTCCATTGTCGGGATTAATCCACCATAACTCTTCGTTCGGTTCCGTATTAGTAGTCGTTTCGTCGGGACCGCTGAGTTCATGGGAAAACTTGAACCATAACCGCCCTTCGTAACGGACCGGTTCGTAAAACTTTTCCAAACAACGGTCGCACACGACTTCCACTTCGCCTTCTATGCGAACGTCCGCTTTTAGCAAACTATTGCTTTTTTCCAGATCGACAGCTATTTTCCCGCGTCCCCGTTTCACTTCGCTTTCGGGAACGGCCGCGAAGAAATCGTCCGTAATATTGAAGTCAAAATGGTGGACGCCAATGCTTAACCCTTTGTAATTCAATATGTATTTCGTTGGTTTCGAGGCCATTTCTCTGGTAAAATAGTTGCAAAATATCGCACAAAGTAAAGTATTTTTTCTTAATTTATCAACTTGTGCCGTTTTTTTCGCACGATCCGTTGTCTTCGAATATGCCGATTCTGCTTTTGCAGATGAAAAAATAAGAGTGTCAGAATTTCTTGAATCCCATGATTTCCCGGACTTCCGAGACGGTTTTCTCTGCGCTTGCCCTGGCTTTTTCCGCCCCTTCGCGCACCACTTTCGACAAATAGGCGTCATTGGAACGGATTTCCAGAATGCGTTCGCGTATGGGAGCCACGCAGGCGATGATGTCTTCCGCCAATTGTTTTTTTAAATCGCCGTAACGGATTTCGCAGCTGTTGTATTTTTCCGTGAAGTACTCTACGGTATCCGGGGCGGATACGATTTTCATGATGGAAAAAATGTTGGCCACCGGTTCGCTCATTTCGCTGTTGGGCGTTTTGGGTCCTTCGTCGGTAACCGCGCGCATGACTTTTTTCCGGATGTCTTTGTCCGAGTCGATCAAGAAGATGCCGTTTCCTTCGCTTTTCCCCATTTTCCCGTTGCCGTCCAATCCCGGCACTTTAATCAGTCCGCTTCCGAAATCGCAAGGCATACTTTCCGGGAAATACTCTACACCGTATATGTTATTGAATCGTCTGGCGAACCGTCGGGTCATTTCGAGGTGTTGCTCCTGGTCTTTTCCTACGGGAACTTTGTCTGCTTTATGAAGCAGTATGTCAGCGGCCATCAGGACCGGATAAGTCAACAGTCCCGCATTGACGTTGTCGGCATGTTTCCGGACTTTGTCCTTGAACGAAGAGGTTCTTTCCAGTTCGCCGACATAGGCATGCATATTTAATAATAGGTATAGTTCCGTTACCTGAGGAACATCGCTTTGAATGTACAGCGTGGCCGTGTCGGGATCGACGCCCGCTCCCAGATATTCGGACAATACGTTTCTTACGTTCTCGTGCAATAGTTTGGGATCGGGATGAGTGGTCAGAGAATGGTAGTCCGCAATGAAAAAAAAGCACCGGTTTTCATGCTGTATCCTGATGAAATTGCGCAAAGCGCCGAAATAGTTGCCCAAGTGTAAATTTCCGGTAGAGCGGATACCGCTTACGACTGTTTCCATATCTATTCTGTTATGTATGTTTGGTTGATAAAAAGCATCGTCCGTGTCGATCCGTTTGACAGATTCTTTTCCGGTTCCGAAGATTTTGTAAAATACAAAGGTACATAATTTTAGGGAATCACGGCGTTTCTATGGAAAAATAGGGGACGATGCTGCGTTGAAGGATAAGTGAAAATGAACTTTCGGTTGTTGATTTATATGGAAAAAAAGAGGTAATTCAAGAAAATAAAAGGAAAATTTGGATGAAAAAAAATAAAACCATACATTTGTGAATATATATGAAAATCGTTTTCGTATATGAAAATGAACGGATCTGTCCGGAGTTAGAAATTGAAATACGTTTTGTTTGGAAAAATGTCCGGTCGGTAAGGAATCGTTTTGTGTTTTTATGAGAATGGTCGTGCGGAAAAAGGAAGATGTCTATAATGTGCCGGGGCTTGAAAAGGGGCTGCAGATTATCGAGTTGTTGGCCCGAAAAAATTCAGGTCTGACGCTTCAGGATATCGTTCGGGAAGTGGAGGTAACATCGACGACGGCTTACCGTATTTTATCGACGCTGGTCCGTATGGAATATGCCGACTATTCGGAAAAAGGCAAGACGTATCGGTTAACACGTAAAATGTTGAGGCTCGGATACCGGATGTTGGGAGAGCATGATTTGATGGAATACCTGTTGCCGGCCTTGCGTTCGTTGCGCGACGCGGTCAAGGAGTCGGTATTTTTCGGCGTGTTGAACGATGAAAAAGGGGTATTGATCGAACAGGCTCAGGGTATTCATCCGTTCAAATTCGTTCTTTCACCGGGAGCTTCTTTCGATTTGCATAATTCGGCACCGGGAAAAGCCATGCTGGCTTTTCTGCCTGCCGTTACCCGTGAGTATTATTTGGATAAAATGGAATATCCTTCGTGTACGCCTTATACGATCGGTTGTCGTGCCGATTATATCAGGGAATTGGAAAAAGTAAGGAAGCAGGGGTATGCTACGGATTTTGAGGAAACCTTTATCGGAGTCATCTGTATCGGAGCGCCTGTTTTCAATTTCGAGGGAATTCCTATCGGTGCCGTGTGGGTGTCCGGTCCTAATTTGCGGCTTGCAGCCGAGGAGCAGGAATATATCGTGGAAAATTTATTGAAAACAACCCGTGCATTATCCCATGAGTTGGGCTATGTTGCCGAATAAATTTTTTGGTTATGAAACATGTATTTTATTCGATCGTATCATTATTGATGCTGGTGGCTGTTGCGGTCCGGGGACAGGATCGCAATGCCGATCTGATCGAACGTCTCGAAGCTGTCGATTCCGCGGCGTACAGGATGGCGGTGGAAGATATGGGAAAGTTGTCGAAAGGAACTTTTAAAGCGCCGACCGATTGGCAAAAGGCTTTGAACGAATTGTTGGAAAAAAGAGAACAGTTGGTTCAGGGGTTGCGAAACGGAGAGAAAGGAGCGGCTTCTAAGGCGGAGAATCTGTTGAGTCAGTTGGACCAGACTTTGTTGGCCAATCCGTTGTTGCAAGGAAAGCAGGTGTTGTATATCCGCCGCCATTTTGCCGATAATGACCGCCGTCGTATGGGGGGGAATATCGGATTGGCTCCCTCCAATTTCCAGAATGATTCGGAGATATGGAATCCGAAAGAAGGTTGGGATAACGAATACGTATCCATTACCGGATTCGGCGGAAAACTGCGGGAGGAAGTCGTGTATAAGCCTGCGCAGGGATTGTTGATTAGCGATACCGAACCCCATTTTTCAGGCGAAAAAGTCATGTTTTCCGCGATCGGGTCTTCCGACCGTTGGCATTTGTTTGAACTCGACCTGAAGACGAAAGAGGTAAAACAATTGACGCCGGATACTTACAAGGATTTTGACAGTTTTGACGGCTGTTACACGCCGGACGGCCGGTATATCTTTTGTGCGACGGCCACTTTTTTGGGGTTGCCTTGTACCAATGGGGGGAATAAGATGTGCGGGATGTTCATTTACGATCCGAAGACAGGAGAGACCCGGCAGCTTACTTTCGACCAGGACAGTAATTGGAATCCCGTGGTTATGAATAACGGACAGATCATGTACCAGCGTTGGGAATATGCCGATATCCCTCATTCCAATTCTCGTTATATTTTTTCCATGAATCCCGATGGAACCAGTCAGATGGCTTATTACGGGTCGGGTTCTTATTTTCCTACCGCTACGTTCGGGGCGCGTCCGATTCCGGGGCATCCTACTGCGTTTGTAGGAGTGGCCGGAGGGCATCATAGCGTTTCTCGCAGCGGTCGTCTGTTGATTTTCGATCCGGTGGTAGGGAGAAAAGAGGCGGACGGTGTAGTGGCGGAGATTCCTTATCGCGGGCGCAAAGTGGAACCTCGTGTACGGGATCGTTTGCCTGACGGTGTCTGGCCGCACTTCTTGCACCCTTTCCCTTTGAATGAGAACTATTTCTTGGTTTCCATGAAACGAAGCCAGTATGCTTTGTGGGGAATTTATCTGGTGGACCGTTTCAATAACATGACATTGATCACAGAAGGGGACGGGATGGCAATGGTCGAACCCGTTTTGTTAGATAAGGTCGTTACGCCGCCGGTCATTCCCGATCGGATCAAGCCGGGGTCGAAAACGGCAACCGTTTTCGTGCAAGATGTTTACTTTGGCGACGGGTTGAAAAATATTCCTCGGGGCACGGTAAAAAAACTGCGTATCGGCACCTACAATTTCAGCCCTTTGAATCAGGGAGGTTTGTTGGGAACGATCGGACTGGACGGTCCATGGGATATCAAACGCATTAACGGAGAAGTGAATGTGGAGGAAGACGGTTCTGTCATGTTTACCGTTCCGGCGAATACGCCTATTTTTATTCAACCTCTGGATGCGGAGGGAAAAGCGTTGCAAATCATGCGCAGTTGGTTTACGGCTATGCCGGGCGAAACCGTGTCTTGCTTAGGGTGTCATGAAGACAGGAGTAGCATTCCCGTTCCCAAAGCCAGCATCGCTTCCAAAAAAGCGCCACAGACCATACAGCCGTTTTTCGATCGTCCGCGCGGGTTCAGTTTCAGGCATGAAGTTCAGCCTGTGTTGGATGCCAAGTGTGTCGGATGTCATGACGGCAGCGATCCCGACCGGCCTTATTTTAAAGGCGATAAACGGATAACCGATTGGCGTTCCGCGATTGCCGGAGCCGCATCGCCTGCTTACGGCGGGGATTTTACCGAGTCGTATTATCAATTGCAGAGATATGTACGTCGTCCGGGAATCGAGAGCGATATCGCCATGTTGGAGCCGATGGATGTTCATGCGGACCAGACCGAATTGATGCAGATTTTGAATAAGGGACATCACGGGGTAAAATTGTCGGAGGATGAGTTGCGCCGTTTGGCTTGTTGGATCGATTTCAATGCGCCGTTCCACGGTCGTCGTTCCGATATTAAGAATTTTCCGGATACCCGTCGTTCCTATGATTTGAGAGCCAAATATATGCCGATGTTGGGATTGGACCTGGAGGATATCGAATGGTTGCCGGAATTGAAAACCGATACGCCCTTTACGGCTCCGGAGCAACCGGCGGAGATTGTCGGAGATACGGCAGTTTTGGAAGGTTGGCCGCATTATCGTGCCGGAAAACAATATTATGAGGCGAATAATCAGGTAGGTTTGGGAGACTATCGGATGAGTATCGATTTAGGAGAAGGTGTGAAACTGCATTTTATAAAAGTCCCGGCAGGCCGTTTTATTATGGGGAGCGACCGGAATCGGGACGAAATGCCGCGCAGTGTGCAGCAGATCGACAAACCTTTTTGGATCGGACAGTTTGAGATTACCAATCGGCAGTACGCCTTGTTCGATCCTGAACACGATAGTCGGACGGAGCATCGTCATGGCTACCAGTTCGGTCGTAAAGGTTATCCGTTGAATGAAGCCGATCAGCCGGTGGTTCGCATTCCTTGGAACAAGGCTATGGAGTATTGTCAATGGTTGTCGGAAAAAACGGGATTTGAAATTACTTTACCGACAGAGGCCGAATGGGAATGGGCTTGTCGGGCGGGCAGCGATACGCCTTACTCTTTCGGGGATTTGGGGTGCAATTTTGCGTCGTATGCCAATTTCGGCGATGTGAGGTTGAGGGAATTCGCTTCCTGTTCTTCCTATAAGTTTTATGAAAGCTGTCGGGTAATTGATCGTGCGAACCGTTATGACGACTGGATTCCGCGTGATACGACCTATGATGACGGATGTCTGGTTTCCGATTATGTGGGGAAATACCGGGCCAATCCGTGGGATATTTACGATATGCACGGAAATGTATGGGAGTGGACTTTGTCCGCTTACCGTCCTTATCCGTACCGTGCCGATGACGGCCGCAACGATCCGGTTTTGGCGGAAAAACGGGTTGTGCGCGGAGGATCGTGGTATGATCGTCCGGAAAAGGGAACATCTTCTTATAGATTACCTTATCAGCCTTATCAAGGGGTATATAACGTCGGTTTCAGGGTAGTTTTGCACGAAACCGAGTAAAAAATGAAAAAAACCGAAAACGCTCCCGAATCAATTAGGCTCGGGAGCGTTTTCGGTTTTTATTTGGCAAACGGGAGAGGGATCGGTAAATCTGAGAGTAAAGGATTAGATACTTATCTCGAGAATCTGGAACCGGATGACGCCGGAAGGGACCGTGACGTCTACTTCTTCGCCTTTACGTTTTCCTAACAGGGCTTTGGCGATCGGAGTCGCGATCGATAATTTCCCTTCTTTCAGGTTGGCTTCGTTCTCGGAGACCAGAACATACTCCATCTCCTTGCCTGTTGCGAGATTTTTCAGTTTTACTCTATTCAGAATCTGTACCGTATCGGTGTTGATCATGGACTCGTCGATGATTCGGGCGTTGGCATAGGTGTCTTCCAATTTTGCGATTTTCATTTCGAGAAGTCCCTGGGCCTCCTTGGCTGCATCATATTCTGCATTTTCCGATAAATCGCCTTTATCGCGGGCTTCGGCGATTTGTGCTGAAATTTCGGGACGTTTTACACTCCGCAGGTATTCCAATTCGGTGCGTATCTTTTCTAATCCGGCTTCCGTTAAATAAATGATTTTAGACATATATTTGTTAATTTTTTGGAGAGTACGTTGCATAAACCGTACCTCTGAGTTTAATTATAGTAAAAAATAAAGAATTCCGGCCATATTTGACCGAAACCCTTATACTTTTCAATATAGTGCAAAGATAATATCTTTTTATTTCGGAACCAAATTGTATCGTATATTTTTTTGTCATAGATGGTACTGTTTGAAATTGTAAATGAAATTGGGGCCCATTTTTTTGTACGTAAGCTTTTGATCCGGAATCTGTTCAGGAAATGGCGGTTTTTTCGAGCAGAATTTGCAAAATGTATTTTTTTTCTATCTTTGCAGCGCATTAACTTCCTTTAAAAGAGATGAATAAATGTTTGTTCTATATAATTTTTGTGGTTGGCGGAATGTTGTCTGTAACAGGATGGGGAGAAAGTCGTTGGGACGAGAGTGATCCGGAAAAGGCAACAATAAAAGAGGGGCGAATCGTTGCGGGACGTTTGGAACGACCTATCTCCGATATTCGGGAAACAGTCGTTACCGGATCGGAAATCGGAGATTCGGAAATCGTGGGAACGAAGCGAAAAAAGGAAGAGAAAGATTATGTGAACTTATTGTTGTTCAAGGTCAATAAGGGAAAAGGGTACAGAACGCAGGCATTTGAGAATAAGAATAATTATGCTTTGCTGGAGAAACGCGTTAGTTATTTTTCTTTTAACCTCGGTTTTAAGAGCAACGATATCGACAACTGGTGGCTGGATCCGATTGCCATCGTCGATAGGGTGTATAATCGAAATCTTTCGACCTACGTGTCTGTGGGCCATTTTGTAGGCAATAATATTGCTCTGGGGGCAAAATTTGGTTATTCTTTTTCGGATGTTCGTTTGCGGATGAGTGCGGATATTCTGGATATCATTATCAGCGCTAAAACGTATGAAACCAATAATATTTCCCGCTCTTATACAGGTTCTTTTTTTCTGAAGAATTATATCCCGCTCGATGCGGCTCAACGTTTCTTTTTGGTAAGCGAAACCAGTTTGCAATATTCTAATACGAATAGTCTTTCCCGGAATTTGTTCGACGAAGGAGTTAAGGTACATAAGAGTTTGCGTAAGAAACATAGCGTGGGAGTCGGTATATCCCCTGGATTCATGTATTTTATGACCCGAGGGTTTGCATTCGAATTCGCGATGAATCCTGTTATCGCTTATTGGGAAAGGGTAAAAACCGTTAATAACGAAGTAGAGAAAGGAACGACATTGAATTACGGCCTTAATTTTAAATTCATGCCGTTTAACATACAGTTCGGATTCGCTTATTATTTCGGATTGGATTATCTGAAAAACAGGGAACATGTGGCGAATCTAAAAGGGAGATAAACATATGAAAAAATATTTATATGTCGCAATATTGCTTTTTTCGTCAGTTGCCTGCGTAGAGAAGGATTATTTCGGCGAATTGCAGGAGGCCGATGTGCTGACGTTTGAAATAGATAAGCAAATATCGTGCGTAATTAAACCGTATGTGGATTATAAAGATACGGGATTAGTGTCGGTGTTGATGCCGGCGGGAACTGATTTGAGCGATTTGAAGGTAAACTACATAACTTTTTCCGTATTGGCCCATCCTTCGAAAGATATCACAGCAGTGACCGATTTTACGGAACCGGTTGTATTGAGCGTTATAGCGGAGGATAATTTTATTCAAAAGGTGTGGAAGATCGAGGTAGCTTGCGAGGATCCGGAAGATCCGGAAAATCCGACGGAAAGACAACAGCAGTTGGAGTTTGCTTCCATGACGACCTGGACGAACGCTTTGGACAATAACGGAAGTATCATTAAACTGTCCTCAGGAGAATTAGCTTATTCTCCGGGAGACGGGACCGGCGTTTCGCCGTGGAGTACGACGGCGGAAGCCAACGCTTTCAGCCTTTCTCAAATCAATTTCTTTACGACACAGCCCAAACCCGGCTATTCGAATGCGCAATACGCCCGGATGGAAACGCTGGAAGTGGATGTGCCGTATATGAAAAATTTGGGGACCGCCGTGGTGGCAGGGGCTTTGTTTACCGGAAAATTTCAGTTTGAGGTAAAGTACGGAATGCCTAATAACGGAGGGCCTTATCCTCGAAAAATGCTCGATTTCGGAACCTCTTTCCGGTCTAAACCCAAAAGCGTTACGTTTAAAATGCGTTATGCTCCCGGAGTCAATATGAAAGACGGGGAGTTGAATTTGATTGTGCCGTCTGCGACGGAGACGCGGGCGACGAAGGATTCCTGCGATATTTATTTCATTCTGCAAAATCGAAACGGAGGGGATTACATCCGGGTAGGGGCGGCTTGGCTCAGAACCAGCGAAACGATCGGGAACATCAATGACGATGCCGGCGGGTTTGTAGAACAGACCTTGGAGTTTGTTTATGGTAAACCTTCAGCGGAACAGCTTCGGGCCAAACCGTATATGAAACTGGGGGGAACACGGGGAGAACTGACTTTTTACCAGTTTCCTCTTACTGCTACGAGCGTTCCGGTGGAAGAACGTTTTGCGATGGATCCTGACAATACTGACGTGACGCATTTGATCGTGATGTTTTCGTCCAGTGCTTACGGCGATAAATTTTGGGCCGCTTCCAATCCTGCCGGAAGTTTGACCAAAGGATCTACTTTGGATATTAAAGAGGTGGTATTCAATTATTAGATGAATAAGAGGATGTCTTAAACAAAAGAGAACGGACGAATTTTTTCGTCCGTTCTCTTTTGTTTGGGTGAGTAAGCGGGATCGAACCGCCGGCCTTCAGAGCCACAATCTGACGCTCTAACCAACTGAGCTACACCCACCGTTTTATTTTTGACGATGCAAATGTATGAAAAAATATGAATATTCCAAAAATTATTTTCTGAATATTGGTTTCATTACAGGGTATGCTGAATCTCTAAAAAACGAATTGGTATTGTGTATCATGAAGTTATATGAGGATAATCAAAGGATTACGGATTTGATAAAATTATCGTTAGTGAGGTTTAAGCGGATGGGTAAAAAAGGATTTTCGTTTTTATACATTTCTTTCGGTTCGGGACATGAAAAAGTTATTCAGAGATATAATTGCTTTTTGATACTTTTTTATTAACTTTGTTCCGTTCTATGGGCTTTAAAACGGGAGGAGCATTCAGTATAAGTATGTTCTTCAGCAGTTAGATAACAAGCCTGTTTTGGTTTTTTCGAAATGGAGGGGTAGGGTACTGTAATAAGAAATGAAGATATTTCGTTAAATTATAAGAGTAGTAAGTGAAATTTGTTTATAATAATTAATTATGAATGTATTGAAAAAAATAACAATCGTATTGTCGTTCATAATGTGCTCGATTTGTACGATTCCGGAAGTGCGAGCCGAAAATAATCTTGACCCGAACGCACCGGTTTTTCCTTCGGGTTTGAAATTGATGGGGGATAAGTTGCTTATTGCTTCCAAAGGACATAATGCCCTCGAAATATATGGTTTGTCTTCCCGTCAAAAAGAGGGGGAAATCAAATTCGATAATCCGGTAACCGGTGTGGAAGTCGTCGGCGACAAGGTGTATGTGACTTCTTCTTACGGTCAGGGTTTTTTGTCGCTGGTCGATATAAATGGCGGTAAAATAGAAAAGACCGTGGAAACAGGCATGGGGGCTAAAGCACCGTTGGCATCGCCTGACGGAGCTTATATCTATGTTTGTAACCAGTTTAAAGGAACAGTGTCTAAAGTAAATACGGCTTCTTTTAAAGTCGATGCGGAGGTCGCGGTGCAACGGGAACCTATGGCGTCGGTTCTTTCTCAGGACGGTAAATTGCTTTTTGTAAATAATTTTCTGCCTTTCCAGCGGGCCGATCTCGATTATGTAGCGGCTGATGTGTCCGTTATCGATGTGGCTACGATGACTAAGATTAAGGATATTAAGTTGGATAACGGCAGCAATGCTTTGCGGGGAATCGCCTTGTCGCCCGACGGGAAATATGTACTCGTGTCCCATAATCTCGGTCGGTTCCAGGTGCCTACTTCTCAGTTGCAGCAGGGCTGGATGAATACCAGTGCGATCAGTGTGGTGGATGTGGCTTCCTTGTCGTTTCTTGGATCGGTTTTGTTTGATGAACCGGAACGCGGCGCTGCCGGTATCTGGGGCGTAAAATGCGATGACAAGAATATTATTGTTTCTCATTCGGGTACGCACGATATCAGTATCGTCGATTACGATAAATTCAAAACGAAATTCGAAGGATACGGCGACCGGTCGGAGTTGTCTTACGATTTGTATTTCCTGTACGGCATGCGGGAGCGGTTGCCGATTGTCGGCAACGGCCCTCGGGAACTGGTGCTTCAAGACGGGAAAGCGTATATTCCTACCTATTTTTCAGATACGTTGAATATTGTGAATCTGGCGGATCGCCAGATCGATATTTTCGCTTATCATCCGACCCGGGTGGAATCGGATGAAAATGTCGGCGAAAAATATTTTAACGACGCGACGTATTGTTTCCAGAACTGGCAGTCTTGCAACGGGTGCCACCCCGGCGACGCACGGATGGATGCTATGAACTGGGATTTGATGAACGACGGTATCGGTAATTCGAAGAACTGTAAAAGCATGTTATACGCTCATGTTACTCCTCCGGCCATGATTTCGGGGATTCGGCCGAATGCAGATACGGCGGTTCGTACTGGGTATCGGTTGATCCAGTTTTATAATATTCCTAATGAAAAGGCGCTTTTCGTTGATACGTATCTGAAGTCGTTGAAGCCTTTGCCCAGTCCTGCCTTGGTAAACGGGGAGCTGTCCGATCTGGCTAAAAAGGGACGAGAAGTGTTCGAACGGCTGAAATGCGATGAGTGTCATTCCGGAGTCTATTTTACGGATCAGAAAATGCATCGTATCGGGGAAGATGTTGAATTCGAAAAGGGATGGGATACGCCTACCTTGATAGAGGTATGGCGTACGGGACCGTACCTGTTCGATGGCAGGGCTGCTACTTTGGAAGAGGTGTTTTCCGAACATAAACACGGTATCGATGGTAAGCTCAGCAAAAAAGATTTGGACGCTTTGGTGGAATACGTGAAATCGTTGTAATGCGGGATAATAGTATAGAAAGATAAGGGACAAGAAAGAAAATCGACATAAGGATAAAGGACATTTATATGAAGCAACCTGTTTATAATTATAAAATATATAAAAGTACAGAAGAAACATTTTCACAGACGGTCGATGCATTGTTATCGGCGGTTGCGGAATCCGGGAACGGCAAACCTGTGCGGTTCGTCTTTTTCGGAAAACCGACTTCCAATGAAGAGTATGTGGCTCAGAAACGGGAGATCGTCGAAAAAGTCGCATTGAGATACGAAACTGCACGACCGACGTGCAGTTATGTCGCTCAACCGCCTATGGATGCGGATACGGTGCTGGAAGTTACTTATTTGGTCGATTTCGATGCCTTGAATCTTTCGTACAAAGAAACAGATGACGGGACACCTTATGTGGTTGTAGAATCGGAAGGATATAAGGAAGTGATTGTCGGCGGCGTAGCCGATGATCCGATAAACCATACTGTGCGGGAACAGAGTAAAAACGTGTTCGTAAAAGTCGGCAAGTTGCTGGCAAGGGAAAACGTGCAGGCTTCGGATATTGTTCGGCAGTGGAATTATATAGAACGCATTACCGATTTCGACGGAGATTACCAACATTATCAATGTTTTAACGATATACGTACCTATTTTTATTCCCGTTATGAATGGAAAAATGGTTATCCGGCAGCGACGGGAATCGGAGTGACTTTAGGCGGAGTATATCTCGATTTCAATATTGTTGTCGGTTCGGCTGCGGAGTTGGTGCCACTCGACAATAAATTGCAAATTCCTGCCCACGATTATTCGCAACGGGTGCTTTTGGGTGTCGAAGATAAGTATATGAAAGAGAAAACTACGCCTAAGTTTGAACGCGGGAAAGCGGTGTTTACCGATGATTTCAAAATATCCTATATATCGGGAACGGCAGCCATTCGAGGTGAATTGAGTCAGGTTTCCGACGATGTATTGGTTCAAACACGTACCACATTGCATAATATTGCTTATTTGGTTTCCCGTGAAAACTTGTTGAAAGCCGGAGTAAAATCATGTCCGGAACATGTGAAATATTTGATGCTTAGGGCTTATATCAAACATGTTGAGGATTTGGATACGGTAAAAAAATATATGGAAAATTATTGTCCTTTGGTGGAAATTAGCTATCTTTATGCGGATGTTTGCCGAGAGGAGTTGCTTATTGAGATTGAAGGAATTGCAGAGTATAATTAAAAAAAACATAACTAACGATGAAACAGATTAAATTGGCAGTAGTTCTGCTTTTGGCGGGAACTATGGTTGCTTGCAACAACAGTAATAGCAACAATCAAAAAAGTGAAGCTGCAGCATCTGCTGCCCAAAACACAGAAACCATGACACAGAAAGCACCTTTCAAAAAGAAGTACACGAATGCGGACTTCTACACGGATGGCAAATTCAATCAGGATGTTGCCATGAAAGCTTACAAGGAAATGTTTGATTATTACGGAGTCCCCATGACTAAATTCATGGAAGAGAACATGTGGGTAACCGATTTCGGCTTGGGCGATTTTGAAAATGTCGGAATGGGCGGTATTTTTTGGGTAAACGATCCTGAACACCGCTATTTTGCACATGAAATTTATCTGTTGCCCAATCAGATGATTCCGGAACATAAACATGTGGCTACTGAATATCCTGCTAAATTCGAATCTTGGATGATGCATAACGGATGGGCTTACAACTTCAGCGAAGTGGGCGAAGCTACTCCGAATGCTCCCGCTATTCCCGAATCTCAGAGACCGACTACCATTTCGAAAAACTTCATTGTTCAGAAACCTGGGGAAATCGTTCATCTGAAAAAAGAAGGAACTTTCCATTTCTTGTATGCCGGCGATGAAGGCGCTATCGTTTCCGAATATGCGAACTATCACGACGGGAAAGGATTGAGATTCACTAATCCTAAAAGCCAAATGTAGTTGAATACCGTTTCATAAAATCTTTTGAAAATGAGAAAGTTGAATCATTTTGGTATTCCCACTACCATCCAGAAAGAGGGTGAAATGTATTCTCCGGATATGAAGTTGCACATGACGGATTATGAGAAAAGTAAAAACAGAATCGAGTTTTTACGTTTCGATGCGGATTCCGAAATGCCGGAGTTGTTGAAAACGCACGCTCACATTGCTTATGAGGTCGATTCTCTTGATGAAGAAATGGCCGGCAAGAAGATCATTATGGATAAAACTAAATTGTCCGATGAATTGTCCATTGCTTTTATCGAAGAAGAAGGAATTGCCATTGAATTGATGTGTCGTACGAAAAAATAAATGATTATGAATAAGTTTATCAATGCTCCCGAAGATATTACCAAGGAATTGTTGGAAGGTTATACGCTGGCTTACAAGGATATCGTGAAGTTGGGAGCGGAAAATATCGTAGTAAGAACGAATCCCAAGCCGGAAAGTAAAGTTGCCGTGATTACGTTGGGCGGTTCCGGACATGAACCTGCCTTGAGCGGTTTCGTAGGAGAAGGCATGTTGGATTGTTCCGTAGTGGGCGACATTTTTGCTGCACCGGGTGCGCAACGTCTGTTCCAGGCATTGCAAATGTTCAAACGCGACGCAGGTATTCTGTTGATCGTATTGAATCATTCCGGCGATGTAATGAGTGCGAATATGGCTTGCCAGTTGGCGGAACGTGCCGGTATCAAAGTAAAACAGGTTTTGACGCACGATGATATCAGCGCCGGTCTTGACGCTCCGGATGAAGATCGTCGCGGATTGGCAGGATGCGTACCTTTGTGTAAAATTGTCGGTGCTGCGGCGGAACAGGGAAAATCTTTGGATGAACTGGTGGAAATTGCGGAACGTTTCAATAAACAAATAGCGACGTTGGCGGTTGCCATGCGTTCTTGTACTCATCCTCAAAATGATGCTGTCATTGCGTCTTTACCCGACGGTATTATGGAAATCGGGATGGGTCAACATGGAGAAGGCGGTAGCGGCGGACGTACGGAGTTGGTTTCAGCCGACAACACGGCGGAAATCATGATTAACCAACTGATGAAAAAGTTGAATCCTGCGGCTGGCGATAACGTATTGCTGTACATCAACGGAGTCGGTGCAACTACCCACATGGAATTGGATATCATTTTCCGGAAAGCTTATCAAGTGTTGACGGCTGCCGGAATCAATGTTGTGGACGCCCGGATCGGAGAAATCCTGACGGTTCAGGAACAAGCGGGATTCCAAATGATTTTGGGGAAATTAGATGCCGATCATCAGGATTATCTGAAAAACGGACGTTCCAATGCTCCTTATTGGGTAAATATCGGAAAATAGCGTTAGCTTAAATACGTTGAACGAGACACTGACCCTCCGCCTTTTGAAGACGGGGGCAGTGTTATCTATAAACAGTTTATATTTTTTAGAGAGGTAAGATGACGAATTTGACCATTGACAATTTTAAAGCGATGCTTGACCTGGCTTTGAAAAATATCACGGCAAGAGCCGATGAATTTTCAAAACTGGATGCGATTACGGGCGACGGAGACCATGGTACGGCTATCGTGACGGCTTTGACTGCCGTTGTCGAAGGTTCCAAAAACGGAACCGAATTTAAACAAATGTTGAACGACATGGGTTTTAACGTGATGTTGCAGACCAGCGGTTCTACAAGCACTTTGTTGGGCGGCTTTTTCTTGGGCATGAGCGACGGTGTGGAGGCTGGTTTGTCCGTATTGGACGCGCAACAGGTAAAGGCAATGTTCAAGAGCGGGATGGAAGGTGTTAAGAAGAATACAAAAGCCATGCCGGGCGATAAGACGATGATGGACGCTTTGGTTCCTGCTGTGGATGCGATCGTTTCCTGCAATAGCGACAATATCAAAGAAATCCTCGTTGCCGGCGCGAAAGCGGCATTGGACGGTGCGAAAGCGACGGTTGATATGAAAGCCAACTTCGGCCGGGCCCGCAATTACGGAGAAAAGTCGATCGGTTATGCCGATAGCGGAGCTACGTCTTGGGCTTGCATGTTCGAGTCTTTTGCTGACGCATTGTAAAATTGAATTGAAAAATTATATTTAAGATTAAAGAGGAAAGTATTATGGCAGACATGGATGGCTTCAGAGAAGCTAATAATTTCGGATTGGGAAAAGCAGTTGAACAACAAAATTTTCATGTGAAGGGAGCTGCGAACCTGTCTTGGGGGATGAAAGACCGTTTGAGTCGTATTTTTAACCCCAAAACGGGCAAATCGGTCATGTTGGCTTGCGACCACGGTTTTATTATGGGGCCGACTTCCGGTTTGGAACGTATTGATCTCAGCATTGTGCCGTTGATCGAATACGCGGATTGTTTGATGTGTACGCGCGGCGTATTGCAGGCGGTTATTCCTCCGACGACCAATAAGCCCATTTGTTTGCGGTCGGATGCGGGTTCTACGATTTTGACCAATCTGAACGACAATGTTGTTATCGATATTCAGGATGCCGTTCGTATGAACGTATCTGCAATGGCGGTTATGGTAGCGGCAGGTGATGAAAATTTCGAGGCGAAAACGGTAGCCAATCTGTACAAAGCAGTGGATATGGGGGCTCGTTACGGAATTCCTGTAATGGGAGTTACGGCAGTGGGTAAAACCATGGCCCGCGATGCTCGTTATTTTTCGTTGGCGACTCGTGTTTGTGCAGAAAACGGTGCCAATATCGTAAAATCGTATTATTGCGACGGATTTGAAAAAATCGTAGCCGGTTGCCCGGTTCCCGTAGTAATTGCCGGAGGTAAAAAACTGCCGGAAAAAGAAGCGTTGGAGTTATGCTACAAAGCGATCAATGCCGGTGCTGCCGGTGTGGATATGGGCCGTAACGTTTTCCAGTCCGAAGCGCCCGTAGCGATGATTAAGGCTGTGTATGCCGTGGTTCATGAAAACTATACGGCAGAACAGGCTTATGAAATGTTCAATGATTTAAAATAAGCAATTGTACTGCTTGGAGAGGAACAGATACCTGTTCCTTCTCCTTCTTAAAAAAATGAAGATGACCAGGTTTTACAAATATTCAGTATTGTTGTTAACGGTATTGGCTTTTCGGGCGAATGCGGGGGATAAACTGTTGATTGCCGGTTCCGGATGGAATAAAGTAGCTATTTTGGATAAAGATACCAAACAAATCGAGTGGAGCTACGAGGTGGAAGGCGAATGCAACAATATGATTTATACTAAAAAAGGCGATATTGCCGTTGCATATAAAAGCGGAGCGTCTTTAATAAATAAAGCTGGAGACGTCCTTTGGGATTTCAAAGCGGAAAAGGGGGAAGAACTTTTTTCCGTGGCTCAGTTGAAAAAAGGAGGGTATATGTTGGCCATGTGTGGTAATCCGGCTCGAATTATCGAGTTGTCTGAGGACGGCAAGGTTGTTCACGAGTTGAAATACGATACCGGAATCGAGCATCCTCATTCCCAGTTCCGACAGGTAAAACCTACCGATCGCGGAACCTATATTGTCCCTTTACTGACTGGAGATGTTCGCGAGATTGATCGGGATGGAAATTTGGTTCGTTCGGTAAAGATTAAAGGCAACGTATTTTCGGTGGTGGAATTACCGAATGGGAATTGGTTGCTGCCTTGCGGCGATGCCGGTTTTTATGCGGAAGTGAATCCGGAAACATCTGAAATTGTAGAACGGGTAGATCGAGAAGATATTGAAGGCGTTAAATTTGCTTTCGTGGCTGAATTGGTTCGATATAAAAACGGAAATACGCTTATTTCGAATTGGTTAGGACATTCTCGGGATAAAACTCAGCCTTTGTTGATCGAAGTGGATGCCGAAGGTAAGGAAGTATGGCGTTTGAATAACGGCACAGAAGGAGTGGGAGCCATTTCTGCAGTGATGCCTTTGCAAGGTAAATTTTATAGATAATAAACAGATCGAAAAATATTACAATCATGAAAAAGAAGTTTCAGCTATTGGCTTTTGTGGCGGCTGCATTTCTCTTTTATTCCGCAGGTGCGGCGGCTCAGACTTGGGGAGACGCTGTAGTTGCGGCTAAGAAGAATTATACGACCAGCCTGAAAGAAGCGTCATTGCCTGTTGCGTCCAAAGTAATGCATAAAGGGGATGCTCCCGAAAAAATCACGGTGGATGTAACGGGATTGGATGAACTGGTTCTTTATTCCGATGGAACGGAAGATGGAACGAACTACGACCATGCGTTGTGGGGCGATGCGAAATTTATCGCACCTGACGGATCGGTAACCTATTTGGACAAAATGTCCTTTAAGTATGCGAAATCCGATTACGATATCAAACGGAATAAAACGTTCGGAGATGACGATCCCGCTATTGGAGATAAAAAATACGAACACAGCGTATTGCTTCATAGTGAAGGAGAAATCGTAGTCGTATTGGACAAGAAATACAAGACTTTTGAAGCGGAAGTGGGAATCGAACACAATGCGACGAACGATGCTTCCGTGATTTTCAAGGTCCAGAACGTTTCTGCGCGGGATTTTGCGGAAAAGATGTATCAGGAATATCCGCAAGAAACCGGAGCTTTTCTGGAAAGCGCCGGAATGTCCGTAGCCCAGTGGCTTTCTTCTACCGACGGCTCTATTGAAAAGAAAGCGGCGTTGAATTTGGCGAAAAAGTTGAAAGATCCGGCTTATTTCACGGAACAGATCAATAATTTGTCTGGTTCCGCCGACGATCAGATCAAAGGGGCTTTGAAATTGTTCAATGCCGTTTATGACGTATTGAATGTACAGGACGAAATTGTCTGGATCAATCCGAAAAACGTTCGTCGTGCTTTCGAAGATTTCAAGAATACGCCGGGATACGATGCGGCTACTTATGAAGCCAAGTTGAAAGAACTGGAAACTTTGTTCGCCGGCAATATGTCCGACATTTATAAAAACGATGCGACAGCTTTGGCTAATGCGCAAAAGGCGGTGGCTCTTTCCCGGGAAATTTTGGTATCCAATCCTGCGTTGGACGTGGATAAGATTATTATCGGCCGGTTTAAATTGAAAAACGCCCGTCGTGATATGGCTCCTTCTTTGGGTACGCAGAATAATAACTGGTCCAATCAAATGTCTGCTGCTCGTCGCGGATTCGATGCGGAAATTGCGGAAATGTCCAATCTGCGTGGGGACAGCATACATTTCCGGACGATTTACAAGCCGGCGGATAAGGTAACGGTTTCCGATTTGCATTTGAACTGGGACGGAGAACGCATCATGTTTACCTCGATCAACGACAGAGGTTTGTGGGGTGTATTCGAAGTGAAACGGGACGGTTCCGGTTTGCGTGAATTGATTAAGATGGAAGATGATCCCGATTTGGAATTTTTCGATGGTGCTTATCTGCCGAACGGTAAGATCATGGCCGTTTCCAATATCGGTTATAACGGGGTACCCTGTGTGAGCGGTAGCGACCCTGTGGGCAATATGGTACTGTTCGATCCGAAAGACGGCAATCTTCGTCGTATAACGTATGACCAGGATGCGAACTGGCATCCGGTAACCATGAATAACGGTAAAGTGATGTATGTGCGTTGGGAATATACCGATTTGACTCACTATTTCTCCCGTATCGTGATGCACATGAACCCCGATGGAACGGAACAGAAATCTTTGTACGGCAGTGGAGGATTCTTCCCCAACAGTACGTTCGACGTACAGCCTTTGCCGGGGAATGGTTCCCGTTTTATCGGCGTGATTTCCGGACACCACGGTATCGCGCGTTCCGGTCGTCTGATGTTGTTCGATCCTGCCAAATCCCGGAAAAAGACGGAAGGTATCGTGCAGGAAATACCGTTCAGTACCCGTCCGATCGATCCGATTATCAAAGACCAGTTGGTGGACGGCGTATGGCCGCAATTCCTGAAACCTTTCCCTGTAACGGATAAATATTTCCTGGTAACCGCTAAATTGTCGCCGCAATCTTTGTGGGGAATTTATCTGGTAGATATTTACGACAATATGACCTTGATCTGCGAAAATGAAGGCGAAGGATTGATGACACCTATTTTGGCTAAATCGCGTCCTGTACCTCCCGTTATTCCGGATCGTGTGAATTTGAAAGATTCTACGGCGGTTGTGTTCATTCAGGATATTTACGAAGGCGAAGGGTTGCCGGGCGTTCCTCGCGGAACGGTAAAAGAGTTGCGTATTTTCGCTTACGAATATGCTTATATCAAATCGCCTTCCGACCATACGGCTCAGGGGATTCAAAGCGGTTGGGATATCAAACGTCTGCTGGGTACGGTTCCTATCGAAGAGGACGGTTCTGTCAAATTCAGAATCCCGGCCAATACGCCGATTTCCATTCAGCCTTTGGACAGCGAAGGTCGTGCTATCCAGTGGATGCGTAGCTGGTTGACGGGTATGCCGGGCGAAACCGTTTCCTGCGTAGGTTGCCATGAAGACCAGAACAAGATTGCGTTACCCAAGAATACCATTGCATCGAGTACTACGGAAGTGAAGGAAATACAGGCTCCGGAAGGAGGCGTACATTCCGTGAATTTCGAAATGGATATCCAGCCTATTTTGGATAGAGCTTGCGTGGCTTGTCATAATGAAAAGTCGAGTCTGAACTTTAAGAAAGGCAATATGGATGAAGAGGTAGGCTTAAGCAAAAGCTATTTGGCATTCCATCCGTATGTAAATCGTCAGGGACCGGAAGCGGATGCTTTGGTTATGCGTCCGTATGAATATCATGCGTCAACCAGCGAGTTGATCCGTATTCTGAAAAACGACCATCACGGTGTGAAACTGACGGATAAGGAATGGCGGGCCATCTATACGTGGATTGATATGAACGCGCCTTATCGCGGATCGTTCGTTCAACGCGACTTGAAAGGATATAACCAGATCGACCGTCGTCGCGAATTGTCAGAAAAATACGGCAAGGTATTCGTGGATTGGGAACAGGAATTGCGCGATTATGCGAAATATCTGGAATCCAAAGGAGAAATTACTCCGGTAATGCCGGAAGAAACTCCCGCGCCGAAATACAAGGAAGTGAAAGTGAAAGGATGGCCCATGAACAATGCTGCATCTGCTGTATCTTCCGATGATGTGAAGAAAATAGAAGTTGCTCCGGGCATTACCATGACTTTCAGACGTATTCCTGCCGGAACTTTCGTAATGGGTAACAACAATTACGGAAAACAGTGTGCTCCGGAAACGAAGGTAAAAATCGCCAAGGATTTCTGGATGGGAGAAATGGAAGTCAGCAACGAACAGTTCTGTGCGTTATTCCCCGAACACGACAGCCGTTATATCGCCCAGATGTGGAAAGACCATACCGGTCCCGGTTATGCTGCGAACAAACCGAAACAATCGGTTATCCGGGTAAGCTGGAACGAAGCAATGGATTTCTGCCAGAAACTGAGCGAACAGACCGGACTGAAGATTACGCTTCCGACGGAAGCGCAATGGGAATGGGCTTGCCGCGCAGGTTCCGATACGGATTTCTGGTTCGGTACCAAGAATGACGATTTCGGTAAATACGAAAACCTGGCGGACGTGTCGTTGGAAAAGATGGCCGTATCGGGTGTCGATCCGCAACCGATGAGCAAGAACAATTTCTGGTTCAAATATTACAACTTCCTGCCGAAAATCGAAAGCGTGAACGACGGCACGATGTTGTTGGCGGAAGGCGGACAATATCAGGCCAATCCCTGGGGATTGTACGACATGCACGGGAATGTGGAAGAATGGACTCGTTCCGATTATGTGCCTTATCCTTATTCCGAAAAGGGCAAGGTAACGGCGGAAGAAAAGACGGTACGGGGCGGTTCCTGGATTTCTCGTCCGAAAGAAGCCACGTCGTATTATCGTAAAGGATATCTGCCGTGGCAGAAACCGAATAACGTAGGTTTCCGCGTTATCATCGAAGATGCTGAATAGTCCTTTTTGAAGATAAAATATTTCTATAAGGAAATTTTATCCGATTAAAACGGAGCGTACTAAGTAATTATTGATTACCTTAGTACGCTCTAATTTTTTTAGGCATATTTTTCGGGGAAGGTAAGTATGAATCGGATTTATCGTGACAGAATCATGAGAGCAACGTGCATTTTGCTTTGTATTTTCTTTTGGGGAAGACATGCGTTTGCCCAAACGGAAGATGTCGTAACGTATATTCGGCCGATTATCGGCGCTTCCACTTCGACGGAAGCGGGACGCAGCGGTCATGGTTTGGGAAAGACTTTTCCGGGAAGCGCGACTCCGTTCGGATTGGTGCAGTTGAGTCCGGATACGTGGACGGGGGGAGATAACGGTCCCGGCTATTCCTGGCATCATAATACGCTGGAAGGGTTCAGTTTCATTCATATGAGCGGAATCGGCTGGTACGGGGATTTGGGAAATTTTCTGGTCATTCCTTCCGTAGGGAAGCTGCATACTTTCCGGGGGACGGCCGACCGTCCGGAAGAGGGGTATCGGTCGCGGTATTCGCACGATACGGAGATTGTCAAGGCCGGCTATTACGCCGTTACGCTGGACGATTACGATATCCGGGTGGAATTGAGTTCCACGCCGCATGCGGGGATGATCCGAATGACTTATCCCCGAAGCGATTCGGCCCGGTTGTCCGTCGATTTGGCCCGGCGTATCGGGGGAAGCGCATCCCGGCAATACGTCAGGGTCGTGGACGATCATGCATTTGAAGGCTGGATACGGTGCGAGCCGAAAGACGGCGGATGGGGAAACGGAGGCGGCAATGTGTCGTACACCCTTTATTTTTATTGCGAGGTTTCCAAACCTTTGCGGAATACCGGAGTATGGCGTGTCGATTTCGACGGGCAGAATCGGAAGTTGGGCGTGATCGAAAGCGATGCTTACCGGCGGAAGGTGGAAAATGCGGAAATCCTTCGTCCTTGCAGGGAAGCGGAAGGCGATCATCTCGGATTTTTTTCGGAGTTCGAAACGTCGGCGGGAGAGGAGGTGCTTTTGAAAGCGGGCATTTCGTTTGTCAGTGTGGAAGGAGCGCGGGAAAACCTGAAGGCGGAAATGGATCATTGGGATTTCGATCGGGTGGTGGCCGATAATAACGAGTTGTGGCGAAAGGCGATGTCGAACGTTGCGGTTCGGGGCGGCGAAAGGGAAAAGATTATTTTTTATACGGCCTTGTACCATACGATGATCGATCCCCGGAGTACTTCCGATGTTAATGGAAATTACGTGGCGGCCGACAATCGGATTGTACAGAGCCGGGATTATGTCTATCGGACCATTTTCAGCGGTTGGGATGTGTTTCGCAGTCAGTTCCCGTTGCAGACGCTCATTAATCCCAGGATGGTAAACGATGAAATCAATTCCTTGCTTTCGTTGGCTTCCGTCAGCGGAAAAAGGTATCTGCCCCGTTGGGAAATTTTGAATTCGTATTCGGGATGCATGATCGGCAATCCGGCCGTTTCGGTTATCGTGGACGCTTACCATAAAGGGATTCGGGATTATGATGTGGACACGGCTTACCTGTATTGCAGGAACAGTGTCGAAAAATTCGGAAACGGAGAGCGCGGATATACTCCGAATTCTATCTCCCACACGCTGGAATATGCCTATTCGGACTGGTGCCAGAGCGAGTTCGCCCGATTGTTGGGAAAGAAAGACGATTATCAATTGTATTTTGCCCGATCGAAAGCCTATCGGAATATCTGGTGCGATTCCGTGCAATGGTTTTGCGGCCGGCTTGCCGACGGTTCGTTCGGAGAGTGGCGGGGCGAAACTTCCCATGATCTGTATTGCGTGGAATCCAACCCTTTGCAACAGGGATGGTTCGTTCCTCATGACGTGTACGGTTTTATCGATTTGCTTGGCCATCGGAAGTTCACGGATAAATTGACCGATTTTTTCGATCGTTCTTCGTCCGATTTTTTGTGGAACGATTATTATAACCATCCCAACGAACCGGTGCATCAAGTGCCTTTCATGTTCGTTTATACGGGCAATGCATGGCTTACGCAAAAATGGACGCGTCGCATTTGCGATATCGCTTACGGAACGGATGTGCTGGGACTGTGCGGAAACGAAGACGTAGGGCAGATGAGCGCGTGGTATGTATTGGCTTCCATGGGTTTGCATCCCGTGAATCCGGGGGATAATTTGTATATGCTTACCTCGCCGGTTTTCGACGAGGTGGAGTTGACGTTGGATTCCGATTTTTATAGCGGCGGGAAGTTTATCATCCGGGCGTACAATAACGCGCCGGAGAACGTTTATATACAGCAGGCCCGGTTGAACGGGAAGAAACTCGACCGCGCCTGGATTACCCATGATGAAATAGTGCGGGGCGGTTTGCTTGAATTCGAGATGGGGGCGGAACCCAATAAAAAATTCGGGACCAAACGGCTGCCGCCTTCTTCGAATCGGAAAAAATGGAATGTCGAATAGTTCCGAACGACCGGAACGGTGTTAAAATTAAAAAATGCAGATGAAGAAAATATTTTCGTTCTTTACGACCTATAAGGCCATGTTCGTCCTGCTGGGGCTTTATGCCGTGGCTATGGCGGTCGCTACGTTCGTGGAAGCGGCTTACGGCACGGAAGCGGCCCGTCGGTTTTTTTACACCTCGTGGTGGTTTATCCTTTTGCAGGGGCTTCTGGCCGTCAATTTCATCGGTATAAGCGTCAGGAGAAAGTTATGGGCGCAACGGAAATGGGGCGTTTTACTGTTGCATTCCGCGTTGATCGTCATTTTGGCGGGAGCCTTATATACGCATTTTTTTTCGCGGGAGGGCATTATGCATATCCGGGAAGGAGAAACGTCCGATATGCTGTTGTCGATGCGGGGAGAACCCGTTGCCCGGTTGCCTTTCAGCGTAACGTTGAAAGATTTTCGGTTGGAACGCTATCCGGGTTCCCAGAGTCCGTCTTCTTATAGCAGCGATGTCGTGATTACGGATAAAGACGGGAGCAGGGAGACCCGTATTTATATGAACAATATCGCTTACGTGCAGGATTACCGGTTGTATCAGTCTTCATTCGACCGGGATGAACGGGGAACGGTGCTTTCCGTCAATCAGGATTTGGAAGGTACGATCATCAGCTATGCGGGGTATTTGTTGTTGACGGCGGGTTTGTTGATCTCTTTGTTTCATAAGCATTCCCGGTTCAGGACATTGGCTCGTAAGTTGAAAAAAGGAAACGCCTTGGCCGTATGCCTGTTGGCCGGATGGGCAGGCGTATCGGTTCCGGCACGTGCTCAATCGTCGGGAGAACCGTTGAAAACGGTTCCATTGGAGGTGCTTCAACGGAACGTCATTTCTCCCCAAAGCGCGGATTCTTTGGCTTCGTTGCTGGTGCAAAACCCGAACGGACGTATCGAACCGCTGAATACGTATGCTTCCCGTTTGTTGCGTAAAATTTATCGGGGGGACGGTTTTCACGGTCTGACGGCGGAACAGGTCATTGTCGGAGCGGTGGGCAATCCTTTTCTGTGGAGTCGGGTTCCGTTGATTTATGTTTCCAATAAAGACGTTCAAAAACGTTACGGCCTGACCGATAAATATGCTTCTTTCAACAGTTTGTTCGATGAAAACGGAGCGTATAAATTGCAACAGGATGTGGAATCGGCTTACGCCAAATCGCAGGCGGACCAGTCGAAGCTGGAGAAAGACATTTTGAAACTCGATGAAAAGATGAATATCCTGCATGCCCTGTTTCAGGGATCCATGCTTCGCCTTTTTCCGGTAAACGACAGCGAGGAGGGCATATGGCTTTCGACGGCGGACGATTTGACGGGACTCGATTCGCGGGATTCGTTGTTTGTGGAAAAAATATTGCCGTGGTATTTCGAGGAGTGCAATGCTTCGTTGCAGACAGGAAATTGGGACCGTCCCAATGAGATTATCCGTATGATTAAGGTATTCCAGAAATCGAAGGCGGACCCGACGCATTATATTGCTCCGGATAAAGTGGAAAAAGAGATTTACTATAACCGGGCCCATATTTTCAAAACTTCCGGGTTGGGATATTTGATAACCGCTTTCAGCTTATTGTTAGTGTTATTTGCGGCCATGCTGCGGGGCGATCATCAGTGGCTGACATGGCTGGTTCGCATATTGTCCGGCATGATCGTGCTGTTTTTCCTGTACCATGCTTTCGGTATCGGATTGCGCTGGTACATATCCGGTCGCGCTCCCTGGACCAATTCTTACGAATCCATGATATATGTGGCGTGGACGGCCGTTCTGGCAGGAATCGTTTTCAGCCGTAAGTCCCCGATAACATTGGCCGTGGCGACTTTGTTGGGGGGAATCGTCATTATGATTTCGCAGTTGAGTTGGCTGGATCCAGAAATAACTCCGTTGGTCCCGGTACTGAAATCGTACTGGTTGTTGTTCCATGTGGCGATTATAACGGCCAGTTACGGTTTTTTCGGCATGTCGGCGTTATTGGGGCTTACGACGATGTTCGTGATGATTTTCGCGCGACGGAAGCGCGCGTTGGCTAAGATAGACGAATTGACGATTATCAACGAAATGTCCCAAACGATCGGTTTGGTTCTGTTGACGGTCGGCATATTCCTGGGAGCTGTTTGGGCCAATGAGTCTTGGGGACGTTATTGGGGATGGGACCCGAAAGAGACATGGGCGTTGATTACGATGGTCGTATATGCTTTTACCACGCATTCCCGGTTTGTCCCGGCCTTATCGGGCAAGTTCGCGTTTACGGCGATGTCCGTGTTTGCGATTTACAGCGTTTTGATGACTTTTTTCGGAGTCAATTATTATCTGTCCGGGATGCACTCTTACGGGAACAGCGAGGGGTTTGCCGAGCTTCCGGTTGTGTTTGCGACGGTTGCGGTCGTGGCGATAGCCGTTGTTGCAGGAATACGTTATCGTCGGTTGGAAAGCCGGTAAAGTGAACTGTACCCCAAAAGTTTCGTGTCTAACTTTTGGGGGCAGTTTATAAAATAGTCCTCCTCTCTTTCAAGTAAAAAACAGAAAGAAAATGAAAACGATACCGGCAATTATTGAAAAACGAAGGATGGCGGGTTCGATGTTTATTGCATCGATGAAATGTTTTCGGGAATGGGCGATACCCCGCAGGCAGCCGAACAGAACATGGTGGATTCTATAAAACATTTCGTGGACGGCGCCAAGGCCGACGGTTACAAATATCCGTCGTGGTTAGACGAATCTTTTGAGATAGTATATCGGTTCGACGTGCAAAATCTTCTGTAATATTAATTACGGAATTATTACTCTTGCGGCTCTCAGCCGTATTACGGGCATTAACCCGAAACAGTTGTGGAGTTATGCGCACGGAAAGTCCAAACCGTGCAAAATGCAAATGGAGAAGATACAAAAAGGCTTGCATGAACTGGCCGATGAATTAGCGTCCGTTTCATTGTTTTGGTGTTGTTTGACTCCTATCGCTTTACAATGAGTGGACCGGCCTTTGGAAACGGGGGCTTTTTTATATTGATACGGTTTATTAGCTCTTGGCCGATAGTGTGTATCGTTTTTATTTTTGTGGGTAAGGGCGATTTTCAAGGGAGCCGGATTTCCCGGCTTTGTCGCCCGATGGTCGAGATAAAATTTTGTTGTCGCTATAGTTTAAAAAATTCGCAGGTTTTTTGCAGGTTTTTTTGTGCACAAATGCGCTATTTTGACATAAATTGCGCATTATCCCCGTTTTTTTAAGCTAAAAACAACCTATTTTAGTAATAAAAGAGCTTGGAAAATACTTATAAGTATCTGTTTCCCAAGCTCTTTTTGTTTTTGTCGGGGTACCAGGATTCGAACCTGGGACCCCCTGCTCCCAAAGCAGGTGCGCTAACCGGACTGCGCTACACCCCGATGCACCCCTTGGGGTGTATGATTGGCGGAGAGAGGGGGATTCGAACCCCCGGTACCGGTAATCCAGTACGGCAGTTTAGCAAACTGCTGGTTTCAGCCACTCACCCATCTCTCCGGGTAATTTTCGTGCAGGCAAAGGTAGGTTATATTTACATTATCTCCAAATTTTTTTAATGAATTGGCGAATTGGCGATATCGATTAGGAAACGGCGTTACCCTAGAAGGTCGTTTTTTTCCGTTTTTTGGGAAATTCCGAAAAGATTGTTTTATCGGAAAAGGATTAGGCGAAAACGGATGGCCGCGCGATTCGAAATTCAAATAGAACGTTTGGAGGCGGGATCGTAGCCGTCGAGCCCGAAAGGAATTGAGAATGAGTGTGAAAATATTTATTAAAAATAGAACTTTTATTTGGTTGTCGATAAAAAACGGTTTATATTTGTAGTGTACTATTGAACTAATACACTATGATTGAACTGAAGAAAATAGATTTCGGATATCCTCGTTCGGGACGGCTGTTGTTCGGGCAGTTGTCTTTCTGTTTGGAAACGGGCGGCATATGCGGTTTGTTGGGAAAAAACGGGTCTGGGAAATCGACCCTGTTGTATTTGATGGCCGGTTTGTTGAAGCCGCAAGGCGGGCAAGTCCGGTATAAACGGATGGATGTGGCTTCCCGGGATGTCCGGGTATTGTCCGATCTGTTTTTTTTAGGGGAAACCTGTTATCTGCCTTCGGTTTCTTTGGAGAAATATGTAAAGATGAACGGGCCGTTTTATCCCCGGTTCGATTTCGACCGGATGCGGGAGTATTTGGAGCTTTTCGAAATGGAGAAGGTAAAAAACATCGGGGCGCTGTCGATGGGGCAGAAAAGGAAAGTGAGCCTCTGTTTTGCTTTGGCGGCCGATTGCGCTTTGACGATTATGGACGAACCGACCAACGGCTTGGATATTCCGTCTAAACGTACATTTCGTAAAATCGTTGCGGGACAGATGACCGAAGATAAACTGATGGTTATTTCCACGCATCAGGTTCATGAGTTGGAACGACTGATGGACCGTGTTCTTATTTTGCAGGATGGCCGGATGGTGTTGAATGTGACCGTGAAACAGGTGGAACGTTGTCTGCGGTTCGATGAATACGAGAGGCCGGAAAGGAATGCGTTGTTTGAGATGCCTTCGGCGAAGGGATACAGAGGCGTATTTGAAAATACCGGAAATGAGGAATCCGCGACGGATATGGAATTGTTGTTCCATGCGGCGATTTACCGACCGGAAGAAATGAATGGAATATTTAATCATACGAAAAAATAAGGGCTATGTTTGCTTGGAATGGAGTTCGGTTTGTGCGTTTTTTCCGAAAAGAAATTCGGGAAGAGAGAAAAGATATGTTGTCGGGCATTTGGGGAGCTTTTGTAGCAGGAGCGTTGTTGTCGCTTTTTGTCGCCAGTATGGGCCCGGAAGATTACAGACATGCGGGGCAGGTGCAGGGGAGGATGTTCGTGATCGTATTTATCTGGATGTTCGTGATTCTGGTCGCTTCTTCGGGTAAAAAGACGGGATATCGGGAACGAAAGGTAAATTATTTGATGTTTCCCGCCAGTTTGCCGGAGAAGTATCTCTCGTCGTTTGTCTGTTCGCTGTTCCTTGTTCCTCTCTCTGTCGGCGTCGCGTTATTGTCGGGCGGATATGCGGGCCTGTGCATAGGCGGGTTGTGTTGGAGTACGCCGGGCGAAATGTTCCGTCCCGAATTCTTTTTGGTTCGGGGATTGCGTGCCTATTGGCAGGAATTGCTGTTTTTGCATGCTTGGACTTTTTTGGGGTGTTATCTGTGGCCGTGGAAATCGTTCGGACGAGTGGTATGGGGATTGTCTGCGGTATTGGCGGTATCGGCATTGTATTTTATGTATGAAGCGTCCGTGCCTTGGGAAAGTCTGTTGAATAAGGTACGGATTGGGCTGACGTTTTTGGTTCCTTTCCTGTGGGCGTGCGCGTTTGTCCGGCTGAAAAGGATGCAAATACTGAACTAACGTAAACGGAAAGTCATGGAATTCAAGGAGAATACGCCGATTTATATGCAAATCGCGAATCGGATTGCCGAGGAGATTCTGGAGGGGAAATACCGGGGCGATGAACGGGTCCCTTCTGTCCGGGAATATGCCGCACGGGTCGAAGTCAATGCAAACACGACCATGCGCGCGTATGAATTTCTACAGCAAAGAAATGTGATTTACAATAAAAGGGGAATCGGCTATTTTGTTGCGCCGGCTGCCGCCGATATCATTATGGCTTCGAGAAAAAAGGAGTTTGTTGCAGTGGAATTGAAGCACGTATTCGAACAGATGCGGTTGTTGCATATGGATATGAAAGAAATAACGGCATTGTACGAAGAGTACATGGCCGAAAGCGTCGGAAAACAAGGAAAGTAACTTTTCCGCGGTTTCCGCGATTCGCGATAAATTCAAAAGTTTTCCTAACTTTGTTAAAAATTGCTGATTGCGCTTGCAAAGGATGGTATGGGCCTTGTGTGTTGCAGATTTCGGCAATGCAAACAATCTAAAACAATATGACTATCGTACAATTGGAATATTTGCTGGCCGTAGCCGATTACGGCAGTTTTTCCGTCGCTTCCGAACACTGTTTTGTCACGCAGCCTTCGCTTAGCACTCAGATTAAAAATCTGGAAGAAGAGTTGGGCGTGATTTTGCTGGATCGCAGTGAAAAGCCGATGGCGCTGACAGAGGCGGGCCGTGTTGTCGTGGAAAAGGCGCGCAATGCCGTTAGTGAATTTTACAAAGTGGCCGAATCGATCAAGGAAATGAGGAACGAAGTGAAGGGAAGTCTGCGGTTGGCCGTCATTCCTACGATAGCTCCTTATTTGTTGCATCGCTTTATTCCCGATTTCATTCGGCGGTATCCGGAAGTAAATCTCGAAATCAAGGAAATGTTTACGAGGGACATCGTTACGGCCCTGAAACACGATGCCGTGGATATTGCCGTCCTGGCCGGCGGGTTTACCGATCCCAAGGAAATTCGGGAAGAGGTGCTGTTTGATGACGAATTTTATTTGTACGCTTCCCAGAAACATCGTTTGTACGGGCAATCGGCCGTTACCGTCGGCGACATAGACGTTTCTCATTTGCTGCTTCTGGCTGACGGACATTGCCTGCGGACGCAGGTGCTCGATTTGTGCAATTCGAGAAATCAAAAGACGTACAATATGGCTTTTGAAAGCGGATCGCTGGAGACGATCATGCGGATTGTGGATACCTCCGACACCATTACCATTATTCCGGCCATGGCGGCCGCCATGGTAGCCGATTCCCATCGGGACCAATTGCGCCCGTTTGTGGATGGCGAGGCGTTTCGGCATATCTCGCTGGCTGTCAGCCGCACTTTTTTCAAACGAAAAATTTATGAGGCTTTGAAACAGTCCATTCTCGATAATTTACCGGAAGGGGAAAAACGGTTTATTAACAATATTGAAAAGTAGCAATAATTTGATAATTAATTGTTTGTGATTTTATTGAGACGAAATTCCATAGTTATAAACAAATAATGAGCATGTCATGACGATAGAAAAAGTAAGGGTTTTGATTATCGGTAGCGGTCCTGCGGGATATACCGCGGCCATCTATCTTTCGCGGGCCAATCTGGCTCCTGTACTGTACCAGGGTATCGAGCCCGGCGGTCAATTGACGACCACTACCGATATCGAAAATTTTCCCGGGTATCCTTCCGGCGTGAGCGGTACGCAAATGATGGAAGATTTGCGCATGCAGGCAGAGCGGTTGGGGACCGATATCCGGTTGGGAATCGTTTCCAAAGTGGACTTTGCCTCCCGGCCTTTCCGGATTGTCGTGGACGATGTTCATGAGATCAGTGCGGACAGCGTGATCGTGGCTACCGGCGCTTCCGCCAAATATTTGGGGCTCGAGTCGGAATACCGGTTTCGGGGGATGGGAGTTTCTGCTTGCGCTACCTGCGACGGATTCTTTTATCGGAAAAAGGATGTCGCAGTGGTAGGCGGAGGCGACACCGCCTGCGAAGAAGCGTCGTATCTGGCGACTTTGTGCCGAAAAGTGTACATGATCGTTCGCAAAGATCATTTGCGCGCGTCGCAGGCCATGCAGGATCGGGTGCGGAAGACGCCCAATATCGAAATATTGTTCGAATATAATACGACGGAAGTATTGGGAAATGACGACGGAGTAACGGGCGTGCTGATTACCAAAACGGACGGTACGACGCGCCGTCTGCCGATCGACGGGTTCTTTCTGGCCATCGGCCACCGGCCCAATACCGAACTGGTCAAAGATTACATCACATTGGATTCCGAAGGGTATATCGCTACGGTTCCCGGAACGTCGAAAACCAACGTGGAAGGGGTGTTCGCAGCTGGCGATGTGAAAGACCCGCATTACCGCCAAGCGATTACGGCTGCCGGGTCGGGTTGCATAGCCGCTATCGACTGCGAGCGTTACCTGCTCGGTATCGGGTAGAAATCCCTTTGCTCGGATTCCTTGTTTAAAGAACGCGGACCATGTTCGATTTTGCCCATATTGCTCCGGCGGCGCAAACCGTGGTCGTTATCGGCGTCGTGATTTACGTGTTGCTGGTGGCTTCTACGCTGTTTACCATTATTTACGACAAGCGCGATCCTGTCAAAACCTTGTCGTGGGTAATGGTAATTGTATTGGTCCCTGTTGTCGGGTTCGTTATTTATGTGGTTTTCGGGCAAAATTACCGCAAGCGGAAAATTTTCGACAAAAAGGGAATATTGGACAGTCTGCAAATCGGCAATATCGTGTCCAAGCAGCTTTATTCGGTAAACAGCATGTTTGCCGATCATAAGCCCGAAATTGCTCAGAACCGGGATATCATTACGTTGTTGTTGAACAGCAACAAATCGCCGCTGACCTACGATAACCGGGTAGAGGTGCTGAATAACGGAGACCAGACTTTCGCTGCCTTGTCGAAAGCATTGGTGGAAGCCCGCAGTTTTATCCATATGGAATATTATATCGTCAGCGATGACGATATCGGCAACTTTATCGCGGACATTCTGATAGAGAAGGCCAGGGCGGGAGTCGAAGTCCGGGTAATTTACGACGATGTGGGAAGCTGGACCTTGCCGAAAAGTTATGTCCGGCGATTGACGGCCGCCGGCGTGCAGGTCAAACCGTTTATGCCGGTGGCCTTTCCCATGTTTACCAGCAAGATCAATTACCGCAACCACCGGAAAATCGTCGTGGTGGATGGAAAAATAGCGTTTACGGGCGGACTGAATATTGCCGACCGGTATATCCTGGGCGAGCGGAAATTGGGGGCGTGGCGCGATACGCATATTCGGATAGAGGGAGAAGCCGTGCTTTCTTTGCAGACCGTATTCATTACCGACTGGTATTTCGTGAGCGGCGTCCGGTTGAACAAACCCGAATATTTTCCGAAACAATCGAAACGGGGGAATGTGGCCGTGCAAATCGCTTCTTCCGGTCCTGACAGCGATTGGGCTACCATCATGCAGGCTTATTTTGCGGCCATTACCCGGGCTCAGGACCATATTTACATCACGACTCCTTATTTTCTGCCCAATGCACCTATCCTTACGGCGATCAAGGTCGCTTCGTTGAGCGGGGTGGACGTCCGTTTGCTGATTCCCAGCAAATCGGACGGAAAAATCGTTTTCTGGGCTACGCGGTCGTATATTTCGGAATTGTTGGAGGCAGGCGTAAAGATATACCTTTATCGAGGCGGTTTCGTCCATGCCAAAGTCCTGTCCATCGACGGGATGTTCAGCGCGGTCGGCAGCGCCAATATGGACGAGCGCAGTTTCGAAGACAATTTCGAAGTTACCGCATTTCTGTACGACCGGGAAAAAACGGCGCGGCTGGAACATGATTTCCTGGAGGATTTGCAATTGTCCCGGAGAATCATGCCGGAACGGTGGCAATACCGTCCGAAAAAGGAGTGTGTTTATGAGGCGGTCGCCCGTCTGTTGTCTCCTTTATTGTAAATTTTGAAATGGAAACGTGAGAAAGAAGATATGAGAAAGAAACTTGCTTGGATGGCGGCCGGTTTGCTCCCTTCCTGTTTATGGGCGGGAGACGGTTCCGAATCTCGCCCGAATATTATTTTGCTGATGGCCGACCAGTTGCGGTTCGATTATATCGGAACGGTAAATCCCGATGTGCATACGCCGAATCTGGACGCTTTGGCTTCCGAAGGTTATCGATTCGTAAACGGATATTCTTCGACCCCCAGCAGTACCCCTGCCAGAGCGTCCCTGTTGACCGGATTTTCCCCGTGGCATCACGGATTGTTGGGATATTACGGACGCATCGGCGAACGATATAAATACGAAATGCCCCGAATGCTCGACAGCGTCGGATATTATACTGTAGGGGTGGGTAAAATGCACTGGACGCCCCAGCGGAATACGCATGGTTTTCACGAATTGTATTTGGACGAGTCGGGGAGGGTGGAGAGTCCCGGATTCGTCAGCGATTACCGGCAATGGTTTGCCCGGGAGGCCCCCGGCGTGAATCCGGATACCACGGGATTGGGATGGAACGACCATGCGGCCCGTACCTATTTGCTGGACGAACGGTTGCATCCTACCCGTTGGACGGGAGACGTGGCGGTCGAACATATCGAAGCTTACGAGGGGGACCGCCCGTTGTTCATGAAAATTTCTTTCGCCCGTCCCCATAGCCCTTACGATCCTCCGGCGCGGATGCTCCAGTTATATGCGGACCGGCAAATGCCGGAACCCGCCGTGGGAGAGTGGTGCGACGAATTTGCTCCGCCGATGGAGCGTTCCGACGCTCCTTACGGCAATTACGGGAAGGAGCATGCGCTGCATTCGCGTAAACATTATGCCGCCTCGGTTTCTTTCATCGACGAACAGATCGGACGAATCGTTGCGGCATTGAAGGAAAAGGGGATGTACGAGAATACGCTGATTGTTTTCATTTCCGATCACGGGGATATGCTGGGGGATCATTACCATTGGCGCAAGACCTATCCTTATGAGGGTTCTGCCCATGTCCCTTTTCTGGTCAAATTGCCCGACGGGATGAAACGAAAGGTAAAATGCGGCAGCGCTGTGGACCGGGTGGTTGAAATCCGTGATGTTTTGCCTACATTTCTGGATGCGGCCGGCGCGACGGTTCCGGCCGATATGGACGGTCGTTCCGTTCTGACGTTGTTGCGCGAACGCCGGCCGGCATGGAGGGAATATATTGATATGGAACACACCGGTTGCTACCGGAACGGCAGCTCTTGGGTAGCCTTGTGTTCGGGCAGGGAAAAATACGTGTGGAATTACAACCGGGGGGAAGAGGAATATTTCGATCTGGTAAAGGATCCCTATGAATTGAAGAATCTGGCTTCGGATCCCGCTTGTGCCGATCGGCTGGCTTACTGGCGGGAACGAATGGCCGAACATTTGCAGGAGCGCGGGGAGGCGTATGTAAAGGACGGAAGGTTGCAGATCAATAAAAAGAGTCTGCTGTTTTCTCCTAATTTCCCCCGAAAGAAATAGTTTTTTAAGGGAGCGTTTCGATTGATAATTGCGAATCGGAAAAATATTTTTCTTTTTATGGGTTCTTTTTTCTACCTTTACAAGTTGAAAAAGAGGGTTAAAATTTAATGAACAAAAAGTAACAGATGTACAACGTAACAGAAAAAGTGATTGAATTCGGCGATGGTCGCCGGGTCACGATCGAAACGGGAAAGTTGGCGAAACAGGCCGACGGAGCGGTCGTGGTCAAGCAAGGAAATACCATGTTGCTGGCTACGGTCGTAGCGGCGAAAGAGGCAAAGGAAGATTGCGATTTCATGCCTTTGCAGGTAGAATATAAGGAAAAGTTTGCGGCTAACGGACGTTTCCCGGGCGGATTTATGAAGCGGGAAGGCAAAGCGTCCGATTATGAGATATTGGTGGCGCGCCTGATCGACCGCGCCTTGCGTCCGTTGTTTCCGGCGGATTTTCATGCGGACGTGTTCGTTACCGTCAATTTGATTTCCGCCGATCCGGATATCATGCCCGATGCATTGGCCGGATTGGCCGCTTCCGCGGCATTGGCCGTTTCCGACATTCCGTTCGGCGGACCCATTTCGGAAGTACGTGTTGCGCGGGTAAAAGGCGAATGGGTGGTAAATCCCACTTTTTCCCAACTTCCCGATGCCGATTTGGATATCATGGTGGGGGCTACCTACGACAATATCCTGATGGTGGAAGGCGAAATGAAGGAAGTGTCGGAGGAAGAAATGCTGAAAGCCATTCAGGTCGCCCACGCGGAAATCAAAAAGCATTGCCAAGTTCAGATGGAGCTTTCCCGCGAGTTGGGGAAAGACGTTAAACGGACCTATTGTCATGAAACGAACGACGAGGCGTTGCGCGAAAAAGTCATCGCTGAGACCTATGATAAAGTGTACGAAGTAGCGCGCAGCATGTCTTCGAAACACGAACGCAGCGATAAGTTCGATGCCATCGAAGAAGAGTTCATGGCGCAGTTTACGGAGGAGGAACTGGTTGAGAAAAAGCCGCTTATCAAACGTTATTTCCATGATAACGTATTGAAAAAGGCGATGCGCAGGATGATTCTGGACGAAGGAATCCGGTTGGACGGCCGCAAGACCACGGAAATCCGTCCGATCTGGTGCGAAGTGGGCTATCTGCCGGCCGCTCACGGTTCGGCGATATTTACCCGGGGCGAAACACAATCGTTGACGACAGTGACTTTGGGAACCAAGATGGACGAAAAGATGATCGACGAGGTGTTGATGCAAGGTTCGGAACAGTTCGTCCTGCATTATAATTTCCCGCCGTTCTCTACGGGGGAAGCGCGTCCGGCCCGCGGGGTGTCGCGTCGGGAAATCGGTCACGGCAATCTGGCGTTCCGGGCTTTGAAGCCTATGGTGCCGCTGGGGGAAGACAATCCTTATGCCGTTCGCGTGGTATCGGATATTCTCGAATCCAACGGTTCTTCTTCCATGGCGACCGTATGTGCCGGAACGTTGGCGCTGATGGATGCGGGTGTGAAACTGAAAAAACCGGTTTCGGGCATTGCCATGGGATTGATTTCCGATACTGAAACGGGAAAATATGCCATTTTGTCTGATATTCTGGGCGATGAAGATCATCTGGGCGACATGGATTTCAAGGTAGCGGGAACTAAAGACGGAATTACCGCTACGCAGATGGATATCAAGGTTGACGGATTATCGTATGAAGTGTTGGCGAAAGCGTTGGAACAGGCGCGGGTAGGACGCATGCACATTCTTGGCAAGATTCTTGAGACGATATCCGAACCGCGCGCGGAATACAAGCCGCATGTTCCCCGTGTGGAAAAGATTACGATTCCTTCCGAGTTTATCGGCGCGGTTATCGGTCCCGGAGGAAAGGTAATTCAGGAAATGCAGAAGGAAACGGGAACGACGATAACGATTACCGAAACGGACGGAAAGGGTATCGTGGATATCTTCGGTGTCAATAAGGAATCGATCGAGGCGGCTTTGGCCCGCATCAAGACGATCGTCGCTATTCCGGAAGTCGGCGAAATTTACAAGGGAAAAGTGAAGTCGATCATGCCGTTTGGCGCATTTGTTGAAATTATGCCGGGCAAAGACGGTTTGCTCCATATTTCGGAAATCGATCATCGTCGGTTCGAAACCATGGAAGAAACGGGACTGAAAGAAGGCGATACGATAGAAGTAAAACTTCTGGATTTGGATCCGAAAAACGGGAAATTGAAATTGTCGAGAAAAGCATTGATTCCTCGTCCTGGAAAACAGGAAAAAGCCGGAAAATGATAAGTTTTGTAGAATGAAATTTTCGATAGACAAAGAGATTGCTGAAAAAGTTTTACAAATCTTATAAAAAAGAAGGACATTAAAAATATATTATTATATTTGTGCATTAAAACTTAGTGAGAAGAAAGGTAACAAAGAAGTTTAAATATTAAAAACAATTAATTAACTCATTGATTATGAAAAAGTTTATGAAAGTTGGTTTTGTACTCGCTGCTATGGCGATTACATTAACAAGCTGCGACTGTTTCAAGAAGATCTCTAAAAATGTGAGTGACATTCGTGTTTCTTGCACTCCGACTATCCTGACGCTGAAGGGAGATGCCGTGAATGCAACTTATACGATTGAATTCCCCGCAAAGATGTTCTCGAAGAAGGCGGTTGTGAAGATTACTCCGGTTTTGGTATATGAAGGCGGCGAAATTGCCGGCACTCCCAAATACCTGCAAGGAGAAAAAGTGAAAGACAATTACACGGTTGTCAGCTATAAACAAGGCGGCAGCGTTTCCGGCGAAGTTTCTTTCCCGTATAAACCGGAAGCCAAATTGTCCACGTTGGTTTTGCGTGTTGAAGGCAAGTGCTGCAAGGACTGCAAGAAAAAACCGAAAGATTTCATTGCTCTTCCTGAAGAAATCGAAGTGGCGAAAGGTATCAGTACCGTTCAATTGCTGGCTGACGATTTCGCGCAGTTGGCATACGCTCCCGATAACTTCAAACGTGTGACTACCATTACCAACGAAGCGAAAATCATGTTCCAGATCAACAGAGCGAACGTTCGTCCGGCTCAGTTGACCAGCGAAGAAATCAAGACTTTGGAAGATTTCATCAAAGAAAATTACAATCAGCCGAAGAAAACGTTGAGCGATTTGTATACTAAAGCATACGCTTCTCCCGACGGTCCCGTTGATTTTAATGACGAATTGTCCGTAAAACGTGGAAAAAACACTCAAGAAGCTTTGGCTAAAAAGTTCAAGAAAGACAACATGCCTGTTGAACCTACGTTTGACGTGGATGCTTTGGGCGAAGACTGGGACGGTTTCAAAGAATTGGTTCAGGCTTCCGATATTCCTGAAAAAGATGTGATCCTGCAGATTCTGCAAATGTACAGCGATCCCGTTAAACGTGACGAAGAAATCAAGAACATGTCTTCCGTATTCAAAATCTTGGCTGAAAAGATTTTGCCTGAATTGCGTCGTAGCAAGTTGATTATGAATGTGGATGTAGAAGGTTTGTCTGACGATGAACTGAAAGCTGCCGTTGCCAACAACGTTTCCTCTTTGAATATCGAAGAAATGCTGTATGCGGCTACGCTGTACACGGATAACCAAACGAAAGCTACCATCTATGCGGCCGCTACGAAGAAATATTCTTCTTGCTGGAGAGCTTGGAACAACTTGGGTGTAGTGCTGGCGAAAGAAGGTAAAGTAAACGAAGCTAAATCGGCTATCGCAAAAGCGGCTCAGATCAACTCTTCCGCTCCGGAAGTAGCTAACAACCTGGGTGTGATCGCTCTGTTCGAAGGCAACAAAGCGGAAGCTAAGAAGTTCTTCTCGGCTATCAATACTCCGGAAGCTAAATACAATTTGGGTCTGGTTAACTTAGCAGAAGGCAATTATGATGCAGCCGTTAAAGTGTTGAACGGTTACAATCTGGCTGTAGCGGAAGTATGCAACGGCAACTTGCCCAATGCAAAAGCAATCTTGGCTCGTGAAAATTCGGCTCAGGCAGACTATCTGAAAGCGATTATCGCAGCTAAAGAAGGCGATCAGAACGGAGTTATCTCTAACCTGAAAGCTGCGATTGCAAAAGATCCTTCTTATGCAGAAAAAGCAGGTAACGAAGTGGAATTCACTAAATATTTCGACAACAGTGAATTCATTGCGATTGCAAAAGTAAAACCGTCTAAGGAAGTAAAGAAAGCGGTTGAAACTGATGCTAAAGCTGCAAAGAAAGCCGCTAAAGCTGCTAAAAAAGCAGAAAAGAAAGCCGCTAAAGCTGCAAAGAAGGCTGCTAAATAGTTTTGATAAAAATCTTATGGAGAAGGTCCGGGTAAACTCGGGCCTTCTTTTTTTCGTCTTTTATGATTGTTTGATTTTCGGATTATCGAGATGGAATAAATAGTTTGAATTCATGGTTGGCAAATGAAGACTGTGGAACGCTTTGTCGGGTTTTCGATCGGAAGAGTGCACTCTTCGTTTCAAAAAACGGAAGGAGATTCAACGAGAATTTCGGAGATGGCGGTTCGCGTAAGGTATATTCGATAGAATATTTTTTATGAGAAGTCGGTCGATCGTTTTTGATTGATAATGACATATAAAATGACCGGTGCTCCCATTAATGGTGTAATGACGTTGATGGGAATGACGGTTCCGGAAGTGAAAGCAACCGTACAAAAATTACAGAATAAAGTGACGATGCCTCCCAATAGGATGGTCAAAGGTAGCAAGTGATTGTGGTTGGAGGAACGACTTAATAATCGGCTGATATGGGGAACGGCCAATCCGATAAACGATATGGGACCGCAGAATGCTGTGGCAATGGCAGTCAATAACCCGGTTGTCAGGAGCATGATGAATCGGGAGCGAAGAATCGGAATCCCTAAATTTTGTGCGTATCGTTCTCCGAGCAGAAAGGCATTCAGCGGTTTTATCAAAAATATGGAGATAATAAGTCCGAACAGACTGAACCCGATAAAATAAGGCATACTCGCCCGGCTTACGGCAGTGAAATTACCCATTCCCCACATTACATAGGAAACGATGCCTTCCGCTGAAGCGTAGAAACTCAATAACGATATGATGGAGTTGGCCAGATAACTGACCATGATTCCGATAATCAATAACATAACGTTATTTTTGATCCAGTTGGAGCATACCAGAATAATGCCTAGTACACCCATAGCTCCCAACATGGCTCCGCTGATTACGGCCATGTGACCGTAGAATCCGAATGCGGATGCCGATCCGGTAAAAAGAGTAACGAAGGCGACACCCAATCCTGCGCCGGAAGTAATACCCATAATAGAAGGGGAGGCTAACGGATTTTTGAAAAGAGTTTGTAACAATAAGCCGCTGACGGCTAAGGACATGCCGGCAAAAAGAGCTGTGACGGTTTGCGGAATGCGGGTTGTTCTGATGATGACTTGCCATTTTTCCAAGGCCGGGTCTGTTTCCCAAATCAACCGCCAGGCCTCTTTTATTGGGATGCTTACCGATCCGAAAAGAATATTGACGATGAAGAGTGTAACCAATAGCAGACACAATAGTGAATATAACGTTAGTCGATTGAGTGTGAAACGCATGATTCTGAAATTAATTTGTGGAAGAATTGCAGTTGGTAATCCGGCAGTATTTCCGGGTGAAAGATAGCTATCAGATCGTACAGAATTAAGTCGGGTCTGAAAGTGGCCTGTTCGTAATAGGGAGCGAAAGCAGAGTTACAGGCGTATATTTGTTGGGTTTTGAACGGTTTGAATTTGGCGTAAGTTTCGTTTTCTTTTTGGAGATCGCTCAGCGATAGTAAGGGGCGTTCCGAGTCGAAGTACTTGAATAGCCAGATGTCCGCATCGGCGTATCGGGTCCATACTTGTTCGAAGGAGAGAGGAATGGATTTTTCCGGATTACTTCCATGAGCTTGACAGGTGTAGTTAGCTCCTGCATCCCGATATAAATTGGCTGCATAACTGTTTTCTGAAGGAATATACCAAACCTGTCCGTATTTTTTTTCAACCAGTAATGACGGTCTGCGGCTAACGGAATCTACTCGCCGTTTGGCTTTCAGATAGTTTTGTTCTGTTCGCCGGAACAAGGAGTCGGCCGTCGTTCGTGTTCCGGTAAGCAGTCCGTACAACTTTAACCATTCGGCGCGTCCCAGCGGGGACGATTCGGTAAATTCCGTGCAGATTATCGTGTTGAGTCCCAACTCCGTCAATTTGTTCTGTAAAGATTGATCCAATGGAGCCGTGAAGATGATTTCCGGTTGCAGCATGATTAGTTTTTCCAAATCGGGCATGTAACTGTTGCCTACGGATTGAATTTCGCCTGTTTTTATTTTTTGAGTTACGGAATCTATCCGAATGTATTCGATGTCGGTCGCCCCTTTCAGCGTTTGCAGGACGTTTAATTCCGACAAGGCTCCGCAAGGGATAGTCCCAAATGCCACTGCGCTTTTTACGGGAATCTGGATAACCTGTCCTTCCGGAAGGGAATCCGGCAGGGGTTTCCGTCGATCGACCAGAATATACCGAACCAATACGTAGCCTGTGTCGCGGGGATTCCTGATGTCCACAACGGTATATTTCGGATTTTCTGTATAGGAAAATCCGGTGGCATAATGGAGGGTTTCGGAAGTATGCGTTGAAAATTTTTCTTTTTTCTCGAGGGAACAACTCCAACAGATACTGATAAATAGGCCGAATGACAACAGGTATTTCATAATTTTTATGATGAATGTCCGATTGCCGCAAAGGTACGTAAATTTTAAACGTATTTGAGAAAACGGAGACGGTCGGTTGAGGAAACAACCGGTTGGAAAAACGGGGAAAATCTTTTTGAAAGGCATGATGATTGACGGGAAAATGAATATTTGTTGTATCTTTGAGTGGAAGTAAGCATTTTTGGACGGGCGGAAAATTCTGCAAGGAAAACCGAAGTAAATAAACAGGAGGAGGGGGGGCTCCGGCCTTTTGTAACTTTAATGTGTAGAGTATTGGGGCGGTTGTCACGAAACGGTTTTGCGTTTTTTGTCGTTGTATATCTTTCTTCCCGTTAGAAAAATTGTTTTTGATATAAGAAAGAGATATATAATTATTATTCGGTTTCGTTATATATTATAATAAAAGATTATGACTGTATTCTAATCGATTCGTTATTTTTGCGAAAAGAGGATGAATCGTTTTTGTATCAAGAAAATTTATGGAATTATGAAAAAGGAATTGATATTGTTGGGATTGGGGCTTTGTTTGTGCGGTACGCAAATATATGCTCTGGATAATGCCTCCCCTGTCGGGCAGACGGTTTTGCCGGCCGGATTCGATTTGGATCAATTGAAGGAGGAGGTTCGCTGGATTAATTTGAAGGCGGTACGTGCGGCAGTAGATAATATGAAAAAAATGCAAGGGTTCGATGTCATTGCGGCTGAACGTAAATTGGCGGAATTGGCCGGTTTGACCGAGGCGGGTTTTGAAGGATTGGAAACGGGAGATTCGGCGGCGGTGGACCGGGCGGTAAAGGCGTTGGCTTTGAAAAAGGAGATTCTGTTCGCCAATCCGTTGCTGGATGTGGATAAGATATTGACGATCCGGTATCGGGTGGGAGACCATGACAAACAGATCATGACGCCTAATTTGGGAACCCAGCCGAACAACTGGTCCAATCAAATGTCGGCATGGCGGAACGGGTTCGATGCGGAACTAGTGGAATTATCCAATCTCAGAGGCGACCTTCGGTCCCGCACGGTTTTGAAAGCGCCTCGCAAGGGAGCATCCATCGCCGATCCGGTGTTGCATTGGAATGCGGATCGGTTGATGTTTACTTCGCTGGATTCGATGAACCGGTGGAGAGTGTTCGAGGTCAATACCGACGGAACCGGGTTGCATCAGGTCATTGAGAACGATGAATTGGATTTGGAGTTTATCGATGCGACCTATTTGCCTGACGGACGAGTAATCGCCGTGTCTAATATCGGCTATAACGGAGTTCCCTGCGTCAATGGTTCCGATCCGGTAGGGAATATGGTGCAGTACAACCCCAAAACCAAAGAGATGCGTCGTTTGACTTTCGACCAGGACGCGAACTGGCATCCGACCCCGTTGGCTAACGGAAAAATCATGTACACCCGGTGGGAATATACCGATCTGACCCATTATTTCTCACGTATCGTGATGCACATGAATCCGGACGGAACCGAACAGAAGTCATTGTACGGCAGCGGGTCTTTGTTCCCGAACGCCATTTTCGATATGCAACCGTTGCCGGGCAATACGGTCCGTTTCGTAGGGATTATTTCCGGACATCACGGGATTGCCCGCTCCGGTCGGATGATTATTTTCGATCCGTCCATTTCTCGCAAGGAGGAGAAGGGGATGGTGCAGGAGATTCCGTTCAGTACGCGGGAAATCGTGCCTGAAATAAAAGACGAACTGGTAAACGGCGTATGGCCGCAGTTTATCAAACCTTATCCGTTGAACGACGATTATTTTTTGGTTACGGCCAAATTGGCTCCCAATACGCGTTGGGGAATTTATCTGGTGGATATTTTCGATAATGTCACTCCCTTGGCGTTGAATGAAGGCGAAGGGTTCATTTACAGCATTCCCGTAAAAAAACGGCCGGTGCCGCCGGTTATTCCCGATAAGATCAAACCGGGGAGCAAAGAGGCTACCGTATATATACAGGATGTTTACGAAGGCGAAGGTTTACGAGGCGTGAAACGGGGAACTGTCAAGGAGTTGCGGGTTTTTGCGTATGAATATGCGTATTTGAATACGCTTTCCGACCATTACATGCAGGGAATCCAGAGCGGTTGGGACATCAAGCGTTTGCTGGGGACCGTGCCTGTGGAGGAAGACGGTTCCTGTATCTTTACGATTCCGGCCAATACGCCGATTTCTTTGCAGCCGCTTGATGCCGAAGGCAGGGCGGTACAGTGGATGCGCAGCTGGTTGACGGGTATGCCGGGCGAGGTGGTGTCGTGCGTGGGATGTCATGAGGACCAGAATACGTTGCCCCGTCCGAGCAATAATATCGCATCGAAGAAACAGCCTTCCTCCATTCTGGTTACCGAAGGAGGACCTCATTCCATTACTTTCGGTCTGGACATACAGCCGATACTTGATCGGGCCTGCGTGGCTTGCCACAATGGCGAAAATGCCGATATTCCTAACTTTAAGGATACTTCCCGCGTGGGTATTACCGATTGGAGCGGTACGCGTTATTACGGAAAAAGTTATTTGGCCTTTCATCCGTATGTGAATCGTCAGGGGCCGGAAGCGGATATGTACGTGATGAAACCGTACGAATATCATGCTTCCACCAGTGAAGTGGTGCGCATGCTGAAAGAAGGGCATAAAAATGTCCGGTTGACGGATGCCGAATGGCGGAAACTGTATGCATGGATCGATATGAATGCGCCTTATTGGGGAATGTTCAATGCCAACGATATTCACGGCATCAAACAAATTTCGAGACGGGAAGAGTTGGCCGATAAATACGCCAATGGAGCCGGAGTGAACTGGCAGGCGGAAATCGCGGCTTATGCCGATTATCTGAAAGCCCAGGGGCCGGTAACGGCCGTAATGCCGGAACCGGAGACCGCTCCCGTTTATTCTAAAGTCTCTGTGAAACGTTGGCCGATGACGGAAGAAGCCGTTAAAGATTTACAGACTCAGGCGGGGGAAACCCGAAAAGAGGTAGAAATTGCTCCGGGTGTGAAAATCGCGTTTGTCCGGATTCCTGCCGGTTCTTTCGTTATGGGAGACAACAATCGTCCTGTGTCGGCTCCCGAGCATAAAGCCGTCGTAAAAAAGGCGTTCTGGATGAGCGAAAAAGAGATTACCAACGAGCAATACGAAGCTATATTTCCGGAATACGACAGCCGTATTTATGCGCAATTCTGGAAAGACCATACGACTCCGGGATATCCGGCCAACAAACCCGGCCAACCCGTCGTTCGGGTCTCTTATAACGAAGCGATGGATTATTGCGATAAATTGAAGGAAAAAACGGGACTGAATGTCACTTTGCCTACCGAAACGCAGTGGGAGTGGGCTTGCCGTGCCGGTAGCGATACGGATTTCTGGTTCGGAAATAAAGGCGTTGATTTCGGCGGATACGAGAATCTGGCCGATGTTCAGCTTGAAAAAATGGCTGTGACGGGTATCGATCCGCAGCCGATGTCCAAGGAGGATCCGTGGTTCCCTTATTACAATTATTTGCCGAAGAATGACCGGGTGGATGACGGACGGATGATTCCGCAGGGAGTAGGAGAGTATAAGCCCAATGCTTTCGGATTGTACGATATGCACGGAAATCTGGCGGAATTGACGAGAACGGAATATGCTCCTTACGCAAAGAAAAAAGATAAAACGGTTCAGGCGGATAACGAATCCGTTGTTGTGCGGGGAGGATCGTGGATCAGCCGCGAAAAGGATGCGACGGCCGCTTACCGTACGTCCCGCTTGAAATGGCAAGGTTCTAACAATGTCGGGTTGCGACTGGTCATTGAAGATTAGAAACGGACGATTGAAAAATGAGGGTGGCCCAAAAGTCAATAGGCTTTGAGGTCATCCTCTTTTTGTGTATTGATGCGTACAGTTTGCACTGTCAATCTGTGAGAAAGTTTTTTGGGGGGCGATATAAAAAAACGAACGGTTATCTTGCTGAAAAAAGTGAGATAACCGTTGTTTTATGGTAAAAGATCGTTGTATTTATAGTGCTAAAAAAGATAAACAGTCATTTACCATGGGAGCAAAGATAGTATATAAATCGTACCATCAGAACGACAGTCTTCTTTTTTCGCCCACATTGGGGAGCTGATATCGGAAAGTCATCCGGTGCGGAGAGTCAGTGCGGTAATAGACAGGCTTGACATCACGGGGATAGAGTCTACGTATGAGGGCGGCGGAACGAGCAGCTTCCATCCGCGGATGCTGCTGAAGGTACTCGTGTATTCCTATATGTGCAACGTATACTCCGGGCGCAGGATGGAGCGGTTGTTGAGAGAGAACGTGAACTACATGGGGCTGTCCGGGATGATCCGGCCGGATTTCAGGACAATCAACCGTTTCAGGAGCGAGCGTCTGTCGAACGGTCGTTTTGACTAATTCACATATCCAAAAGAAGCCGACCTCAAAAATCTTCTTTTGGGTCGGCCTCATTTTTTTATTCATCTTCTTCTTTGTAGATCCGTTGTAACAATATCTCGTCCTGCCAGCGATTTTGAATGCGAACCCACTCTTTTTTCGTCCCGGTCGGGACGAATCCGTGTTTCAGGAATAACCGCATGCTGGCCGTGTTTTCCGGATTGACGTTGCAATAGAGCTGGTGGAGGTCCAACGTGTGGAAACCGTATTGCAGAATCAGCTTCAAAGCTTCGGAAGCGTATCCTTGCCTTCGTTCTTTTTCTTCGTGAATCAATATGCCTATACCCGCCCGCCGGTTGTACGGATCGAAATCGAACAGGTCGATGGCCCCGATGGGACGGTCGGTTGTCGAATGCACGATGACGAAACGGATTTGTTTCGTTTCGAAAATGCTGAGATGGGACGTCTCGATGTATTTCTGTAAGATGAATTTCGAATATGGCGTGATCGTGTTGCTTACGTTCCATACGGCCGGATCGTTTTCCCAGCGATACAGAAAATCGATGTCTTCGGGTTCCAGGGCTCGCAGATGGATATGTGCCGATTTCATGGTTTGACGATGTGAGGTCCGATCGTTTTTTATTTGCCGAAAACCGTTTGCGCCGGGCGTCCGATCCATGCCTGAGGGGGCGTGATTTTCATGATATGGGCGATTGTCGCCGCGCAGTCGAATTGCATCACGCTGTCTTCTATTTTGTATCCTTTTTTGATGCCTTTTCCTGTAATGACGAATGGAATTTGCATTTCATTCATGCTTTTTCCTCCGTGTCCCTTTCCTTTCCCTCCATGGTCGGCCGTAAAGATGATGATGGTATTGTCGCGTACGCCGGCTTTATCGACCGCTGCGGTTATTTCCCCCACGTAAGTGTCGATTTCTTTGCAGGCGTTGAAATATTCGTCGCTTTCCCATCCGTGCCCGTGGCCGGCCCCGTCCGGTTCGGCAAATGCGACGAATGTGAAATAAGGTTTGTTCCGGACAAAATAAGATACGATGGAATCGGTCAGTTGTTGATCGTCTTTGGCCGCATAATTGACTGAAGCAGCCTCTTTTTCATATAAATAACCGATTCCGTCCCAGGTGTATCCCGCACAGATGAGTGTTTCGGGCTTTTGCAGGCGAGTTTCTCCGATGATGGAGGGAAATAGGCCCCACGCGTTGGTAACTCTGGACGGAAGTTCCGGTTTTTTGCTTCCCCATTCCGTGTATCCGTGGATTTCCGGGCCCGCGCCGGATATCATGCTTTTCCAGTTTACCGCGCTGGAAGAAGGGAGTACGCTTCGTGCTTCCAGAGTGTAGCTGCCTTCCCGCATTAAGGCTTCGATGTTCGGAAAGGCTCCGGGATGGTTCCGGATGATGTCTGCGCTGAAGCCGTCGCTGCCGATAAGGACGATATGTCGGGCTTTTTGAGCGTTTTTACTGTTTTGGGCCAGTAACAGGTTTCCGAATAAGAGAAAACCGATGAGGCATGCGATTGTTTTTTTCATTGGAAAAAGCTGAATTTGATAAATAATAATGATACCTTTACAAAGATAATGATTTTGTACGAATAAGAACGGGACAGGAACGATTATATATGAATCGAATGGGTTATGGAAAAAACGTATAAGGCCGATTGCGGCAGGTATGATCGGATGGAATACGCCCGGTGCGGGAACAGCGGATTGCTGTTGCCTCGCATATCTTTGGGATTTTGGCATAATTTCGGAGAATCGGACGACGGAGATGCGGGACGGAACATGGTATTCTCCGCATTCGACCGGGGAATTACCTATTTCGATCTGGCCAATAATTACGGTCCTCCGCCCGGCAGTGCGGAAATATGTTTGGGGCGGATTTTGCACGACCATTTGAAACCTTACCGGGATGAGCTGATTATTGCGACGAAAGCGGGACATGCCATGTGGCCGGGTCCTTACGGGGACTGGGGTTCCCGGAAAAGTTTGATGGCGAGCATCGACCAGAGTCTGCGGCGTATGCGGTTGGATTATGTGGATATTTTTTATTCGCACAGGTACGATCCTCAGACTCCGTTGGAGGAAACGATGACGACTTTGGCCGATATCGTCCGAAAAGGGAAAGCGTTGTATGTGGGGCTTTCCAAATATCCTGCCGATAAATTGAAAGAGGCGGTGGAGTGGTTGCGGAAAATGCAGGTTCCGGTCGTCGTTCATCAAGTCCGCTATTCCCTGTTTGTACGGGATCCGGAAACGGAATTGTTGGAACTGCACCGGTCGTTGGGATTGGGTACCGTTTCGTTTTCTCCGTTGGCGGGAGGTTTGCTCAGCGGCAAATATTTGTCTGGGATTCCGGCTCGTTCCCGGGCAGCGAGCGACAGCCCCTTTCTTACGCCGGAAACAGTTCGGAACAAGCAGGGACAGATTAATGCTTTGCACGAAGTAGCGTTTTCCCGGGGACAAACGTTGTCTCAGATGGCGATTGCGTGGCAGTTGCGCGATGATCGTGTTTGTTCCGTGTTGTGCGGAGCCAGTTCGGCCGATCAGATTCAAGAAAATATAGGGGCCTTATCCAATATGCGGTTTACCTCTTCCGAGCTAAATCGTATTTCAGAAATTTTAGGGTAATCGGTAAAAAGAGACCGACCAAATTCTCTTTTGGGTCGGCCTCTTTAAGACATATATTTGCGAAATTTATTCGGTTTCGGATCCGGATGCCAGATTGAGAAATATTTCCGGGTAAGTGCCGACAGAACCTTTTTCATATCGGATGAATCCGTAACCTCCTTGTCCCGAATACAGGGGTAAAAAGTTCACGCCTTCATGTAAAGGTAGTGAATAATCGATTTGTCCTTCTATATTGACGATTCTCATGGCTATGTTATTACCTCCCGTCGATCCGACAAAAACAATCAGATAATCGTCGTCATAGTACAAGCCGGTCGGATTCGGAATTTCGTCATAACTGCCCGGATTCAGAGGATAGTTTTCTTGCGGTGTGGCGTTGACGGTTTTCATTCGATTAGCCGGGTATTGGTCCAAAAAGACATAGTGGGCCATATTCGCTGTAAATATGTTGAAAGGAATGCGGTCGATGCTTTCGCTGGTCGTCCCTTCTTTCAGTGTTCTGCAGGAGGCATCCGAGAATGGTTCGTAAGCTACTGTTCGAGCCTCTTCGTAAAGGGCGATTTCCGCCAGCGCGACGATTTGTTTCCCTTCGTATTCCGAAGGATAAGCTTCCAGTTTCAATTCCGTTATGCTTCTGGTATCATCGGGAAGGGTAACGATGAAAGGGGTATTTCCCGTCACAATCGTGGAATCCAGAAATAACTGGTCTTTTAAGGTTCCGCTTGAATAATACAATTTTATTTTTGAAAAAGATCTGCCTTTGATTTCCTGGACAGGTTGGACGGATAAGTATTTGGGAGTTCCTACCGTGCTGATCGTATATCGAACAGATATATAATTATTGCTTTCGGGATCGCGTTGTTGTTCCCATAACATATAAGACAGAGGATTTCCGTCTTTGCTATTGGACAGCAAGTACATGTCTTGACATCCTCCTTCTCCTTGTTCCCATTGGGCATCCAAGATTTCTATTTGGGCGGGTCCGGAGAAGTTATCAGACGATTCCGGTACGTAATTGGTCGTTCCGGATTGAGTTACTGAAATGGTTTTTTTATCCGTATTGTTAAAAATGACGATTTCGTCCGCCCGGGATTTATAATTCTTGTTTTCCGCTACTCGTATGCTCAGTTTGTTGTCTGCCGGATAGTCTTTGATATGGAGCCATGAAGCGGAACTGCTGTTTTTTCTCCGATATTGCCATCCATAATTGGAACTGATCGAAATTATTTTTTCTTCAGTTTCTGTTCCGAAACTCTGTGTTAATTCATTTTCGTTGATATTGATCGGCGAAGGGGGATTTTCGGGCAATACGATAGGTTCCTTATCGCAAGATAAAAAAGATAAGGTTAAAAAAAATGTCGCAAATAAAATTTTCGTTTCCATATCGGTATGTTTTTAAGGGTAAATGGATAATTATGTTCCAAACATAATGAAATATTTTTTAATATAAAAGTGAAAATGTGAAAAAAAACTTGTTATGTATATTTTCATGAAATATACTGTTCAAAAATAAGCATCCGTTACCTATTTTTTGACAGAAATAGATGAAAATGCGGAACTAATCGACGAACGTATATGAATGAAAGAAAAAATTATCGGCTTCCATACACTTCTTCGTAGTATTTGCGATAGGTTCCGGAATCGATGTTTTCAAGCCATCGCGTGTTTTCCAGATACCAGCGGGCCGTCCGTTCGATCCCTTCTTCGAAGCGGACTTCCGGCCGCCATCCCAGCTCGTTCATGAGCTTGGAAGAGTCGATGGCGTATCGCAGATCGTGTCCGGCCCGGTCCGTGACGTAAGTAATTAGTTTCTCCGAGGTCCCTTCCGGGTTTCCCAATAATCTGTCCACGGTTTTGATAACGATCCGGATCAGGTCGATATTCTTCCGTTCGTTGTTCCCTCCGATATTGTAAGTTTCGTTTGTTTTTCCCTGGTGGAAAATCAGATCGATGGCGCGGGCATGATCCTCCACGTAAAGCCAGTCGCGCACGTTTTCCCCCTTGCCGTACACGGGCAGCGGTTTTCCTGTCCGGATGTTGTTGATGCATAGGGGTATCAATTTTTCCGGGAACTGGCAGGGACCGTAATTGTTGGAACAGTTGGTTACGAGTGTCGGCAATCCGTAAGTGTCGTGGAAAGCCCGGACAAAATGGTCCGAAGAAGCTTTGGAGGCGGAGTAAGGGCTGTGCGGGTCGTATTTCGTCGTTTCGCGAAAGGGAGTTTCTTCGAATGTCAAAGCCCCGTACACTTCGTCGGTGGAGACGTGATGGAATCTGCGGTTCTCATGGTTTCCCGCCCAGTGGGTCCGGGCCGCCTGCAAAAGCGAAAGCGTTCCCAACACGTTTGTCCGGGCGAAGGTAAAAGGGTCCCGGATGCTCCGGTCCACATGACTTTCTGCGGCCAGATGAATGACTCCGTCGATGTCGTATTCCCGGAAAAGCCCGAGCATGCGTTCGTAATCGCAAATATCTCCCTGAACGAACGTATAATTGGGGCGATTTTCGATGTCTTTCAGATTTTCCAGGTTTCCCGCATAGGTCAGCTTGTCCAGATTGACGATACGGTAATCCGGATACCGATTGACGAACAGTCGTACGACATGGGAGCCGATGAATCCGGCTCCTCCCGTGATCAGAATATTTTTCATGGTTGCGTTTGAATTTGCAGTTGTGTTTGCAATAGGTTCAGGCATTCGGCTAAAGAGTCTTTCCACCAGGGGACCGGTACGCCTAGCGTTTTGATTTTGTCCTTGGCCAGAACGCTGTATGCCGGCCGGGGTGCGGGAGCGGCGTATTGTTCGGATTTTATGGCTTTTACCCGTACCCGGAATCCGGCGAGGTCGAATATGGTTCGGGCGAAATCGTACCAAGAAACGGCGCCTTCGTCGCTGTAATGGTAAATTTCGCATCCGTTAAGCCCTTGTTCCGCTACGGCGAGGATCGCACGGGCCAGGTCCGTCGCGTATGTCGGAGAGCCGATCTGGTCGTACACGACCTGCAATTCGTCCCGTTCCCGGCCTAACCGGAGCATGGTTTTCACGAAGTTGTTCCCGAATTCCGAATAGAGCCAGGCCGTACGAATGACGGCGGCCCGGCATCCGGAAGCCAATACGGCCTCTTCGCCCGCCCGTTTGGTCCGGCCGTAAACGCCGGAGGGCTCGGCCGGATCGTTTTCGGTCCAGGGACGGTACGCTTTCCCGCTGAAAACGTAATCGGTGGATATGTGTATCAATCCGATTCCCGTTTCGCGGGCGATGCCGGACAGAATCCGGGGTCCTTCGGCGTTGATCCGGCGGGCGGAGGCCGGATCGCTTTCCGCCTTGTCCACGGCGGTATAGGCCGCGCAATTGACGATGAGTTCCGGCTGCTCACTCTTTATGAGTCCCTCCATGCGGCCGGGGTCCGTGATATCCGCTTCCGGCATGTCCGTAAAGACGAAGGCGTGTTGCGGATACGCCGCGCCGATTTTGTTCAGGGAACGGCCTAACTGCCCGTTGCCGCCGGTTACCAGTATTTTCATGAATCAGTAAAGTTTTTCGGAATAATCGAACAAGACCGCCTCGGCGAGATTGGGATGCCGCCGGTCCTTTTCGGAAAGCGTCGGTTCCTTCCCGTCCAGTTTCCAGTCGATGCCTATCTGCGGGTCGTTCCAGCATATCCCACCTTCGCTTTCCGGAGCGTAAAAGTTGTCGCACTTGTATTGGAACAGGGCCGACGGGCTCAAAACGACGAATCCGTGTGCGAATCCCCGCGGAATAAAAAGCTGGCGGCGGTTTTCGCCGCTCAATTCCACGGCGACGTGTTGTCCGAAAGAGGGGGAGCCTCGGCGGATGTCTATGGCTACGTCGAGGACGCGTCCTTCGATTACGCGCACTAATTTGCTTTGCGCGTGAGGCGGAAGCTGGTAATGCAGTCCGCGCAAAACGCCGCGGACCGACCGCGATTCGTTGTCCTGAACGAACCGGACGGGACCTACCGCCTTTTCGAAGTCTCTTTGCGAGAAACTTTCCATGAAATATCCCCGGTCGTCTCCGAAAATCCGGGGTTCCAGAATGACGACCTCTTGCAAAGCCGTTGGAATGACGTTCATATTCACAATTTGATGATATATTGTCCGTATCCGTTCTTAAGCATGGGACGTGCCAATTCTTGCAGCTTTTCCCGGTTTATCCATCCTTTGCGAAAAGCGATTTCCTCCAGACACGCCACTTTCAGTCCCTGCCGTTTTTCTATGGCTTCGATGAATATGGAGGCTTGGGAAAGGGAGTCGTGCGTTCCCGTGTCCAGCCATGCGAATCCTCGTCCCAGCGTCTGCACTTTCAATTTCCCGTCGTTCAGGAATCGCTGATTGACGGCGGTAATTTCCAGTTCTCCCCGGGCCGACGGCCGGATGTCCCGCGCGATTTCCACCACTTTGTTCGGGTAGAAGTAAAGCCCTACCACCGCATAGTTCGATTTGGGCCGCTCCGGTTTCTCTTCGATGGACAGACAGTTGCCCTTTTCGTCGAATTCCGCTACGCCGTACCGTTCCGGATCGTCCACCCGGTAACCGAATACGGTCGCTTTTTGCTGTTTCTCGGCCGTTTCCACGGCTTCCAGAAGCATGCGGGTAAAACTTTGCCCGTAAAAAATGTTGTCGCCCAGTACGAGGCATACCGCATCTTCCCCGATAAATTCCGAACCGATGACAAAAGCCTGCGCCAACCCGTCCGGAGACGGTTGTTCCGCATATTCGAACCGGACTCCGTAGTCGGAACCGTCGCCTAATAACCTTCGGAATGCGGGAAGGTCCTCCGGCGTCGAAATGACGAGGATTTCGCGGATGTCCGCCAGCATGAGCACCGACAGCGGATAATAAATCATCGGTTTGTCGTATATGGGCAGCAGTTGTTTCGATACGCCTTTGGTAATCGGATACAACCGGGTGCCGCTGCCTCCGGCTAAGATTATTCCTTTCATACGTGTTTACGGGTTCGACGAAATTCCGGCCGGTTGCGTCCGTTCCGGCCGATTGTCAACAAAGATAGAAAATATAATCCGAAGCGTCGTTTTTCCTAAGAGAAAAAGAACGAATAATAAAAAGAGGCCGACCCAAAAGAGAATTTTTGAGGTCGGCTTCTTTGCATAATGCAGAATGATATTCGGCTGCAATTTTTGAAGTTGCAGCCGATTTCTTTTTTATTCGTGTCCGGAGTGTTGATGATGATGATATATCGGT